>JBCDLI010000008.1:0-65692 GCA_038745535.1 Pseudomonadota bacterium | reverse complement strand
GCAATAAAATGCTTCTGCATGATGAAGAACATCACGACCGGCGGCACCGCGGCGAGCAAGGATGCAGCTGACACCAGCTGCCACTGCTGCACAAATTCGCCATTAAGGGTGCGCACGCCGACGGTAATCGGCAGCAGTGCATCGTCTTGCAGCATCACCGTCGCCCAAAAGAAATCGTTCCAGATGAAAGTGAAAATCAGCACCGAAAGCGCGGCTACCGCAGGGCGCACGAGCGGCATGACGAGGTGCCAGAAAATCTTGAATTCATCGACGCCTTCGATGCGTGCTGCCTCGATCAACTCGAACGGCAGTGCTTTTATAAAATTGCGCATAAAAAGGGTGCAAAAGCCGGTTTGAAACGCAGCATGAAACAGCACAAGACCCGGCACCGTGTTGATCATCTCAAGCCGCGTGGAAAGGTCAACGACGGGCAGCATGAGGATCTGAAACGGCACAAAGTTACCCGCTACAAAGATAAAGAAGAGCGGCAAAGCCCAACGGAAGCGGTAGATCGCCAAAGCGTAACCTGTCATGCACGCAAGCGCAACCGACACAATCACCGACGGCACCGTGATGATCAAAGTGTTCAGCATGTAGTCGAGTGCACGCGGTCGCGAGATCACTTCCCAATAGTTTTGGAACAGTGCGAATTCGCTCGGAATGCCAAATACGTTGCCGGTATTGATATCGACAGCGGTGCGAATGGACGTGGAAAAGATCGCGAGAAGCGGCAGCAGCCAGATGAACAGCGCGAACGGCAATGCGAACTTGTAAGCAATCTGAACGCTTGGCGATGACTTCGCGATGGGGCGGGGAAACATGGTTCAGCGCCCCTCTTTTTCGTCTTGGTACATCCGCCACAGGAAGTAGCTGATGTAGACGAGCATGATCGCGAACAGCACAACGGCGATGGCCGAACCGTACCCGTAGCGGCCAACGCCCTCGCCCACGGCCTGATCGTACATGTAATAGGCGAGCACGTTGGTGGAGCCGAACGGTCCGCCCTGGGTCATAGTCGCGATCATGTCGAAGGAGCGTAGCGCGCCGATAACGGTAACGACGACGGCAATAAAGGTCGCGGGCCGAAGCTGAGGCAGGATGACATGCCAGAGCATCTTCCATCCCTTTGCGCCATCCAGCCGACCGGCTTCGATCTGGTCGGCAGAAACGTTGTTAAGTCCAGTCAGGTAGAGGATCATACAGTAGGCGATCTGCGGCCAAAGGCCGGCGACGATGATGCCGTAGGTCGCAGTATGTTCGTTTCCAAGGATCGACGGCGGATCGACGGAACAGACCGTTGTGACATTGCCAACAATGTTGATGCGGTCCTCACAGAAGAACCATCCCCAAGCTTCGGCTACCAAGCCGAAATCGGGGTTGTAAGCCCAGGAGAAGATGAGCCCGACGACAACCTGTGAAATCACAAACGGGAAGAAGAAAAGCGACTTGTAAATCCGAATGCCGGTAATGGTCTGGTTCAAGAAGAGCGCGATACCAAGCCCGATAGGCACGGCCAACATGTAAAGCACCAGCCACAAAACATTGTTGATGAGTGAGGTGTAGAAGTTTGGGTCTTCAAGCAGCAGAGCATAGTTGCGGAAGCCCACCCACTCCCCGGTCCAGACTCCATTGATATCCCGCAAACCATCCCAGCGCGTGAACGAATAGGAAAACGATTGGAAGATCGGGATGATGACGTAAATCGCGAAGAACGCGAGGCCAACGGACACGAAGAGCCATGGCGCCACCTTTACTCTGTTGCGCTTGTAATAAGACGTGGACGTCGCGAGCATGAAGGCCGAGACCACAAAAATGGTCAGCAAAACCACGCGAATAACAAAGGTAGGCACCCGCGCATCGCGCCGCTGTTCATAACCGAATAGGTCTTGGACAATGCCCGGATCGACGAAGAAAAACAGAAGCGCGGCGCTTGCGATCAGGCCAATCCCTGCCGCCGCTACCCGCGTAGCGTCGGTATCGTATTTTCGGGAAATCTGGCTGGTCTCGAGGACCGAAGGCGCGTCAATCGCGGACATGGCGTGCACCGTGATCTTTCTGCGGAAAAGACGACCCGCCCCTCGAGGGCGAGTACGAGCGGAAAAGCGGACCGCCGAGCCAGAGAAGCTCGGCGACCTATGTCAGCCAATCACTGGTAGACTTCGGCCTGAACACGATCGAGTTCGGCCAACACCTCATCGAGCGTGGACGGATCAAGCATGAAGCGCTGGAACCCTTCCATACCCGCTTTGGCCATCGCTGCCGGTGCGTCGCGGTCAAAGAATTGAGCGACGCCGGATGCCGTCGACACGGTCTGCATGCCTTCAACGATGAACTTGTCTTCGGTGTTGATTGCGGCGTCTGCATTTGGCGGCAGCTGACCGATGGTCTTATTCCACTCGGACTGAATTTCCGGCTGCGCGATAAAGGCGAGGAATTTCTTCGCATTCTCCATGTTTCGCGCGTTTGCCGGGATCATGAACGCATCTGCTGGCGCTTCTTCGGCGCGTGGCGTGCCCTCGGTGATTTCGGGAAACTGGAAGTAATCAATCTGATCGTTGGTCAGACCAGCATCCTTCATTGCCGACACAGCAAAGTTGCCCATGACATACATGGCAGCATCACCGTTTGCGAATGGCGCAAGTGCATCCTGCCAGCTCATCGTCGCATGGTTTGCGACAGGCGAACAACGCTCAAGCTTGGTTTCCCAGTTTGCAAAGGTCGCGCGGATACGGTCGTCCGTGTATTTGATTTCACCCGCGGTCAGCGCGTTGTGCACCTCATAACCATTGGTGCGCAGGTTTATGTAATCGAATACGCCCGCAGCAGGCCAAAGAAACTTGGTTCCGATGGTGAACGGTGTCACACCGTTTTCCTTCATCGTATCGCAAGCGGCCAGAAGCTCATCGAACGTTGTTGGCTCTGCCAAACCCAGCGTGTCGAAGATATCTTTGCGGTAATATACGCCCCACTGGTAGTAGGAGTACGGAACGCCCCACTGTTTGCCATCGCGCGTCATTGTCGGCTTGATCGCTTCGAAACTTGCCGAAAGGTTTGGGTCTGACGCCCAAAGATCGGAAATGTCTGCAAACAATCCGGCGTCGACAAATGGTGCCATGCGGTTGCCCGGGTACCACGCGATCACATCCGGCGCATCTGTCTGTAGCGCATTGCGGATTGTGTTCTTGTGCGCTTCCCGGTCGCTAATATTTACCGAAACCTCAATGTCAGGGTTTTCGGCCTTGAACGCCTCGACCGCAGCCTCAAATCCAGCCTTCGATGCGGGATCAAGATCGTCAAAGGTGATTGTCAGTTCGCTCGCGAACGCTGCCGATGCGACAAGCGCTGACGCGAGCCCAAGAGAAATTGTACGTAGAGTGTGAGCCATATTTGCGTACCTCCCAGAAAACGCATTCTTGTTCCGTTATTTGGAACTTTGTTTGACTGAACGAAATATTGCGGGTAGTCTTAGACAAAAGTCAAGGGCGAACATCAACAATGGCGCAGACAGACGGCACAGGAACGCTTGGTAAAGCGATGCACGTCGTGCAGGTGATCGCCGACGCGCAAACGCCGCCACGCTTCCGCGACCTTGAGCAAATGGTGGAGCAACCAAAAGGCACGCTCCACCGCCAGATCTCCAATCTGATCGAAGAAGGCCTTGTCGAGCTGCGACCGGACCAGACCTACGGGCTGGGCATGCGACTGATGAGCCTTGCTTCGCGCAGTTGGGAACGTAGCAAGTTCCGGGAAGTCGCCGAGCCTCACTTGCATCAATTACACCGCGAGACCGGCGAAACCGTGCACCTTGGCGTCCTCCGAGGCATAGAAGTGTTTTATCTCGACAAGGTAGAGTCGGTTCAGTCAGTAAGGATGCACTCACAGATTGGGCATTCATCGCCGTGCTACTGCACCGGTGTGGGAAAGGCGGCTTTGTCTGTGCTTCCACGGCAAACACTTAGCCCACTGATCGACAGAATCGCGTTTCAGCGCTTTACCGACAGCACGATAATCTCAGGCAAAGCGCTCGAAGCCGAACTCGATGAGATTCGCCAGACAGGCATCGCCTTTGACAATCAGGAACATGAGGCCGGTATTCACTGTATCGCAGCGCCGATTTTCAACAGCGACCGCAGCCTGGTGGCGGGCATTTCCATTACGGCACCGGTTTTTCGGGTCGCCCCAAGCAAGCTGACACAGTGGAGCGAGCTTATAGCGGCAAGCGCAGACGCGATTGTCGATGACATAAAAATACGCATGGGTCCGAAACCCTAAATTGGCTACGGGAGGAACAAGTGGCTGACGTTGTTTTGAGAAATTTGAAGAAGTCGTTCGGCACGGTGGATGTCATCCACGGTGTCGATCTTGATATCAACGCCGGCGAATTTGTCGTGTTTGTCGGCCCGTCGGGCTGCGGGAAGTCCACTCTTCTCCGCTTGGTTGCAGGTCTTGAAGACGCAACATCAGGCACCGTCCAGATCGGTGATAACGACGTCACCAAGGTTGAAGCTGCTGACCGTGGGGTCGCGATGGTGTTCCAATCCTACGCGCTCTATCCCCATATGAGCGTGCAAGAGAATATGGGTTTCGGCTTGAAAATGACGGGCCACGATCCCGCGCTCATCGATGAGCGGGTGGCAAAGGCCGCCGGGATTTTACATTTGGAAAACCTTCTTGAACGCAAACCGAAAGCGCTTTCCGGCGGTCAGCGCCAGCGGGTTGCGATCGGACGTGCGATTGTTCGCGAACCGAAAGTGTTCCTGTTCGACGAACCCCTTTCTAACCTTGATGCGGAATTGCGCGTGCAGATGCGTCTAGAAATTGCGAAATTGCACAACGACATTGGAGCGACGATGGTCTACGTCACCCACGATCAGGTGGAGGCGATGACGCTCGCCGATAAGATCGTGGTTCTGCGCAGCGGGCGCGTTGAGCAGGTCGGGTCACCGCTGGAACTCTATAACAACCCCGACAATGAGTTTGTGGCCGGCTTTATTGGCTCGCCGAAAATGAACTTCCTGAACGCAAAAGTGTCGGGTTTCGACGACGGAAAAGCGTCGGTGAAGCTCAATGATTTCGATGCCGACATTCGCGTGAACGCGGGCGATGGCCTGCAGACCGGCCAAGAAATCCGGGTTGGCTTACGGCCTGAGCATTTCTCGACGGACGGCGACGCGTCGCTTGAAACACGCATTGACGTGGTTGAAGAGTTAGGCGGCGTGAGCTTTGCCTATTCGGGCGCAGATACCGAAGAACCGCTCACAATCCAAATCCCTGCGGGATCGCGTCCAAAGCCCGGCGAGATGATGCGGGCGGGTTTCGTATCGTCCAATGCGATGCTGTTTGACGCGCAATCAAGCCTGCGCATCCGATAAAAACTCAGGCAGCGTCGGCCTCAGGAACATCCTGTGTCAGGCGCTGGCACAGTACTTTGTGCACGTCGGACGCTTTTTGAGCGCCGCGAAGCGCTTCAAGCCGGTCCTTATCGCGAAGCACACGCGCAACGCTGGACAACGCTTTAAGGTGGTCCGCGCCTGCTTGTTCTGGTGCCATGAGCAGAAACACGAGATCAACCGGCTGATCGTCGATGGCTTCAAAATCAATGGGATCGTGCAGTTGCGCGAAGACGCCTACGATTTTGTCCAAGCCCGGAAACTTGCCGTGTGGTATGGCTACGCCTTTGCCCACGCCGGTGGAGCCCAGCTTTTCGCGCTGCAAAACGACATCGAAAATTTCACGCGCGGTCATATCGCAGCTTTCCGAAGCCTTTTCAGCAAGAAGCTGTAACACCTGCTTTTTACAGCTTGCGCGCGCGTTGATCAGTACCGAGTCAGCACAAAGCAAATCTTCAAGATTCATGAACGGTTCCCTTTAAAGGTTGCCGCGCGCGGCGGGTACAATGTGTGTTTCGTCTTGCGCTTTCCAGAGACGACTTAGGTGGACTGCAAATTGCTCGGGTCAATCCATCCGATGTTGCCGTCTGCACGTCGGTAAACCAGGTTCACTTCGCCGCTTTTGACATTCCGGAACACATACACGGGGTTATCTTGCAGGTCTAGCTGCAGGACTGCTGAAGAAACAGGCAGAGTGGACAGCGCCATCTTCGTTTCTGCGACTATTGCCGGAGCATAATCGGTAGGCACTTCATCATCCTCATCCTGCTCAGGCCGCGCTTCCAAAACGGTGTATGCAAAATGCTCAGCCTGCTTGGCGAGTTGCGCCTCAGAATGGGACTTTAAACGCCGCTTGTATCGGCGCAGGCGTTTTTCGATGCGCTCGGCTGCAGCGTCAAAACTTGCCTGCGGATCATTGGCCTCTCCGGTGGCCTGCAGCACCGCGCCACTGTCCAAATGGATGGTGCAGTCGGCTGTGAAACGGCTTCCTGCCTTTTCCACGACAACGTGACCATCGCCACGACCGTCGAAATATTTGGCCATGGCATCGCCCAGACGATCTTCGATCTTGGTGCGAAATGCATCGCCGATTTCCATGTGTTTTCCGGAGACCCGTAGTTCCATCTGTTTTCCCGATCTTTTGTTTTTCAGATGATTTGCAAGCACATATTTGGCTGCAATTGGCACAATTTGCAAACCGTGACTGACTTGAAAGGCGCGCGGGAGCGCGAAATTCGGCCTGTCAATTGGTTATATTTCTCAATTATCCCGCGGCCACCGCGAAGGCTTTTTTCTCACGCCTGCGTTGCACTGACGAGGATATGCCCATCCCTTCGCGGTATTTGGCTACCGTGCGCCGGGCAATGTCGACACCGTCTTTTTTGAGGTGAGAGACAATCGCATCGTCGGAAAGCACGGTCTTCGTCGTTTCGGCATTGATCAGTTTGCGGATTTTTGCGCGCACTGCCTCGGCAGAATGGCTATCACTGCCGTCTGCACCGATTTGCGTCGCGCCGAGGGCAACGGTGAAGAAATAACGCAACTCAAAAAGACCCCGCGGCGTCATCATGTACTTGTTGGAAGCGACGCGGCTGACGGTGGATTCATGGACAGATATGTTGTCGGCCACCTGTCGCATCGTCATCGGTTTCAGCGCGGTGATGCCCTCCATCATAAAGCCGTCCTGCTGCTTCACGATTTCCGTCGCGACCTTCAGGATTGTTTCAGCCCGCTGCTCAAGGGAACGCGTGAGCCAATTAGCGTTTGCATAGGCTTCGGTAACGAAAGTCTTTTCAGGCCCGTTTTTGACCGACTTTAACAATGTCGCGTGGTAGTCTCGATTGACAAGAACACGCGGCAACGCCTCGGCGTTCAACTCAATGCGCCAAGAGCCGTCCGTGTTTTCGGTGACCAGCACGTCGGGAACAATGGCGAGCGTGCCCGACGTTTCGAACTGAAAACCGGGATGCGGATCAAGCGCTTTGACCTCTGCCAACATGTCCAGCAGATCGCCATCGCTCACGTGACACAGACGACGAAGGGTTTTGAAATCCCGCTTTGCCAAGAGTTCCAGATTGGCGAGCAGAGCTTCCATGGCCGGATCAAAGCGATTGTTGCGCTTGACCTGTAGCACGAGGCACTCGCGTAAATCACGCGCGAAAACGCCAGCTGGTTCGCATCCCTGCAGAGTTTCCAAAACCGCTTCGGTCTCATCGAGATCAGCGCCGAGTTCGCGAGCAATCTCCAGTAGATCGGCACTCAGATACCCGCGCTCGTCCATCGCCTGGATCATTTCGTGCGCGATGAGACGTTGGATATGGCTGAAATCGAAAAACCCGATTTGGCGGTAAATCTCATCGCGAAGGGTCACTTTCGACGCGATATAATCGTCAATCTCGGCGGAAGACGCCTCTGACGAACCAAATGGAAGGCTATCGAATTGAGCATCAAGCCCGCTTTTTTCAGCCTGTCTCGGGGCTCCATCTTCGGTAAAGACGTTCTCCATTGATGCATCATAGGCATCGCTCAGGGCTTCACCCGTCGCTTCGGTATTGGCGGTAAGTTCGCTTAATGCGCTTTCTCCAGAGCTGTCAGACACCGTAGACGATGACCGATCTACGCGATCAAGCTCGTCGTCTGCATCGGATCGATCGTTCTCCAAAAGCGGGTTTTGTTCAACTTGGTCAGCGATGAATCGCTCAAGTTCCAAATGCGTAAGCTGCAAGAGCTTAATGGACTGCAAGAGCTGCGGCGTCACCGTCAGGCTTTGCGACTGCCGAAGATTTAATCGCGTGCTCAGCGCCATTGCTGCGTACGTTACCCTAAACTTACAATTGGCCTGAAATTTGCATGACAGAGTTTGCAACGAAGTGCAAGAAATCGGTGTAATTTGAAAGACGGGCTGATGATGATCCGCTCGTCGCTCTTCGCGAGCGTGCCAATCTACATGCGGAAATGTTCGCCCAAGTACAAGCGGCGAACGTCGGGGTTTTCAATAATTTGGTCTGGCCGTCCGTGGGTCAGCACTTGACCGGCGTGGATGATATAGGCGCGATCAATCAGACCCAGCGTCTCGCGCACATTATGGTCGGTGATCAGAACGCCGATGCCGCGCGTGGTCAGATGGCGGACGAGATTTTGAATGTCGGAGACCGCGATGGGGTCAACGCCGGCAAACGGTTCATCCAGCAGCATAAAGGTAGGGTCGGACGCGAGTGCCCGTGCGATTTCACATCGGCGGCGCTCGCCGCCCGATAGGGAAATGGAAGGCGCTTTGCGAAGATGCGCAATCGAAAATTCTTCAAGCAGGGCATCAAGCTTCTTTCGCCGCTCTTTTGCGCTTTTTTCCACCACTTCGAGGATGGCCATGATGTTCTTTTCAACGCTGAGCCCACGAAATATCGAGGCTTCTTGTGGCAAGTAGCCAATTCCAAGCCTGGCACGCTGATACATCGGTAGTTTTGTCACATCGCGACCATCAAGGAGAATTTGACCCTGATCGACGGGCACAAGGCCCGTTACCATGTAAAAACTTGTCGTTTTCCCCGCGCCATTTGGGCCGAGAAGCCCAACCGACTCGCCGGTTTTCAGCGCCATCGTCGCGCCGTCGACCACGCGACGTCCGCCGTAGGTCTTGGTAAGACCCTTTGCGATCAGCGTTCCGGTCAGATCGCGACCCGAAAGCGCATCGGTATTGACCTTACGGCGAAAGCGGAAATTGCCAGCTTTTTCTTTTAGTCTTTGCAGCACGGTCGCGGCACCTGCCCCTGCTTTCTGGTGTTAGTTTCGGACAGATTTCGGCTGGATAAGTATTGTAGGACGTTGCTTGCCGCCGCACCCTTCCAGGCGCGCCCGGCTATTGGACATCGTCACTGTCAACTTGCAGCCTGTTGCGACGTTACCACCTTCCGACAGCGTGACACGCTTACCGGTCAGAACGAAAACCTCGCGGACCATGTCATAAAAGCCCTTGTCGCCAGTCGCGACCTGTTCCCCTGTCTGAATGTTTACGCCGCCAGAAACGTCCAAGCGCTCGATGTCTGCCTCCCCGGCACCGATAGAGCTTGAGCCATCGTCGGTATTATATCGGATGACGAGCTTTCCCGTTCGCAGAATCGTGTCGCCTTGGACGACCTTCACATTCCCATCGAAGATAGCGATACCTTGCTCCTCACGGATTTCGAGCTTGTTGCCCTCCACCTGAACGGGCTCATCGGAACTTAGGGAAAGCCCCTCCCCTCCAAAGCTTTGAGCATTTGCGTTGGACAAGGTGGCAAACACCGCCGCGGCGCATACCGTTGGCAAAATGCACTTTTTAAAAATTGTCATCATCGATTTCCCCGAAAGACCCGAAATGCGAAAACTATTCGTCGGCCTTAGCACTTGATAGCGCGCCAGGCTCCAACATAAGACGAACCCCACCGCCAAAAAGAAAGCGCTTCCCACCGTCGGTCACGTTCAAATTGCCTGCGTCAATCGTCGAGCCGCTCCGTTTGATTGTCACCGGCGCATCGCTTTTAAACTCACCATCGCCGATGTTTATTTGCGCCGCGTTAAAGTTCACTTCTATCCCTTCGGAAGTCGCAAACGTGGATCGTCCTTTCAAATTCAAAGTGCTCTGCTCTTGGATAAAGACGCCGGCTGGTGCGCGAAGTGAGGCCTCGGACCCGTCGGGCATCGTGAAAGCTGCGTCGATGCCGTCCATCTCAATGCGCCGATCTTCGGTCAGATATTGCAAGGCCTCATTTGCGATGAGACGATAGGGCCGGTTGTCGGCTGTGACCCCGGTGACCTCCGGATTTTCCATTTTGACCGCGCCGTCCTGCAAACCAAGCGATGAAAACTGAAAACTCGGACCATCGCCATCATCATCGGTGAAAAAACCGGAAGTGAGCCAGGCAGTCCCAAGCACTGCGATCAACGGAAGCGCGACCTTGATCACCGACACACTGCGGGAATGCTTTCGCGCGGCGCGATAGGCATCCTGTCGGCGTTTCGCATTTTCGTTAGCGGCTATGGGTCTGCTGTTCATCTATGATTTCCGAAAACAGCGATTTTCTATTCGTTCAATGTGTTCGTTTTGCGCATCTTTGCGCTCAAACACAAAAAATGAAAACAACGACCGGCTGGACGGGCGATATCGTGGCCTATCTCTATTGCGTCGGCACATGTGAAGTGCATAACCCGTTGCAGATAAAGGGAGAATAATTTGGCGCTCGCTGACGATATTATCGATAGGCAAAGACTTCGCAAAAAGCTGGGAGTTTGGCGCATCGTTGCTATCCTCGCGCTGATCCTCCTCGTCGGAGCACTGGCGGTGGCCGGTGGAAGCGGCGGCTTTTCTAGCGCCGCGGTGGCGAGAGACCACATCGCCCATATCCGGGTTAGCGGAATGATTACGGGCGGAACCGACATATTGGAACGGCTGGATCGCATTGCCGCGTCCGATCGTGCCCAAGCCGTCATTGTCACGATAGACTCGCCGGGCGGAACGACCACGGGCGGCGAGGCGGTTTACGAAGCGGTGAGACGGATTGCCGAAAAGAAGCCAACGGTCGCGCAGATAAATGGGACCGCTGCATCGGCGGCCTACATGGTGGCGTCGGCCACAGACCACATTATTGCGCGTCAATCGTCCATTGTCGGGTCCATCGGCGTGATTTTCCAGTTTCCGAAAGTCGACCAGCTGTTAGAGAATATCGGCGTAGAGGTGAATGCAATCCGATCAACGCCTCTCAAGGCGGAGCCAAATTTCTTCGGTGAAACGCCACCGGAAGCGATTGAAATGATGGAAGCGCTGATTGATGACAGCTATCAGTGGTTTCGCGAATTGGTGGCCGAGCGACGCGGCTTTAATGACGCGCAGCTTAACCGCTTGTCAGATGGCTCAATTTTTACCGGTCGCCAATCCGTGGAGAACGGCCTGATCGATGGGCTTGGCGGCATGATTGAAGCGCGGACGTGGCTGGAAAGCCAAGACGGTGTGACGGCAGACCTACCGGTGGTGGAATATGAACCGACGCCCCCGCGGCCCAGCTTGTTCTTCGCAAATGCTGTCGTTGATTCCGTCATCCGCCGTCTCGGTTTTGAGGGTCATGTTGGAGGAGAACTTGGGCGTCTAACAGACAGCGTTTTTCTTGACGGTCTTGTGTCTGTTTGGCACGTTGGCGGAAAAGCGGGGGGCGCTGGAAGATGATACGTTCTGAATTGGTGCAAATAATAACAGATCGTAACCCGCACCTGTATCAACGTGACGTGGAAAACATCATCAACGCGGTGTTTGAAGAGATTACAGATACGCTCGCGAGCGGTAACCGGGTCGAATTACGCGGCTTCGGTGCGTTTGGGGTAAAAGAGCGACCCGCGCGCGAGGGGCGAAACCCGCGCACTGGTGAGATGGTGAAAGTCGAGCAGAAGTGGGTGCCGTTTTTCAAAACCGGCAAAGAACTGCGCGAACGGATGAACGCAAATCTCTGATTGGTAAGAACGACAAGCGTGGGTTATAGGACCGATAGCGTCGATGCAGTCAGTGAAAGACCAAAACTATGATTTCCAAAATTATAACCGTCTTGTTCCTCATACCGCTGGCAATTGCGCTGATAGCGCTCAGCGTCGCCAATCGTGACGCGGTTCCAGTGAGCCTCGACGTGTTCAATCCAGGAAATCCGGCTCTAACGATTCAGGCGCCGATGTTCATCTGGCTGTTTGGGGCCGTAGCAGTTGGCGTGGTTTTCGGAGGCGTTGCGACCTGGTTCACGCAAGGCAACCACCGCAAGCTTGAGCGCAGATACAAGCGCGAAAGCGTGGCGCTTCGTAAGGAGATGGAGAGCACGAAGAAAGAGGGCGCAGATGCATCTGGCAATGCCTTGGTTATGCAGCGGTCAAGCTGAGGCTCGGCCTTAACTGATAAACCATACGATCAGGCCGAGCGCGAGGCAAAGAACCAAGCCCCAGAAAAATACGGTTCCGGCATTTTCACTATACGTTTCGGCCACGGTCGTCCCCTTTTGTTTCCCGGGTCTAGCGCGCGTTCTTTGGCGCTGTGGACTAATCTAAACATCCTTCAAAAAGATCAAGCGGTCTGACACGTGGCGACGAGATCAAAAGCACTTTCGAAGCGGAACGCGTCTGCTGCCAAAACACGCACTGATAAGTCGCGACCCAAGAAGGCTCGCCAAGCGAAGTTTGACCCCACAAACAGACCGAAATCGTCCGGTTTCCGGCCGAACCCGAAGGTTTCGCAAAAAAGCGCAAACGACAAAGCTCCCGTATCCCGCGTGAAACGCGACGGGCATCGCCCCCTCGAATTGCCACCTATGATGCTGGAGTGCTGTCCGAATGATAATTACGCGCTTTTAGATAGTGGCGACGGACAAAAGCTGGAGCGCTATGGCGACTTCATTCTGCAAAGGCCGGAAGCACAGGCGATCTGGTCACGGCAGAGATCGGAGGCGGAGTGGGCTGCCGCCGACGCCATATTCACCGGTGGCAGTGATGATGACAGTGACGGGCGGTGGCATTTTCCAAAGAAAAAGCTGCACGAGACATGGCGGATGACCTGCGATGGCCTTCCCTATCTCGGGCGTTTTACTGCGTTTCGTCATGTGGGTGTGTTTGCCGAGCAAATTGTGCACTGGAGACACATGCGCGAACTGATCGAAGGTTCTGACCGGCAGTTGAAGGTCCTCAATCTTTTTGGATACACAGGACTGGCCTCGCTCATAGCAGCTGATGCCGGTGCCCATGTGACCCATGTGGATGCATCCAAAAAGGCAATCGGCTGGGCTCGCGAAAACCAGGATCTAGCCGGGTTGAACGAGCGGCCGATCCGTTGGATTTGCGAAGACGCCCTGAAATTCGTGCAACGCGAAATCAGGCGTGGAAACACGTACGATATTATCCTCGCAGATCCGCCCGCCTATGGTCGCGGTCCAAACGGCGAGGTTTGGCAACTTTTTGAAAATCTCGGTGCGCTTGTTGATGGCTGTCGCGATATTCTGTCTACGCAACCGTCGATGTTTGTACTGACAACTTACGCAATCCGGGCTTCCTTCTTCGCCGCCCACGAACTTGTGATGGACGCATTTACCGGCTTTACACCCCATGGTGAGGTTCAATCGGGCGAATTGATTTTGCGCGAAGAACGTACCGGCCGCGGGCTTTCGACATCTATGTACACGCGTTGGACACCTCTCACGGAGACCGCCAAATCATGAGTGAGAAACTCGCCATACCCGGTCGCGTGAAAGAGATCAGCAGCCTCTCAAACCCAATTGTCAAAGACCTTCGCCTGCTTGAGAAGAAGCGCCATCGCGAAGACACGAACCGTTTTGTGGCCGAAGGCATGAAGCTGGTCATCGACGCGCTTGATCTCGGCTGGTCGCTGGACACGTTGATCTACGCCGCATCAAAGCGCGGCGATGCTAAGATCGGAGGTCTCGCGGCAAAAGCGCTGGCAAAAGGCGCTGATATCCTCATCGTGCCTGAAAAGGTGCTGGGCGCGATCACGCGGCGCGATAATCCCCAAATGGTGGTCGGCGTGTTCAAACGGCGATTTGCCAAAGCCTCTGCTGTTACAGATGGCTCTGGCGACGTTTGGGTCGCGCTTGATCGCGTGCGTGATCCGGGAAACCTTGGCACGGTTATACGGACAATTGATGCGGTCGGCGCGAAAGGTGTGATCTTGATCGGCGATACGACCGATCCGTTTTCACCAGAAACCGTGCGTGCAACGATGGGTTCAATATTTGGCGTGAATATCATCCGGATGGCGGCGGAGGATTTTGCGAGCTTCGCAAACACGTGGTCCGGCCGCATTGTCGGCACCCACATGGCGGGCGAAACTGATTTTCGGAACGTGGATTATGGGGGTGGTCCTACCATTTTATTGATGGGCAATGAACAACAGGGCCTCACCGATGCGTTGGTAGAAGCGTGCACGGACGTGGTTCGTATTCCGCAAGCAGGCCGGGCCGATTCGCTTAATCTTGCCGTCGCAACCGCGATCTGTCTCTATGAGGCGAAGCGCGAGAGCCTTGCTTTGGAGCCGATTGGATGAGCCGCTCAGCCGTCCGTCGTTCGAAATACCGCGTTCCACTCATTCTTGCAGCGCTGGTGGTGGTCGTCGACCAATTTTGCAAATGGGCCGTGGAAGCCTACATGCCATTTCAGGTGAAATGGGATGTGCTGCCATTCTTCGCGCTTTTCCGTACCTACAATGAGGGCATCGCGTTCTCGATGCTATCAGGCCTTGGCGCAGGTCCACTCATCGCGCTGGCAACTGGCGTAAGCCTGTTCGTCCTGTGGCTCTGGCGCGACAGTGCGCCGGAACGCGTGCTGTCCCATTTCGGCTTCGCGCTTATTATTGGGGGCGCCGTTGGTAACCTGATCGACCGGGCCCGGCTTGGCTATGTCATCGATTACTTCCTCTTCCATTTGCCCGAATGGTCATTTGCGGTTTTCAACCTTGCAGACAGCGCAATTACGGTTGGCGCGGGCCTTGTGCTTTTGGATGAACTGATCACATGGTGGCGGCAATCAGAAAAAGAAACGACTACCGGGGAGAGCTAGGGTGAGCGAAACTTTCAAGGCCATAATGGTCTCGCGCGACGAGAACAAAGTTCAAAGTGTTGATGTGAACGAGATCACCGTCGACGACCTTATGGACGGCGATGTGGTTGTCGACGTTGAAGCTACCACGGTGAACTATAAGGACGGCCTCGCGATCACCGGCAAAAGCCCCGTTGTGCGGCGTTGGCCCATGATACCCGGAATTGATTTTGCTGGAACGGTTTCCCATTCCGATCACGCGAAGTGGAAGGTCGGCGACAAAGTCATTCTAAACGGCTGGGGCACGGGCGAAACGCACTTTGGCGCATACGCTGGAAAGAGCCGTGTCAACGGTGACTGGCTGATTGCACGACCTGACGCGATCAGCGCGCAAAGCGCCATGGCAATCGGCACTGCCGGATACACGGCGATGCTTTGTGTCTTGGCTTTGGAGAAAGCAGGCATCACGCCTGACCGTGGCCCGGTTGTTGTTACAGGCGCAGCAGGTGGTGTCGGCTCGGTTGCCATCGCAGTGCTTGGAAAGCTTGGGTATCACGTTATCGCATCCACGGGCCGAGCCTCAGAAGCTGACTATTTGAAGGGCTTGGGCGCTGCGGAAATCATAGATCGTGCCGAACTTTCTGAGCCCGGACGTCCGCTTGGCAAAGAGCGCTGGGCTGGTGCGGTCGATTCAGTTGGTTCCACAACGCTTGCAAATGTGCTGGCCCAAACCAAACACTCCGGCGCAGTCGCCGCTTGCGGGTTAGCGCAGGGCATGGATTTGCCAACGACTGTTGCTCCGTTCATCTTGCGCGGCGTGTCGTTGCTCGGCGTAGATTCCGTCATGGCACCAATTGAAGTCCGCGAAGAGGCGTGGAACCGCCTCGTCACCGATCTAGACCCTGAAAAAATCGCCAGCATCTCCACGACTATTGGCTTTGATGACATCGTCGATACGGCTACCGGGATCCTTGACGGTAAGATCCGTGGGCGTGTGATCGTCGATATGACTACCTGAACTACCTCGATTTGTGCCGTGCGCGGAAACCGGATTTACACCAAATTCGGTTACCACGTGGGGATGAATATCGACGTAAAACCAGAGCGTGTTGCCATCGATGACGATGCGGAACGGACGAAGTCGCGCCTTCTCGCGATGGTAAGCCATGAAATTCGCACGCCCCTCAATGGGATCATTGGGATGGGGCATCTGTTATCGGATACCCAGTTGACCCCAGCTCAACAGACTTATGTGGACGCGATCACCTCGTCTGGGGAATCGCTTCTCATTCTCGTCAATGATCTCCTGGCGTTTGGCCGCCTGCAGTCGGGCGAGGCTCAGGCTAAGCCCGAGCCGATGCTGGTCGAAACACTGCTCGCGGGCGTGAACGAACTCATGGCGACACAGGCTTACGCTAAAGGAATTGATCTCGGCTATGTAATCGACCCGAGCGTGCCGCAATACATACAAGCTGTACCCGGACATCTGCGCCAGGTCCTCTTCAACATCATTGGCAATGCGGTGAAATTCACCTCGAACGGCGGCGTGAAAACGACGGTCAGCACAGCTGATGGTTATGTCTCTTTCGGTGTCACAGACACGGGACCGGGCATCTCGACCGATGCCCAACAGCGTATTTTCGAAGCTTTTGAACAAGCGGAACATGGCGCCACGCGCGGGCATGACGGTGCAGGACTTGGGCTCGCGATCGCCCGCAAGCTTGTGGTCGCGGCTGGCGGCACGATCAAACTGCAAAGTGACGTTGGCGCAGGCTCGAATTTCACCATCAAACTCCCCTGCGATGAGGTGGTGACCGTCGGTTCGACACAACAAGCCTTGGACCCAATCCACCTCGTCATGAAACCTGGACCGGAGCGCGACTGCATTTGCACCTCGCTGAAGGCGTTTGGGATTGATGTGGTGGTTACGGACGATCTACCCGAGCGCGGCGTGTTGATTGTTGATTCCCGCCTTGATCAAAATTTGCTCGACAGCGCTCGGCAGCGCAACGACTACCGTGTCGTGGTGTTGATCCCTCCCAGCGAACGGGGGTCTACCGCTGCCCAATTTCAGGCCGAAGGCCACGCCTATCTCACCCGACCAGTGCGGCCTTCAACACTCAAGCGCGTCTGTTTTGCAGCTTTAAACGGCGAACATGTTCACCCATTGCCCAAAAGGAACGCGCCCGAGAGAGCACCAAAATCGGAGAGCGGTGTCGCAAGCCACCAGCTGCGCGTCCTTCTTGCAGAAGACAATGCTGTAAACGCTCTTCTTGCCGGTAAGCTATTGGACCGTCGCGGCCACACAGTCGTTCACGCTGAAAATGGGCAACAGGCGGTCAATTTGATCAGTAACGCGCAATTCGATGTGATTTTAATGGACGTTCACATGCCGGTTCTGGATGGTCTAGGCGCTATTCGCTCCATCCGGGCCACCGAAGAAGCCAGCGGGTCCGCGCCAGTGCCAATTTTTGCCCTAACCGCAGATGAGACACACGAGACAAACGACGCGGCTCTGAATGCCGGCGCAACCGGTCGCGCACCAAAACCGCTCACCAATGCGATTTTGGAGAGGATTGAAGCACAGGCTGCCCGGCGCTAGGCTTTCGTCGAACGGTCGGCGACACGTGATTGTTGCAATTCGCGTCTAGCGATCGGCAAAGACCGACTCACCAGAGGGCAAAACAATGCGCGGTGACCTCCCACGCGTTTCTAACGATCATCTAAAACCACTCGGCACGGTGTTGGGTTTAATGGGTGATCTTTCGGTCGTGCTCGCAGCGACAGCGGAAGACTTGGACGCCGCTCAAGCGCTCAGATACCGTGTGTTTGCAGAAGAGTTTCGCGCTGTATTTCCAAGCGAAAGCCGGCGGCTCAGGCGTGATCGCGATCGGTTCGACGCTGCCTGTGATCACCTCATTGTCGTCGATAATTCGATTGAGGGAAGCGTTTACGAGAAAATCGTCGGGACCTATCGCATTTCGATCCATCGTGCTGGTGATGTGAGCTCAAACGCCGTTTACAGCCAGACAGAATTTGACGTGATGCCGATGTTTCAACGGCACGCGGCAACCACTTTCTTGGAGCTTGGAAGATCGTGCGTGCTGCCCGCCTATCGCGGACGGCGGACCATCGAACTCTTGTGGCAGGGCATTTGGGCCTATTGCCGTGGGCATGGTGTAGAGGCCATGTTTGGATGTGCATCGCTACCCGGGATTGACTTGGAAGCGCACGCGCTGCCGCTGTCCTTCCTTCATCACCATGCCCGGGCGAAAGATGCGTGGGCCGTCAAGGCACTCTCATCCCGGCACCACTCCATGGACCTGATGGACCGCGATCAAATCGACATGAAGCAAGCGCTCGCCAGCCTACCCCCATTAATCAAAGGCTATCTGCGCATTGGCGCTTCGTTCGGTGAAGGTGCGGTCATCGATGACGTATTTAATACGACCGACGTGCTCGTGATTTTACCGGTCGCACATATTAGTCGGCGGTACATTTCCCACTATGGAGAAAATGCTGAACGCTTCGCGGCCTAACGCTATTCAGCAGCCTCTTTGACCTCATGGACACCGGCGTCATCGCTGTGCTCGCGCGCTTGTGGCGGCATTCCCGCATTGTAGGCGGCGATTGCGGCCATATTTAAAATGTCGGTATCGCGTGCCGCGAGCGGGACGATTTGTGCGGGCTTTTCAAGGCCCAGAACAATTGGACCGATGACCGTGGAGCCACCGAGTTCCTGTAGCATTTTGGTGGCGATCGACGCCGAGTGAAAGGCAGGCATGATAAGCACATTTGCCGGTGCGGTCAGGCGGCAGAAGGGATACTGCGCCATGATTTCGGCATTCAGCGCGACATCAGCTGCCATTTCGCCATCATATTCGAAGTCGACGTTCCGCTTGTCCAAAATCTGAACGGCTTCACGCACGGTATTGGAGCGCTCGCTCTGCGGCTGACCAAAAGTTGAGTAGGCCAGTAGCGCAACGCGCGGCTGATAGCCGAGGTCATAGGCAAGACCTGCTGCCTCCTCGGCAATGTCTGCCATCTCTTCTGGCGTTGGCATGTCATGAACGGCGGTATCGGCAACGATGACCGTGCGGCCACGGCAAAGTGCCAAGGATGCGCCGATGCAACGGTGGCCTTTGCGCACGTCAATCACGCGTCGCACATCGGCCAATGCCGGCGCGTAGTTGCGGGTTACGCCGGTAACGAGGCCGTCTGCATCGCCCATGTCGACCATCGTAGCCGCGAAGTGGTTCCGGTCATTGTTGATCATGCGGAGACAGTCCCGGTAGAGATAACCATCACGCTGGAGGCGGGAATAGAGCTTATCGGCATAGGCATCGGCACAGACGGACAGACGGGCATTGATGAGCTCGATATTTTCCTGTTTGAGGTCAATGTTGATGCTTTTCGCGGTTGCCTTGATTATCTCCTCGCGCCCCAAGAGCACAGCTTTGCCGAGCCCTTGCTTGACATAGGTGACAGCGGCGCGGATGACCTGCTCTTCCTCACCTTCGGCGAACACGATTGTTTTCGGCGCAAGACGCACACGGTCGAAAATGCGCTGGAAGATCGACATGATCGGGTCGCGCCGAACTGACAATGCGCGCTCATACTCATCCAGGTCTGCGATTGGCTTGCCAGCCACGCCGGACTTCATTGCCGCACGCGCCACAGCCACGGGTATCACCGAAAGCAATCGCGGGTCGAACGGAACTGGAATGATGTAATCGGGTCCAAAGACCGGGCGAATCCCATCATAGGCAATGGCAACTTCGTCGGGCACGTCGGCGCGGGCAAGGTCCGCGAGCGCATAGGCAGCAGCAGCCTTCATATCATCGTTGATTGTGCGTGCGCGGACATCCAAAGCACCGCGGAAGATGTAGGGGAAGCCCAACACGTTGTTGACCTGATTTGGATAGTCCGAGCGTCCCGTGGCGACGATAGCATCATCGCGAATTTCAGCGACTTCTTCCGGCGTGATCTCAGGATCAGGGTTCGCCATGGCGAAGATGATCGGCTTATCGGCCATCGAACCGACCATCTCCGTGGTCAATGCGCCTTTCACCGACAGGCCGAAGAACACGTCCGCGCCGTCAACAGCTTCTTCCAAGGTGCGCCGATCTGATTCCAC
This sequence comes from Pseudomonadota bacterium, assembly GCA_038745535.1. Lineage (GTDB taxonomy): Bacteria > Pseudomonadota > Alphaproteobacteria > Rhizobiales > Rhizobiaceae > JBCDLI01. Next base: position 45,616 of record JBCDLI010000008.1, on the reverse strand, counting down.
CGCGTGGGCAGACTTCCACTGGTTCATGCCGGCAGAGCGGCCCTTGTAGATGACGCCTTTAGTATCGCAAAGGGTGACATTCTCCGGCGGCACGCCCATGGATTTGATCAGTTCGATACAGGCGATGGCGGCTGCGCCAGCGCCGTTGCAGACGATCCGTGTTTCTTCGAGGCTGCGGCCTGTCAGATGAAGCGCGTTGATCAGGCCCGCTGCTGCGATGATTGCCGTGCCATGCTGATCATCGTGGAACACCGGAATGTCCATCAATTCCCGCAAGCGCTGCTCAATGATAAAACAATCGGGAGCCTTGATATCTTCCAAATTGATGCCGCCGAAGGAAGGGCCAAGATAGCGAACACCATTGATGAATTCATCAATGTCTTGCGTGTCCAGTTCAAGATCGATGGAGTCGATATCGGCAAAACGTTTGAACAAAACCGCCTTGCCTTCCATAACCGGCTTTGAGGCCAACGCACCGAGATTGCCAAGGCCAAGGATCGCAGAACCGTTTGAGATAACGGCAACCATGTTGCCGCGCGCGGTCAGATCCCAAGCGGTTGAAGGAGTTTTCGCGATCTCCTTAACCGGTACGGCGACACCGGGCGAATAGGCAAGCGCCAAATCGCGCTGGGTCGCCATTGGCTTCGTCGGCATCACTTCCAGCTTCCCGGGCTTACCGCGCGCGTGAAAATCCAGTGCGTCCTGGTCGGTGGACGTGGTTCCGGTCGTTCCGTTTTGTTCGTTTTTCATCTTTGTTACGCTTTCCGGAAAGCATGCGTTGATTGTGAACAGCCTTTTGCAACGGATGACGGCATGGCTGCCACGTTGTAAGACGGGTTGCGCGCTTGATTGACCAACTGCCTATCCAAGGCAAGTGGCAAACGTGGATTAGGAAGGCAGAAGAGTTGGAAGACGCCGGCAAGACTTCGCCAAAACAGGAAACCTACGCGGCACCGGAAGACGCAAAGGGCGAAAAATCGGTCTCCGAAAAGGCTCACCCGCCACCGACGCCAATGATGGCGCAGTACATCGAAATCAAATCAGCCAATCATGACAGCCTGCTGTTCTACCGCATGGGGGACTTCTACGAGCTTTTCTTCCACGATGCAGAGATTGCGTCTCGCGCGCTCGGTATAGCGCTCACGAAGCGAGGTAAACACGCAGGCCAAGACATACCGATGTGTGGCGTCCCTATTCACGCCGCCGACGACTACCTTCAAAAGCTGATAGCACTTGGCCACCGCGTTGCGGTTTGCGAGCAATTGGAAAACCCCGCTGAGGCCAAAAAGCGTGGGTCAAAGGCCGTGGTTCGCCGTGACGTGACCCGCCTCGTCACGCCAGCTACGATCACAGAGGAGAAACTGCTTGAGCCAAGCCGCGCCAATTGGCTCGTTGCGCTTGGCCGCGTGAAAGGGGAAGAGCAGCTCGCGATTGCGGCAATTGACATCTCGACCGGTGGCTTTCGGATTTCGAAAACCACGCTAGCGACTTTGCTATCGGACTTGCAACGGGTTGACCCTTCGGAGTTGATCGTACCGGAAGGTCTCTTTCATGATCGGGTTTTCAAATCGGTGAAAAGCGTTTTCGGTCGCCTCGTGCAGCCGTTGCCGAATGAATTGTTCTCGTCCAGCGATGGCGATCGGCGACTGAAACGGTTTTTCGATATCGACACGCTTGCAGGCGCAGGCGAATTTACACGCTCGGAACTTTCCGCCGCTGGCGGTGCGTTGGCCTACATCGAGAAGACGCAGATAGCGGAGAAACCGTCTCTGCAACTCCCACAACGGGACGGCGACGCGGACATTTTGCTTCTAGACGCTGCGACGCGCACAAATCTCGAGCTGGAGCGCACTCTGTCTGGCAATCGTGAAGGTTCGCTTCTCAGATGTATGGACCGGACGGTGACCGCGGGTGGATCTCGCATGCTGGCCGAACGGCTGCGCGCGCCGCTGGTGGATACGGTCGAGATCAATGCGCGCCTGGACGCTGTATCGTGGGCGATGGCCCAATCGGCAAAATGCGATGATATTCGCAGCACGCTCAAAGGCTTTCCCGATGTGCCGCGTGCGCTGTCCCGACTATCGCTTAATCGCGGCGGCCCGCGCGACATGCTCGCAATTCATCGCGGCTTGGATATCGCGGCAAGAATGTCGACCGACAGACCGGGAGGGCTTCCTTCCGCGTGCAAGTCAATTTGGGAAAAGCTGGCCTCAACCCCGAAGAATGTACATCAGCAGTTGACCGCGGTGCTGGACGACGAAGTGCCTCTGCTTGCACGCGACGGCGGGTTCGTTCGCTCAGGCTTTGACAATGAGTTGGACGAGCAGCGAAAGCTACGCGACGATTCCCGCCGTGTGATCGCTGGCCTTCAAGCGAAATACGCCGATGAAACCGGCGTCAAATCGCTCAAGATCAAACACAACAACGTGCTTGGTTACTTCATCGAAGTGACGGCTTTGAACGCGTCAGCGCTCAGCGACACCGATGAGGCGAAAGCGCAGTACATCCACCGTCAGACGCTCGCCAACCAGATGCGGTTCACAACAACTGAGCTGGCAGAACTGGAAACAAAAATCGCCAATGCGGCTGGCCGCGCATTGGAAATAGAACTCGCTATTTTTGACAAGATGCTTGCGGAGATCGTGCATGAGGCAGATGCCATTCGCGATATTTCCGATGCGATTTTTGAACTGGACGTGCACACGTCCCTTGCCGAACTCGCCCTAGCCGAAGGCTATTGCAGGCCCCTGATTGATGACGGTCTGGCTTTTCAAATCGTCGGCGCACGACATCCGGTTGTGGAGCAGGCACTTCGAAAGCAGGCCGCTGATCCATTTGTTTCCAACGATTGCGATCTGTCGCCGGTGGGTTCCAGCACACAAGGCGCGATCAAACTGCTCACCGGGCCAAACATGGGTGGCAAATCCACCTATCTCCGGCAAAACGCTCTGATCGCAATCATGGCGCAGTGTGGGTCGTTTGTTCCGGCGGCAAGTGCTCACATCGGCGTTGTGCACCAGATATTTAGCCGCGTGGGTGCCTCAGACGATCTGGCGCAAGGCCGATCGACATTCATGGTAGAGATGGTCGAAACCGCAGCAATCCTCAATCAGGCAACAGACCGGGCGCTTGTCATCCTCGACGAGATTGGGCGCGGGACGGCGACATTCGATGGCCTCTCCATCGCATGGGCAACACTTGAATACCTGCACGAGAACAACAAATGCCGCGCGCTCTTCGCGACGCATTTTCACGAGCTGACGGCGCTCGCTAATACCCTTGCCCACGTTTCCAACCTGACGATGAAAGTGCGGGAGTGGGAAGGTGACCTCGTCTTTTTGCATCAGGTCGGCGAAGGCGCTGCAGATCGTTCCTACGGGGTTCAAGTGGCTCGTCTTGCTGGTCTTCCCGGCCAAGTCGTGTCGCGCGCCCTCGATGTGCTGGACCAATTGGAAGCGCAGGGGCGCGATACCAACGCGTCGAAATTGATTGATGATCTGCCTCTCTTTTCTGCTGCCAAGCACGCGCCGGCACCGATAGCGCAGGATGCAAATCCCGTTTTGGCAGCGCTCGATGAAGTCCTTCCTGACGAATTGACCCCGCGCGAGGCGCTTGACGCGCTCTACCGCCTCAAGGCACTGCAGCACGGCAAGTAAGCAGGAGCTTTAATGAGCGATCAAAACGCAGTGTTTGAAGATTTTGCGTCCCATGACGAGCTGAAATCAGCGCTCGATGCAATCGCTGCAAGTCACGAAGATGCAAACTGCAATGCGGCCCGCATTGCAGTACGCGACGCGTTGAGCGTGTTTCTGTCCGACGGAAACACACGCGCCGAGAGGCTTCTGTTTGAGGACGGCAAAGGGCTAAACTGCGCAAAGCGGCTGTCGCATGTACATGACGTGATGATTTCTGCGCTGTTTGATTTTGCCATGAAGCATGTTTTCAAGGCGCACAACATTACGATGGGCGAGCGTATAGCCGTGGTCGCAATCGGCGGTTATGGGCGGCGGACAATGGCGCCGGGGTCCGATGTCGATATTTTATTTCTGCTGCCTTACAAGCAAACGCCACTTGGCGAGCAAGTCGCTGAATACATCCTCTACATGCTGTGGGACTTGAAGCTGAAGGTTGGACACGCCACTCGCAACGTGGATGAATGCATCCGGCTTTCGAAGTCAGATATGACGATCTGCACGTCCCTCCTCGAAGCGCGGCACCTTACCGGCGATGCTCAATTGTTTGCAGAATTGGAACAGCGGTTCGCGAAAGAAATCAGCCAAACGATCTCATCGCTCTTTATCAAGGAGAAGCTAGCCGAGCGGGATAAGCGTCATGAACGCATGGGCGAGAGCCGCTATGTGGTCGAGCCCAATGTAAAAGACGGCAAAGGCGGCTTGCGCGATCTGCATGCGCTTTTCTGGATTTCGAAGATGTTTTATCAGGTCCGGAAGCGACGCGACCTTGTGAAGAAGGGCGTCTTCACCCGGGCCGAGTACCGCCGTTTTGCCAAATGCGAGGATTTTTTGTGGGCCGTGCGCTGTCACCTGCACTTTGTGACAAACCGTGCTGAAGAGCGGCTGTCCTTTGACGTGCAACGCGAGATAGCCGAACGGCTTGGGTATCGCGAGAAGCCCGGCATGGAAAATGTCGAGCGCTTCATGAAGCACTACTACCTGATTGCGAAAGAAGTGGGTGACCTCACCCGTATCTTCTGTGCTCTGCTGGAAGAACGCGAAGTGAAGCAGGCACCGCGCTTAAACACCGTCATCCGCAACGTGCTGCCCTTTCGCCGGACCCGAAAGATACGCGGTGAGCCAGACTTCATCATCGACAATCAGCGGATTAACGCCGCAGAAGAAGACGTTTTTGAACGAGATCCGGTCAACATGCTGCGGATGTTCGACGTCGCCGATCAACATGGGCTGGAATACCACCCGGACCTTTTGAACTTGCTGCGCAAATCGCTGAAGCATCTGAAAAAGGCGGTGGCGAAGGACCCTCGGGCGAACGAGCACTTCATGAATGTGCTGACTTCAACGCGCAATCCCGAGATGAACTTGCGCCGAATGAATGAGGCAGGCGTTCTCGGTCGCTTCATCCGCGATTTCGGCAAGGTCGTCGCAATGATGCAGTTCAATATGTATCATCATTACACAGTCGACGAGCATCTCATCCGGTCGGTCGGTGTGCTTTCTTCGATCGAGCAGAAAAAGATCTCTGACGAGCATCCGCTTGCATCTCGCTTGCTGCCGACACTCGACGAAAACGAGCGGACCATCCTGTTTGTCACACTGTTGCTGCACGACATCGCAAAAGGCCGCCCGGAAGACCACTCAATTGCAGGGGCGCGTGTGGCAAGGCGGCTTTGTCCGCGTTTCGGCATGTCGGAAGAGGATACAAAGACGGTCGCGTGGTTGATCGAAGAGCATTTGACCATGAGTATGGTTGCGCAGTCGCGTGATCTAAACGATCCGAAGACGATCAAGGATTTTGCAAATGTGGTGCAAAGCCTTCGCCGTCTAAAGCTGCTTGTTATCCTGACGGTCTGCGATATCCGCGCGGTAGGGCCCGGCGTTTGGAACGGCTGGAAAGGCCAGTTGTTGCGCACCCTCTACGCCGAAACCGAATTGATGCTGACGGGCGGCTACTCGGAGGCAAACCGCGATGCGCGCAGTGCTGCTGCCCGAGATCGATTGGTTGCCGCGCTCGGCGAAACGACATCCGCAGGCCAAGCAATGGAGTACTCTGCGCTGCACTACAAAGCGTATCTACTGCACACGGACTTTGACGACCAAGTTCGCCATTCCGCCAAAATGCTGCAGATGGATCAAACTGGCGAGAGGGTCGATGTTGAGGTGAAAACCAACGCCTTCACCGCGATCACGGAGCTTACCGTGATATGCCCTGACCACCCTCGCCTTTTGGCTGTGCTAGCGGCGGCCTGTGCATCGGCAGGCGCAAAGATCGATAGCGCTAGCGCGTTCACGACGCGGGACGGTCGCGCGATCGACACTATTTTTATCAATCGCGAGTTTAAAGACGACGCCGATGAAATACGGCGCGGCGAGCGGATAGGTCACCATGTCAATGGAATGTTCTCAGGCGCCGAAGCGCGAGCGGAAATAGTCCGCAAGACGCGAAGGGTGAAGAAGAACACGCGGGCGTTCCGCATCGAACCGTTTGTCCGGATCAACAACGAGCTTTCAGATCAGCAGACGGTCATAGAAATAGAAGCGCTGGATCGGCCCGGTCTGCTCTATGACATCACTTCGGTCGTTGCTGATCTTGGTCTCGATATTCGCTCAGCGCACATTACCACCTTCGGCGAAAAGGCAGTTGATACGCTCTATGTCACGGACCTGACCGGTCAGAAGGTCACCGGCAAACCGCGGCAGAGCCGGATCCGCGAACGATTAGCGAGAGTCGTCGACCCGGACTATGCAGGCGAAGCCGCGATGCCGATGGAAGCGACAGCAGACGCTGTCGCGCGCGCGATCTCGTAAATCCGTGTCGCTATTTTCGAAATTTGCAAGCGTGGGAGGAGCGACTGCAGCTAGCCGGGTTCTTGGCTTTGTGCGTGAGGCCATGATTGCCGCCACGCTTGGCGCGGGGCCGGTGGCGGACGCTTTTTATGCCGCGTTTCGCTTGCCGAACCTCTTTCGCAGGCTTTTGGCCGAAGGCGCGTTTAACACCGCATTTATTCCACTTTTCGCAAAGGAAGTCGAAAGCGGCGGCGACAGGCAGGCCGCTGAATTTGCCGGTGAGGTTTTCTCTGCTCTGTGCGTAATCCTGCTGGCTTTGACGCTCGTGGCGATGGCGTTCATGCCATTTCTGATCACGATCATAGTGCCAGGTTTCAGCGATGATCCGGGCAAATTCGCGGTAACCACGGACCTAGCGCGGATCATGTTTCCCTATCTCGCAGCGATGTCGGTGATGGCAATGTTGTCGGGCATTGTGAACACCTACAGGTCTTACTTCCTGCCGGCGCTCGCTCCGGTCTTGTTAAACGTCGTACTGGTTGGCGTGCTGGCGTCCGCTCTTGTGCTGGATTTGCCCCAACAGACGACGGGTTATGCGATTGCGAGCGGCGTGGTTGTTGCAGGTGTGCTGCAATTGGCCGTGCTGATCTATGCGATGCGAAAGATCGGGTTTAGCTTTCGGCCGAAGGCTGTAGCGCTTAGCCCGAAGGTGCGTCGGCTTCTGGCGCTTGCCGCGCCTGCTGCGCTGACGGGCGGAATTGTTCAGATCAATATTCTGATCGGGCAGATCATTGCGTCTCAACAGGACAGCGCGATCAGTTGGTTGAGCTATGCCGACCGACTTTACCAATTGCCGCTTGGCGTTGTCGGCATCGCGATAGGCGTGGTGTTGCTGCCAGAATTATCACGCGCATTGTCGGCTGGCGATCTTGGCGAGACCCACAAGTTGCAGAACCGAAGTCTTGAGTTTGGCATGGCGCTCACTATTCCGGCCGCCGCTGCACTCATTGTCATTCCAAACCATATCGTTTCGGTACTCTACGAACGCGGTGCGTTTACAGCCGACACAACTGATCAGGTTGCGGTTGCGGTTGCAGCGTTCGGCATTGGCCTGCCGTCTTTCGTGCTCATCAAGATTTTGCAGCCTGCCTATTTCGCGCGTGAAGACATGAAAACGCCGATGTGGATTTCGCTCGTTTCGCTCGTGGTCAACGTAGCGGCGAGCCTCGCACTCTTTCCAGTCTATGGACATGTGGGCGTTGCGATTGCGACGAGCGTTGCGGGCTGGGTGAACGCAATTGTGCTCGCTCTTCTGCTTACCCGTGAGCGCACATTTCAAGTCGACGGGTCCACTTGGCGACGGCTGGCGATGATAGTGGTTTCAACGGCGGTGATGAGCGCGGCACTCTATGGTTATCTATATTTCAGCGACGGGATGTTTGCCGCCTCGGGCATTGCGGTGCGTCTGCCCCTGCTGGCCGTTGGCATTGCGGTGGCAAGCATGATCTATTTCGCGAGCGTGTTCATCACTGGCGGCGTGGATCGCACGATGCTGCGGCAGGCTCTAAAGCGAAAGAGCAAAGGCGCTTGAACCGCGTTATTACCGCTGCCATAAGCGCGAGGTTTTCCACCATCAGGCAATGTTATGGATCAGCATTTTACACGCCGCATCTTCTCCGGCGTTCAACCGACGGGCAATTTGACACTCGGTAATTATCTTGGCGCGATCCGTAAATTCGTCGCGCTTCAGGAAGACTTCGAATGCATCTATTGCGTCGTGGACATGCACGCGATGACGGTGGCGCAAGACCCCGATGAGCTCCGCTCGGCTACGCGGTCTGTGGCGGCAGCCTATCTTGCTGCAGGTATCGACGCGGAAAAACACATCGTGTTCAACCAGAGCCGCGTGCGGGAACACACCGAGCTTGCATGGGTGTTCAACTGCGTTGCGCGCATGGGATGGTTGAACCGCATGACTCAGTTCAAAGATAAGGCTGGCAAAGACCGCGAAAAAGCGTCCGTTGGGCTGTTTGCATATCCCGCGCTCATGGCTGCTGACATTTTGCTTTATCAAGGCACCCATGTGCCAGTGGGCGAAGACCAAAAGCAGCACTTGGAACTGACACGCCAAATCGCGCAGAAGTTTAACTATGACTACTCTGAGCGCATTGGCAGCCTCGGGCTGGGCACCAAAATGGAAGTGGGAAAGGAGACGGTCAACGGCTTCTTCCCGATCACCGAGCCGATTATCGAAGGGCCTGCGACGCGCATTATGAGTTTGCGGGACGGCACGAAGAAGATGTCGAAATCAGACCCATCTGATCTTAGTCGTATCAACCTCACAGATACCGCGGATGATATCGCCAAGAAGATCAAGAAGGCGAAATCAGATGCTGATAACTTGCCCTCAGAGCCCGATGGTCTGGAAGGACGCGCGGAAGCGGCAAACCTCGTCGGCATATACGCGGCCCTTTCCGACCGGACGACTGAGGCAGTCTTGACCGAGTTCGGCGGCCAATCGTTCTCCGCGTTCAAGTCGGCCTTGAGTGATCTTTGCGTGGAGAAGCTAGCGCCCATCAACGCCGAAATGCGGCGTCTGACCGACGATACGGGGTATATCGACGAGGTGCTCGCAAACGGCGCGGCCCGTGCAAAAACGATTGCCGCAAAGACGATGGAAAGCGTGCGCGAAATCGTTGGTATCGATTAGGACACCCCAGATTTTGTGTGCGAGAGACGCTTGATGGCCCCAGAAAGTCGTGCGAGCTTTGGCTATGGTCACTGAACGCATCGGTCGAAAAGACGGCTATACACGAAAGTTTCTGGCGATCGTTGACGACACGCCGGAATGCGAACGTGCGGTGTTTTACGCGGCGAGCCGCGCTGCACACACGGGCGGTAGCCTCGTCCTCCTCTACATTATTGAACAGGGTGGGTTTCAACACTGGCTGGGCGTTGAAGAAGTGATGCGAGCAGAGGCCCATGAGCAGGCTGAAGCCGCATTTACGAAGTTCACGGCACTTGCACGCGACCGCTGCCAGATAGAAGCTGAACGCGTGATCAGAGAAGGTGACGCGGTGGATGCGATCCACCAATTGACCGAAGATGATCAGGAAATTGCCATCCTTGTCCTGGCGGCGGGTTCGGCGAAAGAGGGGCCGGGGCCACTGGTTTCGTCGATTGCGGGCGGCAGTGCTGCTTTTCCAATCCCGGTGACGGTCGTGCCTGCGAACCTCTCTGACGAGGACATTGCGGCGCTTTCCTGAGCGTCTTGGCGCCTTGGGGTTGCGCCCTTGATGGTTGGGGCCTTGGGGTTGAAGCGGCTGATAACCACCGCAAAGGGTCACACTTGATCAAGAATTTGTTCGGGCATATTTTGCCGTCAACACAGAGGTGCATTGATGTTTATTCAAACGGAAACAACGCCAAATCCTGCGACGCTAAAATTCCTGCCGGGACAGGTAGTGATGGAAATGGGAACGGCAGATTTTGTCGATCCACAGGAGGCATCCCAGAAGTCGCCGCTCGCGTCGAAACTGTTTGAGATTGACGGTGTGATGGGTGTGTTCTTTGGTTACGATTTTGTGACTGTGACCAAGTCGGAAGACTTTGAATGGGCACACCTGAAACCGTCCATCCTTGCAAATATCATGGAGCATCTCACCGCCGGTGAACCGGTTATACAGCGAAGCGGGGACGATGAATTTGCCGAAGACGCTGTCGAGGAATTCTTTGAGAAGTCTGACGCGGTGATCGTACAAACGATCAAGGAACTCATCGAAACACGAGTTCGCCCGGCTGTTGCCCAAGATGGTGGCGATATCACATTTAGAGGGTTTCGCGATGGGACCGTGTTCTTGAAGATGAAAGGTGCGTGTGCCGGGTGTCCATCGTCCACCGCCACGCTCAAACACGGCATTCAGAACCTGCTTCGGCATTTTGTGCCCGAAGTCGAGCATGTAGAATCGATGTAAAAAAAGCCGGGCTTGAAGCCCGGTTTTTTGTTTCTCAACTCGATGATTTTTTGGCTTAGGCCGGTTTTACGATGACCTTCGCGCCGGGCTTTGTCCGCTCGTAAAGATCCATGATGTCTTGGTTCAGCATGCGGATGCAGCCCGATGACACCGCCCCACCAATTGACCACCATTCCGGCGAACCATGCAAGCGATAGCCTGTGTCGCGGCCGTTGCGCGTAAGGTACAGTGCACGCGGACCGAGCGGGTTTTTGAGACCTGGCTTCATGCCGCCGCGATACTTGGCAAGTTCCGGCTGGCGACGGATCATAGCTGCAGGCGGCGTCCATGTGGGCCATTCACGCTTCCAGCCAACTTTTGCCGTTCCAGACCAGCGAAAACCATCGCGACCAACACCGATACCGTAGCGAACTGCGCGACCATCACCGAGCACGAAGTAGAGATGGCGATTTGGGGTATCGACGATGATCGTACCGGCGCGTTCTTTGGTTTCGTAGTTCACTTCCTGACGGCGAAATTCCGGCTTCACCTTGGAAACGGGAATTGCGGGAAGCGTAAATCCACCGTCACGAACGGGTTTATAGGCTCCGCTGAAATATGCCGAATTGGTTGTAGAACAGCCTGCTAAGGCAATCGCGGCTGCAACGAGCACGCTTTTTGTCCAAATTTTCATCACTGTCCCCTTATGACTGTCCCGACGGCCCATTTGTTATCAAACAAGGTTAACCTTTGGTAATTGATGCACGATGATCATGCCATAGCCAAGTGACTTCCGTACCACACAGTACCTTTTTCGCTATCTTGGTAAGCTGAACCGAATCTGGCAAACGCTAACCATGCCGCTCGTTTCCGCAATCCAATCACATCCGCTTGTCGATGGCCGCCAAAGTGGCCGCGCCATGCAGGTGCGACGTGGTCTGCAGTCGATGCTCTCAACGATGGGCGCGGCGTCTGTTCCCGAACTCACTCTGGCAAATGGCCGACGTGCAGACCTCTGCGGACTTTTTCCAGATGGCACATTCTGGATCATCGAGATCAAGTCGAGCCTGCAGGACCTGCGGGCGGACCACAAATGGACAGACTACACCGATTTTTGCGATGCATTGTATTTTGCCACGCTGCCCGATGTGCCGCTCAACGAGTTTCCTGAGGAAGCAGGCCTTATATTGGCTGACAAAAGAGACGCGGAAATTGTTCGCGCGGTTGAAAAAATGAAAATGGCGCCTTCCCGAAGAAAGGCGGTCATAAACCGTTTTGCAACTGTCGCGGCTCAGCGGCTCTACACCGCTGAGTTGCTTGCTCCGCAGTAAACGCCAGGCGTCAGCGCGGGGCGCGCTTTGCCAGAATACGCTGCAAGGTCCGTCGGTGCATGTTCAAACGACGCGCAGTCTCTGAAACGTTACGCTCACACGCTTCGTAGACCCGCTGGATGTGTTCCCAGCGAACGCGGTCAGCAGACATCGGATTTTCCGGTGGTGGAGCTTTTTCACCCGGCTTTGCTGTCAGTGCATGGTAAACATCATCGGCGTCAGCGGGCTTCGACAAGTAGTCAACCGCACCCATTTTGACCGCCGTTACGGCGGTTGCGATGTTGCCGTATCCCGTTAGCACAATCGCACGCGTTTCAGGGCGGATCGCATGGATTTCCTCAATCACGTCCAAACCATTGCCATCATCGAGCCGAAGGTCGACGACTGCGTAGGCGGGCGCTGAGTTTCGCACCTCACGAATTGCGTCACTTACACTTTCAGCAACGCGAACCTCAAAACCACGCGTTTCCATTGCTCTGCCCAAACGGCGCAGAAACGGCGCATCGTCGTCCACCAGCAGCAACGACCGGTCTGCGGTCAATTCGCTTATTTGGATGGACCTTTCTACTGTCCCTATTTCATTCATCGCGGACGGCCTCCTTGTCCTGAGCCCTATGATATGTGTCAATTGAAGCGCGTGACCAGTCCACGGTCACCAAAGCGCCTTTATGAGGGGGATTAGCGTTGGCAAAACCCAGCGAGGCGCCGGTTCTCTCAAGAAGCGTTTTTGCAATAAATATTCCCAGACCCAGACCGTTGCTGCCCTTGCGCTGGCGGTCCGCCGAACGGAATCGCCCGGCGTCTGGCTCGCCTAAGCGTTCCACCTGTATTGGCGAAAAGCCCGGGCCATCATCTTTGATCTGAACGGTGACTTTATCCGCATTCCAGCGCACGAGAATCGACACGTCGCTGCGCGCAAAGTCGACAGCGTTCTCAACCAGATTGCCAAGTCCATAAAGAATGCCCGGATTACGGCGGCCAACGGGTTCAGCGGCGTCTATGCTCTCCTTCTCGACGGAAATCGCCACCCCGAATTCCCGGTGAGGCGCAATCACTTCTTCAATCATCGCCATCAGTGGCAAGCGTGACATTTGGGTCTCGTCGGTGGATTGAAGCGTGGTCAGTCGGCCCAAAATTTCACGGCAGCGTTCCGCCTGTTGTCGCAGAAGGGCAATATCTTCTTTCAAATCGCCGGGTTCGGTCACCGCACGATCCATCTCACGCGATACGAGCGAAATCGTCGCCAGTGGTGTACCAAGCTCATGGGCCGCGGCAGCGGCAAGTCCATCGAGCGCGGAGAGATGCATCTCCCGCTGCAAAACGAGTTCTGTCTCCGCAAGTGCTTCGGCCAACACCCGCGCTTCTTCTGCCACGCGCCCAATATAGAATGCGCTAAAGCCAAGCGACACGACCACGGCGGCCCAAACCCCTCCGAGATAGACCGACGGTATTTCGAGCTCCACGCCTTCAAACCAAGGCAGCGGTGCATGTTCGAAAACCAAAATAGATGATGCAATAATCACCATACCACCGAGCGCGGCTGTCATCTTCACAGGCGATGATACGGCACTGATGACGACCGGAACGACCAGCAGCACGGAAAATGGGTTTTCCAGACCACCTGTGAAGTAGAGAAGCCCCGCAAGCTGAATGACGTCGAACGCAAGCACGAAGAATAGATGATTTGATTGCAGACGATGGTTCGGCGAGAATTTCCACGTCAAACCCATATTGAGCGCGACTGATGCGCCTATCAAAAGCGCGACGGGCAAAACCGGCAGCGGGAACTGCAGATAGATCAACACCATTGCCACAGTGAGGCCCTGCCCGGCGACAGCGAGCCAACGGGTGTTGACGAGCGTAGAAAGCCGGAGGCGACGCGTGTCGAAAGAATTCGAGAAGGATTGTACGAGACCAAGTGTCATGAGAACGGAAATAGGGGCGCAGAAGCGGAAGCAAAGTTGTTGCTATTTGCCACGCCTGCGATTTGGTTGCGCATTCGCCGGGTCTTCGGGCCAATCATGCTTCGGGTACTGACTGCGCATATCCCGACGCAGATCCGACCAGCCGCCTTTCCAGAAGCCTGGCAGGTCAGATGTGCGTTGGATTGGACGCTGCGCCGGCGAGAGCATTTCGATCAGCACCGGCACCTTGCCATCCAGAATGCTCGGATGCTGTTTGGTTCCGTAAAGCATTTGTGGACGTGCGCAAATAATAGGCGAACCGCCGTCTTCTGGATAGTTAAGCGGTAATTCGGAGCCGTTGGAGACAGTGATTTTGCCCGGCGCGATGGAGTTTAATTGTGCAGTGGATTGCAGACCTCCCCTTGCCAACAACGCTGCATCCAAGCTCCGTGCTTCGAGTTCATCAAAACTGGTGATGCCTGCTAAAAAGGGGAGTAACCAGTCGTTTACGTCGTCGCGAAGGGTCGCTTCGTCAAACTGCGGATATATTTCCGGTGCGTTCTGATGAAGCCAGTGAAGACGCGCGCGAAGCGCTATCGTCGCTTTCGACATTTGCAAAATGGAAAGACCGTGTCGCCTCACCCCTTCCGTAAGAGCGCGCTGAACATCTTCGTTCGGCTCTACCTTTGTCGGTTGGCTCGACAATCTGATTGCGCCAAGCATCTTTTGCTCGCGTGCGCGGACCGACCGCGATGCCTTATCGAATGACAAAGCGGTCCGCTCGATGATCTCCACTGCAGAATGGCCAAGCACTTGGGCATCACTCAGCGCAGCGGCTGCGAGAATACGTTTGTCGGGCCCTGATCCCGTGACATCAGTCACGACCAACCACTCAGAAGACGCGAGCGGATCGTCAGCGTCCAGATAAGCGCCTAGTCCGTTTGCGAGGATATAACGCCCGCTTCCCGCATCGCGCCGCTTGGCAATGCGATCTGTATAGCCGTCTAACAATGCCTCGGCAGCGTCGAAGAATGACGATGCCCAATCGGGCCTCGCTCCACCGATGCGTTCTGCAAGCTTGCACACTGCGCCTGCGCGCTTGCTTCGGTCAGCGCGTAAATTGCGGAAGCGCTTTGCGATGTCGTTTCCAATGCCGCCCAGGCCCTGCTCGGATTTGAGAAGCGCGAGCGCAGCGCGAAACACGCGAGGATCGGTATCCCGCTCCACCGCTTGCACCATCGCAGCATCGCGGATCGCGAATGGCAGCTTCTGAGCTTCAACCCCTTTTGCGGTGGGTCGACCATCGGGTTCGAGAAGGTCAAGCGCCTGAAGCAGGTCTCGCGCCTTCGCCAAAGCTCGCTCGGGCAACGCGTCTGGAAAACGCAGGGTCGTTGGATCACCAACGCCAAATGCAGCACAATCGAGCACCAATCGGCTGAGATCAGCGTTTTGCAGTTCGGGGATCGCGTAGTCAGGCAGCGCGTTATTGGCGGCTGCCGCCCACAATCGGGTCGCTGTGCCCGGTGCGGTGCGGCCAGCGCGCCCGGCTCTCTGGGTGATTGACGCTTTTGACGCGCGAACGGTTTCCAACCGGGTTATACCGGTCTCGGGATCGTAGCGCGGCTCCCGTGATAAGCCGCTGTCAACGACGTGGCGCGCGCCATGAATGGTAATCGAAGTCTCAGCAATGGACGTTGCGAGCACAATTTTTCGCTCGTTTTCGCCGGTGGCGGCAACGGCTGCACTTTGCGCTTCTATGCCGGCTGCGCCGTATAGCTGGTGCAAAGCAATTTCTGCAGGCAATTTGCTTTCCAGCGTCTGCGCGGTGCGCTTGATCTCGGCTTGCCCCGGTAAGAATGCGAGGATTGAGCCCCGCTCTTCGCGAACCAGATCGAGCACGGCTGACGCCATTTCATCTTCAAGCCTGCGACTTCCCGGTTTCGGTCTGTACTGAATATCGACCGGAAACATCCGGCCTTCGGAGTGAATGACCGGAATGCCCTCCCCCAACATCTTCGACACAGCAGCACCGTCAATCGTGGCTGACATGACCAGTATGGAGAGATCATCCCGCAGGGCGTCGGCGACATCCAACGCGAGCGCCAAACCAAAATCGGCATCCAGTGAGCGTTCATGGAATTCATCAAAGATGATCGTCTCGATGCCGGTGAGCTCAGGATCATCGAAGATCATGCGCTGAAGAATGCCTTCGGTCACGACCTCGATGCGGGTTTGGGCACTGACCCGCGTTTCAAGTCGCACGCGGTAACCGACCGTCTGACCCGGCTTCTCGCCAAGCATTTTCGCCATGCGGTCAGCAGCGGCCCGCGCTGCCAGCCGACGCGGTGAGAGCAGCAGGATTTTGCCTATTTGGCCCGGTTCGCGTGACCGCAGAAGGTGTAGCGGAATATACGTCGTTTTACCGGCACCGGGCGGAGCGACAAGCACTGCCCGCCGGTGGCGGGCCAGCGCGTTCGTGACATCGTCGGCAACCTCCGAAACGGGAGGCAGATCATCAGCCATTGTGCGCTGCGTCGCTGAGATTGATCGTCTTGCCGCCAGCAGCGCGCGCGTCGTCTGCATCATGGGTCACAAGCACCATGGGCCACTCGGACTGTCTGGCGGTCGAAAACACGAGCTCCCGCATCTGTTGGCGCAATTCGGTATCGAGTTTGGAGAAAGGCTCGTCCAACAGCACAAATGCGGGGCTGGATAAAAGCGTGCGCGCCAGCGCAACGCGAGCGGCCTGACCCCCAGAGAGCGTTGCCGGGTCTCGGTCAAACATGTCCGGCAAACCAATGTCGGAAAGTGCCGCTTCTGCCATGGCGCGACGGCGAGCGCGCCCACGTTTTTCTGCGGGGATTGCGAAAACCAGATTTTGCCCAACGCTCATATGGGGAAACAGCAGCGGGTCTTGGAAAAGCAATCCCGCACGGCGTTGCTGCGGAGGCCATTCCGTGATGTCCAAGTCTCCACAGAAAATGCGACCGCTGACCTCAAACGCTTTTTCCCGGAAACCGCTTAGCACCGACAGAAGTGTCGATTTTCCAGACCCCGAGGGGCCCATGACCGTCAACACGCCGCCGGGCTTTACCACTTCATCCAGCGCGAGCAAACACGTGCCGTCTAGGGAAATACGGAGGTCTTTGAGTGTGAGGGAGTGGGCCATATCAACCGCTGTCATCAACCGAGATTGATCGCGCGACGATTTCTGAAAAGCAATGCCGGGATGATGGTGGCAAGCAGAAATCCGACGAACGGCAAAAGCATTTGCACAAAGGCATAGACGCCGACAACGCGTCTGTTCCCACCTGTGCCGAGCGCGACCGCCTCTGTGGTGACGGTGGAAAATCGTCCCGCGCCGACGAGCAACGTCGGCAGATATTGCGCGACTGAAACGGCAAAACCAACCGCCATTGCGGCAAGAATTGCGCGCAGAAGCATGGGCACACGGATGCGCCAGAATACCTTGCGCTGAGACGCGCCAAGCGCCAGAGCCACACGATCGTATCGCCTGTCCTGCGCGCGCCATGGAGGCGCGAGCGAGAGAAAAACATAGGGCAAAACGAAGATCATATGCACCAAAATAAGCGCGGCAAGCGATGCGTCGGCATTGCCGGAGACAAGCAGAAACTGCAGGCCGAACAAGAAGCCAACTTGCGGAATGATGAGCGGCAAATAGAGCAAATAAAGCGCGCGACCCGTTCCATTTTTCCCGATTTCCGTCTCACGCTGCAGACATCCGAGAACCAACGCGATAGAAAGCAACGTCGCAGAGACCCCGATCAAAAGTGTTGTCGACACGTGCCCGGACAAAGACGGCAAAGCGCGGCTCCAAGTGCGGAGATTGAGGTTTTGTGGCAACGCGTCGGGGTAAGTCCACAATCCGGCGAAGGACCAAACGGCCATCATCGCGAGCCCGGCGAACACAAGAGCTGCGCTGGTGACCATCGCCGCGCGGGCACACTGGCGAACAAAAATATCGCGCTCAAAACGGTGACCGTTGGCAAGAATTACACGCGCAATGGTTGCGCAGACGCGTTCAACGACGATCCAGAACAGCAAAAGCGCGCCAGTGACCGCGATCTGCACGCAAGCGCCGGCGCAAGCCACGGTTCGGCGCGAAAGGTCTGGATCGTTCATCCATTCCACCAAGCGGACAGCAAGCGTTGACGGGATCGTTGGCCCGAGAATGATCGAGACATCCACGACGGACGACGCAAACGCCAAAACCGCGAAAATACCCAGCCTGATCTGCCGGTAAATCATGGGCCAGGTGACCAGCAAAAAGCCTGCAAGCTGGCCGTAGCCAAGGCCAGCAGTAAGCCGGAGCGACCTCCGCACGGGCACCTGTGGGAGCGCAGCCATCGTGATCAAAAAGAGGAATGGAACTTCTTTCACGATCAATCCGGCTGTTAGCGCTAGAGCGTTTTGATCGTTCACGATCAACAGGTCAGGTGGACGATCCCACCCCGTCAGTTCCGGCGAGATAAGGCGGACAAGAAAGCCGGACGGCGCGATCATAAACGCCAGGCCAAGAGCGGCGGCCGCGTGAGGGACAGCGAGAAGCGGCGAAATCAGCGAGCGCACCGCAAGAAAAGAGTTGTGCCCAAACCACGCAGCCACGAAGCCGGCTACGATGATCACGGATACCAGGGTCGACAACAATCCGGTTTGAAAACTGAGCCAGACGGAGCGCCCAACGCCGGGCTCTTCAACGAGCTCTCGAAACGGTTCCAAACTAAATTCAGTGAAACCGACAGCCGGCAAATAACCAAAGGCCGGCAAAAGAGTGCCCGCAAAACCAGCTAACACCGGAAGTGCCAAAACGCCCAGTGCAGCCGCGGGTGCAAATCGGGAAAACGGAGGCAGCAACGTCAAGTTCGATCCACGCTTGCCGCTCCGAATGCAGATTAATTAGCCACGCCGTAGCGGGCCGACCAAGCGCGTTCCAAGCTGTTCATCCATGTTGGATGCGGTTCTTCAAATGCTGGACCAAGCTCAGCCGGTGGAAGTGTGGCGATGCCAAGGTCAAGCGCATCGAAGGCCCCGCGGTCTGCTTCTTCTAGTTTGTCCATTGCGAGCACGGTGGGATCGCCCCATACGTTGGGGTCCTGTTTGCGCGCTTGAGCTTCCGGTGAGATCAGGAAGTTGGCCAGCA
The DNA here is from genome assembly GCA_038745535.1 of Pseudomonadota bacterium. Lineage (GTDB taxonomy): Bacteria > Pseudomonadota > Alphaproteobacteria > Rhizobiales > Rhizobiaceae > JBCDLI01. The sequence continues at coordinate 26,785 of JBCDLI010000008.1, read as the reverse complement.
CCAGCGCGCCTTCCTTAGCCGACGCATTATAAGGGATCGACACGAAGTGCGTGTTGGAGAGTGTGCCACCTGAAAATGTGAATGAGCGAACGGTATCGGGTAAACGCTGCTCCGCAATTGCGGCGGATGCATCGGCTGGATTGAATGCGAACGTGATGTCCACTTCGCCGTCTGCCAACATCTGGCTCATTGACGGGTAATCTTTCGGGAACGCCTGACCTTTGCGCCAGGCAACCTCATTGAGCTGATCGAGGTAGTTGAACAGGGGCTTGGTGACCTCTGCGAAATCAGCCTCGACCACCGGTGCTGCGAGTACCGATTTATCGTCCACACGCTCGATCAGAACCTGTTTTAAAAAGCTGGAACCGATGAAATCCGGCGGCTGCGGATAGGCAAAGCGGCCCGGATTTTCTTTCGCCCATGCAAGCAGATCATCGGTGTTGTCCGGCAGGTCGCTCGCTTCTGTCCGCGCGCTATCGTAAAAGAACACGAGCTTTGCCATGCCCCAAGGGGACGCCATTCCATCGACGGGAAGCGTGAAGTCGGTCGTGATCGTCGGCTTGGTCTCGTGGTCCACGACCGTCCAATTCGGCAGATCTTGCACCCAGCCCGGACCGTAAAGCATGCCCTCGCGCTTCATCGCCGCGAAGTTTTCACCATTGATCCAGATGAGATCGATCGTGCCACCCTCGTCGCGACCGGCGCTCTTTTCTGCGAGCACGGTAGACACCGCGTTTGCGGTGTCATCCAGCTTTACATGGCGGACCTTTATATCGTGGCGTTCTTCCAGCGTTTCGCCAACCCAAGCGATGTAATCGTTGATCGAACCCGAACCGCCCCACGCATTCCAATAGACGGTCTGGCCGGACGCATTTTCAAGAATTTGATCCCATTCGGCTGGGTTTGGCGTCAAATCATCGGCGATTGCCGCTGAAATTGAAAAAGACGCCGCGCAGGCCGTCGCCAAAAGTGTTTTGATCATGTGTCTCTCCGAATATCAGCGTCCGGCATTCCACCTCCGCGCATGTGCGTCAACCTGCCCCCTGGGTGAACAAAGTTAACATCCGCGTGATGGGGGGGGGCTGCAGGAATACCGCTGCATTCAAAGTACAAATCCAATTTCACTCGCCCCTTGGGATCTGAACCTTTCACCGAAAGCAAAAATGCTCCGAGTAATAACGAAAAGAAACTACAGCTTGGCGAATTAAGTTATGGAATGGCTGATTGAAGCAATCCGTGGCGCTTTACTGGAGGCAGAAACTGGTGGTGCTTGGGGCCAAGCAAAGCTCGCTGCTTGGATTTTTGGGCCAATCATTACAGTCTTCGGCTTGAGCTACTCGAGTGGCCGCGCTCGCTACAAGAAGGGCATTGAGGAAAACGAAACGCTTCGCGGAAAAATCAAAACGCTTGAGGCAGAGAATGAGCGCAAAGAGTCCGCTCTGAGAAAAATTGAAGATGAGACGCCCACCGGATTCTTGAAGAAGCTCGGCATAGAAGAACGGGATGACAACTTCGACCGTTCGGTAGACCTCTGACGAGATTTTGTGACGGGTCATGGCGCTGCACTTAACAAAGCTTACCGCACGCTTGCCAAAGAGGCCGTATCCTACGCGCCAATTGAAGGCGCTGCAGGCTACGCAAATGCTCGCCATTTCGCGTTCGCCAGTTGGGTCGCTGATCCAGACGACATTGACATGCTGACGCTCAGCGAAGAATTGAAGCAGGCAGAGGCGCTGGCAAAAGAGGGCACGAAGGTTCGTCTAAGAAGCGATGATGAGCGTCGAGCCATGCGCCAGCAATATGAGCAAATACCACAACATCTTTCAGCGATTGAGATAGCATATGAAAAGGCACTCAAGCGGGGTGCGTATGCAAGTGCAACTGTGGTGGCGGGCGCAACATTTCGTTTGTCGAGAAAAAAGCACGGCGCTTTGAGCGATCACACACTGTACTGGCGATTTAATGAAGCACAATCTACCCGGCTAAGTGGCAAACCGCAGAAGGCACTGCACGCCGCACAGGCGCTGTTGCCGGGTAAAGAACGCGTCAAAGGCGCAGACCATCCCGGCACTTTGACAACGCGCTATTTGATCGCATCTTGTCTGCAGGATACAGGCAAGCCCCAGGAGGCACTGGACGCCGCACAGGCGCTGTTGCCGGATGAAGAACGCGTCAACGGCGGAGACCATCCCAGCACTTTGAGCACGCGCTTGTTGATCGCATCTTGTCTGGAGGATACGGGCAAGCCCCAGGAGGCACTGCACGCCGCACAGGCACTGCTACCGGATGAAGAACGCGTCAACGGCGGAGACCATCCCGGCACTTTGACGACGCGCTATTTGATCGCATCTTGTCTGCAGGATACAGGCAAGCCCCAGGAGGCACTGGACGCCGCACAGGCGCTGTTGCCGGATGAAGAACGCGTCCAAGGCGAAGACCATCCCGACACTTTGACAACGCGCTTGTTGATCGCATCTTGTCTGCAAGCCACGGGCAAGCCCGAGGAGGCACTGGACGCCGCACAGGCACTGCTACCGGATGAAGAACGCGTCAACGGCGGAGACCATCCCGGCACTTTGACGACGCGCTGGCTGATCGCATCTTGTCTGCAGTATACGGGCAAACCGCAAGAGGCACTGGACGCCGCACAGGCGCTGTTGCCGGACATGGAACGCGTCCAAGGCGCAGACCATCCCGGCACTTTGACGACGCGCTGGCTGATCGCATCCTGCTTATCCGAGCTTGATCGGGCGGAGGATGCAAAGCTTGTGATGGATGGCGTGTTAGCCGGATTTGAAAAGGCTGATTATGGTGCTCCAGTGGTTGAAAAGGCACGTCAGCTTGCAAAAGATTTGGGATTAGCGGACCCAACTTAATCATCCTCGGCCTCCGACCTAAGACGAGCGAAGCGCCGTCGCACTGGCAGGCCCGTGCATAGTATAAGCCGAGGAGCGAGGGTCCATTCCGTGACATGCGTGCCGGCCCCTATTCTACAAGAAGGTGCCCGCATTCTGCTTCACGGAATGGGTCCTCGGGTCTTGCTACGCTCGCCCGAGGATGACGGCATAGGTAGGGCGCCTAATGCGCGCCGTCCCAATCGTCGGCGGCTTCGGCATCGACGGCCAGTGGCACGCTCATGGAAATCGCAGGCATCGCGGCGTTCTCCATGATTTGTTTCACGACCGGAATGGTTTTTTCGACTTCTGCTTTCGGCGTCTCAAAAATCAGTTCGTCGTGCACCTGCAGCAGCATGCGGGCGCTGAGATTTGCATCTGCGAGCGCTTGTTCCATGCGCACCATGGCGCGGCGGATGATGTCGGCGGCGGACCCCTGAATGGGCGCGTTGATGGCAGCACGCTCGTTAAAGGCGCGCATGGAGGGGTTGGACGAGCGGATGTCGGGATAGTGCGCGCGGCGGCCGAAGATCGTCTCCACATAACCGTGCTCGCGGGCAAACGCTTTGGTCTCGTCCATATAGGTTTTGATGCCGGGAAAGCGCTCAAAGTAGGTTTTGATGTAGTCTCCCGCCTCCGACCGCTCGATGCCCAGATTGTTCGCGAGGCCGAAGGCAGAAATGCCATAGATGATCCCGAAATTGATCGCCTTGGCAGAGCGGCGCACCTCCGGCGTCATCTCGGCGAGCGGTACATTAAACATCTCGGATGCCGTCATCGCGTGAATGTCAATGCCGTCGGCGAAGGCCTGTTTCAATTGCGGGATATCCGCCACATGGGCCAACACGCGCAGTTCGATCTGGCTGTAGTCAGCGGAAATCAGCTTGTTACCTTTCTCGGCCACAAACGCGGTACGAATACGCCGACCTGCGGCGGTGCGGATCGGGATATTTTGCAGGTTGGGTTCGGACGACGAAAGGCGTCCTGTGGACGTGGCGGCCATGGAATAGGACGTGTGCACGCGGTTCGTCTCGGGGTGGATGTAGCCCGGCAGCGCGTCGGTGTAGGTGGATTTGAGTTTCGTGAGCTGACGCCAATCGACGATTTTGCGCGGCAATTCGTGACCCTCGGCGGCGAGGTCTTCAAGTTGTTGCGCGCCCGTTGCCCACTGGCCGGTCTTGGTCTTTTTGCCGCCGGGCAGGCTCATCTTGTCAAACAGGATTTCGCCCAATTGTTTGGGCGAGCCGACGTTGAATTTTTCGCCCGCAAGTTCATAAATCTCGTCTTCAAACGCTGCTGCTTTCTGGGCGAATTCGCCAGAGAGGCGCGACAGGATTTGGCGGTCGACGGAAATGCCACGCTCTTCCATTCGGGCAATCACGGGCACCAGCGGACGCTCAAGACGCTCGTAAACGCGGGTGAGCCCGGCGGCTTGCACGCGCGGTTTCAGCACCCGCCAAAGACGTAGTGTAATGTCGGCATCTTCGGCGGCGTATTTCGTCGCGACGTCGAGCGCGATTTTGTCGAAGGTGACCGCCTTTTTGCCCGTGCCCGCGATATCTTTGTAGGGGATCGGCTTGTGGCCAAGCCACTTCTCGCTGAGCGCATCCATGCCTTGTGCGCCATTTCCCGCGTCGGCCACGTAAGAAAGCAGCATGGTGTCATCGAACGAGGCGATATCGACGCTATACCGATGCATAACGAGCCAATCATATTTGATGTTTTGGCCGACGATCAGGATGGACCTGTCTTCGAGCAGCTCTTTGAGTGCTGCCAGCGCGTTATCCAGGTCAATCTGCCCGTCGAGAAGACCCGTGCCGCCGAGCAAATCAGCTTCGCCATCGCGATGCTGCAGGGGCACGTAACAGGCTTCATTTTCGGCATGGGACAGCGAGAAGCCGACAAGATTGGCCTGCATTGCGTCAAGCGAATCCGTCTCCGTATCAAACGCGACAACGCCCGCTTCCCGCGCTTTTTCGATCCACTCTTGAAGCGTTTCGAGATCACGCACGCAGACATAAGCGTCGGTGTCGAACTTCGCTGAAGCCGCAGCATCCGCGCGCGCCGTTGCGAGGTCTGAGGGTGTTTTCCCGCCTTCTTTTTGTTCCGCCGGGTCGCCATTTGACGAGGCATCGAGATCGGGTCCGCGGGAAGCGTCTTTGTCGGCAATTTCCACGTCAGCTGCGTCAACGGCAGATGCATCCACACCGGTCGCTTCGGCAACGCGCCGTGTCAGCGAGGTAAACTCCATTGACTTCAAAAAGCCGACGAGCTTCGGGCCGTCTTGTGTTTCCAGCGACAGCGCGTCGAGAGGCAGGTCGAGCGGTGTGTTGACATCGAGCGTCACCAGCTTGCGCGATAGACGTGCTTGATCGGCAAATTCGATCAGGTTTTCCCGCCGCTTGTTTTGTTTGATCTCGCTCGCGCGCTCCAGAAGCGTATCGAGATCGCCGAACTGTTCGAGAAGTTGGGCGGCCGTCTTGGGCCCGATGCCGGGCACGCCAGGAATATTGTCGGTGGAATCGCCCGTCAGCGACTGCAAGTCGATCATCTTTTCCGGGCCGACGCCGAATTTCTCTATGACCTCGGCAATGCCAATCTGCCGGTCCTTCATCGTGTCATACATGGACACGTTTTCGGTGACCAATTGCATGAGGTCTTTATCTGACGAAACAATCGTGGCCTTCGCTCCGATATCATTTACCTCACGGCAGTAGGCGGCGATGATGTCGTCAGCCTCGTAGCCTTCGGTTTCGATGCAGGGCACATTGAATGCGCGCGTCGCCTCGCGGATCAGGCCGAATTGCGGGCGCAAATCTTCGGGTGGCTCGTCGCGGTTGGCTTTGTAGTCAGCATAAAGATCGTTGCGAAACGTCTTGGATGAATAGTCGAAGATCACCGCAAAGTGCGTTGGCGTTACACCAGCTTCGGTGTTTCGCGCGTCTTGCAGAAGCTTCCAGAGCATATTGCAGAAGCCGGAGACTGCGCCAACGGGAAGACCGTCGGATTTGCGGGTAAGCGGCGGAAGTGCGTGAAAGGCGCGGAAGATGTACGCCGACCCGTCAACGAGGAAAAGATGATCATCGGTTTTCATGGCAACCGCTTAGCGCATGGTCGAGGGAAGCGTCCACGCGAATTGATACGCTCGGTGAAAATTGTGACGTTATTGCTTCACGGTGAGCGGGAACGGCAATCTTCATCAACCTGGCTCGGGTTACCGCTTTCCATCTAGTGCCGCGCATGAGACATTCGATGATCTGCGGTGAAGCTTGAAAGTCTTCGGGAGAACATGATGTTGAGCGGCTTTTCGAAAACACTTTTGGCAAGTTGCGTGGTTATCACGGGCCTATACGTGTCACCCCTCGTTTCACCGGCGGGCGCGAACCAGGTTCAGCTGCATGAATTGCTGTTTAATCGCAAAAAGCGCGAAGAGTTTAAGCGGAAGCGGCAAAAACGTTCCGGCACCGTGCAGCGCACGCGACCGCAACAGGTAAAACGCAAGACGGCTCCCAAGAGAAAAAAGAAAGCTGTCCAGATCGCAAAAATCACGGGTCCTCAATATTTCACCTACAAGCCGGAGAATGTGGTCACCGTCGCGCTCGCATCGTTCTTGCCGGATTTGGATGAGACCGGATCTATTGCGTTGGCCGCAGCACAGTCATCGCCTGTGACGCTTCCGCCGATGACGATGTTGGAGCCGGTCGCGCCCCCAATGCCCGGTGCTGCGTCGGTAAAGACGAATTCATCCAAAAATTTGCCCGAGATGGTGCTCCTTGATCCGCTCGCACCGCCCATTGACGGTATCGTCGGAGACGCGGAACCAAAGCTGATCCTACCCGAATTGGTCCTGATGGAGCCCGCAGCGCCGAGGCTTGCCTCTACAGATTATTTTGCCATCGCGTCTTCGACGCCCCCGGAAAATACCGTTCGTGTTTTGCGATCAACGGCGGACGCGGTGCGATTGATCTACGCGGAAAAGCGCGATTTTCTATGGTCGGACGGTGTTGAAATAACCGACCGGGCGAAAACGCTTAGTGAGACGCTCGCCTCGGCAGATGCCCACGGTCTTGTGGTCGCGCATTACGCTGTTCCAGTCCCCGATCTCTCCGATGACCAGAGCGAACGGCTTCGACAATTGATCGCGTTCGATGTGGAATTGACTGCGCGCGCGACGCGGTTCGCACTGGACTTAAAGGACGGTGCGATTAACCCAAACAAATTGTCCGGATATCACGACTTTTCGCTGCCACAGATGACGGCAGATGAAGCTGCGAAGACGCTGGCGACTGCTGACGATCCCGCTTTATGGCTTGCAACGCTTGGCCCCCAGCAACGCGAGTATGCAGCGCTTCAAAAGGAGCTCGCTGACCTACGTGACGCAAAAGACGATACAATCGTGTTTCCCGAAAAGGTCTTCATGAAGCCCGGGGCAATGTCGGAAGTGCTGCCACTCGTGATGAAGGCGATTGACCGAAAACTGCGCGATGAAACGCGAGCCGCGCACAGCGACGCGCTCGCCGCCTATGAAGACCGGTTGAGTTATACCTCCGAGCTTGTCGAACTTGTCCGCGACGTTCAGCGTGATCTTGGCCTTGCGCCGGACGGCATCGTTGGGCCGATGACCATTGCGCGGTTGGCTGGAGAGACCGTAGCGTCGCGCATCGAAAAAGTTGAGCTGGCGATGGAACGTCTGCGCTGGCATCCAGAACAATATGCAGATCGCCATGTGGTGATCAACGCGCCCGAATATCGTGTGCGCTATCTTGAGAATGGCGAGACGGCGCTGGCCATGAACGTTGTCGTCGGCAAGCGTCAGAACCAGACATACTTCTTCCACGACGAGATCGACCACGTGGTCTTCAACCCCTATTGGGGCGTACCGCAGTCCATCATCGTCAACTCATATCTGCCAAAGCTGCGCCGTGATTCCAGCTATCTGGATCGCAACGGATTTGTGGTGACCACCTATGGCGGTAAGCGCATCAGTTCGACGGCAATCAACTGGCATAAGTTCGGCTCTTCGGTGCCTTACAATATTCGCCAGAAGCCCGGACCGCGCAATGCACTGGGCGAGCTGAAAATCATGTTCCCAAACGAACACGCGATCTACATGCATGATACACCGGCTAAGGAACTCTTTGGGCGTGACGCTCGCGCCTACAGCCACGGATGTGTGCGATTGGAAGACCCGCGTGCCATGGCGGCAGCGGTACTTGGCAAAAACCGAAGCTATGTCTCTGCGCAGATTGGCGGATACGAACAGGCTGAAAAGCTGACAGAGAAGGTGCCGGTCTATGTCGGTTACTTCACCGCCTGGCTCAATGATGACGGCGAAATCGACTACCACCCCGATGTCTACCAGCGTGACGACTATCTCAAGAAAGCTATCGAAGCATTGGGTAAGATGCGCGGAGCCTAGCCAACGCGCTCTATGCAAACCGGTGCATGACCGCGTCGGATGATGCCGATTTGCGAGGCGGCTGCTTTCGACACGTCGATTATCCGACCACGGACAAAGGGCCCGCGGTCATTGATGCGAACAATCACCGAGCGCCCGTTCAAAGTGTTCGTCACCCGAATTTTGGTCCCAAAGCGGAGGGTGCGATGGGCGGCTGTCAGTTGAGATGCGTCCATCATTTCGCCCGAAGCTGTTCTGGAATTCAGCGCATACCACGAGGCTGACCCACACTGGGCGTGTGCCATTGCTGGTGAGAGCAGAAGAAGCGCGAATGCTGCGGCGCTAGTTGTCGTCCATCCACGAACCGTCTTCCCACATCGACGCGAAGGACTGCTCGTAATTTGGATATTTGAATTGATATCCGGCATTTTTGATTTTCGCGTTCGAGACCCGTTTGCTTTCGCCGTAAAAGGACCGGGCCATGGGCGTCATTGTGGCGTTTTCGAAGGCAATTGCTTCGGGTGGATCAACTTTCATTAATGACGCGCAATATTCGACCACCTTCTCGGCTGGTGCGGGCAGATCGTCGGTCACGTTCCAGACGCCGGGTAGCTTTTGGGAACCCAATAGATCAAGCACGCCGGCAATGTCAGCCACATGAATACGATTGAAGACCTGGCCTTCTTTTACGATCCGGCGGGCGCGCCCTGCTTTCAGCGCCATGAATTGATTGCGGCGTGGACCGTAAATGCCTGACAACCTCAACACCGAGACCGGAACATCGTGGTCGGCGCCGAATTTCAGCCAAGCATTTTCTGCGACCACACGTTGCTTAGACCGTTCAGAAGATGGGTTCGGCGGTGTTTCCTCGTCCACCCATGCACCGTCATGATTTCCGTAAACGCCGACGGTCTAGAGGTAAGCGATATAGCCAGCCTTCGACTTAGCAATCTCATCTGCACAGCAGTTTAGAACCGGATCGCCTGCTTCATCGGGCGAGATGGAGACGACGACTTCGTCTGCCTGCCGAATTGCCTTCTCAAGGTTCGCGGTAAGTGTTCCGTCAAATGTGATAGGCTCGATGCCATACCTTTGTAACGCTTCATGCTTCTCTGCCGAGCGAGTGGTGCCGATAAATCGGACATCATCGCCTGCCTTCAATTTGGCGTAGGCGATGGCAGAAAAACCTGCGCCAAAAAGCAGAATAGTCTTCAAGGTGTGTGCTCCCTGACCTTTGCGGCCGCATCTTTGTAAGGGCGGTCTAGCCCGGCGCAATCGGTTTCAAGCCGCGCGAGTGCCGACAGCTCGCCAATGCGCGACTGTGCCCATTTTGCAGTTTCGCTCACGACATGATCGGGATCGGTAAGGTGCCGTCTGACATGGGCGATCAGCTTTCGATCTCCGCTGTTTCCTGCTGCGATGAGGCAGTTTCGGACGAAGCGATTGCGGCCAATGCGTTTAATTGGTGACCCTGAAAAGAGGGTGCGAAACGCAGCATCATCCAGTGCCAACAAGTCGGCGAGCTTGGGCGATTTAAGGTCTTCACGCGCGATCAGCTTCGCTTCCGAAGATTGCTTGGCAAACTTGTTCCAAGGGCAAACGGATAGACAGTCATCGCATCCGTAAATGCGATTGCCCATCGCGACCCGGAATTCTTCCGGGATCAGGCCCTTGTGCTCGATGGTGAGGTAGGAGATGCAGCGGTTTGCATCCAGCCGATAAGGCGCTGGAAAAGCATCTGTTGGGCAGGCGTCAAGGCAGGCACTGCAGGAGCCGCAATGGTTCTGCGTTTGCTGATCAAACGGCAGTGCCATGTCGGTGAAGATCGATCCGAGAAAGAACCAAGAGCCGATTTGCGTGCTTACCAGATTGGTATGCTTGCCCTGCCAACCGAGCCCGGCGGCTTGCGCGAGTGGCTTCTCCATCACGGGCGCAGTGTCCACAAACACCTTCACGTCGGCTTGGTTTCGCGCCGCGAAACGTCCAGCCGCCTGCTTCAGCTTGCCTTTGACCACATCGTGATAATCGCGGTTCTGCGCGTAAACACTGATGGTTCCACGGTCGGGTTTTTCGATGTTTTCCAGCGACTGCAGATTGTTTTCAGGCCCGTAATTCATCGCGACCATAATAATAGAACGAACCTCGGACCACAGCGCGCGCGGTGCGCCACGGCGTGCTCGCGTGTCGCGCATCCATTGCATTGTGGCGTGATGACCGTCGTTGAGAGCCTGTACCAAACGGTCTTGCGCTTCTGGAATTGCGCCCGGATGCGTGACAGCAACAGCGGTAAAGCCTTCCGACTTCAAATCGCTGATGAGCGCATCTTTGGCGCGTTGCTGACGGGCTTCCGGGTGCATGTCACTGTTATCGTGCTTGGCCGCTTAAAAGTCGAGATCGGCGTAATGGGAGGCCGGTTGCAGACCACGCACACGCTCCGACAGGATCGGACGAAACGATGGACGCGACTTCATGCGACCATACCAGTCGCGCGCGTGGGGAGCATCGCGCCAATCCAGCTCACCCAGATAGTCGAGAATGGAGATCGCACCGGCAGCGGCAAAATCTGCGATTGTCAGTTTGCCCCCTGTGAGCCAATTGCGGGTACCGGCAAGCCAATTGATGTAAGCGATATGCTGCTTGATGTTGGCGCGAGAGGCGCGCATCGCACCGGAGTCGGGCGCTCCTCCGCCACGGTCCGCTGGCATTTCGAGCTTGAAGACCCGTTCGCGCACGAGAACGCGGGTCACATCGGCGTCGAATTTCACCATGAACCAATCGGTGAGACGTCGCGCTTCGGCACGGTCCAAGGGGTATTCAGGCATAAGCCGCCGGTCGCGCAGCATGATGCCACGTGTTTCATCGAGGTATTCCGCAATTGCATAGTAACCGCAGATCGGCGTGTTCGCTTCCGCATAGAGCACAGGCAGTGTGCCAGCGGGGTTTACCTGCAAGAATTCAGGCCGGCGCTCCCATGGACGCTCATCGGCCAATTCCGCGTCGATGTCATGCTCCGCGAGCAGGAGCCGAACGAAGCGCGATTGCGCAGACATAGTGTGCTGGATGAGGATCATGGGAAGCGACATATTCTCGTGATGGGCTTCGAGGCTCTAGCTTGCAGCGCGATGCGAAGCAACGACCAGCATGGTTCAGCTCGCCTGCGAAGACGCCATGAAGGCTTCGATTTCGGCACCTGTCGGCAAATCCGCACCGCGCCGCGTGCAGGTCAATGCTGCTGCGTGGGTGGCGAAATTCCCCATCTCCAAAAGGTCTAGTTGCGCAAGCTTTTCAGATGAGAAAGCATCATGCTTTTCTAGGAAATGCAGGCACGCCGCCTGAAACGTATCACCGGCACCGACTGTGTCCTTCACATCGACGGTCACGCCGCTGACCTGATGCACTTGGCCGTCTTTGGACATGATCAACGCCCCGTCAGGACCACAGGTCACGATGCAGATGTCCGCGCCTTTTGAGATGACGTCTTCAGCGAAGTGCTCGATTGGTCGGTCGGGATATAGAATGTGGAGGTCTTCGTCGCTGGCCTTCACGAAGTTTGCGATCGGGACAAGATCATCATTTATCTCGCGCCAGCGATCCAAATCCGGCTCCACCATCGTGCGGACGTTTGGATCGTAGGTGATGAACCGCTGAGCTGCTTCCCGTTTTGCAAAGGCGCGGTGCACATCTCCTGTTCCGGGCAGGACGGTCGCAAATGAACCAAGATGGATGACTTTCACATCGTCGCTCAGGGTCTCCGGTATGTCCGCCATCTCCATCGAGCAGTCGGCGGTGCCGTTGCAATAAATGGCGTAATCGGGCTGGCCATCTGGCTTGGTCTGAATGAGAACAAAAGTCGTGTAGTGCTTATCGGTTGTGACGCAGAACTGCCGGCTCACCCCATTCTCATCCAGGAATGCCGATAGCTTTTGTCCTAGCGCATCAGTGGAGACGCGCGTGAATATGCCGGACTTTGACCCCATGCGTGAAAGGCCCAAAGCCACGTTCAAGGGCGAGCCACCGACGACACCGCGTGCGCTAATTGCAAAAGGATCAGCTTCGCCCGCTGCGCCATCCGCAAACACATCAAAAAGCGCCTCACCGCAGGTGATGATCATGACAGCGCTCCGGCAAGCGGTTCGGCTTCATAGCCCAATACCTGCGCCTGTCCGGTCTCGATGGACCGCTGAGCTGCGATCCCCATATCGACGGCCATCGCCCCATCAATAATTGTGACTTCCGGCTTACCGCCGCTACGGATCATCTCGGCAAATTTCTGATGTTGGTAAAAGGTCGACCCGTGGTGATCCCCGGCGGCAAGAATTGTCGGGTCTTGTTCGATTTCTTCGACAACGGGAGCCTTTTGCACGCGCGGCGATAAAATGAATTGCGATGCGCGTTCAGCACCACCGGGCCAGAAGCGTGATGGGCCGGGAATTTTTGCTTCCAGTTTTGCGGCATCGCCGACGACCGAAATCTGTTCCTGCCAGTAGGACCCCTCGGCAAACATGCAGAGATCGAGAGAAGCGCGCATGCCGTTCTCAAAATCGACGACCACCATCGCATTATCGAGCGTATCTGCGGGCTTGCCATCGTAACTGCTGGCGATATCGTTTACGCTTTGTGCGCCGGTCGCATAGATGCGAGTTGCTTCGCTCGCGGTCAGCAGACGCATCAAGTCGAAGAAATGACAGCATTTTTCAACGAGCGTGCCGCCCGTTCTCGCACTGAAGCGGTTCCAGTTGTCGACCTTGTCGAGGAAAGGGAAACGGTGCTCCACAATGGAGAGCATGTGCGGGCGACCCGCTTGGCCACTCTTCAACGCCTCTAGCATCCGTGCCACGGGCGGCATGTAGCGGTATTCCATCGCTACCCACACGGGTGCTGATCTTTGCTCCGCTAGCCGCACAAGGTCCCACGCGTGGTCAGACCGGGTGGCCGAGGGCTTTTCTAAAAGCACCGGCTTGTTTGTCGCAAACACATGGCGGCAGATCTCAAAATGCGTGTCGTTCGGAGCGGCGATCACATAGGCGTCAGCTAGATTGGCGCTGAGCAAGTCGCGATGGTCGGTAAAGCACTTCGGTCTGCCGATACCTGAGCGTTCCGCGGTCTGCACACCTGCCTCGGCCATAGCCGCATTCGGATCAGCGACAGCGACAACTTCGGCATCTTTCATGAGGGCAATATTGCGGATGTGCTCGCAGCCCATCATGCCGGAACCAATGATAGCATAGCGAAGTGGCATGGGTTCGATCCCGTCGAAAGCGTGCGCGAAGTGGCGCGTGATACTTCAGCGAACCATCATCGACAAATGGAAAATTTGCGTGAATCGGTTCAATCGACAGGCAGGCCGCTTGGCACCTTTTCGGGCTTTCCAAGGCGGCCTTTGAGTGCGCTTTCGCCGGTGAGCGCGTTCATAAACGAAACCAGATCGGAAACCTCCCGATCGGCGAGGCTCATGGGCTCTACGTCGACACGCGATATCAGCCGCGCCATCTCGCGCGCATCCTCCCAGATGACGAAGTCGGTTACCGCAAAGCGCTCGGACCTTGGCAGCACCACCTGCGAGCGGTCCCAATTGCCCAGCGCTGTCACCGGATCAAGATGATGGCGGATGATGCCCTCTATCGACTTGTAAGCGCCGTTATGACCCCACGGCCCGGTAAGCGCGACATTGCGAAGTGACGGGGTACGGAAACGATACGCGTCCATGATGTCATCGGTCTCGCTCATGCGGCCAACGTCACGAGGCTTGGGATCAAAAGATCTGACGCGTCCGGGACCGATGGGTGGTAACGCAAGCGCGTGGAATTTCTGGTCGGTGAGCAGTGGCCCACCATGACACGCGGCGCAGTTCGCTTTTCCATAGAACAAGTCCAAGCCGCGGTGCTGCGCGTCGTTCAGCGCGGTGTTGTCACCGCGTAGGAATGCATCAAACGGGCTATCGGCAGACTTCCACTCAGAGATGATAAAATCGCCAATGGCATTGGCGATGTGCACCATAGTGATGTCGCCCGGCGTTTCCACGTCATCGTAAGCGTTTGCAAACATCTCCACATATTTAGGAATGTCCCAAACGCGTTTGGCAATCACGGGCCAGACATGATCAATGCGTTCCCGGCGCGAGGCGGCGATGTCGTTTTCTTCCGGGTCGCCTGCCATCTCCACCTGACTGGTTACCGGAAACATCGCCTGCGCTGCCGCGATAGATGTCAGCCCCTGCGGCAGCCATTCTTCCGCAGGTGTATTGAAGCCATTTCCGTAGAGATCATCAACAGACGCGCGACCGTCGTGAAACATGACCCGGAAGCCTTCGTGGCCGAGGTTAAAGAGCGCGTTGGCGTTTCGCGGTACACGCTTATCGGGGTGGTTACGACCGGACGGAATTTTGCGGTTGGGACCGAGCCCAACTCCACCCTCGCCGACGCCAAGTGAGAGCCCATCAGTGGTGGCATGCACATGGTTGTGACACGTGCCGCAAGAGATGTTGCGGTTACCTGACAAGATCTTGTCGTAGAACAGCAATTGCCCAATTTGGGCGCGGCGCTCATCGAAGTCTTGAAATTGATCTTCGGTCAGTGGTGGCGGAAGATCATGCACGACGCCTGCCGCATCCGCGGACGTCATGGCCAGCCCAGCGACCACAAACATCGCGAAAATCCGTGGCAGCATCTGTCATCCTCCCTTGACGAGCGTCGCACCATTATCCGACCTTCGAAAGCTTTGAAGGAGGCGAATATGAACCGTCGCTTGATGGCCGCAGCCCTTGTTCTGCTTGCAAGTCTAATGCCGCTCTCTGCGCAAGCCAACACCGCATTGGAGAAAGCGCGTGACATGATGGAAGCGAACCAATTTGTCGAAGCGCGCGAGGCGCTGGACCCGCTGGCGCGGTCGGGCAACGCAGATGCTGAGGAACTGATCGGCGTCATGTATGCCATGGGGCTCGGCGTAGAACGCGATGACCGCCGCGCCTTTGAATACTATCTTCGCTCGTCGATGAAGGGCCACCCCGGTGCCCAGTCAGGCATCGGCTGGTACTATGAAGTTGGCCGCGGTTTACCGACACCGGATCTCGTGCGCGCTTACATGTGGTACACGCTTTCGGCTATCGGCGGCGACCCGGACGCGGCGATTAGCCAGGAAGAGGTCGCCAAAAAGATGACGCGCTAAGAGATCGACGCAGCGCTAGCGCTCGTTGATGATTACAAGCGTTGGCTCTATCCGTTTCGTTAACAAACATCACGACATTGGGGAGATCATCCGTGAAGACCGTTCTCATCACCGGCGCTGCACGCGGTATTGGCTACGCGACAGCCAAGCGGTTCATTAATGAAGGCTGGCGCGTTATCGGCATGGATGTGCTGGCCGATGAGATCGACGCCTCGTTTCACGCGTTCGGTAGCAACCATGCCCACGCTGTGATTGGCGATGTGTCCAAACCCGATGACGTGGACCGGATCGTGTCCGAGACCATCGATCAGTTCGGCTCACTTGACGCGCTGGTGAACAATGCCGGTGTTGCCGATTTCGCGCCAGCGCTCGACCACGACTACGCGCTTTGGCGGCATGTGATGAGCATTAATCTGGATGGTCCATTTTTGATGACGCAAGCAATCGTTCCGCACATGAAGGCCAATGGCGGCGGGTCCATCGTAAATATCACGTCGATTTCCGGCTTGCGGGCTTCGACCATGCGCGTCGCCTATGGAACTTCAAAGGCTGCGCTCGCGCACCTGACAAAGCAGTACGCTGCCGAATTCGGTGAATTTGGCATTCGCGTTAACGCGGTCGCACCCGGTCCGGTGGAAACGGAAATGGCGAAGAAAGTCCATTCGGCAGAAGTACGCAAAGCCTATTACGATGTGATGCCCATCCCGCGTCACGCAGAGGAGCGCGAACTCGCCAATGCGATTTGGTTTTTGTCTTCCGACGAGGCAAGCTACATCACAGGACACACACTCGCCGTTGATGGCGGTTTCGATGCGGTCGGCGTCGGCATCAATCATCTGTCAACACGGAGCCAAGAGCCATGAGCGTGCCGACAATCACACAACTCACGCCTTTCGTTCTCGTCAGCAATTTGGAAAAGGCGCTCGCTTTTTATGAAGGGGTTTTAGAATTTGAATGCACCTTTCGAGCTGACAATTACGCCTTCATACGTTGGGAAAAAGCCGCGATCCGATTGTTCGAGGTTGGATGCGATATCGATCTCCAAGATGAAAAGCGACAGCAATCATTGTATATCGATGTCGACGGTTTGGACGCATTGTATGAGCGCTTGGAAGCAATGCTGTCAATGTTGCCCAGTGGGCGCGTCCGCGCGCCTTTCAACCAAGACTACGGTCAGCGTGAGTTTCACGTGGTCGACGAAGATGCTCTGCTCATCTTTTTCGGCGAAGCACTTCCGAAGTAAACAAAAAACCCGCCGACATCTTCATGCCTACGGGCCTTGTCAGGAACACGGGTTCCCCTGCTTTAAGAACTATCGTTAGTTGATGTCGAGTGCGCCTGCACCGTCGACTTTTTCCTCTGCGGTTGCAGCGGCTGCAGTGAACGCTTCGAACACCGCTTCGCCCTCGCGGACGTTGGCTTTGAACCAGTCGAATGCCGGTGAAGCTGCTTGAAGGAATGCGGCTTTGTCTTCCGGTGTTGGCACGTAGATGTCACCGCCAGCATCGACAAAATCAGCGTAGGCTTGAATGGACTTGCGCTTCGGTGAAGCAAAGGTTGCCTGCTGGAGCTGCGCAAAACCATCGACGACAACACGACGAAGACCTTCGTCCATCTCCATGAAGCGGTCATTATTCATGAACCACAAAGCGCCCATATATGCGTGACCGTCGAGCGTGATGTACTGCAGCCCAGCATCTGGAAACTTCATGCCCATGATGTCGGTGATGCCGTTCTTGGAGCCCTCAACCACACCGGTTTGCAGCGATGTGAAAAGCTCAGGCCACGGAATTGGCGTTGGCGCAGCACCGAGTGCTTTGACCAGTTCCTGCGGAAGATCGGCCACCACGGTTCTGATTTTCAAGCCTTCCATATCAGCAGGGCTGGTGATGCGCTTTTGCGTGTTGGCAAAATTGCGCCAGCCGCCCGTATTCCCGATTGTCATCAGGCGAATTTTATCGGCTGAATCGGCGAGAATTTTCTCGCGCAGAACGCGTGTGAATGTGCCTTCCGAAAGCACCTCCTCGGCAATGCGGTCGTCGCGCAAGATATACGGCAGATCGAAAACCTGCACGTATGGGAAGGCGCTTGCGGCACCACCGGACGTGGAAATGTAGATATCGATTGAGCCGTCCGCGACGCCCTGCAGGCACTCATCGCCTTTTGAGCAAAGCTGTGTACCGATGAAAAGCTCGACGGCGATACGCCCGTTCGAGGCCTTTTCAACGTAATCCTTAAAAACGATCAGACCGTCATAGTCCTCGTCGTTTTCGTTTGAATTGGCGGTTGCACGCAGAGTAAAATCTTGCGCTACGGCAGCCGAATAGCCGCCAAGCGCCATCGCTGCGCCGAGCGCAGCAACGGATGCCGTCTTCAGCAATTTTGAAATCATGATGTTCCTCCCAGTAGACATAACAACCCAATAGAGTTGGCAACGGATTGCCGACGCACACTGACCCTACGGCGCGGCGCTGACAACAGCAATTAGCGCCTAAGGGAATGATTTTGATGACAAGGGTATGACGGTTAGCTCGCTGCTTTTAGTTCCAGCCGCTTCTGGTGAAGGATAGGCTCGGTGTAACCTGCGGGCTGCACGAGACCTTTCAACACCAGATCAAGGGCTGCTTGAAAAGCGATGCCATCGTAGCCGGGCGCCATCGGCGTGTAGACCGGATCACCAGCGTTTTGCTCATCCACGACCTTCGCCATCTTCTTCATGGTCTCAACGATCTGCTCTTCGGAGACGACACCGTGCAGCAACCAGTTCGCCATGTGCTGAGACGAGATCCGCAGCGTTGCACGGTCTTCCATCAAACCGACATTGTTGATGTCGGGCACTTTCGAACACCCAACGCCCTGATCGACCCAGCGCACGACGTAGCCGAGAATACCCTGACAATTGTTGTCGAGTTCGGCTTGGATGTCTTCCGGCGTCCAGTTTGGGCGGACAGCGACCGGAATGGACAGAATGTCGTCGAGTGACGCGCGGTCACGGTCGGCCAATGTCTCCTGTACGGCAGAGACCTTCACCTCGTGATAGTGGGTAGAGTGCAGCGTTGCTGCCGTTGGTGAGGGCACCCAAGCGCAGTTTGCGCCTGCTTTCGGGTGGCCGATCTTTTGCTCCAACATCGCAGACATCAGATCAGGCATGGCCCACATGCCCTTGCCGATCTGCGCGCGACCACGAAGTCCGCATTCGAGACCGATGTCCACGTTCCAGTCTTCGTAGGCCTTGATCCACGGAGACGCCTTCATGTCGCCTTTGCGGATCATTGGACCAGCATGCATTGAGGTGTGCATCTCATCGCCGGTGCGGTCGAGGAAGCCGGTGTTGATGAACACAACGCGCTTAGCTGCAGCGCGGATGCATTCTTTCAGGTTCACCGTCGTGCGGCGTTCCTCGTCCATGATCCCCATTTTGATGGTGTTCGGCGCCATGCCGAGCGCTTGTTCAACACGGGTGAAGATTTCGTCAGCAAAGGCGACCTCTTCCGGTCCGTGCATCTTCGGCTTTACGACATACATCGAGCCTTCAGCAGAGTTTTTGCGGCGGCCGTTTTGGCCAATGTCATGCAATGCGATCAATGCCGTGCACATCGCATCCATCAGGCCTTCGGGGATTTCCGACCCGTCTTTCAACAGGATTGCCGGGTTCGTCATCAGGTGACCGACATTGCGCACCAGCATCAGTGAGCGACACTTCACTTCGAACGGCGAGCCATCGGGCGCGGTGTAGGTGAAGTCATTGTAGAGTTCGCGGGTGACAGTTTTGCCGCCCTTCTCGAAAGACTCTTTCAAATCGCCCTGCATCAGGCCGAGCCAGTTGGTATAGACGAGCGTCTTGTCTTCGGCGTCCACGGCTGCAACGGAATCTTCGCAGTCCATGATCGCGGTGATCGCGCTTTCCAAATTTACTGTCGCGATGCCGGCAGGGTCGGTAGAGCCGATCTGGTTGTTCGGATTGACCAGAATCTCGATGCCGAGACCATTCTTTTTCAGGAGGTAGTGCTTCCACTCGCCACTTTCGGCGTAGCCAGCAAACTGGCTGTCGTCGGCCAGTTGAGCATCGCCATCATTGGTGGTAATTTTGAGCTTGCCATCCTCAACCGATAGGCTCGTAACGTCGGCCCAAGAGCCTTGCGCAAGTGGCGCGGACTTATCGAGGAACGCTTTGGCCCAGGCGATTACGCGCTGACCGCGCTCTTCGTCGTAGCCTTTGCCTTGGGGCAGATCGCCCAGCGCATCGGTGCCATAAAGCGCATCATAGAGCGAACCCCAACGGGCATTTGCAGCGTTCAGGGCAAAGCGAGCATTCATGATCGGAACGACGAGCTGCGGGCCTGCGATGTCTGCGATCTCAGGATCAACATTCTCGGTCTCGACCTCAAACGCCTCGCCTTCTTCCACCAAATAGCCGATCTCTTTTAAAAAGGTTTTGTAGGCCTCCATATCGACTGGCATGCCGTTGGCCTTGTGCCACTCGTCTACTTTGGCCTGAAGCTCTTCGCGTTTTTCAAGCAGCGCTTTGTTTTTCGGTGCAAGATCGTGAACGATTTCAGAGAACGACTTCCAGAACGTCTCCACGTCGACGCCTGTGCCGGGTATCGCCTGCGTGGTCAGGAATTCATCAAGACCTGCATCCACCTGCAGGCCGTAGCGGTCGTTTTTCGTGGTCATCCCGGTCGTTCTCCTACCCGATCAAATCTGTCGGGCGGGGTTTGGGTGCATGACCAACCAATGTCAATCCGGCGAACCGGCTATCCAGGGCTATGAACGCTTAATCACCCGCATCGGCAGGCCGTTTTCCGGCTGTACGGTCAGCTTTTGCACCGGCCACGGGTTAAGGCCGGGTGTCGCTTCAAAGCTGAATTCATTGAGGAGCAGTGCAAGAGCAATTACCGCCTCCTGCAATGCAAAGGTCGCGCCGATACAAACACGTGGTCCGGCCCCGAATGGCAGATATTGAAACTTGTCGATTGTGTTGCGGTTTTCCGGCCAAAACCGTGACGGCACGAATGCGTTTGGTTCATCCCATAGCAAACGATGACGATGGACGGTCCACGGCATCACGAGCGCAGACGTGCCCGCTTTGATTTCCAAGGTCTCGCCGTCACTCAGCGTGACCGTTTCATCTTCGATTGCCATGCGGTTGATAGACGGCGCGGGAGGATAGAGACGCATCGCTTCTTCGAATGCGGCGCGGGTTTTGGGCATCTTTTCCAGCCATTCCACGGGCGGCAAATCCAACGCGAGAACATCGGCGATTTCCTGTTCGATCAGCGCGCGTTCGTGCGGTGCATTTGCGAGGCAGTAGAGTGTCCACCCAAGCGCGCGGGCAGTCGTTTCGTGCCCGGCACCAATGAAGGTAATGAGATTATCCTCAATCTCATCGGCGGTTAGGCCGTGCTCACCTTCCGCGTTGAGAAGCAGCGTGAGGAAATCGTTGGCGGCGCTGTCGGGCTGCGCTTTTAGCTTTTCGCGACGTTGATCGATCGTTTTGCGCACCACATCACGGAATTTCTGCATGACGGGACGACCGCGAACGCGCTGAATGCGTGGCACCCATTCGGGCGCTTGTAATAGATCGAGCGGATCAACCGCGCCCATGGTCGACAGTAATCGATCCACATCGTCAGCGAAATCCATACCGTCGGTGGCAACTTCGTCGGAAAAGAGCGTCACGGCCAAAACATCATAGGTGAGTTCGGTCATGTCGGTGCTGATATCGTGCACGCCAGGCTTCTTCCGGTAGCGCTCCATGAATTTCGAGACGCTGTCACGCATCATCTCTGCAAAGCCGTGTATGTGTCTGGGCGTGAAGACCGGAGCCATTGCTTTGCGTGATCGCTTCCAGACATCTTCTTCGGCCGTCAACAAACCATCACGGAGAATAGGCCGAAGGATCAACTGGCGGACCCTCGCCATCCGATAGTTTTTAGCATTGCCGACCAGAATATGCCGGATCAACTCTGGATCGTTCGCGATCAGCGTTGTCTCGTTTAGAAATTTCGCCGTGATATGTCTTTGTGTGAAAGAGGGTTCACCCCATAGTTCGAGCGGATTGCGCATGACGGTCCGCACGATTTCCAAACGCGACAAGTCCCGTGCGCGCGGGATGGGATAGGGGGGCACGAAGTGGCGAGGCTGCATATCCATAATATCCACTATGGCGCGATGGGGCGATCTTTCAAAGGCCAGCATGCCGCAGCCGGTTTATTTTGGTCGTGTTCAGCGAGCCCAGAAAGAATACCGAAATCACTTTGCAATGTTGTTTGTTCGATCCAAGCGAACTAACTGCGCCAAAGTCGCTAAATCACATTTAAAAACTTTTCTCAGGACCCGACAGATGAAATTCAATGAACTTGGCCGCACAGGGATCAAGGTGTCAGAAATTTGCCTCGGCACGATGACGTGGGGCTCGCAGAACTCCGAAATCGAGGCCTTTGAGCAGATGGATTATTCCGTCGACCAAGGCGTGAATTTTTTCGACACAGCTGAGATGTATCCCACCACGCCACCGGCGCATACGACCGCGGGCGATACCGAAACCATGATCGGCAATTGGTTTGCAAAAACTGGCAAACGCACAGACATCATTCTCGCCACAAAGGTCATGGGGCCAAACAGCTGGCCGTCACCAATCGGTGATCCAATCTCAGCCAAGAAAGTGCGCGAAAGCTGCGAAGGTTCACTCCAGCGGATGCAGACTGATTACATTGATCTTTACCAACTGCACTGGCCAAACCGTGGTTCTTACCATTTTCGTCAAACCTGGGGCTATGCGCCGGAACGCCAGGACAAGGCCAAGGCGCGCGCTGACATGGAGGAGATCATCGGCGAAATCGGAAAACTCGTCGATGAGGGCAAAGTCCGCCATTTCGGCCTTTCCAACGACACGGCGTGGGGTTTGATGAATTACCTCAAACTGTCGGAGGTGAAGGATCTGCCCCGTGTCGCGTCAATCCAGAACGAATATTCACTGATGCATCGCATCTTCGATACCGACCTGGCAGAAATCTCGCACCATGAAGATGTCGGTCTGTTGTCCTACACGCCGCTCGCAGCCGGGCTTTTGACCGGAAAGTATGCAGACGGGACTGTTCCATCCGGCTCGCGCCGATCAATCAACAATACGCTCGGAGGTCGGGTCACCGGCCATGAAGCTGCGGCGCTCGACGCATATATCGACATCGCGAAACGCCATGGAATGACACCAACCGAGCTATCCCTAGCGTTCTGCTTCACACGACCGTTCATGGCTTCGGTTATCATCGGCGCGACGACCATGGATCAACTGCGCGAATGCATCGGCGCGAAGGACATATCGCTTTCAGACGAAGTTCTTGGCGAGATCGAAGAGATTTATCGCAAATACCCTGTGCCCATGTAATTGGGTCATCATGTAAGCGCTGAAACCAATTCGTCATCCATTGGTGGGCTTTTTCCATCAAACCCCATGACCCGAACAAGTTCGGCGCTTGGCACTTTCTCCCGGCCGTTAAGAAATAGGGTTTTCACGACAATTCGGCAGTAAAGCTTTTCTGCCTGCTCCCCCACGCCCTCAAACCGGTGCTCGAGATAAATCCACTTTTCATCCCAAAAGAGCACACGCGTCGTCAGATCAAATGGCTGGAATGGCATGAGCGAGCGGCGATGCCAGATTTTTGAGGTGCCAACGACGGGATGCCATCCGTTTGCCCGCATCTTTGGCCAGAAGCCGGTGCGAAACAGAAGCTCCCAGCGTCCGAGATCGGCAATTGTGAGGTACCGCCCGTTGTTCATGTGCACGGCTATGTCGAGATCGGTGGGCCAAACGCGAAGGCGCATTCGCCCCTCTTCCATAACCTCTAGACGGGGACGAAACCGCGCGAACAGTATCGTCAAAAGCGTGCGGAACCATAAATTCATCGGCGGAAAAACTCACATACCTCAAGTGAGCTTCGAGCTAATGACGTTTACGTAAATGTAAATAGAAAAATCAGGTGCTGCGCTATTCTTCGACTGGCTCGTAGGTATCAATGGGGTCTTTTTCGGCAAACCCAACTGCGTAATCCGTGATTGGCAGCGGATTTCCTTTCGGTAGCTCTGCTTCGCGCAAAGCGGAACCGAGCATTCTTTCGGCCACGTCATGCGAGATTGGAACTGATGTTAGGATTGAAACGATTGTCGTACCCGCATGGCGATCAAGCAACATTTGGGTCGCGCGGCGCGCTTCTTCGAAGCGGCGCAGGTTTATCAATGCAACGATCCGAAGAATCAGAGCTTGCCGGTCGAAACGCTCTACCCTTAGCGCATTGGCGGTAAGATTTGCGCAGAGGGCGTGTTCACCGCAGAGGAATGCTACCCACGCATTCATCGTCACAAAAAGAGAATTGTAGGGAAGAACCGAGGCGTTCGTCTTTGCCGCTGTCGCATTTTGGAGCGCTCGATTGAAGTCGCCCTGTAAAGCGCATGCAAAACCGGAGATCGACAACGACCACGGGCAGTGGGGG
Organism: Pseudomonadota bacterium; assembly: GCA_038745535.1. GTDB lineage: Bacteria > Pseudomonadota > Alphaproteobacteria > Rhizobiales > Rhizobiaceae > JBCDLI01. The sequence continues at coordinate 2,837 of JBCDLI010000008.1, read as the reverse complement.
CGCACAAATTTTGCTTTGTGCGCGGTTTCTGCAATGTGATCGACATCTCCCCCACCATGAAGCTCCAGGAACCCATGCATGGCTAACGCCTCAGGCTTGAGCGGTTCGCGGGAAAGCACGTCGGCGACACGGCTTCGGGCCTCTGCCAAACAGAAGTCAGCAAGTTGGGTATTCCAGCCTTGCAGGACCGAGCGCCACCGCTGTTTGGCAAACGCAATCTCGAAATCCGATGGAAACTCGTTTTCTTCCAGCGTTTCAGACACGGTGTCGGCACCGGCCTGAAACACGCCTTCATCACCACGCAAGGTGTTCACGACTGCGGCTGCGAATTTCTTACTATGTTCCAGTCGCTGATCTTGGTCATCGCGACTGCTGCGGGAGAATATGTCTGCGAGTTGAAAATTTACTTTGGCCGCGATTTCGCTGACGATTGACGACTGACCTGAAAGAGCTGTGTCACGTCTGCCGCTGACCGATGTGCAATCGGTCACCTGACCGGTCTGACTGTCGGTCAAATCGAGCTGAAGATCGAAGCGTTTCGCGTCAGAAAGTGTAAGTGCACCATGAACCACATGGGTAACACCGTGAAACCGCCGCAGATAAACAAGGTCGAATTGTCCGGGCTTAAAACGCTGAACGCTGAGCGGGTTGAGCACTTCAATCTCTGTCCACCTTGAGATGAGCCGCGCAAGCAATTGCATGAATTGGACAGAGAAATCGGAAGATTTTTCCTTTTGATCGGCAATAGTCGTCATGAAGGGGAGGATGGCGATGACGGGCTTGTGAAACTTCAAGCTCCGGTAGTCGACGCTCGCCTCGTCCCGTGATCGCTTGAGGCGTTCGGTTTCCACCCAAGCCTCGAACGCCTCTGTTGGTACCTTGAGGTCTTCCAACAATTCGCCGTCGGACGCGCTCGTCACGACCGAAATGCGGTCGGCGTTCATCTTAATGTGAAAGCTATCCTGGGTGATCACGTCGTCGAAGTGAGGAGCCAGCGCATCGCGTACTTCGCATATGCAGCGCCTTAAGCTTGATTGCTGACGAGTGAGGGTCGAGTATTGCCAAAGCGTATTTTGCGCCGTCGATTTGGCGATCGTGTGTGAAGTGGAGAGCAAAAGCAGCGCGAGTAGCCCACGCCCTTTTGCGCTCTTCAAAACAATTTTTGTGCCGTCGCTCCACTTGAGATCAAATACGCCGTGCAGCCCGACTTCGAGCTTCAGTGTGTCTTCCATGGTCTTCCCCGCCTCGTGTTTTATGGCGGGGAGAGATGCCGGCGCTCAATATCCAGAATTTTGGGTATTAAGACTTGAGGGCCAAAACTTCCGTAGGGCCAATGGTAGGGTTTTGAGGGAGGCGGACGTTGGTTTACGTAGGAGAATAATAAGGGGGACAGAAATGAAACGCGCACTTTTGACGTTAGCATTGCTGATGACCGTGACTGCTTGCCAGTCGACAGGCGGGACAACGACTGCATCGCCGGATGCTGAGACGCCAGCGGAAACGACTGCAACTGAAACTGCCGAGGTAGCCACCGACGATACACCGACTGCGCAGACAGCGGTAATTGAGCCGCCGGAAACCACGGTCGCGACGTGCAGTGTCGAACTGGCTTCGGGACCGCCACCGAAGCCCGCGCAAGGAGCAGACTTTGCTAAAAATGCCGTGGGCAATAACATAAAGCGGAATGTGGGGCGCAACGCGATAACGCAGATTGGCGGACGCATAGGCGGCGGTTTGGGCGGCGCAATTGCCGGTGGTCTGGCACGCCAGGCTATTCGATCCGAGCAAGATCTGGATGGTAACTGGACACTAACAGACGGATCGCCAAATTGCGGGTGTGCAATTGAGATTTCTGCCGGTGTGAGCCTTCAGGGCTCAGAGGCGACACGGGGTCCGCTCAAGCAAAACAATTGCACGACGATTGCCTCTGCCACACGTTGGTCTTTGGGCGGACGGAGCTTCACCGGGTACAACACGACCTTCACTTTGCTTGCTTCCGACCGTCGCACCGTTCTGGCGACAATGAACAGGGACGGTATCAACTATTTCTCCGGCACACTTGCCGATGGTCGTGCAGTTACCATGTGGCGGCGTGGTGGGTAACAATCCAGCTTGAGCGCAGCCTAGCGGCCAATTCTGGCCTTGATCACGTCTTCGCGGATCGGTGTCGTGTCGCCTAGGGTGATCGCAGCGCGAATTTCCGAAGCCGCTTTCTCCGCGTCTTCGGCAGTTGCCGCATGAACCACCGCGAGTGCATCGCCGGCCTCGATCGAGGTCCCAAGTTCTACGACGTCGGTGAGGCCGACACTGTGGTCGACCGCGTCTTCTGCGCGTTCACGGCCCCCGCCGAGCGACACCACAGCGAGACCCACCTCACGGGTATCAATGCTCGAAATATAACCCGGCGCCTCGCTCAGCACCTCGACGATGACGGGGGCTCGTGGCAGATAGTCTGTCGCGCGGTCAACGAAGTCAGCAGGTCCGCCAAGCGCTGACACCATCTTCGCAAAGACTTCTGCTGCACTGCCGCTTTCCAGTGCACTCTCGGCCTTTGCCCGCGCTTTTTTGTTTTCGGTCTCGACGCCACTCACGATTATCATTTCTGTGGCGAGTGTGAGTGTTACCTCCAATAGCCGCGGCTCCCACTTTTCGCCGGTGAGAAACTGCACGGCATTGAGAACCTCCACCGCATTGCCAGCAGCAGATGCCAGAGGTTGGTTCATGTCGGTCAGCACTGCAGAGGCGTTCGTGCCCGCTCCGTCAGCGACACCGACGAGACTTTCGGCAAGCCGTACCGCTTGGTCCTCAGCTGCCATGAATGCCCCCGAACCGGACTT
>JBCDLI010000007.1:0-68900 GCA_038745535.1 Pseudomonadota bacterium | reverse complement strand
GCACACGCTTGATATGCTGAATTTCCACATCGCGTCGGAAGCGGTTTTGTTCGCAGGCGATACGATGTTTGTTATGGGGTGCGGCCGCCTGTTCGAAGGCACGCCGGAGCAGATGTTTGAGAGCCTCAAAAAGCTTGGCCGATTGCCAACGGAATCGCGGGTTTATTGCGCCCACGAATATACAGTCTCCAATGGGGAGTTCGCCGCAGCGCAGCTTCCAGACAACGCGGCAATTGCCGAACGTCTGGCTGAAGTCAAAGCTCTAAGGGCGGAAAACCGACCGACCGTTCCAACCACGATCAATCTGGAGTTGAGAACCAATCCCTTCCTCTTGGCGTCCAATTCCGCCGAGTTTGCCCGATTAAGAAAGGCGAAGGACGTTGCGTAATGGCCAAAACGCAAAATGAAACAAATGCTGTTTACGGTTTTTTGGGCTGGAAGCGGTAATCGTGAAGAGTGTTGTAGACCGGAGTTCCGCAGTCATGATCATCGTCGAAGCCATAATCATGGTCGTTTTTCCATTTGCGATGATCTACGCGGCGTTTTCTGACGCCTTCACGATGACGATTGCAAACCGGATTTCGCTTCTGTTGATCGCCTCGTTTTTGGCGGTATCGCCCTTTATCGGACTTTCTATCTTTGGCTTCGGCATGCATCTTTTGGCCTTTGCGACCGTTTTGGCTGTTACCTTTACGCTCTTTCAGCTCGGCACCATGGGTGGCGGCGATGCGAAGCTTCTGGCGTCCACAAGCTTGTGGATCGGTTGGAGCCCGTTGTTGATGGAATATCTCGTCATAACCGCAATCGTCGGCGGAATGCTCACCGTGACGCTCATGGCGTTCCGCGGGTCAAATGCTGCCGCGGTTGCAAGTGAGGTACCGCAATTGAAGTTGTTGGCGACGGCAAAGAAGATACCCTATGGCATAGCGCTGGGTCTCGGCGGTCTCTGGGTCTTCCCGTTTACACCGGCGATGCAGTGGGTGATTTTGCAATTCGCTCTGTGACGACCGAAGAAAAGCTGCCCTAACGGAGCCTTCAGCTTATCCACGCGCTGTTAACCCGCCATAAACTATGATTTTCAGGACCTGATTAACTATAATTAAAACATTTAGTCGGCACTCTGGCCCTACGGAAATGCGCGTCAGCGCAAAAAGTGGGTTCAGTTATGTCAATGCGTATCATCATCTTCGGAGCCGCGCTGCTCGCCGCAGGTCTTGCCGGCTTCATGGCAATGAATCTGTCTGCGCCAGCGCCGGAACCAGTCCAAGCCACAGTGGCCCCGGCGCCCCAAATTGCCTTGGACGAAGTTTTAATCGCGACCACGACGCTCACGACCGGCCGACAGCTCGATGGCCAATTGCGGTGGCAAGAATGGCCAAGCGCTGCGGTTGGTCCGGGCTTCATCACCAAAGCATCAAGACCAGAAGCCATTGAGGAGTTCAAAGACTCCATTGTCCGGTCCACGATTGCAGAAGGTGAGCCGATCCGTTCCGCCAAACTGTTGGGCGCCGACCAAAGCTTCATGTCTTCCATTTTGCCGTCTGGCAAACGGGCAGTCGCAACCGAAATCGCGGAAGATACGTCTGCGGGCGGCTTCATTCTTCCCGATGACTATGTCGACGTTATCATGACCACACGGGGCTTGAGCGGCGGAGCGCTGGTTACCGAAACCATCCTCGAAAATATCCGCGTCCTCGCGATCGACCAGACCATTAGGGAGGATGAAGAGGGTCGTCTTGTGCAGGTGGGTCGCACCGCAACATTGGAGCTTACGCCAAAGCAGGCTGAGATCATGACTGCCGCACAGCAGATAGCTGATCGCATGACGCTCGCTTTGCGCTCTATCCAAGATGTCAACACATCAGGCGGGGGCCGTGATGCTGAGTATCTGCTCAACGGAACATCCAACGCCGTAACAATCATAAAATCCGGTACGATCAGCACGGTAAATCGATGACGCGACAAACCCTCGATTTTGAACCGAACTTTGCTCCGGCACATAACAAGGCAATTGAGATGTTAAACACAGCAAGGAAACTGGCGGCCACAGTTGCGTTAACAGCCGCAACCGCTTTCGTACCATCGCAGTTCGCACCACTTGGAATGAGTGCTGCGCACGCCGAAAACATCATCAAGTTGAGCCGAAACGCGGGCACCACGGAAACAATTTCTCTCGGTCTCGATAAATCGCTTGTGCTTGAGCTTCCCGACGCCGCTGCCGACATTTTGGTCGCTAACCCGGAAGTTGCCGACGCGGTGACGAGGACGTCGCGCCGTATTTATCTGTTCGGTAAGAAGGTCGGCACCACAAACATTTTCATATTTGATGAGAGCGGCAATCAATTGGCCAATCTCGATCTCTCGGTAGAACGCGACGTTGCCGGTCTCGACGCTCACATCGAACGCTTTATCCCAGGCTCGAACATCAAGACCGAGATCATCAACGACAACATCGTACTGACTGGTGAAGTTCAGACCACGCAAGATGCGTCACGCGCAGCACAATTGGCCGATCTTTTTGTAAACGGAGGTCAGGCGACAGGTGAGGATGTGAGTATTTTCACCCGCGTCCGTGAGTCCAAGATTATCAATTTACTCAATATCATTGGCGGCGATCAGGTCACCGTCAAGGTCACGGTTGCAGAGGTGCAGCGGTCTGTCGTTAAGCAGCTCGGCGTAAATCTCGCAGCCAGCAAGAGCGGTTCCAATGGTATCGTGTTTGACGCGGTAAGCGCCGGTATCGCGGGAGCCTATGGCAAACCGCTAACGGGAACCTCCTCGGCTCTTCTCGGCGGTACCATCGGTGGCATGGACATCAACGCGGTCTTGAACGCGATGGAAAATGCAGGCGTTATGCGCACGCTGGCGTCGCCGACCCTGACCGCGGTTTCCGGTGAAAAGGCGGTCTTCAAGGTCGGTGGCGAGTACAACCTTGTCCGCTCTAGCACTGCCGATGAAGACGGCATCACCTACACAGTCGAGCAGTTGGAATATGGTGTTGGGCTGGAAGTCACTCCTGTCGTTTTATCGCCGGGCCGTATCTCATTGCGCATAAGAACGTCCGTCTCTGAACCGACCGTAGAGGGATCGCAGTCCCTTTCCATCGGACAACGGGGAATGGGCACCGGTATCCTTTCTATCCGAAAGCGTTTGGCAGACACAGCCGTTGAACTGCCATCTGGCGGCTCCATGGTCATTGCCGGTCTTATTCGCGACGATGTGCGGACCGTCGTCAACGGCTTTCCCGGTCTGTCGAAAGTACCGGTCCTTGGAAGTTTGTTCCGCAGCCGTGACTTCGTGCGCAATGAAACCGAGCTTGTCATCTTGGTCACGCCTTACCTGGTTCGTCCCGTTGCAGAATCTCAGATTGCCTTGCCGACCGACAACCTTTCACCGGCCTCAGACAGTGCTGCAAACCTTCTGGGCCGCGTCAATCGACTTTACGGCAGCGCCAAAACCAACAAGCCCGATGGCCGCTATCACGGCACCGTTGGCTTCATCTTCAAGTGATGCGGAGTACGAGTACTATGTTGAGTAGATCATATCAGGCCGGACTTGCCGTTGCGCTTGGCTCCATGCTCCTTACGGGCTGCGCGATGGGTAGAACCGATAAGATCACCGTCGGTGCAATTCCAGACGACTATCGCACGCGCCACCCCATCGTCGTTGCTCAAAAGGAGCACACGCTGGATGTCGCAATCTCTACCAATGCGGCGAAGATTGATCCGGCAACGGCAGCCAACATCGCGGGATTTGCGTCCAAATTCGATAGGCAACATGCCGCTCACATCGTTGTTATGGAGCCGACGCGCGCTCCGAACTCGCACACCGTGAGGCGGTTGCGAAACGACGTGATCGCAGCACTTGGAACGGGCGGTGTGACGTCGAACGAGGTGGTGTTCCAAAGCTATGATGCATCTGCTCACGGCGCTGCCGCACCGGTGCGGTTTTCCTTTGTTGGCGTAGCCGCAACGGCGAATGAATGTGGAAAATGGACCGAGGACATCGTCCGTAATCCAGAGAACAAAAACTATCACGATTTCGGCTGTTCGACGCAATCCAATCTGGCGGCAATGATTGAAAATCCGAACGATCTTCTTGGACCGCGTAAGATGACGACGGTCGACGCAATCCGTCGAGGGGCCGTAATCGAAGATTATCAAAGTGGGGGTCCTCAGCCGAACTCTGAGGTTGGGGTAGACTTCTAATGAGCGATCCAGTCACAAATGAAATGCCGGAAATCGTTGACCAGATGGTTGACGAATATTCAGACTACGAAGTGGGTTCCACACCGGATGAAATTTTGGAAATGTCGCATGCGCGACCCATTCCGCGCATCTCGTGCCACGCTTTTTGCGAGACCCAGGCGGTTGGAAAGCCAATCGAGCGCCTGAGTGAAGATCGCCGGATGGCTCGTGCCAACACCCAAATCTATATGGGTGGATTGCAGGCAGCCGTTGAGTTTTACCAATCGTCGCCCACGCCAAACTTGCTGCTCCTTGAAAGCACACTCGCGCCTGACGTGTTGATGGAACAACTCGGTCAACTGTCTAACTTTTGTGATCCGAGCACAAAGGTCGTGGTCATTGGACATCAAAACGATGTCGCGCTTTACCGCGATCTGACACGCGCCGGCATTTCCGAATACCTCGTCGCCCCCATATCAATCGCTGATATGATGGGGGTGGTCTCGGGTCTTTTTGTTGATCCCGAAGCTGAACCTGTTGGCCGGCTGGTCGCCTTTATCGGGGCCAAGGGTGGCGTCGGGTCATCCACAATCTCCCACAATGTGGCTTGGGCAATCTCCACACTGTTTAGCAGCCAGACTGTCGTGGCAGACATGGATTTGCCATTCGGGACAGCGAACATCAACTTCGACAAAGACCCCACCACGACCATTGCCGAGGCGGCGTTTGCACCGGAGCGCGTTGACGAGGTTTATCTAGATCGCCTGCTAGCCGAGTGCGCTGCGAACCTGTCGCTCCTTGCTGCACCTTCCATGCTGAACAAGGTTTATGACTTTGATGCCGACGCATTTAGCCCAATTCTTGAGGCGGCCCAGCGTACTGCACCGACCGTTGTGCTTGATGTTCCCCATACTTGGAACGGCTGGACGAAAAAGACGCTAACGTCTGCTGATGAGATTGTGATTGTCGCCACGCCAGATCTTGCATGTCTGCGCAACACCAAGAATCTCGTCGACACGTTGCGTGAGTTACGTCCTAACGATTTCGAACCGCGGTTGATCATGAACATGACCGACGTACCCAAGCGGCCCGAAATCGCGCCAAGCGACTTTGCGTCTCCGCTGAACATTAAGCTTGCCGGAATCATCCCATTCGATCCGGCGCTCTTCGGGACCGCTGCAAACAATGGTCGAATGTTAGCGGAAAGTGACCCGGCCCACCCGGTCGTGAGCACGATTTCTGATCTTGCGCATCTGGTGACGGGCCGCTCCGTAATCGCTGAAAAGCCAAAAGCTGGTTTGGCCGGTGTGTTGTCAAAGCTGAAACTAAAGCGCGGGTAAGCGTACGCTGAGTACTTGGAGTTGTAAAAATGTTCGGTAAACGCGGAACACCTGCACAAGCAAATCCTTTCACGCCGAAAACGGCTGCGCCAAATCCTACAAAGGAAGCAACGCCGGCTACTGCAAAGCCAGCGGCTGCACCGACGGCGAACGCGGCTTCGCAATCCACAGAACAGAGCGAAAGCCTGAGCAAAGCCATCGAGAAGGTTACAGCGCCTGCGGAAACAAAGCCGAAGCCAGCTCGAAATTTTGAGCGCGAAGACAGCTATTACAACACGAAAACCGAAGTCTTCGCTGCGCTGATCGAAACCATCGATCTCACGCAACTCTCGCGCATGGATGCCGAAGCTGCCCGCGAAGAGATCCGCGACATCGTCAACGACATCATCGCATTGAAAAACTACGCGATGTCGATCTCGGAGCAGGAAGGTCTGCTCGAAGACATCTGCAACGATGTCCTGGGTTATGGCCCTTTGGAGCCGCTGCTGGCACGCGATGACATCGCCGACATCATGATCAACGGGCCCGACTGCTCCTACATTGAGGTCAGCGGCAAGGTCCTCGATGCTGGCGTTCGCTTCCGCGACGCCGATCAACTGCTTTCCATCTGTCAGCGCATCGTGAGCCAGGTCGGGCGTCGTGTGGACGAATCCAGTCCAATATGTGACGCGCGCCTCGCAGACGGCTCCCGCGTGAACGTTATTGCGCCGCCACTGGCAATCGACGGCACCGCACTGACAATTCGTAAGTTTAAGAAAGACAAGCTGACGCTTGATCAACTCGTCAACTTCAAGTCGATTTCCGAAGAAGGCTCGATGTTGCTGCAAATTATCGGCCGTGTCCGCTGTAATGTGGTCATTTCCGGCGGTACGGGCTCTGGTAAGACGACGCTTCTAAACTGCTTGACGCGGTACATCGACGAAGACGAGCGTGTCATCACCTGTGAAGACTCCGCCGAATTGCAGCTCCAGCAGCCCCACGTGGTCCGTCTGGAAACGCGTCCGCCCAACCTTGAAGGCGAGGGGCAGATCACCATGACTGACCTCGTTAAAAACTGCCTTCGTATGCGTCCTGAACGCATAATCGTGGGCGAGGTTCGTGGACCTGAGGTTTTCGATTTGCTGCAGGCGATGAACACGGGCCACGATGGTTCAATGGGCACCATCCACGCCAACTCGCCGCGTGAATGCTTGAGCCGGATGGAATCTATGATCGCTATGGGTGGATTCTCGCTTCCTCAAAAGACTGTGCGCGAAATCATCGTCGGTTCCGTTGATGTCATCGTACAGGCCGCGCGTCTTCGTGATGGCTCGCGTCGCATTACACACATTACCGAAGTGATTGGGATGGAAGGTGACGTGATCATCACGCAGGACCTGATGCTCTACGATATTACCGGTGAGACGCCCGATGGCACTCTGATCGGCGAACACAAATCGACCGGTGTCGGACGACCAAAGCTTTGGGAACGCGCTCGCTATTTCGGTGAAACTGAGCGCTTGGCCGAAGCTCTCGACGGCATGGAGGAGATGCAAGCGTAATGGGCCAAGAGACCTTACTCATCCTCGCAACCGCGTTGATTGCCGCGTTCGCTATCGGTGGCGTCCTCTATTCGATCTTCTTCAATCGGTTGGAAAACGAGAAGCGCCAAGGCGATCGCATGAAGTCGATAGCCAGGGCCAGCGGCGCGAAATCCGCCGGTTCCTCAAAGGCCGAAGAGGCAAACCGCCGACGCAAGAATGTGTCCGACGCGCTCGAAGATTTTGAAAAGCAGCAAAAAGACGCCATCAAGAATGTCAAAAAACCGCCGTTGAAAACTCTGCTTAAACAGGCAGGGCTTAAAATCTCGGTAGAGCGCTTTTTCATTTATTCGGCCGTCTTCGGCATAGGTCTAGGCGCAGCCATATTTTTGAATTTCGGACAGCCGTTGCTCTCTTTGGGGGCAGCGTTTGCTGGTGGGGTTGGTTTGCCGCGTTGGGTAGTTGGCTACCTTCGTAAAAAGCGTGTCGAGCAGTTCCTACAAGAATTTCCGAATGCCCTCGATGTCATCGTTCGCGCGATCAAGTCTGGCCTCCCGCTTAACGACGGACTGCGCCTAATCGCAAACGAGGCGCGGGAGCCAGTACGAACAGAGTTTCAAAACATCGTGGAATCCCAGCAACTGGGTTTGTCTACACCTGATGCCTGTTTTCGCATGTACAAAAGCATGCCCGTTGAGGAGGCAAACTTCTTCGCGGTGGTCATTCAAATTCAGCAGTCTGCCGGTGGTAACCTCGCAGAAGCACTGGGCAATCTATCAAACGTTCTGCGCGCGCGAAAGCAGATGAAGGCTAAAATTGCCGCCATGTCTATGGAAGCGAAGGCTTCTGCTTGGATTATCGGCCTTTTACCCGGCACTGTCATGGTGCTCGTCTACATTACTTCGCCCGGATACATCATGCCTCTCTTCACCGATGCGACGGGTCACGTGATCCTCGCTTGCTGTGCGTTCTGGATGGCGATTGGCATCTTCGTGATGAAGCAGATGATCAACTTCGAGGTCTGACCAGTGGAATCTCTCACCGAAGTCATTTTCTCGCGACAGTTTATTCTGTCGATGGTGGTAACAATTGCGGTGTTTGCCGCGTTTATGTCGCTGCTCAGCCCCTATATGAGCGGGACCGAACTTAAGAGTCGGATGAAAACTGTCGCTCTTGAGCGTCAGGAGATTCGCGAACGTGAACGCGCACGGATGCGTGTCAAAAATAATAAAGGCAAGAAAGCCGGGCTGCGATTTGAGAAACAGGGCGGCAGCATCGCCTCAATTGTTGAAAATTTCGATCTTCGAGCAAAGCTAGCCGACGAGAATACGGTTGGAAAATTAAGAGCAGCCGGTCTCCGAGGAGAGAAGCCTCTCACGCTTTTCCTGTTTGCTCGTTTTGTGATGCCGTTCGTACTGCTGATTGTAGCAGTAATTGGAATTTTTGGCCTTGATCTGATGGCGGACCATCCAGACAGCTCAAGATATGCTGCCGTTATCGGTGTCGCGCTTGCAGGCGTGTTCCTGCCCAATCTCTACATTTCAAATAAAGCAGGCAAACGCCAAGCTTCGATCCAGCGAGCATGGCCGGATTCGCTTGACTTGCTGTTGATTTGCGTTGAGTCCGGCATGTCTATTGAAGCAGCTTTCCGCCGCGTTTCCGGGGAGATCGGCAATCAGTCCATCGAGCTTGCTGAGGAACTCGTGCTCGTCGGCGCAGAGCTATCCTACCTTCCCGAGCGCCGCCAAGCCTATGAAAATCTTGCTGCCCGAACGGGTCTTGAGACCGTGAAAGCGGTAACCCAAGCACTTATTCAGGCAGAAAAGTACGGTACCCCTCTCGGCCAAGCTTTGCGGGTTCTAGCCGATGAAAGCCGCCAGCATCGCATGAACGTCGCTGAGAAAAAAGCCGCTGCGCTACCGCCAAAACTAACCGTTCCGATGATTGTATTCTTCCTTCCGGTTCTGATGGCCGTCATTCTCGGGCCAGCAGGCATGCAGATCTCAGATAGCGGCGTGTTCTAGCGCACGACGTGTAATCACGTTCCGTTCCCGACACCCTCGGGAACTGCTTGGTAAGTACTTTATCCTCGCGCGTCAAAAAGGCTGCAGAATATGCACTAAGGTGTTTTCAAACTATCTCTTGACGCAGTCTATTGAGCACGTGAGCAGAGAAGCTCGATTGTGTACGTCGCGACAGAAACCCGACGCTCCCGCCGCATCACTGCTGCTTCGACTGATCTTCTTGCTTAATCAGGTTCCACGCATTTTGCTGTGTAAGCATCGACTGGAGGTACCGCATATTGGCTTCAGCTTCTGACGGTGACAATTCACGCGTTGCGATTTGTTGGGCTTCTTCGAAGCGGCCTTGGAGGCCAACGACCAGCGCGAGATTTTGCCGGACGCGGCTGTCTGCTGCCGGATGCTGCACGGCCTGTTGCAAATAGCTTTCGGCAGCCGGCAGTTCATTTTGCAGCATATGGCTCATTGCCATATTTGAGAGCACCGATGGCTCACCGGGCACCATTTGCAGTGCCTTTTGGTAACGCACGCGCGCTTCATTGGGGCGCCCGATTTGATCGTAGATGGCACCTTCTGCCGAAAGAAGCCGCCAGTCCGGAGTTGCGGGGTCTTGCGCCCGCTGCACGGCATCCAAGGCCGCCGTAAATTCACCGGCACCGGCCAACGCCTTACCATAGGCTGCAAGAATATCGCGATCTTCCGGGTGAGCAATCGCTGCTTGGCGCATGACCGCCAGCGCCTGATCATCCATGCTGTTCATGCGCAGAATTGAGGCATAAGCCATCGCCGCGCGCTTGTCTTTGCGGTTGCGCTCGTACAACGCGCGGTAGCTTGGAAGAGCTCCGCGAAGCTCCACAGCGGTCATTTGTTCGACGGGTTTGCTTCTTGAGCCGATTGAGCCAGTCGTCATCCGATCAGTGGCACAGGCTGAAAGGGCGATTGTGGAAACCGTCAGTGCAATCAAGGCACGGCTTTTGGAGAAACGCGATGATTTCATGGGATAAAAACTCCGACCACTGCACGGAAACAATGCTGCTTTTCCCATTTTGAAATAATCTGTTAACCCTAATGAACCGTTAAGCTTTAACCGGACCCGCCCATGAACCGCACCGAAATTCACGAACTCTTCATCTCAGGATCTGAGCCTGCAATCCCCGTGACCAGCATTCGCAGACGGAATTTGAAGGTCTCTTTGTCGGAGCTTGATGACCAAGCGAAGCGATGGGCAGAAGCGTCGAAATTCAAAGCGAGCATGGGCGAAGTTCTCCTCATTCCGAATGCAGATGGCAGTTCGGTCGGTCGCGTTTTGTTCGGCGTCGGCGATGGGGAGGAACCGATGATCTACGGTGTGCTTTCGCAAAAGCTTCCAAGTGGGATCTATCGGCTGGACGGGCTTGAAGGAGAAGCGGTTCGGCTTGCGCACACTGCCTTCGGGCTCGGTGCTTATCGGTTTAACACCTATCTCGAAAAGCCGAAGATCGTTGATGTTCAGCTGGCCTATGAAGATGAAACGGGTCTGGGCGAGACAAAACGCGATTTGGAAGCGTCTTGGCTGGTTCGCGATCTGGTTAACACACCTGCCGAAGATATGGGACCAAATGGCATTGAGGCGGCGGCGCGAGAGGTTGCGGAAGCCGGAGGCGCAGAGATAAGCGTGATCACCGGCGGTGATCTGCTCGATCAAAACTTTCCGATGATTCATGCCGTCGGTCGTGCAGCAGACCGTACACCTAGACTGATTGATATAGTCTGGGGCGACGAGAGTGCACCAAAGCTCACCCTGGTGGGGAAGGGCGTCGCCTATGACACCGGCGGTCTCAACATCAAACCCGGTGGCTCTATGCGCATCATGAAGAAAGACATGGGCGGCGCGGCACATGTTCTCGGTCTTGCGCAGATGATTATGGCTGCCAAGCTGCCGGTCCGCCTCCGTGTGCTTATCCCCGCAGTTGAGAATTCGATTTCGGGAAATGCGTTTCGTCCCGGTGACATCCTGCAAAGCCGGAAGGGCACAACTGTCGAGATCGGCAATACAGACGCCGAGGGCCGCCTGGTGCTGGCCGATGCATTGACGCTGGCCTGCGAGGAAGAACCCGATCAGGTCCTCGATTTTGCGACGCTTACGGGCGCCGCCCGGGTTGCACTGGGTGCTGATTTACCGCCTTACTATGCCACAGACGATGCTTTCGCCCAGCGGCTAAACACCAATTCCAACGCGCTGCATGATCCCATGTGGCGCATGCCGCTTTGGCAGCCCTACGCAAAGGGACTGAAGTCGAGCTGCGCTGATCTTTGCAACATCACCAATGATGGTTTTGCCGGCTCAGTAACCGCTGCTTTGTTTCTCCAGCATTTTGTTACGCCGGGCGCAAACTGGACGCACTTCGACATCTTCGCGTGGACAAACACCGGCAAACCACAGACGCCTGTTGGTGGTGAAGCGCAAACGATCCGCGCAGTTTTCGACGCGCTTTGCGAAACCTATTGCTAGAGTGCAGGCCTGACGGCATATTGTTACGGACCCGTTTCGAAAGTCCTGCCGCCAGTGTCTGTCCATTTAAAAGCGTCGCAAGCGCTCAAGCTTATGCATCTCGTCTCGCTTGGGCAGGTGCGATCAGACATGCCGGATTTGACAGTTCGGCAGCTTACAATCCTGTTGACCGTTTATCTTGAACCGCCACCGCATTCGGTGCGCGGATTGGCGGAGCGCATGAAAGTGACGAAACCAGTCATCACGCGGGCCTTGGACTCCTTGGGCGGGAAAAAGCTTCTGTCCCGTCATCGCGATGAAAATGATCGCCGAAACGTCGTGATCGTCCGCACCGTGGAAGGAGCGCGATATCTGGAAAAACTCGGCGACCTCGTCGCTGACAAAGCGAGGCATTTGTGATGTCAGCTGCACTTGACCGGCGGCTGCATGCCTATCGAGAAGACCTAGCAGATGTGCGCCTTTCCGATCAGGTGGAAGCGCTGGAGTATCGGGAAGGGACTTCGGCGACGGTGGACTTGCCGGTGGCGGATATGCGTCCGGCACCAAATGAGGCTTCGGGGATTGATACCCAGCTTCTGCATGGCGACCGTGTGCGAGTTTTCGACCGTGATGATGACTTCGTCTGGTGCCAATCGGAACGTGACCAGTACGTAGGTTACATAACGGTAGACGCAATTCGCGAAGAGGTGAAAAAGCCAACCCACATCGTCTCTGTGCCGCGCACGTTTCTTTATCCCGAACCGGATATGAAGCGTCCACATTGCTCTGCACTGTCCATGGGATCGCGGCTGACGATTGTTGGCAACGAAGAGGTACGGGGTACAAGATACGCGATCACAAATGATGGTCACGCACTCATTCAGCGTCATCTTCGCCGCTTTGCAGCACACGCAGCAGACTACGTCACGGTAGCAGAACAGCTTTTGCACACGCCCTATCTTTGGGGCGGTGCGTCCGCGTTCGGCTTGGACTGCTCAGGCCTCGTGCAACTGGCGATGATGATGTGCGGAAAGGATGTGCTCCGCGACAGCGACATGCAAGCGGGGTCTATCGGCGAAGACCTCGGATTTGCTGCAATGGATGGTGGCCTACGACGGGGCGATCTGGTTTTCTGGAAAGGCCATGTCGGGATCATGTGCGACGCTGATACGCTCATTCACGCAAATGGACACACTATGTCGGTCGCTCGCGAGCTGCTGGAAGACGCCGTAGAACGCATTGGTTATCTCTACGGGTTTCCTACCGGTCTGAGACGGCCGTGACTTTTCAATCCGCGACGATGCCTTCGGGCGCGGTCTCTATATTAAAGGCCGCAGCCATCAGTGCTTTGGTGTAATCGGTCTCCGGCGCATCGAAAATCTGGTCAGCCTCGCCGTGCTCAACCACTTTGCCATTGCGCATTACAATGACCTCATTGGCCAGCGCCCGCACAACCTTCAAATCGTGGCTGATAAACAGATAGGCGAGATCGTAGCGCGCTTGCAGATCGCGAAGGAGATCGACAACCTGTGCTTGAACGCTCATATCGAGTGCCGATGTGGGCTCGTCCAGCATGACAAATTTCGGCTTTAGAACCATAGCGCGGGCGATGGCGATACGCTGTCTCTGGCCTCCTGAGAATTCGTGCGGATAGCGAAAACGCGTGTCTGGATCGAGGTTTACCTCACGCAGAGCTTCAACAACGCGATCATCGCGTTCGTCTCGGCTGATCTCCGGCGCGTGGATCGCCAAGCCTTCGGCGATAATCTCTGCGACAGACATGCGCGGTGACAGCGAACCGTAGGGGTCTTGGAAGACGATCTGCAGTGCCGAGCGTAGCGACCTCATCTCCCGAAAGGATTTAGCGTCTATACGCGTGCCGTTAAATTCAATCGAGCCTTCGGACGAAATCAAGCGCGTGATCGCCAGCCCAAGCGTGGTTTTACCGGAACCGGATTCTCCGACGACACCTAAGGTCTGCCCTGCGCGCACTGTGACATCAATGCCGTCAACGGCTTTCACATGATCCACCGTGCGCCGCATAAAACCTTGCTTGATAGGGAACCACACCCTGGTTTTTTCGGTGTTTAGCACAATTGGCCGACTGTCATCGACTTGGGGCGGTCGACCGGACGGTTCAGCGGCGAGTAGGTGCTTGGTGTATTCATGCTTCGGCTCAGAGAAAATCTCCGCGGTCGGCCCCGTTTCGACGATTTTGCCCTTCGTCATGACGCAAACGCGGTCAGCAATTTTGCGCACGATGCCAAGATCATGGGTGATAAACAGCATCGCCATGCCGCGCTCGCGCTTGAGATCATCGAGTAGCTTGAGGATTTGCGCCTGAACAGTCACATCAAGCGCTGTCGTGGGTTCATCGGCGATCAGCAGTTTCGGGGTATTGGCAAGCGCCATGGCGATCATAACGCGCTGGCGCTGTCCGCCAGACATCTGATGCGGATAAGAGCTAAGTCGCTTTTCGGGATCGCGAATGCCGACTTGGGTGAGTAACTCGATCACCCGCTCTCGCGATTGATGCTCGCCACTCAAGCCGTGCAGTTGCAGCACTTCGGCGATCTGCTTTTCGATCGTGTGAAGCGGATTGAGCGATGTCATCGGCTCTTGAAAAATCATCGATATGTCGTTGCCGCGCACCTGCCTGAGATCAGCGTCTCTGGTACTCAACAGATCGACACCATCGAAAAAGATCTCACCCGTTGGATGAGAGGCGGCGGGATAGGGCAGAAGCTTGAGGACAGAGTTTGCCGAGACCGATTTGCCGGACCCCGATTCACCGACGAGAGCCACGGTTTCGCGCTCATGGATGTCGAAGGAAATCCGATCAACAGCAATCGACGTCTTCCCGCCTTGGGTAAAGGCGACCGACAGATCTTTGATTGAGAGGAGAGGAAAACGGTTCATAAGGCGGACCTTACATCGGTGTGTGAAAAGTCATTGCCCTTGAAAAGCAGCGGTTTGCTCAATTTCTTGGCCAGCGCATAGGCAAAGCAATCACCCATATTCAATTGCGCCGGATGGCCAGACCCACGCCCAAATTGGCGTCTGGCATCTTTGGCTAAATACGCTTGTTGTTGA
This sequence comes from Pseudomonadota bacterium, assembly GCA_038745535.1. Taxonomy (GTDB): domain Bacteria; phylum Pseudomonadota; class Alphaproteobacteria; order Rhizobiales; family Rhizobiaceae; genus JBCDLI01. Next base: position 54,269 of record JBCDLI010000007.1, on the reverse strand, counting down.
TCGATAGGGACCATCAGCATTGGAAATGTCTCTTGAAACCGTTGCAAGATGTATCGTCGCTCGCGGTTTTCTTCGCGATCAACTCTCGCCCAGACTTCCCAATATTGCACTGGCGAAATCAGCAGTTTTCCTCGATTGATCTGAAACCTACGCACATAGGTTTCGTAGTCATTTTCCAACAAAACTACTGCCAACACTGCCGATGCATCGACTACCACAACGGCAAACCGTGCTCGTCATACATATCAGAATGATCACTGGAGACTCCTGCCGGAAGTGGCTGCAGACTGCGAAGTTCATCGAGAAACAATTCAACCTCGTGACTGTATTCTTCGCATTTCGCATCGCGCAGGCGAAGGGCTTCATCTACGGCGCGGTCGACTGCATCGGTTAGAGACGTCTGGTCTATTTCTGCCAAACGACGGATTTTCTGCTCAACTTCCGCATTTTTGATGTTCAAGCCCATCACGCTCTCCGAGGTAGAAAGATTGAGATTTTGTATACCATTACGCATAAATACTTTCAATCGGGAGGCCGCCGAGGTCGATTCTACGCGCCTCCGATGGCAGTTAGATCGCTCACGCAAAGGCCTTTCGCGGATCGAAGGCATCGCGGACGGCTTCGCCAACAAAGATCAGCAGAGACAGCATGATTGAAATGACGAAGAAGCCTGAAAATCCGAGCCATGGCGCTTGGAGATTGTTCTTGCCCTGAAGGATCAATTCACCGAGCGATGCGGAACCCGGCGGAAGGCCAAAGCCTAGAAAATCCAGCGAGGTGAGTGTCGTGATCGAACCGTTCAAGATGAACGGCAGAAAGGTCAGCGTCGCGACCATCGCGTTGGGTAGCAGGTGCCGCAACATGATCGTTCGATTGGAAACGCCAAGTGCGCGGGCGGCATTCACATATTCAAAATTGCGCGCCCGCAGAAACTCCGCACGGACAACACCGACAAAGCCTACCCAAGAAAATAAAAGCATGATGCCGAGCAAAATCCAGAAGCCCGGCGGCAGAACTGCTGCCATGATGAGCAAGATGTAGAGAACCGGTATGGACGACCAAATCTCGATGACGCGTTGGAAGATGAGGTCGGTCCAGCCGCCGAAATAGCCTTGGATTGCACCTGCTGCGACCCCGATGACGGCAGATGCAGCGGTTAAGATGAGACCGAAGAGAACCGAAATGCGGAAGCCATAAATCACGCGGGCAAGCACGTCGCGAGCTTGATCATCGGTGCCGAGCCAGTTGAAATTACCTGCCACGCAATTCGGATCGTCCCCACCGCTGGGATAGCGCGCGCATAGCGCGTCGCGACTGTCAAAAAGAAAGGCCGGTTTCGATGGCGCCGTCGTCGGCACTTCCTTATTCACAGTACGGTAAGAGTATCGGATCGGCGGCCACAGCATCCAGCCATTGGCGTTGATTTCATCTTGGATGAATGGATCGGTGTAATCGGTCTGCGCGAGAAAGCCGCCGAACTTCTCCTCGGGATAGTTTACAAATACGGGCGCCAATATCTCGCCGCGGTAGGACACGATAATCGGTCTGTCGTTGGCGATGAACTCAGCGAAAAGCGACAGGACGAACAGGATTAGAAAAACCCACAGCGACCAATACCCACGGCGGTTTGCTTTGAAATTCTGCCAGCGACGCTGGTTCAACGGTGAAAGAAAGGCTCTCTTTGGTCGCGCCGCCTTCGCAACGACTTTCTCCAATGGGTCTGAAACGCGCTGATCCATCGCCGTCAGACCTCGCGCTTTTCAAAGTCGATGCGGGGATCAACCCAGGTATACATCAAGTCTGACACGAGGCTGACGATCAGCCCCATGAGTGAGAAAATATAAAGCGTCGCGAACACAACTGGATAGTCGCGGTTGATGACAGAGGTGAAGCCAAGAAGCCCGAGACCATCAAGCGAGAAGATCGTTTCGATCAGCAACGAACCGGTGAAGAAGGCTGAGATAAATGCACCGGGGAACCCCGCGATAATGATGAGCATCGCATTGCGGAAAACGTGGCCATAAAGCACCTGATTATCATTGAGACCCTTCGCTCGCGCGGTGGTTACATACTGTTTTCGGATTTCGTCCAGGAACGAGTTCTTCGTCAGCAATGTGGTTGTTGCAAAGGCGCTTAACACCATCGCTGTCAGCGGCAGTGCCAAGTGCCAGAAATAGTCCACGATGCGCATCGGCCACGACAATTCTTCCCAGTTGTCAGACACGAGGCCACGCAGTGGAAAGAGGTCAAAGAACGATCCGCCTGCGAATAAAATGATCAGCAGGATCGCGAACAAAAAGCCCGGTATCGCGTAGGCGACGATGACGATGCCTGACGTCCACACATCGAACCGCGAACCGTCCGATATCGCCTTCTTAATGCCGAGCGGAATGGAGATCGCGTAGGAGATGAGCGTGATCCAAAGACCAAGCGATACCGATACTGGCATCTTCTCCACGATCAGGTCGATCACCGAAATATCGCGGAAGTAGCTCTCGCCAAAATCGAACCGCAAATAATCCCAGATCATGTTCAAGAAGCGTTCGAGCGGCGGCTTATCAAATCCGAACTGGCGTTCGAGGTCTGCAATAAATTCCGGATCGAGCCCTTGTGCGCCACGATACTGGGAGTTGCCCGACCCGCCCTCAATGCTGGCCCCAATATCGTCAACACCGAGATCGCCACCCCCACCGGTGATGCGATCGGTTGCATCACCGGCCTGACCGGTCAGCTGCGCGATGACCTGCTCCACCGGACCGCCTGGGGCAAACTGAATAATGACAAACGAAATAGCCATGATACCGAGGATTGTCGGAACCATCAGCAAAACGCGTCGGGCTATATAGGCACCCACGGCTCAGTGACCTCTCAGGCAAAATGCCTGGGCTTTGTTGAAATTAAGCTTTGTCAATCGCTCGTGCTTTCGCCTCGTCGAACCACCAAAGCGCTTCCACCGGCCAAAAATAATCGGGTTTTTCCGGCTTGAAACCGAAGACATCCCAATAGGCAACACGGTGATTCGCGCTGGTCCAATTTGGAATCCAGTCGCGCTTCAAACGCAACACCCGGTCCAACACGCGCATTGCGGTTTGGTGATCTTCACGATTTTTCGCCTCACCAACCTTCTCAATGATCGCATCAATCAATGGATCGGCGGTGCCCGGCCAATTGCGGGAGCCTTCAGCATCCGCAGACTTGGAACCAAAAATGCTCTCAAGCGACGACCGCGTCGGCGTTGCTGTAAACGACATGGCCATACCGCACATGTCAAAGTCGAACGTGGACGTGCGCGCTTGAAACTGAGCCGGGTCAACAAGCCGGATTGAGGCGTTGATGCCGACCGCCTTCATAGTTTCGACAAATGGGCCAAGAATGCGTTCAAACACCGATGCGCGGATGAGTATTTCCAGGTCGAGTGTTTCGCCGTTGTCATTGACCAGCAATCCGCTGTCCCCGCGTGACCATCCAGCCTCACGCAGCAATCCTGTGGCTTGCCGCAAACGTGTTCGGTCGCGTCCGCTGCCGTCAGATGTCGGTTGCAAATAGGCTTCATTACGAATGCCTTCGGGCAGCTCAAGGCTCTGCTCTAGCTCTTCTATGAGAGCCAACTCATTGGCATCGGCGACACCGGACGCTTCATAGTTGGACCCTGCAAACTGCGAATGGCTTTGTGCATAAGCGCCGTAAAACAGATTGGTGTTTGTCCATTCGAAATCAAAGCAGAGCGCTATCGCATCGCGAACGCGCCGGTCTTGGAATTTTTCCCGTCGCGTATTCACGCCCCATGCCTGCATGCTCGGTCGCTTTTCATCATCAAAAAGCGTTTTGATTACTCGGCCATCTTCAAGTGATGGGAAGTTGTACTCCGTTGCCCATGTCTTTGATGTGAACTCTTCGCGCCACGTCGTGTCGCCCTTCTTGAAGGCCTCAAACGCCGCTTGCCGCTCCTGATAGAAGTCAATTCGAATGGTGCCAAAGTGATTGAGACCCTTTTGAGTGCCGAGTTCAGCCGCCCAATACTCGTCTACTCGCTCGTACTCTATGAACGTCCCCGCATTGAAGCGGCCAACGCGATAAGGTCCGGACGCGAGCGGTGCATCCAGTGTCGATTCTGAAAATGCGTTTTCAGTGTAATAAGCGCTTGAGATGATCGGCGTCGCTGCGGCGATATTTAAAATGTCCTGCGCCGATTGCGTACCGTCAAAAACAAGTGTGACAGTGTTGCCAGCCTCTACGGTTGCTTCGGTTAGCGGCCCAAGTGGCAGCGCTATTTGCGGATGGCCTTCCGCTTTCAGCGTCTCGAAGCTGAACTTAACATCGGCTGCCGTGATTGGCGTGCCGTCGTGCCAGCGTGCAATGTCCCGCAGTTTGAAGGTGAAGCGATTGCCGTCATCGGAGATTGTCACAGTTTCAGCCAGATGACAGTAGACGGCATCGGGCTCGTCCCATGATGTCACCATCAACGTATCAAAACACATCTCCATGCGCGGTGGAGCATCCCCGCGGCGAACGAAACTATTGAACGTGTTGAACGTCTGCATGTTTTGATTGAAGTACCAGTAGGACGGCGTGAAATTGATCCGGCCACCCTTCGGCGCGTCCGGTGACGCGTAATCGAAGTTGGCAAAATCGGCCGGGTATTTCAGATCACCAAAGGCTGACAATCCATGGCGAGCTATGTCGGGTGGGTTCGCCGCCAAAGATAGCTTGGGAAGCGCGATTGTAGCGGACGCTGCTGACTTCAAAAAGAACCGCCGGTCGATGATCATTGCTGCGCCTCCGCCTTCTCTTGGTCGTACCACCACACCTGTGGAAACCCGATCCCGTAAAATGGCAATTCTGCCGGATGGCTCATCATGTTCCAGTAGGCGATGCGATCCTGCTGGGAAGCGTAAGTGGGGATTACGAACTGGTTTGCCATGAGAACGCGGTCAAGCGCACGGGTTGCGGCGATGAGTTCGTCGCGATCTTCGGCAAAGATGACATTCTGGATCAACGCGTCCACCGCCTCATCCTTGATACCACCAAAGTTGCGAGATGCTTCATTGTCTGCCGCCGCAGAACCCCAATAGCCGGCTTGTTCGTTGCCCGGCGACAACGACTGCGCCCAGCCCGTGTAAACCATCTCAAAATCGCGAGACCGCAGGCGCGTGATGTATTGCGAAGGCTCCACGGTGCGGACGGTCATCTCAACGCCAATGCTTCGTAAATCTTCGGCATAGGGCAGCGCTACACGTTCAATGATCGGCCCATTCAGCAGCACTTCGATGGTGAAAGGCTCTCCGGTTTCGGCATTGACCATCTGGCCTTCCCGCAATTGGTAGCCGGCTTCGGCAAAAAGCTGGACCGCACGGCGTAGATTTCCCCGCAGAGCCTGCGAGCCGCCGTTGACCGGGTTTTCGTAGGCCGTTTCAAACACAGAGGCTGGAACTTGATCACGAACTGCTTCAAGAAACTCCAATTCACGGCCTTCTGGCACGCCTGCATGTGCAAGCGGCGTCCCGTAGAAGAACGAACTCACGCGCTCATACTGCTGATAGAAAATTGTGTCGTTGAGCGTTTCAAAGTCGAAGGCGTGGTTCAGCGCGCGGCGAACATTTGCATCCGAAAACTTCTCTAACCGAAGGTTTGGAACGAAGCCCACGAGGATACCGCGCGCCCGGCTTGAATTGACTAATTCTTCGCGCGTGATGTTACCATCATTGAAGGCGGGAAAATCATAGCCCGTGGCCCAGCGAGACGCCTGGTTCTCAAACCAATAGTCAACGTCACTTGCTTTGAAGGCCTCGAATTCCACGTTGCGATCGCGAAAATAAGTGTAGGTGATTTGCCCGAAATTGTCCTTGCCGACCCGAACGGGAAGGTCTGCGCCCCAATAGTCTTCGACGCGCTCGAAGGTGACTTGCGAGCCGGGGTTCACGTCTTTGATGCGGTAGGGCCCGGACCCGAGCGGTGGCTCAAGCGTGGACTCTTCTATCGAGCGACCATCGGCATCCCACCAGTGTTTTGGCAACACGGTTACCTGCCCAGCAATGTGTGGAAGCTCTTTGTTGTTGGCCTCTGAAAATTCAAAGCGCACTGTGCGCTCGTCAAGCGCAGTCACGTTAGCGACTGATTGATAGTAGAATTTCTGGTTTGGGTTGAGCTCTATGATTTTTTCAAATGACCAAACCACATCTTCTGACGTTACGGGCTCACCGTCATGCCAGCGGGCGTTTTCGCGAAGTCTAAATTCAGCCCAGGCAAAGTCATCTGGATAACGGATCGCTTCTGCGAGCAATCCGTATTGCGTTGCGATCTCATCTTCGGCGTCTGTCATAAGGGTTTCGAAAACAAGACCGAGACCCGTCGCGACTTCGCCTTTTGAGAGGATTGGGTTGAGCGTGTCGAAGCTACCGGTCTCAGAAAGGCTGAGCTCGCCGCCCTTAGGCGCGTCTGGATTTACGTATTCAAAATTGGGAAAATCTTCTGCATATTTTACGTCGCCAACGAGCGCGGTTGCATGCTTCCATTCCTGTCCGTACGAAGCTCCTGCGATAAGCAAAAAAGCAGTCGCGACCGAGATACCAATGATTGTACGCAAAACGAAATTCACTCCCACATAGCCTGTGGGAGTGACGTTAGATCAGTTTGTGACAATTCAAAGCCGGAAAAGCCGAAGAAGTGCAGATTTATCGGTCTTATCGGCGCAGGCGCGTCAGTTGACCGGAACCGGCGCTTCCGATTGCGAATTGAGATAGGCGATGATGTTGGCGCGATCATTTTCTCGCGACAGACCCGCAAAACCCATGGAAGTGCCGTTGATGTACCCCTTCGGCTTGTGGAGGAAGCGGTTCATCGCTTCAAAATCCCAGACCGTCCCGCCGTCAGAGTAATTTTGAAGCGCTGAAGAATAGCTAAAGCCGTCTATCGATGCGACCTCGCGGTTAATCACTGACCAGAGGGCAGGGCCAACCTTGTTGCCGCCATCAGGCGCAATTGAATGGCACGCCGAACATTTGCGAAAGCCGCTTTCACCAGCACTGATGTCTGCCGATGCGAGAAGCGGGGTGATCGGAGCCAGCTCTTCTTCTTCCGGAGCCTCTGCCACTGCCGATCCGCTGCCTTCCGGCACGACCACGACATAACCAGGCTGCTCGGGATAATCGATGTCGAAAATCGCCTCGCTGATCATGCTCACCGTCATCGCTACGAAGACAGTGCCAAGGAAGGCCCCCGCGTAGAGGTTATAGTTTATTGAGTTCATGACAAACAAATTCCGATCATCATTTTTAGTTCCCGATACGACGCAAATAAGCCTTTTGCCCTTGTCAAGCAACTGCAATCGGGTTCACGACACAGGACTTTCTGCCGCGAAACTTTAGGCTTGGTACCCTTTGAAAACGATTACGCTGATCCCAGCTCGAATGGCATCAACGCGCTTGCCCGACAAACCTCTTGCCATGATTGGCAATGCTCCGATGATCGTGCATGTGGCCCGTAGAGCGCGGGAAGCCGGCATGGAACGCATAGTTGTGGCCGCTGATAGCAAAGAGATCGTCGAAGCCGTTACGGCTGAAGGTTTTGAAGCAGTGCTTACCAATCCTGACCATCCATCGGGTTCTGACCGCATTTATGAAGCGCTTCAGATCGTGGACCCAGACGGCCATTATGATTGCGTTGTGAACTTGCAGGGCGATCTGCCAACACTCGATCCGGTATTGATCAAAGCCGTGATCAAGCCTCTCGAAGATGACCACTGCGATATCTCTACTTTGGGCGTGGTGATCATCGACGACGAAGAGAAAACCAATCCGAATGTGGTGAAGATTGTGGGTGCACCTCTTCGCTCCGCCGGCGTTGTACGCGATGCGGCTATCCTGCGCGCACTTTATTTCACGCGCGCATCTGCGCCCTACGGCAACGGTCCGCTTTATCACCACATCGGCATTTACGCGTATAGGCGCGATGCTCTTCAAAGGTTCGTCACGGTACCGCCATCGACACTTGAGGAACGCGAAAAGCTTGAACAACTTCGCGGCCTTGAGGAGGGCATGGAAATACATGCCGCAATCGTTGACACGGTGCCGCTCGGTGTCGATACACCCGCCGATCTCGAAAAAGCGCGTGCGCTGCTGACATGAGCCTTTGCAATGGCATCTCCTGAAAATTCAATCGCCTTTCAAGGCGAGCCGGGGGCGAATTCTGAAATTGCCTGCCGCGATGTTTATCCGGCAATGACGCCGGTGCCGTGCCCGGCATTTGAGGATGCATTCAACGCCGTTGAGCGAGGCAAAGCTGCGCTTGCCATGATCCCGGTTGAAAACACGATTGCCGGTCGCGTGGCAGACATCCACACACTCTTGCCGGAAAGCGACCTGCATATCATTGGTGAATATTTTCTGCCGATCCGCTTCCATCTCCTCGGTCTGCCGGGAACCGACATTGCCGACATTAAGTCCGTACACACCCACATCCATGCGCTGGGGCAATGTCGCAGCATCATCCGCAAACATGGTTGGGAAGGTGTGGTCGCTGGCGATACCGCAGGTGGTGCGCGGCAGGTCTCGCAAATGGGCGATAAGACCAAAGCGGCAATCGCACCTGAACTGGCAGCGGAACTCTATTCTCTTAACATCCTGCAGCGCGACATCGCCGATACCGATAACAATGTGACGCGTTTCCTCGTCCTATCGAAGTCGCCCTTTATGCACGCGCGGCGGTCCGAAGACGAACTCATGATGACAACGTTCGTCTTTCGCGTTCGCAACATTCCCGCCGCGCTTTATAAAGCCATGGGCGGTTTCGCGACAAACGGCGTTAACATGACCAAGCTTGAGAGCTACCAACTTAGTGGCAGGTTCACCGCAACCCAATTTTATGCCGACATCGAGGGCCACCCGGAAGACCCGCACGTGAAGCTCGCATTCGAAGAAATCGGCTTCTTTTCCGACCATTTTCGGATTTTAGGGGTCTATCGCGGCAGCGATTTCCGTCGCGGCGACAAATGAGAAGGCGTGGCCAAGGGCTGAGATTCAACCGTCAAGCCAATCCTCGACCAGCCGCCACGCGATTGCGCCCTTGGGTGGCATTATAAATTTCGCGTCTGGTTCGCCCTCGATCGAGGCTCTTACGTCGGCGCGTGTGAACCATCCTGCATCTTCCAGTTCGTCATCGAGCTTGATGGTTTCGTTTTCAGCCCTTCCATACATGCCGATCATCATGGAATAGGGAAACGGCCACGGCTGGCTCGCGTGATAACTAACCGGTCCAACCGGAACACCGGTCTCTTCGCGCGTTTCGCGCCGAACCGCGTCTTCCAGCGTTTCGCCAGGTTCTACAAAGCCTGCCAAACACGAATACATGCGTTCGGGAAAGTGTGGACTGCGGCCGAGTAACACCCGCTCGTTATCGGACGAGATGACAAGCATGATGATGACCGGATCTGTGCGGGGAAAGTGGCTCGTACCACAACTTGGGCAGATGCGTTTATAGCCTGCGTCGGCCATCTCGGTCTCATGGCCACACCGTGAGCAGAAACGATGGGTGGAGTTCCATGCGACCAGTGAACCCCCTTGCGCAAGTGCCCCCAAGTCCTCTTCGCCCAAGAGGCCTTCAATGTAGACTGCGCGGAAATCTTTAAACGAAAACCCGTCAGGCACAGTCTCAGGCTCGAAGAAAATCGGCGTCGCGAGCCGAGGTTCACCGTTCGGTTCAGTGCCCAGAACAATTGTTTCGCGAATTGTGCCGCCAAGCTGTTCGGCTTCTGCCACTGTGAACCAGAGCTTTGTTCTTCCACCTTCATTGGCCAGTAAGACACGTCCGCCGCCCACGAGCATGGTCCGAGCGTTCGGGTTTCGAAGCGATTTTGCCTGCAGGTCCGGACCACGATTCTCGGATAACCGCTCTAACCGATTGCCGGAAAATCCGGTGCGCGCGGAAATGTCCCGGTAGCCGGGATCAAATATTGGAATTTTCATGGAGGCCCGCGTGCGTCGATCTTAAGCTAAGTGTCGACGATTACAGGTTTTGTGTGAAATCCTCAATGAAGTGTCCAGCGTCCCCATTCACATAAGGGACTCGGCGACCGTTGCCCCACACCGGGTTTGGCCAAGCCGCATCGTGCTCGTAGCGAGCGATCACATGCATATGGAGTTGCGGAACCTCATTACCGAGTGCGGCTACGTTGACCTTGTGGCAGCCGGTTTTGCGCTGCAGCGCTTCGGCGACCTGCGTCATTTCGAAGGTCATCATTGCCTGATCCATCGGTGACATTTCGTGAAGTTCACGAAGATTGGCTCGTTGAGGAACCATGATGACCCACGGAAAACGTTTATCGTCCATCAACAGCAATTTGTTGAGGCCAATGGAGCCAATTTCATGTGTGTCTGCAACAAGTTGCGGATGTAGATCGAATTCTCCCATGACAAAACGGTAACAGGTTTGACGCGGACTCATAGACGCCTGTCGACGAAATGTGCCTTGCATTTGTGCAAATTTGCACAGATATGGGCAGTGGGAGGCTGGTGGTGGACGCGCCACTCGCCAACCGGGTCAGGTCCGGAAGGAAGCAGCCCTAACGAGATCCGGCACGGGTCATCGTCCCAGTCTCCCACCTTTGCCATTTGCGCAAGTCTTCTATTTTCTACCCAACTCGATTTTCACGCTGGAAGCTTCCTATGACACTGCTGATCATTTTCGTCGTCCTTGCAATCGGCGTGTCATTCCTGTGCTCAATCCTCGAAGCGGTGCTGCTTTCCATCACACCTTCCTTCGTGGAGTCTGCCGAACAGGAGCGCCCAGCACTTGCGAAAAGCCTGCGCGGTCTGCGGGGCGATATCGAACGTCCGCTGGCTGCAATCCTCTCGCTGAACACAATCGCACACACGGTCGGTGCAACGGGCGCTGGCGCGCAGGCGGGTTTGGTTTTTGATGATACGGGCGTTGCAATTTTCTCGGCAATTTTAACGCTTGGCATTTTGATCCTGTCTGAGATCGTGCCCAAGACCATTGGCGCCACCTACTGGCGTAGTCTTGCGCCTTTTGCCGTGCGCGTACTTCCTTGGTTGATCATCGCGCAGCTTCCGCTCGTGTGGATGAGCCAAGCTATCACGCGGTTCCTCACCAGTGGCAATAAACATGCAGAAGTCTCGCGCGATGAAATTACCGCACTGACGACTGCTGGTCAGCGTCTCGGTGTGGTCGAGGAGGACGAAACCCGGGTCGTTTCCAACCTGTTCCGCATGCCGGAAATTGAAGCGAAGGAAGTGATGACACCGCGCACGGTGATTGAGCACGTGCATGCTGATCTGACCGTCAACGAGGTCGTGACTGACCGTAAGTCGTTCCCCTATTCGCGCATGCTCGTAACTGGTGAAACCATTGACGAGGTGAAAGGCTTCACGCTTACGCGCGAGCTCCTTGTTGCAGCTCTGCGGAAAGCCGGAAAAGAAAAAGTCTCGCAATTCACGCGCAATTTGCCCCGTGTTTCTGAAACGACCGATCTCGACACGCTTTACGATATCATGCTGGATCGCGACGCTCACATAGCGCTCGTGGAGGACGAGTATGGCGGCACTGCCGGTCTTATAACCATGGAAGATGTTTTGGAGACGCTGCTTGGGACGGAAATCGTGGACGAGCACGACGAAGTCGCAGACCTGCAAAAGGTTGCAATCGCCAAAGCAAAGCAACGTCGAAAGAACGCCAAAGCCGTGGCTGCAGACGCGGAGAAATAGCTAAAAGCTCCTCAATGCCCAACAATCGGCACTGCCCCGCTAGCGCCTCAAGAAGCCATTCGATAAGGTTTCGCCATGGATAGTCCCGGCACCAATCAACCTGCCTATCGTGTGCTTGCACGCAAGTACCGCCCGAGCGATTTCTCCGCACTGATCGGGCAGGGTCCGATGGTGCGGACGCTCACAAACGCGTTTGAACAAGACCGAATTGCACAGGCTTGGATGCTTACCGGTGTCCGCGGTGTCGGTAAAACGACCACGGCGCGCATCCTCGCGCGAGCGCTGAATTACAAGCGCGACGGCATAGACAAACCATCGGTTGATCTGAGCGAGCCCGGCGAGCACTGCCAAGCAATTCTTGAAGGCCGTCACATGGACATCATTGAGATGGATGCCGCGTCTCACACGGGTATCGACGACATCAAGCAGATCATAGACGGTGTTCGCTACTCGCCGGTGTCAGCGCGTTATAAAGTCTACATCATCGACGAAATTCACATGCTTTCTGAAAAAGCGTTCAATGCGCTTTTGAAGACGCTTGAAGAGCCTCCGCCGCATGCGAAGTTTATCTTCGCGACGACTGAAATTCGCAAAGTTCCGGTGACGGTTCTTTCGCGGTGCCAGCGCTTTGATTTGCGCCGTATTGAGCCGCAGCAAATGGTTGATCACCTCGCGTTCATCGCCGGTGAAGAGCAGATTGAAGCAGAGCCCGATGCACTGGCGTTGATTGCCAGAGCAGGCGAAGGCTCGGTCCGCGATTGCCTGTCCATCCTCGATCAAGCGATTGCACACTCTGCAGGAACGGTCACAGCAGAAGCTGTTCGCGCCATGCTCGGCCTCGCGGACCGTGCACGGATCGTTGATCTATTCGAGCACCTGATGTCGGGACGTGTCCCCGAAGCGCTCAGCGAACTGCGCTCGCAGTATGACGCCGGTGCTGATCCCACGGTGATCATGGCCGATCTTGCTTCGTTCACCCATCTGGTTTCGCGTCTGCGCTATGTGCCTGAATCGGCCGCGCGCGATGTGTCGCTGTCGCCCGATGAACGGGAACGCGGTTTGAATTTTGCAGAGAAGCTGCCCGTCTCGGTGTTGGCGCGCACATGGCAAATGCTGCTGAAAGGCATGCCGGAAGTGGAAGGTGCATCGCGTCCGATTGCGGCAGCCGAAATGGTTCTCATTCGCATTGGACATGCGTCGACACTTCCGACGCTCGATGACGCGTTGAAGAAACTCGAGGATGCACCATCGTCCGGCGCCAATGTCACGCGCGATTTGAGTGCGCCGACGACTGCGTCGCCCGTGGCTTCCGCCTCTGCGCAACCGGTGGAACAAGCGCCACAAACATCACCCATTGCCTCCGGCGGTGGTGCGACGGCGATGCGTTTGGTCGCGAGCCAGCCCGAGCCTACGGAAAACGACGTTCCAATGGTTGCGGAACACAAAGACGAAGCGCTTCCCGAGCCTAAAGAAATCATACCGCCTGAAAGCACGGTACCAATCACATCCATGCATGATCTCGCCGAACTCGCTGCAGAAAATCGCGAGCCCGGGCTGCGTGCTCAAATCCGCCAGAACCTGCGGCCTGTTTCGTTTGGCGATGGGCGCATTGAAGTAAATCTCGTCGATGGCGGTGACCGCAACCTTGTCGGCATCCTGTCCCAACGCCTCAAGGACTGGACTGGTCGTCACTGGATGGTCACCGTGTCCAACAAGGACGGTGGACCGACATTAAAGGAAGAAGACCAAGCGCAGCGCAGTGCCCTGTTGGAAGATGCGGGCCGCGATCCTGTCGTGTCACAATTGTTGAGCGCCTTTCCCGGTTCGAAGGTTGTTGATGTGCGCTACAACCGTGATGAACTCGAAGACGAAAACCTGACAATTGACCCAGCCGATCTTCCGGCCGAGGGCGACCAAGACATCTGATTTAGGAGACGATCATGAAAGACATTATGGGCCTGATGTCCAAAGCCAAAGAGATGCAGGAAAAGATGGCGCAGATGCAGGAAGACCTTGCATCGTCCACCGCCGAAGGCACTGCAGGCGGCGGAATGGTGAAGGTCACGCTCGACGGAAAGGGCAAGATGACCGCAATCAACATTGACCCGTCGGTTTTCCAGGAAGACGATGTCGAAGTGCTCGAAGACTTGATCATGGCCGCCCACGGCGACGCAAAATCGAAGATCGAGGAACTGGTCGCGACTAAAACGCAGGAACTGACCGCGGGCATGCCGCTTCCACCGGGCATGAAGCTGCCGTTCTAGGAGGTTCGCTTTCGCCCAACGCGAAACAAACGCCCGTCCACCAGCAACAAGCCGCAGCCGATCAGCAGCATGCCCCCGATGTGCCGTACGAGAAGCACTTCGTTTAGAAACGTTACGCCAAGCAGGATCGCGCTGACCGGAATGAGAAACGTGACGATCGCTGCGTTCGTAGCGCCTGCTCCAGCCAGCACGCGGAAATACAGGATGTAGGCAAAGGCCGTCGCTACCACCGCGAGCGCGAGTAGCGATGCTATTGCAGTGGCGGACGGAACGGGCAGCGTCCATGGTCGGTCTACAATCATCATGAGCGGCAACATCATCGCCGATGAAGCGGTGAGTTGGCCCGCTGCAAGGTGCTTCGGTGCGATGCCTAGTGATTTAAATCGCCGACCAAAGACAACAGCAAACCCGTATGAAAGCGCGGCTGCAAGGCACGCGACATAGGCATAGAGCGGCGCGTCTAAGCTGAAACCATCAAATCCGCCGAGCAAAACAAACACGCCGAAAAATCCGACGATGAGACCGGCAGACTTTGACCAGGTGATGCGTTCATCTTCAGTCAGGAATTGAGCAACAACCAATGTGAATAGCGGCGTTGTTGCGTTGATGATTGAAGCGACACCCGACGCCAATTGCGTTTGACCGATGACGATCAACGAGAATGGTACGACGTTGTTTAAAAGCCCCATCGCGAAGAAGGCAATCCAAATTGGTAGCCCAACGCGCAATCCATCGCCCTGCGCGATGAGCCAGATATGAAGCGCTATGGCTGCGAGAAAAACGCGGAAAAACACGATTGTCATCGGCGGCAGTTCGCGGACCAAAACGCCGTTGAAAAAGAAAGACCCGCCCCAAAGCACCGATAATAAGATCAGCAAGCCCCAAAGCGTGGGTGTCATCGGGTTTTGGATAGGCTTGGCGGTCATCACCTGCAGCTACGAGAACAGGTGCTCCGACGCCACCTGAAACTTGGCTCGCAGCTTTTGTCTGGTTTGTTTTGCGAAGGTGCCAGCGATAGCATCTACAGCAGCGGTCATTTGGAGAATTGGTTTGGAATTCACGCTTTGGATTTTATTCGCTGCAGCAATTCTGGTTGCTTCCGTCTCTCCCGGCCCAAATGTGCTGATCGTCGTAGTGAATGCGCTTAAGTTCGGCCACACTGGAGCACTTTGGACGATTTTCGGAAATTTGCTCTGTTTGTTCTGCGTGGCGTTACTCGCTTCAATCGGTGTTGGCGCAGCCATCGCAACTGCGCCGCTCGCCTACACGATCATGAAAGTCGCTGGCGGACTGTATCTCGCTTGGCTCGGGTTCAAAATGATCCGCAGTTCACTTGGAAAAATGACTGAGATACAAGTTGAACAGGCTGCCAAGAGCGGACGACCTGTTCCCCATTTCACACTCATGAGTGAGGCGTTTCTGGTTTCTGCCAGCAATCCGAAATCGATACTGTTTCTGTCCGCGATTTTCCCGCAGTTTCTTCGACCGGAATCCCCCGTGATCCCGCAATTCGCGGTGATGTTCGCGACGATCATTGTGATCGTTTTCATCATTCACGGGCTCTACGGCCTCTTCGCCATGTCTTTCCGCGACAAACCTGTCAGCGTGCGGGCACGCGCGTGGATTGCCCGCATAACCGGCGGGACGTTCATCGGCCTTGGTGCAGGCGTCGCCTTGGCAAAATAGTGCTGATGAATAACGCGTGAGCCGGTTTCACATCTGCCAAGAACTGCACTAACTCAGTCTCATGGCTTCCAAACGAATCGCTGGCCCTGAAATTGAAAAGCTGATCCAGCTTCTGGCGAAAGTGCCGGGGCTAGGGCCCCGCTCTGCAAGGCGTGCTGCGCTTCACATGATTAAAAAGCGCGAGCAGCTTTTGGGCCCGCTTGCCGCGGCGATGGCGGAAGCCGAAGCAAAAGTGCGCGTCTGCCCGATCTGCGGTAACATTGATACCGCCATGCCCTGCTCTGTGTGCACCGATCCGCGTCGCGACGAGAGTACGATCATCGTCGTGGAAGATGTGTCCGACCTCTGGGCGCTGGAGCGCACGGGCGAAATCACCGCACGCTATCATGTGCTAGGCGGAACCCTTTCGCCGCTCGATGGTGTGGGTCCCGACGATCTCAACATCGCATCGCTCGTTGATCGTGTTTCAGACGGCAAAGTTCGCGAGTTAATCATCGCGGTCAACGCCACCGTCGAGGGGCAGACCACGGCCCACTACATCTGCTCGCAAATCGAAGACTTAGACATCAAGATCACACGCCTTGCCCATGGTGTGCCCGTGGGTGGGGAATTGGACTATCTCGACGAGGGAACATTGTCGGCAGCGCTGCGTAGCCGAACAGGTTTTTGACCGATTAATTTTGGTCGCGCCACGTAATCTCTTCGCTGATCTGACGCCGATACACTGCCAGCGCGATAAAATCTCGATCACATCGTTTTATTTCAAAATGTAGCGCGAGCCGCTCCCTAGCACAGCTTCGCAATGGTTTTCCGGACACTCCGATCACACGATCAATATTACATTTCTTCATGAAACAGCGCTTGTAGCGTCTGCCACTTTTTCCGCCGATTGCCGCCACAGTTCGGCGTCCTCATCTGCCATGTCGTGTCCGTGGAGGCGCGGCGAACAAGAGGAGAAACATCATGAAGATGATTTTGACGACTTTTACCGCGATGCTTTTCACCATCGGTGGCGCACTTGCGCAGGTGGCATTCGATAGCGTGGACGTGGACAGAGACGGCTTCGTCAGCGTTGAAGAAGCTGCCTCAATCGGCATCTCAATGGAGATGCACCAAACCGCTGACGCCGACGGCGACGGCCTCTTGAGCGCCGAGGAATTCGAAACAATTCCGCAGTAACGCGCTCTGGTGGACCGCCCCGCCCCCCTGCTGTCTTCGCGGGGCGGTCTGCGCCAATCGAGTTCTTGTCTTGATTGCAACGCAAGGCACGGCATAGATTCCCGCAGTCTCTGCTGATTTGGTGCAAAATGCTTCGTGCGGTCCGGTTACTTTTTCTGTTCCTTTTTTCCGTAGGCTTTGCGCATGCCGAGCCCAGCACCCAAGCCGATTTCAAGCGCTTTTTGGAACGCACCGTCTGGCCACAAGCACGCAGCGCACGCGTGTCGCGCGGCACCTTCGATCAGATTCTGGGAAGCGTTCAACTCAACACTCGCATTCCCGGATTGGTGAAGCCCGGAACCCGCGTGCCGCAACGCATTCGTCAGGCAGAATTTTCTGCACCAGCGCGTTACTTCAACGAGAACAATGTCGGCGCGATTGTATCCGGCGGAAAACGGCTGGCGCAGCAGCACGCGCGGACGCTGGCAGACATTGAGCGCAAATATGGTGTGCCGGGCCGTATCGTGCTCGCGATCTGGGGGCGGGAGAGCGGCTTTGGCCGTGTGAACATCCCCCACAATGCGTTTGAGGTGCTGGCGACCAAAGCCTACATGTCCACAAGGCCGGAGCTTTTTCAAAAAGAGCTGGTCTCCGCATTGGTGATGATTGAACGCGGTTTGGCGTCAAAAGCACAGATGAAATCATCTTGGGCGGGCGCGCTGGGGCAGCCTCAGTTTCTGCCGTCGTCCTATCTCGAATATGCCGTCGATTTTGACGGTGATCGTAAGCCTGACATCTGGGATTCAGTTCCAGACACGCTTGCCTCAATTGCGGCTTATCTCAATCGCTTTGGCTGGCAGTCCGGTCGCGATTGGGGTTTTGAGGTGCGCGTTCCAACCGATATCCCATGCTCATTTGAAGGCCCCGATCAGGGTCTGAAAATGCGCGATTGGGCAGCGATGGGCGTGACGCGCGTGTCCGGCAGGCCGTTTCCTGCCGATGAATTGGACCGCGATGGCTTCTTGCTTATGCCCGCGGGGCGCAGTGGCCCGGCATTTATCGTCACGCCGAATTTCTATGTGATCAAGAAATACAACGAGAGCGACCTCTACGCGCTCTTTGTCGGCCACGCCGCCGATCGGATCCAGTGGAGCACCGGTCGCTTTAAGGGAAGCTGGGGAAGCGTGGACAGCCTCTACCGGTCCGACATTGCGTCCATGCAGCGCGTACTCGAAGGGCAGGGTTATGATGTCGGCGGCGCTGACGGTTTGCCGGGTTTCAAAACCCGCCGGTCCATTGGCGATTGGCAAACTAAGAATGGTCGCACGCCGACCTGTTTTCCATCGAGCGCATTGGTGCGTTCGATTAAGTAGGGTGGCGGGTCAGTTGCCTTCACCATCGACCACGTGAAGCCGAAGCTGACCGGTTTTGCTTTCGGCTTTTGGCGTCGTCTTGACGACTGGTTTCGGCGCGGTTTCAACGGGCTCGAAATCGAGCTCTTCAATCTTGCGCCCGCGCTTGGTGACCTTGCCGGATGAAATCAGAATGTCGTCGATGTCTTTGGCCGCCTGCCCAAAGTGACCTTGCAGTTTCCGCACGCGATCATCGAGCCGCATAACATCGTCCATGAGACGCGTGACCTCAACCTGAATGAGATGCGCCTGCTCGCGCATGCGCACGTCTTTCAGCAATGCCTGGATAACCTGCACCGAGAGCATCAGCAGTGACGGAGACACAATGACGATGCGCGCTTTATGTGCTTTTTCGATGACCTGCCCGTGGTGTTCGTGCAGATCGGCGAAAATCGATTCCGACGGCACGAACAAAAACGCGGTTTCCTGCGTCTCGCCTTTCAGCAGATACTTTGAAGCGATGTCTTTGACATGATATTCGACCGATGAACGAAAGGATTTGATTGCAGCGGGCATTGCCGCTTCGTCGGCGTCTCGTATCGCGTTCCAACCCTCCAGCGGAAATTTTGCGTCAATCACTAGACCGGGCGCATCATTGGGCATGTGGATAATACAATCCGGCCGTGTGTTGTTGGAAAGCGTTGGCTGAAAATCATAGCCACCTTGCGGCAGGCCATCTTGAACAATTGCCTCCATCCGGGACTGGCCAAAAGCACCACGGCTCTGCTTGTTCGACAGGATCGATTGTAGCTGCACCACCTGACCAGCTAGGCTTTGGATATTCGTTTGTGCGGTGTCGATAACCGCGAGGCGCTCTTGCAGCTTTGACAAGTTCTCGTGCGTGGCTTTTTGCTGATCGGTCATCGATTGGCCGATCCGCGTCGTCATCGCGTCTAGCCGCTGTTGCAGGTTCTCGTTCAATTCGTTTTGTCGGGAGCCAAACACTTCCGCGATTGTGCCAAGCCGACCCTGCATCTCTGCCTGCGACTGCATGATGGACGCAATTTGGGTTTCAGCCGCTTTTGCGCGTTGCTGCGCGATGTCCAGCGCGTGACGGCGGGCCGAGGTGCCGCGCAAGTTGACAAGGATGAGCACCAACAGCAGCACGAGCGCCATTGCACTCACCCCCATCAAGACTTCAAGCCACGTGTAGGCGCGTGTACCGAGGACAAAGGCAATATCATCAAATGCAATGTTCATGTTTTGATCATAGCCGATTCGTGCGTGCTTCCCATGGGGCGATTGACCTTTCTTGGGCGCGCGCATAACTCCACGCCATGTCGATCAAACCTCTTGTTCTTCTGCCCGATCCGATTTTGCGAGAACGGTCCAAACCGCTGGAACGCGTCGACGACGACGTGCGCCGTTTTGCCGATGATATGCTGGAAACAATGTATGACGCGCCCGGTATCGGGCTCGCGGCGATCCAAGTGGGTGAACCGCTTCGAATGCTTGTGATGGATGTTGCAAAGGAAGACGAAGAGAAAAATCCGCTCGTGCTCATCAACCCAGAAATTGTGCACATGGGTGACGAGACCTCGGTCTACGAGGAGGGTTGTCTCTCCATTCCCGACGTCTACGCCGATGTGGAGCGTCCCGCCGAGATCAAGGTGAAGTATCTCGACAAAGATGGCGCAGAACAGACGATGGACGCCGACGGTCTGTTGGCAACCTGCGTTCAGCACGAGATCGATCATCTGGACGGCAAGCTTTTCATCGATCACATTTCCAAGTTGAAACGGCAGATGGTGATCCGCAAATTCAAGAAGCTCGCCAAACAACGCGCCGAAGCAGCACTTTGATCACACGCGGACGGGTCTGGTAATCATGCGCATGATCTTCATGGGAACGCCCGATTTTTCAGTGCCAACGCTGAGGGCGCTACACGAAGCCGGGCATGAGATCGTTGCGGTTTACACGCAACCGCCGCGTCCCGCGGGACGTCGAGGGCTTGAGCTCAAAGCGTCACCCATCGCTAAGGAAGCAGAGCGACTTGGCTTGGACGTACGGACACCGAAGTCCCTGAAGTCAGAAGAGGCACAGGCTGAGTTTCGTGATCTAAACGCCGACGTTGCGGTCGTGGTCGCTTATGGCCTGCTCCTGCCCACGCCGATTTTGGAGGGAACGCGCCACGGCTGCTACAATGGCCACGCTTCGCTTCTGCCCCGCTGGCGCGGCGCAGCGCCCATTCAGCGCGCGATCATGGCTGGTGACAAACAGACCGGGATGATGGTCATGAAGATGGACGCCGGGCTGGATACCGGCCCTGTCGCGATGGCCGCGGAAACCGCGATTTCTGCCGATATGACCGCAGGCGAACTCCATGACGTCATGGCTGAGAAGGGCGCCGGGCTTATGGTCGAAGCGATGGCAGCGCTGGAAGCTGCCGCGTTGGAACTGACACCTCAGATTGAGGAGGGTGCGACCTACGCAAAGAAAATCGAGAAAAGCGAGACGCGCATCGATCTTAGCCAATCGGCACAGACCGTCCACAATCATATCCGCGGGCTTTCGCCTTTTCCCGGCGCGTGGTGCGAGATGGTTTTCGGCGACAAACCGGAACGCGTGAAGCTGCTGCGCTCAACGCTGACAGAAACCGGTGATACGGTGAAGGTGAACTGTGCTGACGGCCCAGTTTTCGTGACTGAACTTCAGCGATCAGGTGGCAAAGTGATGGACGCGAGTACGTTTCTGCGCGGCGCGAAAATTCAAGACATTCGCTGATGCCGCGTTATCGTCTGTTGATCGAATATGACGGCACGCCCTATGTCGGCTGGCAGCGGCAGACAAACGGCTATGCGGTGCAAGAAGCGATTGAGAAAGCGATCCGCGGCTTCACGCTTCAAGATGTGACCCTTCAGGTCGCAGGGCGCACGGACACCGGAGTTCACGCGCTTGGTCAAGTTGCCCATGTCGATCTGGACCGCGATTGGGATGATAAACGCGTGGAAATCGCGACGAACGCTTTCCTGCACATGAATGAAGAATCGGTTGCTGTTTTAAGCGCTTCCCGGGTCACGGAAGAATTCCATGCGCGATTTTCAGCGACTGCACGCACCTACGAGTATCGCATTCACAATCGGATGGCACCGCTGACCGTTGATCGCAAACGCGCGTGGTGGGTGAAAAAACCGCTCGACGTGGACGCCATGTTGGACGGTTCAAAAGAACTGCTCGGCACGCACGATTTCACCACGTTTCGCGCGGCGCAGTGTCAGGCAAAAACGCCGGTAAAGACGCTGGACACGATCAAGATTGCGCGCGATGGCGACGAGATCATCTTCACTATCCACGCGCGTTCCTTTTTGCACAATCAGGTGCGATCAATTGTCGGCACGCTGAAGATGGTGGGCGAGGGACGTTGGGATCGCGCGCGCGTAGCCGCAATTCGCGATGCAAAAGACCACCAGCTCTGCGGCGCGCTTGCGCCGCCCCACGGTCTTTATCTTGCAGCTGTTGATTATGGCGAGAAGACCTAAACGCTGGCGCTGTAGATCATCTGCGTCAGCGTGATCGAAGCAAAGATTTCTGCGCCCACAATCAGAGCCGCTGTGCCGAAACTCACCTGCAGGCTTTGATAGGTGATCCGCATGTAGCCAGCGACGATCAGCACAAAACATATCAATACCAGAATACCGATAAGATCGTTGTCGGGGCCCGTTGCAAGTCCCGGCAAAAACGCGACGGCTAGCACGTAATTGAAGAACAGCGTTGTCCAGTTGCGTGCGATGATGAAATTTGCCGTCCGCGCTCCCAGACCGAATTTCGGCAGAGCAAGCGTAAATATCGCGGCCACGAGGACCCACAAGCCAACGTCAAGAATTGCTTCCGTCGTTAAGCGCTGGGTGAGGCTCGCCCCTTCGATTGGATGCTGATCGCTTCGCGCGCCCATCGACCACATGAACAGCATCGCAGGAATGGAAAACGCGATAGCCCAAAACGATTTCCAGAAACCGTCCGAGGAGATGTCCATATCATCATTGGCGTCGGCGCGGCCTTTCAGCATCTGCACCGCCAATTCCGTGTGACGCATCGCGTATTCGGTGAGGGTCACCTCAAGCTCCTTGGGCTTTGTCGAACCAGTCTGTAATGAACCTTTGATAGACTTGGGTAAGTGTCTCCAAATCGTCCAGTGCAACGCGTTCATCGACCATGTGCATTGTCTTGCCGACGAGACCGAATTCCACAACTGGGCAGTAATTTTTGATGAACCGCGCGTCCGACGTGCCGCCGCCGGTTGCGAGAACGGGTGTTCGTCCGGTCACGCTTCTCACCGCCGATTGAAGCGTGTCGATCAGTGCGTCATCGCGGGTAAGGAACACTTGGCTCACCGGCTCTTTCCATACCACTTGGTAGTTCACTGCGCCCTTGGCATGCGGTCGAAGGTCATTTGCATTCGCGGCTTCGTTGAGGCGACGCGTGAGTTCTGCTTTCAGCGAATTCTCATCCCACGTATCGTTGAAGCGTATGTTGAACGTCGCTCGTGCTTCTTGCGGGATCACGTTTGTCGCGGGATTACCGACATCGATGCTCGTAATTTCCAGATTGCTCGGTTCGAAGTTCTCGGTGCCTTCATCAAGTGCAGGAAAGAGCAGCGCTTGGCTGAGCGCGACCATGCCACGAACCGGATTGTCTGCCAGATGCGGATAGGCCGCATGGCCTTGCACACCGGTCACGATCAACTGTCCGGAAAGCGAGCCTCGCCGCCCGATCTTGATCATGTCGCCCATCTCATTCGGATTTGTCGGCTCACCAAGGATGCAGCCATCCCAATGCTCGCCGTGCTGCTTCGCCCATTCCAGCAGCTTCACTGAGCCGTTGATCGCGGGACCTTCTTCGTCGCCCGTTATCAGCAGGGAAACGCTTCCCGGCAATGTGCGCTTTTTAAGAACGCGCGCGAGCGCCGCGATAAAGCAGGCAATACCGCCTTTCATGTCGACCGCGCCGCGACCGAACAAAACGCCATCGTAGATCGCCGCGGAAAAAGGCGCGTGGCTCCAATCACCTTCATTGCCGACGGGAACAACGTCCGTATGGCCGGCAAACATCAGATGAGGACCGTCGCCAGAACGCTTGGCGTAAAGATTTTCGATATCGGGCGTGTGGTCGTCAGAAAACGTGATGCGCCTCGGCGTGAAATCCATCGGCGCGAGCATGTTTTCAAGCGTCTGCAGAGCGCCTGCATCTGCCGGCGTCACAGACGCGCATTGGATCAGTTTGGTGAGATTTTCGACGGGATCGATGGGCAAAGTGGACATGGCGCGCGCTTATCGAAACCGTTCGCCTTTGTCACGCTAAGCTGACAACGGGCGGCCTTCCGCCTCAATCAGCATGATCTTCTGCCAGATTTTTCGCGAGAGATTGGTGCCGAGCGACTCCACATCGTTCACAGCGCCGACAACCACATCGTCATCAACCGATTGTGCATAAAGCGCGGCGACCTTGCCGGTGATCGAAAGGAGTTCTGAGCAATAGTCGAGGTACCGCGCAAGTTCTGCAGGGGTAAGCATGCGCTCGGGTGAATTTTTCGTTGCCTCGTAGTTTGAAGCAAGCACGGCCGGGTCTTTCGTCAGCTGGTGCATGTCGATGATATGGATGACCGAGCGCAATACATGGAGCTTCTTTAAGCTTCGGGACCGTTTGATCCGCTGTTCGAATGTCGCCAGACCATATATACCAACGCACACGAAAACGATCGTGTTAATTGCGGCCTCCAGCCCTTGGATCACGTTTGACGCGTCTTCGTTGATGCCGGAAATCTGGATCAGGGTGCCCACCTGCGAAAAAAGGTAGATACAACCGATCACGAATGCGCCAAGCAAGATACGCACCCACCAAAGTGGTCGCGCAAGCTCTTCGGCGTGCCGACCAAGATCGCGAACAATTTCTGACGTTTCCCGCGCCACATTGCGCAGACTCGATTGCGGAAAGC
Source organism: Pseudomonadota bacterium (assembly GCA_038745535.1). Lineage (GTDB taxonomy): Bacteria > Pseudomonadota > Alphaproteobacteria > Rhizobiales > Rhizobiaceae > JBCDLI01. The sequence continues at coordinate 30,100 of JBCDLI010000007.1, read as the reverse complement.
GGTCGGCAATCCGGCGTTCCAGCTTTTCAGCAGTTTTGGCGATTTTGGCCCGGTCGAGCGTACGATACGGCATAAAGGCGTGGTAGCAGGCTCAGTTTAATTCCGCGTTAGCTGGCCACTATTCGGGGAATGGTGGCGGGCCGTGTCGGTTGGTGACCTGTTTGCTTGGTCTCATAGCTAAATAGACAAAGGTGACATAGCAGATCGGCGGAAACACCAGCAGGATCGCCAGTTGCCAAGGTAGGTCCAGATCATGCAATCGCTTGATTGCAAGCGCAAATGCCGACCAAATCATCAGCGGAACGAAGGCGATCATGGCAAGCGACGCGAGGATCCACTTGCCATCGCCGCCGCCCACATAGTTGTTGTCCGGACCCGCTTCCAAGGTTGAAGCAAAATAGGCGATGAGTGTCGCTTGGATCAGCAGCACACCTGCCGCCCCCAGCATAAATGACTTGCGTGAGATCCGGCCCTGAAAGCCGAACAGCACCCATTTGATCGTCAGCGGATGTGGAACCGGTTGGGTAATCGTCAGTCTCTCAACAGTTCATTGATGCCGGTCTTGGAGCGGGTTCTCTCGTCGACAGTCTTCACGATAACCGCGCAATAAAGGCTCGGACCGGGCTCACCGTTTGTCAGAGGCTTTCCCGGCATCGTTCCTGCGACAACGACCGAGTAGGGCGGCACTTCGCCGTAGGAAATTTCACCGGTCGCGCGGTTCACGATCTTTGTTGATTTGCCAATGAACACGCCCATACCGAGCACGGATCCTTCGCGGACAATGCAGCCCTCAACCACCTCTGATCGTGCGCCGATGAAGCAATTGTCTTCGATAATTGTGGGACCTGCCTGCATGGGTTCCAGCACCCCGCCAATACCGACGCCGCCCGACAGGTGCACATTCTTGCCAATCTGCGCGCACGAGCCAACGGTCGCCCACGTGTCCACCATGGTTCCCTCGTCGACATAAGCGCCGAGGTTTACAAATGATGGCATCAAGACCACGTTTTTGCCGATGAATGCCGAGTGACGCACGACGCAGTTTGGCACCGCACGAAAGCCTGCTGACCGCCATTTATTATCGCCCCAGCCCTCAAACTTCGATGGAACTTTGTCCCACCAGGTTCCAGCGTCGCCCGGACCGCCTTTGATCGGTGCCATATCGTTTAAGCGGAATGACAGCAGCACAGCCTTCTTTGCCCACTGGTTCACATGCCAGTCTTCGCTGTCAGCTGATTTTTCGGCAACGCGCAACGCACCGCTATCTAGCGCGTTAAGCGTTTCGACGACAGCTTCACGAACCTCGCCGGTCGTGGAGGTCGAGATGTCGTCACGGTTGTCAAAAGCCTTTTCAATCGTGCTTTCAAGCTGAGCGAGGTCCGCTGTGGTCGGCATGGGTAGTCTCCAAAGTGGCGGGAAGTGGGTCGGGATGAATTAACGGTGCAATAGGCAAAGCTTGGCATAGAGGTCAATCACAGACGAGAAAAACAAAGCGGGAGAAGGCGACATGAGCGCAAAAAGAACAAGAGATGTGTGGGACCCGCTCGTTCCGTCCAGCCGCGATCGGTCGCGCGCGAAAGAAGTGGAGGATACGGTGCAAACCCGCGCATCGGCCTATCGCCTTGCCTTTGATGATCATGATTTTCTGTGTCGCGATGAGCTGCGGCCGGTGCGCTTACAACTTGAGCTGCTCAAACCGGAAATGCTGCTGGAAGAGCACGGCATCAAATCGACAGTCGTGATGTTTGGCGGCGCGCGTATCCCTGAGCCGGGCGGAGATGCGTGGGCCGCGAAGAACGAGACGCAACGTGAAAACCTGACAAAACTTTCCACGATTTACGCTGAGGCACGGGAATTTGCGCGCATATGTTCCGAGCATTCACAGAAAACGGACAGCCACGAATTTGTGGTCGTTACTGGGGGTGGCCCGGGCGTAATGGAAGCGGGCAACCGCGGGGCAGAAGATGTTGGAGCGCCGTCGATCGGGCTAAATATTGTGCTTCCCCACGAACAAGCGCCGAATCCCTACGTTACGCCAGACCTTTGTTTTAACTTCCACTATTTCGCTATCCGCAAGATGCATTTTTTGATGCGCGCGAAAGCCATCACGGTCTTCCCCGGGGGCTTTGGGACCATGGACGAGATGTTCGAGGCGCTGACACTTATCCAGACGAAACGCATGGAGCCAGTGCCGTTCATTTTGTTTGGCAAAGATTTCTGGGCAAACGCTATCAATCTGGATTTCCTCGCCGCCCAGGGCACGATCTCGCCTGATGATCCCGACCTGTTCGTAACTGTGGATACCGCACAAGAAGCATGGCGCGAAATCGCGAATTTCTACGATCTGGATTGATCCAGCTTCATGCCGGTGCGTGCCGTTCGGTGCCAATTTTCGAGATATTTGCCGAGCAGTTCGGCCAGCACATTTGCCTTCAATCCGTAGGTATCCGGTAGCGCTATCTCTCTAGCGCCTGCGTCGTCTTTCAGATCAACAATCACCAGCCGATTGCTTTTGATATTTCGCGACGCAATGCCGCTGACCGCGGACCAATGGTACCGCCCGCCTTGCCGCCATGTCCGAAATTCAAAACCTTCGCCATCAACAATGAGGTAGTTTGAACGCGGTAGGAACTGTGCGGTGAACACCACCGCGCAAGCTGAAAAAAGTCCAACGCCGAGCCAGCCCATTTCCGTTTGGCCGACCATTAATAGTCCGATGCTGAGCGCTACGAATGCGAGACAGACCGCGACAAGTACGACGAGCTTCCAGCGCGATGGATAAAGGATGATCGGTTCCATGCCAGTTGTTAGGAAGCGAAATTTTGCAAAAAGCCCGTCAAATCATCTGTAATGTGATCGACGACGCCACCAATATCGTCCCGCTCCCAAAGCTCTGAAAACGTTGCTTCGAAGTTGCGAGGCACAATAAGCACGGTCTTCATGCCCAGAGCCTTGGGCACGTTCAGATTTCGGGCCAGGTCCTCAAACATGACCGCGTTTTCGCAATCGACCCGGTGCAGAGCGCGGAACTTGTCGTAGGTCTCGCCTGCCGGTTTTGGCACTAGATCGGCGGCGACAATATCGAAGATATCGTCGAAATGGTCGAGAATACCCAGCTGACGTGCTGTGCGCTCTGCATGTCCTCGATCACCATTGGTAAAGATGAATTTTCGTCCGGGAAGCGCATTGATTGCATCGCCAAGAGCAGGATCGGGGTCGAGCCACGAGTAGTCGATGTCGTGAACCTTCTCCAGAAAATCATCCGGGCTCACATCATGACGCTCGATGAGACCCGCGAGCGTTGTGCCAAATTCGCGATAATAGTCTTTCTGCACTTTGCGCGCTTCATCGCGCGGCAACTGAAGAAGCTCCGAAACGTATGACGTCATCTTCACGTCGATCTGCGAAAACAGGTTCGTATGCGCAGGATAGAGCGTATTATCGAGATCAAACACCCATTCGCGAATGTGAGCGAATTCTTCTGTGGTCTTACTTGTCTCGGTTTGCGTCAGCATAGTTGTGGGGCTTTCTTGTCGGGATAACGGAATAAGTTCCGTGCACCCATCAGATAAATGTGCGTGGTCGTATGATACCAGCCTGTTGCATTTTGTATGCGAAATAGAAGCCCACAGCCGAAAACAACCACATGAAGCTCTCCCCCGCTGCCAACCTTGTGTAGGAGTTGGTCATCTGCGCTGATGCGAAAAACACCAAAAGAAGCGCAGCGGTTTTCCAGACGGTATGGCTCGTAAGCCCGTGGCGTGCCGCCTTGATCATCTGCGTAAGGGACCAGCCCAGTATAAAGGTATAGAAACCAATGCCGAAAAGCCCGTGACGGACCATGATCTCCAGATAACCGTTGTGGAGAAGATTGAAGTCATGTTCCTGAAAGCGCCTGTCCTCCCATAGGGTTTCCCACGACGGGCCGTGACCGAGGATTGGGGCCCGCTGCCAAATGCGGACTGCGTCATACATGATCTCCATGCGTATCCTAAGGCTCTCCGGCGTTTGTGGGTTATCAACGGTCTCAAGCATCGCGTCGGTGACGCTTTCGCCAGAAACGCCTTGCTCCACAAACGATTGAACCGATGCGACAGTTTCGCCAGCAACCCGTTCGACGCGGGGTGAGAAAAGAAGCGCAGAGGTCGCCACGACCACCAATGCGAAGCCAGATGCTACAAACACTGGGGTGATTTTCCTGCCGATGAGAGAAATCGGCAAGGTCGCACACACCGTGATCGCAAGCGCAAGCCACACGCCCTTTGAATTGAGCATCAAAATGTAAAACCCTGCCAACGCAATATTTACGGCGATCAAGGTTTTGCCCACCCAGGCACGACCAAAGAAAGCCGGGGCTGCCCGTGGCGCTGTCACAAAAAGCTGAATGTGGGCGATCAAAAGCACTGCACAGGCAAACGACGCGTGGATCGGGTTGTTGAAGAACAACGGCGGAATAGCGTTCTGCGCGTCAAAATATGCCGTGTCGAATGAGGCGGCCAGAGCTACGCTCGTGAAAATAATAAAGCTCTTTGAGACGAGCTGCCAATCGACGCGAAGCATTTCAAAACTGTGCCCAAGCGTTGGATACAAAGCAGCAAACAAATAGATGCCTTCAGCTGATCCGACATCGAAACTGCCAGTCTCCCCTGCCGCCAGCAATACCTTGAAAGCCACAAGAATCGTCCAAGCCAAGCAGATAATTCCGGCATAGCCAATTCGTGGTCTTGCGGGATCGCCCAGCATGTTTCGCAGGTAGATCGCGAGCGCGGAAAGCACCAACAAAAGGCCGACATAGCGATAAGCATCGCTCTCCACCCACAGCGTTGAGAGGAAAACGATAACACCAGCCGAACTCAGCAATGCTGTGAGGTCGTCAGCATTTCTTAAGACGGTTGAAATCATTCTTGCCCCTGAGAAGGTCCAGCAAGCTTCGGTTTGCTGAGTGAGTCACTGTCTTAGAGCGTAGATGAGCCGTTGAAACTGCTCAAGCGTCCGAAAAAAGGCGGTCGGTATTCGATAGTACCAGCGCGGCTTTGACTTCGCGTATTCCTTCTTGCCCGAGATAGCGGAAGACGAACGGTGCTTTGAAAAACTGAATACGCGCGTTTTCACGGAGTAAAAGGGGCTAAGACGCGTCCATCCGCGTTCTAAAGCGACGTCAAAAGGCAAGCTCATAAGTGCCATCTTTTCCAGAAGCTCAAGGGCTCCCTCGCGCGACACAAGGTAAGCAGCTGCCGAGCCTTGAGGGCCGAACATGGTCCGACCGATTTGGTCGCCTGCTTGCGTTTGGGTCTGCGTTATAAAACCATTTGACCGATGATTGACGAGCTTAACGACCCCAAACTGACCGCACCTCGAGACAATTGCTGAAATTCGGGAAATAGAATCCTCTCTAAATTTGACATCGTCTTCGAGAATAAGCCCAAATTTGGCAGGAGAATCTAAAAAGGCGCCGAGAGCCTTTAGGTGACTGTGATAACAACCAATTTCTCCCGGAAGAACAACCCGACCGTGCTGTCTTCGAAATGCCTTTAGATCTACAGCAAGGGTGTGTTGAGGCGGAAGAAGTTGACCGTCGATTGCTGAAACCCGCGTGAGAGAAAGACCGTAATCGCGCGCGCTGCCGCAAACAGTTTCAAAACGTTCCGGCGCACGATCTAGGTTGATGACAAAGATCGGGATATCGCTGCCCAGACGCATTTCACCCGCGGTCATGGACGAGTAATGTTCCAGCGCCGTGCTCGGTAAACAATTCCAGCAGCACGGCATGCTCGACCTTGCCGTTCAAAATGACCACACCCTTTACCCCGCGCGTCAGCGCGTCGATGCAGGTTTCCACTTTGGGGATCATGCCGCCGGAAATCGTGCCGTCATCGATTAATGCGCGTGCCTCTGAGATCGTGAGTTCATCAATGAGCTTACCATCTTTGTCCAACACGCCCGGCACATCGGTCAAAAATAGAAGCCGTTCAGCGTTCACCGATCCAGAAATGGCGCCAGCAAAAGTGTCTGCGTTGATGTTGTAGGTATGGCCATCACGCCCCGGCGCGACCGGTGCGATGACGGGGATCATCTCTGATTTAGCGAGCATATCGAGCAGGGTGCGATCGACCTCGGCAGGCTCGCCGACAAAGCCCAGATCGAGAATACGCTCGATATTGCTCTCTTTATCGACAACCCGCTTTTCCGTTTTTCGCGCAAAGACCATGTTGCCGTCTTTACCGCATAGACCGATTGCCCACTGGCCCGCGGCATTGATCATCGCAACGATCTGCTTATTGATCGCGCCGCATAATACCATCTCGACCACTTCGACGGTTTTTTGATCGGTGACGCGCAAGCCGCCTTCAAATTTGGACTCGATGCCGAGTTTGGAAAGCATATTGCCGATTTGTGGGCCGCCTCCATGCACGACCACGGGATTGACGCCGGACTGTTTCAAAAGCGCGATGTCTTGTGCAAACGCCCGGCCAAGGTCCGCATCGCCCATGGCGTGGCCGCCGTATTTTACCACGACCGTTCGATCCGCATAGCGCTGCATGTAGGGCAGGGCGTTTGCGAGAATTGCCGCTTCAAGCGTGGGTGCGATTTTACTATCCGGCATGTTCAGTCTGTTCCCCGATTGCCAACGGGTTAGCGGATGGGTGTGCAACCAACAACGAAAAAGCGAGTTCTCGTTACATCGGGATCACAGAAAGTTTGCTTCTGTGTGTTTTGGTTCCGAGGTCTAAGCCACCACATGAAGCGCAGAAGATTGGAGCTGAAGAATGAATAAAAGACAGTTTCTGACGACGTTCGGAGCCGCCGCTGGCGCATTTGGGCTCGCGAAATTTTCCGGGTCTGAAAATGCTGTGGCCGCAACCTCTGGCGAATTTCCTCTAATGAAGACCGACGCCGAATGGCGCGCAACGTTGTCCGAAATGCAGTATTATGTGCTGCGTGAACACGGCACCGAGCGACCTTTTACGTCAGTTCTCAATGACGAAAAACGAGCGGGTGTTTTCCATTGCGCTGCCTGCGACGAACCGCTTTTCTTGTCTGAGACCAAATATGACAGCGGTACGGGCTGGCCGAGCTTCTGGCAGGAGATCGAAGGTCAGATCGGTTATCAGGAAGACCGGTCCCTGTTCATGGTGCGCACCGAAGAGCACTGTGCCAATTGCGGCGGGCATCTAGGCCACGTTTTCGATGACGGGCCACGACCAACGGGCAAGCGCCACTGCATCAACGGCGTCGCGATGGTGTTCAAGCCAGCTGACGGGTCCGAAGCGGTCGTCGGCTAGCGCGGCTCAACAGCGTAGGCGATGGCTCGGCGCAAGTCATCCATCCCCGTGTTTTTCGCCGATGAGGTCGCGATGAGCCCGGGAAAGGCTGCCGGTCGTCTTGCGATAGCCTTCTCGGTCTCAGACAAAACCCGCTTCACCGCCGGTGGCTTGATTTTGTCGATCTTTGTCAGCACGAGTTGGTATGAAACAGCTGACTGATCGAGAAGATCAAGTGCTTCTTCATCGACCTTTTTCACGCCGTGGCGACTGTCGATGAGAACAAAGACCCGCTTGAGCGTCACTCGTCCACGAAGATAATCGAAGATGAGGCGCGTCCAGTTTTCCACGGTTTCCTTGGGCGCCTGGGCGTAGCCGTAGCCCGGCATGTCCACAATCGCCACAGGCGGCAGATCATCTTCTGATCCAGAAAAACCATCTGGGATAAAGTAGTTTAGTTCTTGCGTGCGGCCTGGCGTGTTCGACGTTCGCGCCAGCCCGCCTTTTCCCGTCAGCGCGTTGATGAGTGAAGACTTTCCGACGTTTGACCGACCGGCAAAGGCCACCTCAGCCGGGCCGGACGGAGGCAGAAATTCCATCGACGGCACGCTTTTCAGGAAAGACCAGTTTCCGGTCGCACCGAGTGCACGAAGGGCAGCATCGTAATCAGACATCTTTCGGCGAACCGTCGATCAGGTACCGCCGTCCTTTGCCTTCTTCGAGAACATGCCCCTAATATTGTCCCATAGCGCGATGTCAGCGCCGTTCTTCTTCATGATCACGCCCTGTTGAAGGATCGAAAGGAAATTGTTCCAAGCCCAATAGATCACCAGACCTGCCGGGAACGTTGCGAGCATGAACGTAAAGATGACTGGCATCCAGCGGAATATCATCTGCTGCGTGGGGTCCGGCGGCGCCGGGTTCATCTGCATCTGCACAAACATCGTGATGCCCATGACGATAGGCCAAATTCCCAAAAGCAGGAATGCAGGCAGGATTTCAGCAGCGCCCCAAGGGATCAAGCCAAATAGCTCCCAAATTGACGTGGGGTCGGGCGCCGACAAATCCTGAATCCAACCGAAGAATGGCGCGTGACGCATTTCGATCGTGACGAAAAGCACTTTGTAGAGCGCGAAGAAAACGGGGATTTGAATCAAAATTGGCCAACAACCGGCAATCGGATTGATCTTCTCTTTCTTGTAAAGCTCCATCATCGCCTTTTGGAGCTTCTCGCGATCGTCGCCATGCCGTTCTTTGATTTCCTGCATTTGCGGCTGAACAACTTTCATCCGCGCCATGGACGCGTATGACTTGTTGGCAAGCGGGAAAAATACCGCCTTCACAGCAACGGTTAGTAGCAAGATGGCGACGCCGAAATTGCCGACGAGTTTGAACAGCCAATCGAGCACTTGGAACATCGGCTTGGTGATGAAGTAGAGCCATCCCCAATCGATCAGCAGTTCGAAACTGCGGATGCCCAGATCAGCCTCATAATCGTCGATCATGCTGGAGACCTTCGCGCCAGCAAACAGGCGGTTGGTTACAGTTGCCGATTGGCCTGCATTGATCACGATCGGATCGGCAAGGAAGTCTGACTGCCAACGCACAGCGCCCTGATCGAAGTATGCGTATCGCGGCTGAAATGTCGTGCCCTGCTCAGGGATCAACGCTGCGGCCCAGTACTTGTCCGTAATGCCAACCCAGCCATCGTTTGATTTGCCAGGCGTAATGCGCGGCTCGTCTTCCATGTCACCGAAACTGTGTTCCTGTAGGCCCTCCTCCCCGGTTACACCGATCATGCCCTCGTGGAGGATGAAGATACTCGGTACCGCGGGTTTGAAGTAGCGCGTAACGCGCCCGTAGTTCTGCAGTGAGGTTGCGCCAACACCACCGTTCGTCACAGTGTCTGCGAAGGTGAACATATATCGATCATCGACGGAGATTGTTCGTTCGAACGTGAGATCCCCCGCTGTGTACGACAGGGTAACAGGCGTGGTCGCAGTTAGCGTCGCGCCAGCCGGTGCCGTCCATACAGCCTCGGCAGCGGGTGCGCCTTCAAAGCCGGCATATCCAAACTCTGCAAAGTAAGCATTTGTACCTCCGGTCGGCTTTAAAAGCTCGACAATCGGCGAACCGTCTTCATTCTCTTGGCGATATTGTTTCAACGAAAGATCGTCGATGCGCGCGCCCGCAAGATTAATTGAGCCGCTGAGCGTTTCTGTTTCGATTGCCACGCGCGCCCCGGTGCTGATCGCAGCTTCGGTATCCAGCGAGGCAATCCCATCGCCTGCCACAGCCTGTGGAATGCCTGCATCACCGGAAACGGCTGCGGCGGGTAGGCCCTCTTCGGTCGAAGTTTGAAGTTCGGCCTGTTCAATTTGTGCCTGCCGCTCAGCTTCAAGGCGGGGATTGATGAAAAACACCTGCCAGAGCAGCAAGACGCCGACAGACAAGACGATCGTGAGCAGAAGATTTTTGCCGTTTTCCATTTTTGATCCGTCTTTTCCGGTCTTCGCTTTTAGCGTTTGTTGGCGCGCTTGGCCGCTTTAGAGATGGTGTCATACACGTCGGCACGCAATTCTTTGAAGGGTGCAGAGATGGCGGTGTCTTTCGCGATAACGACAAAGTCTGCCGACGTCGGCATATTTGTCGGCGTTCCGCTATCCAGCACTGCGCGAAGGCGGCGTTTTATCCGATTACGCACGACCGCATTTCCAACCCGTTTGGTGACTGTGAGCCCAGCTCGCATGTCGGCATGGCCGGTGAGTGGCAGGAATTGCACGCGACAGTGCTTTCCATGCGCCCGGCCACCTTCTCGCGCACGCAAAAAATCGCTGCGCTTTTTCAAGCGAGCGATCTTCTGATTTTTGCGATGGTCATTCAAATGCATGACCGCATAGGGCTCAGTTAGGCTGAAAGGCTCTTGCGACCCTTTGCGCGACGACGAGCGAGGACCTTACGTCCTGCTGCAGTCGCCATACGCGAACGAAAACCGTGACGGCGCTTACGAACGAGCCGTGAGGGTTGGAATGTGCGTTTCGTTGACATGTTTTTCTCCGCCTTCCGGTGAGGACGGCCAAAGCGGCCTAATTTTCGATGAAATTTGGGCGGCGACACGCGGTATCGCCGATGTCCGGCGGCTATGCGCGATGCGCCCGTCAAAGTCAATTGAAGCAGTGGTCTTGTTTGCGGCGCGCTATTCGCTTTTGCCGGCTGGACCTTCGCATCACACCCGCGTGAGCGTGATCACATCTTATTTCACGCCTCTGCGCTTCACACGTATGTCAGTTCCTGTTGTTTGCTCACGATGTCATTTCGATCTCAAGTGAAACCTAACGAATGCATAGCCATTCATTTATTTTGGGAAATCGATAATGATCACCACCGTGCAAGATGACATCGAAGACGACACCACAGTACCGGAGGCGAAAGATGGCCAAAAGCAGCCGTCGAAGTCGTTGATCAAAAAGTTTGCGCCTCTCGCCGTCATTATAGGCGGGTTGGGCGCGGCCTACGCGGCTGGCGTTCAGGACTATTTCTCTTTGAACTATCTTGCCGAGAGCCGGGCCATGCTAACCGGCTTTGTTGCTGAACAGCCCATTCTCTCAGGCATGGCCTTTACATCCATTTACGCAACTGCCGTCGCGTTTTCTTTCCCTGCGGCCTCGATCCTTACGGTTTTCGCCGGCTTCCTATTTGGCTGGCTCGCAGGCGGTTTGATGGTAGCCGTGGGTGCTACCGTCGGTGCCACGGCGATTTTTCTCGCGGCCAAATCCACGCTTGGCGCATTTCTTCGCGAAAAGATGCCGAAACGGGTCAAGGCGATGGCAGAGGGCTTTGAAAAGGATGCGTTTAGCTATCTTCTGGTTTTGCGCATTGCGCCTGTCTTCCCGTTCTTTGTCACCAACATTGCGCCTGCACTCTTCAAGGTCAAAGTCCGCGATTACGTCATCGCCACCTTTCTCGGAATACTGCCTGGCACCTTTGCGTACGCCTATCTGGGCGAGGGCGTGGGCAGTGTAATCGATGCAGCCGAAGCGTCTGGATCGGAGCCATCCATCGCCGACCTCGTTACAACTGAAATCACACTGGCGTTTGTAGGGCTTGCGGTCGTCGCTGCCATTCCCGTCATTGTTCGCAAGCTAAAAGGGGCCAAGTGATGCGTCCGGAAACCTACAACCAAAACAAAGCAAACACGCAAAAAGAGCGCGAGATCCTCACCCCTGACATCTGTGTCATCGGCGGAGGCTCCGGTGGCCTTAGTGTCGCCGCTGCAGCGGCCGCCTTCGGTGTCCCTGTTGTACTCATTGAAGGTGGCAAGATGGGCGGCGACTGCCTGAATTACGGCTGCGTTCCATCAAAAGCGATCATCGCGGCTGGCAAAGCGGCTCACACCATGCGCCACGCCGACAAGTTTGGCGTGAAATCGGTAGAGCCCGAGGTGAACTTCAAAAAAGTCCACGATCACGTGCACAATGTGATTGGCACGATTGCACCCAATGACAGCGTCGAGCGGTTCACGTCGCTCGGTGTCAAGGTGATTGAGGCTTACGCGAAGTTTAAAGACGGTAAGACAGTTGTCGCGGGCGACTATGAAATCCGCGCGCGCCGCTTCGTCATCGCCACAGGGTCACGAGCCTTTGTGCCACCGATCCCGGGTTTGGAAGAGGTGAACTACCTCACCAACGAGAACCTTTTCGACGAAACGAAACGGCTCGGACATCTGATCGTCGTTGGTGGTGGTCCAATCGGCATGGAAATGGCGCAAGCTCACCGTCGCCTCGGTTCGCAGGTTACGGTCATCGAAGGCGCAAAAGCGCTTGGAAAGGATGATCCTGAGCTGACGGCCATCGCTTTGAAAAATATCCGCGGCGACGGCGTAGAGATTTTGGAGGAAACCAAAGTCGTCAAAGTATCCCAGAAATCGAAGACGCGGGTGCAGGTCGACATTGAGCAAAACGGCGAAGCAAGCTCCGTTGTCGGGACGCATATACTGCTCGCAACAGGCCGTGCTGCAAATGTTGATGGCATGGGGCTGGAAGAAGCAGGCGTCGACTATGACCGCAAAGGCATCAAGGTCGGCAAGGACCTTCGAACGTCCAACAAGCGCGTTTATGCCATTGGCGACGTCGCCGGTGGGCTCCAGTTCACCCACGTTGCCGGTTACCACGCCGGGCTGGTCATTCAGTCAATTCTCTTCCGCGTGGCGGGCAAGGAAAATACGGGTCTCGTGCCTTGGGCGACCTACACAGACCCTGAAATCGCGCATGTCGGACAGACCGAGGAACAGGCTGCAAACGAGACGAAAGACATCACCGTGCTGCGCTGGCCCTATGCGGAGAATGATCGCGCACAAGCCGAACGAAAGACCTCCGGGCTCGTGAAAATCGTGACTGACAAGAAGGGCAAAATTCTTGGTGCGTCCATTGTTGGAGCAAGCGCTGGCGAGATGATCAACATCTTTGCTCTGGCCATGTCGAAGAAGATGAAGGTCAGCGATCTCCGCGGTTTCATAGCGCCTTACCCGACTATGACCGAGATCACGAAGCGCGCATCTACCCAGTTTTCCGTGCCGATGACCCGTAAACCTTGGGTGCGCAAACTGATCGCCTTCCTGCGCAAATTCGGCTAACGCTGCGTTCAACTTTCCGCCGCTTGCTTGATCGTGGGCGGCGATTAACTGATCTCGGAAATTTAGAACCCGGGCGCGTGTAACCTTGCCGAACGACATAAAAACAAAAAATCAAGCGCAGCCAAAACGCGTTTCACCCAAGCCAAAGAGAAGGCTATCTTCAAAGCTCTTGTGGCTGACAGTTCTCTTCGTGATGATTGCGGAGGTTCTAATATTTGTCCCGTCGGTCGCAAATTTTCGCATCACATGGCTCGATCAACGGCTGGATACGGTCGCGGCCACAAGTGTGCTGATTACGCAAGCTGATGACCGGCTTCCCCGTGCCGTTCAAGATGATGTGCTGATGGCCACCGGCGCGAAGGCGATCGCGCTTCGTCGCAATGGCATGTCGGAATTGCTGGTCGTGTCTGAGATGCCACCGGCCACTGACTACATGGTAGATGTCGACAACTTCAACGCAATCTCTGCCATTGCCGGTGCGTTTGAGACCATGGTTTTTGGCGGAGATAGGAACATTCGCGTCGTAGGCGATATCGGCGAAAGCCAGGACCGCATTGAGATGGTCTACCACGAGGAGCCGCTGCGCTCTGCGTTATTTATTTATGCGCGCAATGTTGCGCTGATTTCACTGGCCATTTCACTCATCACAGCAGCGCTGGTTTTCGTTGCAATCAACCGCATCATGATCCGGCCGGTTCGTAACGTCACGGGTTCCATGCTTGCATTTGCGGCCCAGCCGGAAACCCGGGATACAATTATCATGCCCACGGGCAGGAACGACGAGCTGGGCATCATAGAAACTGAGCTTGCGGATATGCAGGAGCAGCTGCACTCCACACTCAAAGGCCAAAAACACCTCGCAGACCTTGGTCTGGCGGTTTCGAAGATAAATCATGACATGCGCAATGTACTCGCCTCCGCGCAATTGCTGTCGGATCGTCTGTCGACCATCAATGAGCCATCTGTCCAGCGCTTCGCACCCAAACTTGTCCGATCAATTGATCGCGCGGTCGCTTATACCAGCGAAGTTTTGGAGTATGGCGCTGCCGCGGAGCAAAAGGTCAATCGTCGCCGTTGCCGCTTTTCGGGCATCGTTGATGACGTTGAAGAATTGCTCGGCCTTGGCACGGAGGGCGATGTTGAATTTGCCCGCATGTTTGATCCGCAGATGGAAGTTGATTGCGACCCTGAACATCTTTTTCGCGTGCTCATGAACCTTTCTCGCAACGCAGTTCAGGCGATGCGGGAAGACAATGCGCCCGACGCGATCAAACGCTTAACGCTAAGTGCGACACGGCTTGGTTCGACGACAATTATCTCCGTGGAAGATACCGGGCCAGGCCTGCCTGAAAAGGCGCGCGAGAACCTCTTTGCTGCGTTTAAGGGCTCGGCGCGCAGTGGCGGAACGGGGCTTGGTTTGGCGATCGCATACGAGCTTGTACAAGCTCAGGGCGGGACAATTGAGTTGCGCGATCGCGGCGTTGGTACACACTTTGAAATCAGGTTGCCCGATGCCCCAGTTTCGCTCGCTAGCCATCGCGCGGCGAAGTCGGCTTAATCTGCGAAGGCCCAATAGAAGTTCTTGCAATTTGAAAACCGAGCGCGTACCACGCGGCTCGCAGGCAACTGCAAGCACCCGTAGCTCAGCTGGATAGAGTACTTGACTACGAATCAAGGGGTCGGGAGTTCGAATCTTCCCGGGTGCGCCATCTCACATTTGTTGCTGCAAAAATCACCTAAAGCCTTGAAAGGTAATGCTAAATTAGGTGTTCGAAGTCCTGTTTCCCGGCTGTATGGCAAAGGCTCCAAAAACGCCAGTCTGAGGACGGTTTTCTTCAGGGCTAAATCCGATTTTCTCCATATATCCCAAGGGCTTGATAAGAATCGTATGGCGTGTTCGAACGACTCCTCAAAGGTATGCCGAGGTTTGCCACTTTTTGCGATCTTCTCTTCAGCCAGCATTTTCTCGCGCTCAAGCTTTGCGATCCGCTTTTCGTAAGCAGATACAACGGAGTCGTTGCTCGCATCGACGATGCGATCAAGAAATTGATCGATTTGCTTTTCGATCTTCTTGATGTCGGCCTTGATGCCCTTGGCAGACTCGGAAGCACGCGCTTTGCGCATTTCCCACGCATCGCGGAACATCGCTTTCACAAGCGTGAACAGTCCTTCTGTGGGCTGTAGTGACTTCAGAATGTCTTCGAACTCTCCTTCAAGCGTTTCCCGCTTGATCGATTTGCGATAGCTCGGACACCCTTTGGTCGGGCAGAGATAATACGGATACTTCTGCTTCTTGCCCTTAGACCAACATGCGGTCAGGGGCTTCTCACAATCGTTGCACAGGATGAAACCGCGCAACGGGAAGTCTGCGCTGATATCTTTGCGCGCAGGAGCCTTCGCCGTGCTCGTAAGCCGCTCTTGTATCTTTTCGAAGGTTGCGAGGTCGATCAGGCCCTCGTGCTGCCCTTTGCGCAGCGACACATCCCACTTCGGAGCTTCGACATAGCCCGCATAAAGCGCACGCGTCAGATACTCATATACGCGCTGATTGCGGATTTCGCCGTTCGGCAAATCCTTTGGAAAGGCATGCTGGCTTTCAAGGAAGCGCTTCACTTCGACCTGCGTTTCGAAGCGTCCACAGGCATAGCCTTCCAGAGCCTCTTGCAAGATCGACGCGTGCGGCTCGTCTCGCACCAAGACCTTACCGCGACCGCTCATGCGTTCGTAGCGGTAACCGATAGGGGCTTGAAACACCCAGAAGCCACTTTGCACGCGCGCACGCATGCGGTTTACGGTTTGCTCGCCGTTCTTTTGGCGCTGATGCTGTGACACGGAAGCCAGAAGGTTCTCGACAAGCTGCGAGTCCGAATCTTCGCCGAATTCAATCGACGGGCTGACAAGAACGCCGCCAGCATCGCTGATTTTCACACGCAGCTCGAAATGGGCCATCAAGCCACGAGCAAGTCGGCTGATGTCGTCAATGATGACAGCGTGCGGCTCTTTCCGATTGGCGCTCAAAAACGCAAGCATGGCTTGCATGCCAGGGCGGGACGTGAGGCTCCCCGAACTGTCATCGGTGAAGACCTTCACGACTTCATAGCTCTTGTATTTTGCGAACTCGCGGCAGCGCGTTTCCTGCGAACCAAGGCCATCGCCGCGCACGGTCTGCTTCGTGCTGGAAACACGGCAGTAGATGACCGCCTTCGTCGGTCCTTGGTTTTCGTTTTCAAAATCGCGCATCTTGCCTCCAAACGGCTCGCTTGAGCCAATACCCTTTTCTTCTAGTGATCTGCGTTGAACTCTTCAGATACTAGCATGTCCATGTTTTTTCGTGGGTTTTTATCGTCGCCAGCCTCATCTTCTCCACATACCGATTGCATCGGATGAATGCCGAAGCCGAGGTCAACGAAGGAGACGATGATGGACCAAAGCGCTTGTAAGAATTCTTCTTTTTGCTCTTCGGTCATGTCGGCCTCGTCGAGGTAAGCTTGATACTTCTCGACATCGACCGCCAGCGACGGTTTTGAGTAAGCGATCCCGTTTTCGAAAGGCGCATTGCCCTTCAATGTATTAAATTCATCTTTCATAGTTCTTTTCCCTTCAAGGGAGTGGGTATTCTATTTCGAATACCCACTTTTATTTTACCATGATCCGCTCAAAGCCCACAAATTCTGCGGGTTAGAACGGAATCTCATCATCGATTTCGAGGTTGTGCGGGTAAGGCACATTCGGTCCTTTTCCCGCGTCGGTCTCGATCCGAAACTTCTTGTCATCGTACTGCGCACGGAAGTTCACCCATGCTTCGAACTGCTTGTGCAAGTCATCGAGCGCCATGATAAAAAGCATCTTCGAAAACTCTTCAGTGCGATCACCTGCCAAGTAGTGCGCAAGGTCTTCGAGTTTGTCCGCGTGCTCGTCGCAGAGGCGAAATTGCAGGTTTGCTTCGTTCATTGCGTGTTCCTTTCAATAAGAGCGATCCAGTCGGTTGGTAGAATTGTGATCAGCTTGCAGGGCTGTCCGCGATCCATCCATTCGACGCGGCGGCCTTCGATGCCGTAGTAGGCGCACCACAGAGCTTCCTGGCAGGATGCGTGACCGAGGGTCTGATGCCTGCACTGGTACTCCCAAGCGATGTGCGGTGTGCCGACAAAGCCCATGAAGGCGACGCCGCTGGCAAGAATGGCCAGTCCTGGTCGCCGCAGCAGGGCGCAAGCCGTTTGACGTAAGAGCCGCCAGGCTTTTTTGATCGGTCCATCGGGCCGACGCGGCGGCATACCGCCCAGCACTTGAACTCGTATCCTCCTCATCAGTGCCTCCTTTCTTCATTCATCTTCGTCGAGGGTGTATCGGAGCCGCACGAGCGTCTCGGCATTCGGCGTTTCCCCTTCGACGGGGTTGGTCGCGGCCCAGCCGTTCCATGGATCGACGTGCCAGAACGGAATGCGCTGCCCCAGGATTGGCTTGAGACCGTTGACCATCAGCAGTTGGTCCGAGGGTCCGAGCTGCATGATCTCTTCAGGCCGCATGAGCGGCTGGCCCGCTTCGCCGATGCTTTCGCCGACATCGTCAGTGACGGCGTGACCGAGATTGTGACTGCGCGTGCGAACCGTCCGCGTGCCCAACTCGCGTGAAAGCGATTGCGCGAGGGCAGCGCTGTTGACAGCGAAGTATTGCCGGACTTCGGATTGCGACTTGATCGTTTGGGCCGTGTTTGGCCCATACAGACGCACAAGTTCGGCTTCTTCCTGCACAATCATCCAGACGCGAACACCCAGGCCAGGTAGCGTCGTCAAGCTTTCCGCTAGACTGGATAGCCTGCCAATGTTCGCAAACTCATCGAGTAGAAAGAGTGCTTCGCCATCTTCCTCAGAACGCGACACGGCAGCGATGGCCTCATTCACGATCAAGCCGAGTGCAGCGCCTTCAGAGGCAATCCGTTCAGGCGGCATCATGAGATAGAGCGTCGTATCGCCCGACTTTAGATCAGCGAGCGAAATGTCCGACCCGCTAACGGCATCGGCGAGATAGCCGCTTGGTTCATAGATGCTGACTTGCTGGATGGCTCCGGCACGAAAGCTGCCGAACAATTCTGGCGTGTCTTCCATTTGCTGAAGGATGTCATCGGCCATATCGGCAAGCGCACCGCCCAACGCATCGGAGTCGCGCGCAGTCAGGAGCTTTTTCCGAAGCCGCCTTGGGTTCGCAATATCGCGATAGATGCCGGGCAGCGTACAGCTTTCAGGCTCGAACAGCGCATTGAACACAGGCGAGAAAGCAAGCAGATCGCGCGCACCGTCGCGGAACACGCGGTTCCGTCCGTCCTCTGGCTCCGGGTAGAGTTGAAAGGCTTTGCGGCGTGCTTTCGCCATTAGCTCACGCTGACCCTGCGGGTCGCCTGCGCTCAGCAAGATATCTTCAAGCCCGTTGATCCGGTGCTGCGGTAGGCCGTGCAAACGGTAGGGATTGAAATACGCGATCTTTTGCCCGAAACGCGCCTCGCGGTGCTCGCCAGTGACGGCGGCAAGCTCACCCTTAGGGTCTGTGATAACCATCGATCCCGGATAATGCAGAGCGTTCGGAATAACGGCGCTGATACCCTTGCCCTGGCGGGCAGGCGCACACGTTAGAAGGTGCGCCTTTCCTTTGTTAAAGATTGGCTGACCATTGTGCAGGCCAAGATACAGACCGTTTGGATCGTACAAGCCCTTGGCTTCGATGGTTTCAGCATCCGCGAAGTCAGCCGTCCCAAACGTGCCAGTGGTTTGTTCAAGCGCCTTGCGCTGTTCCTTGGCTTGAATAGCGCGGTAGGCCTCCGCCAAGCCTTGGAGGGCTGTCAGCCCTCCGATGAACTGACCAAAGCCGCTGACCAGCGTGTCATAGGTGTCGGGGGTGACGCCGAAGATGTCGGGCCAGTAGGTCGAGAACGCAAAGATGGATACGCCAGCAAGTAGCGTCCCATACCCCGATCCATTGTTGCCTTTAGCTGCCATCTTCGTCCGTCCATTCGTTGACACGGCGTGCCGCGTTGCAGACGAATATTGGCGACGGAACTCAGAATTGCTTGGACACAAGTTAGACACGCATGGCGAAGGCCCCGGCCCATTACACAGACAGTGAGCGAGCAAGACTTCGCGCGCGCCTACAAGCGCACGCGGAGCGCTACGGGCTGAGCGCGCAGAGGATTTCGGATCAGATCACCGAAAAGACGGGCTTTGCCGCTGCCGACTACGGCGGGCAAAGGCGCATTGCGCGCTTTTTGAAAGAAAACCGAAAACAGCCCGAAGACTTCATCGCGGCTGTTGAGGCATATCTGAATCAGGTCGCGCCCGAAGGTGTCGAGGAAAGTGCAATCGCCGTTGCGCGGCTGTTTTCTCAGGCGCAGGACCAAAACGCCGACTTGTCAGGTTTGGTTGGACGATACCAAGCCTATTTGCGTCCGATGCGGCCCGCTTCAAAAGCACCACCGCCAAAGGGCATTGGAAGCGTCCCGCATGAGTATTTTGAACTACCACGGCCAACATTTGATATCGCGTATGCGCTCATCGCCATGACGCCTCTTGAGCGCAGCAACGCGCTATTGATTGCCGATGCTGTGACCAATGTCGCCATCGATCCAGAAATAGACACATTCCCTGAAAACCCTATCGCGATATCGAATTCAGGGGTGCTTATGCCGTTCGGCATATCCGGCTTCTTAATGGTGACGAAGTCGCTTTTGGAAACGCGGCTCTATCGGCTTACCACGGTTTCCGACGAGCCGCTGACTCTCCAAGGCCATCTGACGTTCAACGGCTTGCACGCGGCGACGCGGCGCAGGCACGACCTTCAGATATTCGATCCAGATTTCGAGGTTGAGCTTGTGAAGGTGACCGACATCAGCCCGAAAGCGGAATAGGGATTCCGACACAAGATCATCTGCGGTATCTTGCCGGACATGAGAGTTTTGTTCGTCTGCACCGCCAATAAGCTGCGAAGCCCGACCGCCGAGGATGTCTTCAGGGACTATCCCGGTATCGAAGCGCTATCAGCAGGGACGGACGCAGGCGCGCCCGTGCCTCTAACCCCAGAGCTTGTGGCAAGTGTTGATCTGATCTTTGCGATGGAAAACCAGCACCGCGAACGGATCAGGCGCAAATTCAAGAAACAGCGGCCACCGGACAACCGGATCATCACGCTCAGCATCCCCGATGAGTATGAGCGTGATGATCCCGAGCTGATCGAGCTGTTGAAGTCGAAGGTGACGTTTCGCCTCGATGACATCTTGCGAGCGCAATAACGTAGCCAGCGTCTGCAATGGATTAGGCTGAAGATTTGGAGCGGCCTAGCAAGCGCATCTCTGTCAGAGACGACAGTGGTTAAATCGTGATCCGGTTGCGCGGATGGGTGAGAGCCAAGACAATCGCGCATACAAGCACGATACCTGTGACGACGAACGGTGTCCTCAAAGATGCGTCATAAAGGTACCCTGCACCCAACGGACCAATCACCAAGGCTAAAGAGCCTGCCGCTTGCAGTTGTCCAAGTACGGTGCCTTGTCTTGCTTCATCGGTCTCAGCGGCAACGAGAGCAGTAAGTGTTGGATAAACGAAGGCATGACCAAAGGCGTAGATCACTAAAGCTGGCAAACCGACCCAAAGGAACAACCCGGTTGGGACGAACGGTAAAACCGCGATACCAACACCAACAAAGACAAGCCCTACGAGAAGCACGCTGCGTTCCCCGAAGAGTTTCGCTAATGGGCCAATGGCCGCTTGGACGGCTGCTGTTGCCACTCCTATGACCGTAAACACATAGCCAATTTGAACAGGGGTCAGGTTGAACCTGTCTGCAAAGATCAGCGCTCCAATGACTGGCATTACGGAGAAGCCAAGCGTGAAGAGAAACATGACCCCAAAAAGCCGACGAATGGCAGGCACTTCACGCAAGGATGCGAACATACCACCGTTGTTCTTTTGAGCGCTTGCGCCGCTGGGATCACGGGTTTCTTTCAAGAAAAAGAACGCCGATACGAAATTCAAAGCGCAGAGTACCGCCACGCAGTAGCCAACCGCTGCTGTTCCCAGGGTCGCTACAATCAAGGCACCCAAGGGTGGTCCGAAGACAAAGCCCATGCCAAACGCAGCGCCGATAAGGCCGAACACTTTGGCCCGCTCAGATGGTGGCGTCATGTCGGCCAGCGAGGCTTGTGCAACCGACAGGTTTGCTGCGGCAATCCCTGATATCAGACGCGCGGCGAAAAGCATCGCGAGTGATCCGGCAAGACCAAAGATAACGAATGCAAAGCCATTGATGGCTATCGTGCCGAGTAAAACAGGCCTGCGACCGACCCGATCTGATAACGCCCCCAAGATCGGTCCAAAGATGAATTGCATCAGGCTATAGCCAGCCACAAGTGCGCCAACCATGGCCGCTGATGCGCCAAACGAACGCGCGTACTCTGGCAACAGCGGTATCACGACCCCAAACCCGAGAAGGTCGAGGAAGATCGTCAGCATGAGGATGCCAATGGCCGCCTTGCTTTTTCTTTGCTCTGCGGATGGCGCTTCCGGGGTGGTGAGCGTGTCCTGTGCCATGGCTATGCTGCCTCCGGCATGGCAATTTCGTACGGGTTCGGGATGTTCATCTCGCGCCCAACAGTGTTGCCGTCGGCATCTAAATGCGGTGGCTCTGAGAATGCTTTCAGACCAGCAAGGTCTTTGACATGCATCTTGCGCGTCCACTTGCTGATGCCCGCAAAGTTCCAAACCAAGTTGAATGGTGGCGGCATGCGATTGATGAACGACAAGACTACTTTCGTGTTGTCTTCATCAAGCTCTTCAAGAGCGAACATCATGGTTGGAAAGTGAGGTGGTCCAGCTCCTTCCAAGGTGAAGGATATGGAATGGTTAGGTTGTAGCGATTGTATTTCCTGAAATCCAATTGGCTTCCCCTTTGAGAAGAAGACTGTGCGCGTTCCGACAGTGCCATCCTCGCCTTCAATGGTGTGGCTGATATCGACGGCGCATTTTGATTTGGTTTCTTTAGGCCAAGCCGACCAACGCATAAGGCGCTGTTGGAGCCGGATATCATCGTAAACCTGCCAAGCTGGCGCGTTAATGGTGATGACCTCTTCGTACTCCAGCTTTGTCGGGGACAGGGCCGATAGCAGGATAATGATAACCGCCAAGCATCCAATGATGGCAGCGATAGTTGTCAGAATGGATAGCATTGAAAGCTCCTTACGCTTGGAATTGACGCCACAGCGAAAATCCGTTCAAGATATATCTTGATTATCAAGTATCTTGTACGTAAAGTCAATCAATCATTTTAGAGGCTACTTTTTTGATTTCCTTTCGTTTTGCAGATCGCGCAATGTGATGCCGCGTCCAATGGCTTCGATGGCCTCAGCGACACGGCGGGCCTCTGTTGGCTCCGTCTTTGCCGAGGCTACATGGAAAGTGAACATACGTTTTTTGCCAGCCGTCAGCGCTTCCCATGCAGCGTTCGCTTCCGCATTGCCGTCCAGTGCGATCTGCAAAGCTCGCGGGACATCGACGTGGTCTTGATCGTCGATCCGAAATCGCATTTCAACGAGATCACCTACGTCAAAGCCTGTCTGCTTCTTCACCTCGGGTGATACGATGAAGTATCGCCGCCCGTCTCCAACTGGCATCCAAGCACCACGCACTGGGACGTCAGCGATCTCGCCTTCGACCCTCAAGCGTGGGTAGACGTCGAAGGGGAGTGCCTTCTCAAAGTGTGGCGGCATGAAGAGGACTTTATACGTTAGGACCTTCTTTATGCCGACACCGTGGAGGGCAATGACGTCTTCAAACTCGTGCGTAAAATAGGACATGTGGATCGGATCAGTTGTTCAATTTGTAAAACATTAGTATATTATAAGCTTATCAACTAACTTGGTAAACAAGGTATTTTTGAAGGCATGACGGAAAGCAAGGAGTATAGCGCGGATCGAAGCGTCGAAGATTTGGTTCAAGTCTGTCGTCGGCTTTACGCGGCTATCGACCGCCTCGATACACAAGCCGCGTCACTGGTGAACGTGAGCCGTAACGACCTTCGGTGTTTGAACCTTTTAGCTGAAGCGCCCTCTAAGCCTGGTCACATCGCCAAGGAGCTAGGCCTTACAACAGGCTCCGTTACTAGCCTTCTAGACAGGTTAGAAAAGGCTAACCTGATACGTCGAGATCGAGACCCAGAAGACCGTCGTGGCGTGATTGTGCATCCCACTGAACATCTCTTTGCAACAGTGGGTCCGCTGTATCGAAGCACTGTCTCAAGGCTTCAGGAACGTGCCACAGGCTACTCCCAGGAGGAGCTCAACGATGCTGTAAAGTATCTCGGTGATGCGGCATCGGCATACGAGGAATCTAAAGCCGAGTGATTTGCAGGCTACCCAATTGTTTCAGCGTAGCCCTGCAACAAGCTAGACCTAGCGCAAGTCATTGTAATACAATAATGTCTTTGTAGTACAAAGGCAGCTTCGGGCCGTAGGCGCACTGCAAGATGTGTTTTGTAGTACAAAACATCTTGGCAAGGTGGCCCGCTGCGCGCCCCCGTTGCATCCCCCCGGCTTGTGGCTTCGGTCAGGCATTGAGCCTTTTGAAGCCAAAAACGTATCGCCGTTTCACCACTCGCGGGAGACTTCGCTCTCCCTGCACCCATCGATCAAAGGGCGTTCCTGCCCTTGTGAAATCCAGACCATTTCATGGAGACAACGCCATTGAGGCCACGCCGTGGGGCCAACCCTGCGCGGATTGGATGCGCGCCATGTCATGGAGACGATTTCATCGAGACCAACCGTCCGCCGTTTGGATGCCGATCAGGTCTTTCGCGACCCGATACCCACTCGCAGGACTTGGAGATATGCCTCTCCACCTGCACCGAACCATGCGTAATCGCCCGCTCGATTAATCGCACCCAAGTACGCAAGAGCATAACCATCCAAACGCCATTTCCCCTTCACATTTGTGTATCCATTGGCTACACTTCTTGGTATGAAGGATGTCGGTCTCAGAATCAGGGTGCAGCGCGAATTGCGGGAGCAATTCGTCGCCGCCTGCAAGGCGGAGGACAAACCAGCCGCCCAGGTTTTGCGCGAGTTCATGAGAGAGTACGTCGAAAAGCAGCGCGCTTTAATCAGTGGGCCAAACTACAACAAAAGATCGCGAAAATGAATTTGGCCGCACTAGCGAATAAATCAGCAAATCGAATTCATCTCTTCAATCCGAAGACAATCGCGCGCCTGACTGCGGAGATCAAAGCCAACGAGGAACGCATTAATTCTATCGTTTATGGGCTGTTCGGGCTGACAGATGATGAGATAAGACTGCTGGAGGCGAGCTTATGAGTGATTACGTCGCCGCTCAGCAGACCGAGACGCCAAGGGTACTAAAACTTAAGATTGAGCGGTTTCGCGGTCTTCAGTCGCTTGACTGGAATCCGTCTTGCGGAATGAACATCGTGCTTGGCGGCGGCGATGCCGGAAAGACCACCATCCTCGATGCGATAGCGCTTTTGTTCAGTCCTACAAACAGTATCGTGCTTTCCGAAGCGGATTACTGGCAGCGTAAAGTCGAAGAGGGGTTCGTGATTCAGGCGGTTGTCGAACTGCCCGCGTCCTCTGAAATCGGCCAGCAGCAGAAGTTCGCGTGGCCCTGGGAATGGAACGGCAGTGATGCCGTTCCTCCTATCAGCGATGAAGACGATGATGTGCAGGGTGGTTCATCGTCGGGTAAACGCGTTTACCGTCTGCAAGTGCAAGGCACCGCCGAGCTGGAAATAAATTGGGAGATTGTCCAGCCCAACGATGAAACCGATCTTCTTTCGGCTGCGGTACGCCGAAACATCGGCATCGTTCGCCTTAGCGGCGATGACCGCAATGATCGCGATCTTCGGCTGGTCTACGGCTCCGCGCTTGATCGCTTGTTGGCGGACAAAGGCCTGCGTGCCCGGATTGGGAAGCGCGTGTCAGAAATTGATCTCGCTGCATACCTTGGCGATGACGCCAAGACGGCGATGGAAAAACTTGACGCCACACTAAAGGCTGAAGCTTTACCGAGCGGACTGGATTTGGCGTTGACGACCAGTCAAGGTCTTTCTATCGGCGCATTAATCGGCCTAATGGCCGATCGCGACTCCGGCGTATCGCTTCCGCTTGCAAGCTGGGGAGCAGGTACACGGCGAATGACGGCACTGCAAATTGCCGCCGCTAGCGAAGCCGAAAGCAGCATCACAGTAATTGATGAGATCGAACGCGGCCTCGAACCCTACCGTCAGCGCAAGTTGATTAAAAGCTTGCAGGCCCAGGGCTCGCAAAGCTTTGTCACCACGCACAGTGCCGCTGCGATTAACGCGGCAGACGACGCAAGCCTATGGTATCTTGACGGCGCTGGTCATATCGGTGCACTGCCACGTGCCAAGGTCGCCAGGCAGCAAGAACGCGACCCCGAAACCTTCCTAGCTCGGTTTGCTGTCATTGCCGAAGGCCCGACCGAAGTAGGGTTCCTTTCATCGATGCTGGAACGCGCTATCGATGGGAGTTTTGCTGATCACGGAGTACGTGTTTGCAACGGTCAGGGCAATCCCGCCACACTTGATCTTCTAGAAGCGCTGACGGGTGGAGGCCTCGCGTTCGGCGGCTTCGCCGATGACGAGGGCCATGCGTCTGGTCGCTGGTCTGCGCTAAAAACGACGATGGGCGACCGCCTGTTCCAGTGGACGGCAGGTTGTACTGAAGAAGCCATCATCAAGCTCGTGCCGAAGGACAGGCTTGCAGAGCTTATCGCCCACAACGATGCAGGCGTGGCCGCAGAGCGGCGTATTACCTTGGCGACCCGCCTTGGCACCGACGACACGAGCCTTGAGGCTATCATACAGACAACTGGTGATTTCCGGGCGCTGCTTATCGCGGCTGCCACGGGCAGCAAAGATGGTGCGACCAACAACGAGGTTGCAAAGATGTGGAGCCGCCACGGGGGACGCTGGTTCAAATCGGTGACAGGCGGACGCGAACTCGCTGACAAGATGTTTGCGCTTGGCGTTTGGCCAACTCTCCGATCTGATTTATTGCCGTTCATCAATGCGATCCGTGCGGCCCTCGGGCAGGCTGAGATCACCGATATTGCCTATGACGGATGAAGGTGTCGCAGCACTACTTAATTCAGATGCGCCTTTCGTCGTTGTGGAAGCGCCTGCCGGATGCGGCAAGACATACCAGGGCGCTTGTTATGCGCTGCGTGCAGCTTCAAAGCTTTCGACCGGGCGGGTCTTGATACTTACCCATACCCACGCTGCGTGTGCGGCGTTTGCTAAGTCAACACGCACCGTGCACCGTAAAGTCGAGATAAGGACGCTCGACTCCCTGATTGTGCAAATCGCCGCCGCGTACCACAAAGCGCTCGATCTTCCTCCTGACCCAGCCGCGTGGGCCCGGCGGCAGGGAAATGAGGCCTATGCCACTTTGGCCAACCAGGTAGGAAAACTGCTTGCGAGCCATCCATTTGTAGCCGCAGCTTTGGCCGAACGCTTCCCCGTTATTATTGCCGATGAACACCAAGATGCTAGTGCCGATCAGCATAGTGTTCTAGTCGCATTACGAGAAGCGGGCGCCAGACTCCGAATTTTTGGCGATCCGATGCAGGGCATTTACGCTCGAGGTAACGAAGCCACAAGTGCGCGGGCGCGATGGGAGGAAAACAAGTCAGCGGGCGTATTTGCTGAGCTTCAGACGCCGCACCGGTGGAGAGACGGGACGCCAGCGCTAGGCAGGTGGATATTGGAAGCGCGCGCCGCCCTAAAGGAAGGTCACCCCATCGATCTGACTGGCTCACTTCCTCAAGGTCTTACGCTTATCAATGCCGACAATTGCGCCAGCGGTCGTGGCTACCGATTGAGCAATGCAGAGCGTGTGCCGATTGACGCTGTAGCGCGCAATAGCAGCGAGCTTCTGATCCTCACCCCTCAAAACGACCTGACCGAAGCACTTGCCGCGCTTTGGAATCGCTCCATTCCCATTTGGGAGGGTCATACAAGACCAGCTCTTGATCAGCTTATCACCGCGGGTGAGGCTGCCGACCGCAACCCAGTGGCGCTTGCGAATGCCTTTGTTGAATTTATGGGGAGCGTTGCCACGGGCTTCAGTCCTTCTAGCCACGGCAATCGCTTCGTGCAGGAAGTCAGCCAAAACTGCAGTAGAACGGCGCGCGGCAAACCTGCGAATATCCAGAAGCTCGCCCGCATAATCCTCGATGAACCCGACCACAACGGCGTCGCCAAATGCCTTGCTACGCTGTCGGATTTCCGCCGAGACAGCGCCGTCGGCTTTGAGGGGATCAAAATCGATTACCGTAGCGAATACCGTGATGCGATCCGTCTGGGCAATTTTGCCGATCCACATGACGGTCTTGCCGAACTCGGCAGAAGGCGATCCTTTGCTCACCCGATGCCGCCAGCAAGAGCGATTAGCACCATTCACAAGGCAAAAGGCCTGCAGTGCGATAACGCGCTGATACTCCCATGCGACGGTCGATTCTCCCAAACACTCTATTCTAGATGTCGATTGTACGTCGCAATTAGTCGCGCAAAGCGATCACTCACTCTGGTCCTGCCGAGGAGAAATTCATCGCCTCTTTTTTTGACCTGAATTGTTTCAGGCATTCCTGAGCCCTTTTCCTGGTGATTTGCGCACCCCTTTCCGTGCAGTAATGCCAGCCCGTATGGGCTATCTCTCTTTTCCTTAAGCGGGCCTGCGGCCCATCATCCATCAAGGCCAAGCCCGTTGGGCGCAGCCAGCGGTCTCCCCATCCTTCCGCGCCTTCGGCTCGTGCAGGACGGGTGATACCCACCGCTCTCTGCGGTCTTGACGGCTTCCCCCGCTCATTGGCGCGTGCCTAGTCCGGTTGCAGCTGCAACCGAAAGAAAGAAATGAAGGAAGCTCACGGCACGAATGCCGTGAGCGAGAGGTTAGGGAGCAGGGCCGCGACGGGACAGCTCGTCTTCGATGCTGCGCATCGATGCCAGAGCATCACGCTGTGATTGCGAACCTTTGGGCGAAACGCTTAGGGCGATAAACGCCTCTTTGCGAAGACCGTAGAGCTGCACAGTGCTGAGCTTTGCCGCTTCAAATTGAGTAATGAGCTTCATGTCATCCTCCTTTTCAGGTGTCGGAGGCCCCAAACCGCTCAGGGCCTTTCGGCCCTCGCACACATCATCATCGGCCATAGAAGGCCCCTGATGGTTTGGGGATGACGCATCCAATCAAGAAAGGAGGGTGACAGGACTGCTGCGAAAGAAGCGTATCAAAGTGCACTTGCCTACGGGCCGAGGCGCGGTCCGCGTGGCGTTATGCGCGGCGCATTCTCCGGCTCGTGATCGGACTTGTTTTCATGCTCCGGCTTGATCGTGCTGTCTGAGGTTTCGGCCTCAAGGCTTGACGTGTAGGACTCGATATCTGCCCGCAACTGCAGAAGCTCGTGCTGCGCACTTTCGCGCTGCGTTTTCATCTGATCCTGCAATTTCTGACGTTCGTCGAGCTGACCAGATACCAGTTCGTCTTTTTCCATGCGGTCGCGCCGCATGGCGTCCAAGGCTTCAGCTTCGTTCTGCGCCCTGATCTTTCCATAGCGGCCCGTGATGCGATGCCAGATGCCTGACATGCCTTTCGGCAAGCGTTCGGCGCGCGCCAGTGTTTCGGCCTGCCACCGCTTTTCATGTTTTTCGGTCAGCGTCTCGCGCTCTTCACGGTGACGGGCGACCAGGTCGGCTTTGCGGAATTCGATATGCGCGATCTGCTGACGCGCATCACGCTCAGCCTGTTTGATTAACTCGCGGACCTTGCCTGTCATGCGCTCAGCGATTTCCGCTTTCGCTTGATCGACGGTGGGCAGGGCTTTCGGATCGCCGAGCTTATCGGCGATCTCTTTTGCCTTGATGCCTGTCTTACGGCCAATGCCGTAAACCTCGCCCCGATAATCGACGGCGACAAAGCCCCGCCGATCACCTTGGGCCAGGGTGAAGCCACGCTCTTTCAAGGCTTGTTCGAAAGACGCCCGATTGTCGGACGTATCCCATGTCTTGCGGAAAACGGCTTTCAATTCCTTCGGATTGAGGCCAACGCGCCGCGCCTGTTCCCATTCGGCGCGTGTGAAGGCAAGCGGATCACGCAAGCGGCGATCTTCTAGACCGCGCGGCATGGACCAGCCATGCTCTAAGAACAGTTCGCGCGAGACCTCGCGAAGCTTGTTCTTATAGTGGCTGATATTTATCGCGCGCATCTGATCGGCATCGATCCGCGACCAAGCGACATGCGCGTGACGACGCCCGTCCTTTTCATGGAAGATTACCGCGCGCGGCTGATCTTTCAGGCCGAGCTTGTCTTCGACCTGATTGATGGCTTTCTCGAAATCATCTGTGCTGACATGCGCGCCTTCAGGCGGGTTGAAGCTCATCGAGAACATATAGTTTTCGCACCGCGTGCCTTGCGCGATGGCATGCGCTTCGCTGAACGCTTGGTTCAGATCATCGCTGATAAAGCCGCGCACCTCATGCAGCTCGACATGTTCATTGTCGCGCTGATCCATGAGATAGCTTGCAAGTTGGGGTGCATTTCCACGTTCGCGGGCCTTGAGGATCATGGCCCGCTCTCCATGCCACCGCCGAGCGCGCGCAAAAGATCGGCCCGCATATCGGCGACTTCTTTGCAGGCGTCTTTTAGTTCGGCTTCGGTTTCGGGTGTGACAGGCAACGAGCCGGAATTAACCGCCCGTGCGAGCTGGTTGAGGTTCGCAGACAGCCGAGAAGCCCCAAGCGCGCCCATGACGCGCCCAAGGGCTTCTTTGTCCTTCACAGGGCTGTTGCCGCGCCTTGTGCGGTTAGACGCCTTATCGCCAAGGATTTTGTCGCGAATGTACGCTCCAAGTGGTTTCCCAGCCGCTTCAGCTTCCAGAAATGCCCGTTCTTCATAGGTCAAGCGCAGCGAAAACGGCGGCGGATACTTCGTTTTCTCCGCAGCCCTTTCGGAAGCTATCTTATTGAAATCATGGTTTGAAGTCCGGTCCATCGTCGCATCCGAGACCTTTTAGGTCTATTGATGCGAGATGACGTTCCCAGTCAGAGAGGCTTTCGAACAAGGTGTTCGAACTATCCTCGTCTAAGTGCTCCAAGTAGTTTTGCATTGTAAGCAGCGTCGAACCGGTCACTTCCTACGCTC
>JBCDLI010000006.1:0-68910 GCA_038745535.1 Pseudomonadota bacterium | reverse complement strand
CGGATTTGATGAACAACGCGGAACACAAAATGGCCGCTTTGAATTTGCCGATCAAACACTGACGTGGAGCGCGCTACCGCTTCCAAACAGTCAAACCATGATCACTTTCATGGACACAACGGGCGTGGAGCAAATCGAGCGCGCGCTTCGGGACAAGAACGAAGCGCTTGAACGCACGGCGATGCTGCGTGCCCGTCTCATCCGCCATGTCGCCTATGAACTTCGATCTCCGCTGACAAATATCGTCGGCTTCGCTGACCTGCTCCGCATGGAGATGACCGGTCCGTTATCAGACAGGCAGTCAGACTATGTTGGCAATATTTCTCATGCCTCATCCCGGTTGATGGAAGTCACCGATGATGTTCTCGATCTGGCGACAATTGATGCCGGTATGCTGGTGCTCGAGGTGTCTGAAATTGAGATCGGCGCATTGGTTCGAGAAGCAGCTGACGATGTTCGAAGCCGATTTGAAAATCACGATATCGAGCTCCTCGTTCGCGTCGATCCAAACATTGAGACGATGTATGGTGACCGTGACCGGCTGAGAAAGGTCTTTGTCAATCTCTTGAAAAATGCCGCCGCCTTCGCTCCGCAGGGGTCGACGGTGCCGTGTACGATTAAGCGGTTCGACGCATCCGACACGCGCCCTTCCGGTGTTGTTATTTCGGTGCGCGACGATGGCCCGGGCATTGATCAAGACATCGTTGACCAGTTGTTTGAGCGGTTCGAGACAGCACCGGGCGGGCGTAATCGCGGGACGGGACTTGGTCTTCCGATTGCGCGCAGCTTCGTCGAGCTTCACGAGGGTGAAATCGCGATCAACTCGCGTGCCGGGGCCGGGACAACGGTGGAAATCTATCTGCCGCAAGTTCCATCGGCAGCCAGCGTCGCTGCGCAATAACGGGACTAAGTAAGAGTGCCGCTCGAATTCAAACTTGACGAGATCGGCCTTGAGCGTTTCGCTGCAGACATCGCGATTGTGTCTGAGATTGGCGACTGCTTCACACTTTATGGAGATTTAGGCGCGGGAAAAACCACGTTCTCTCGAGCCTTCATCAGGGCCGTCGCCGGTGATTTCGAAGGTGCGCTAGAAGTGCCGAGCCCTACTTTTACGCTCGTGCAGACCTACGCGCTGGAAAGACAGATTGCCCACTTTGATTTTTACCGGCTCGCCGACGAGTTGGAAGCCGAAGACCTTGGACTTTCTGAATATCTTGAGGATGCGATCTGCCTCATCGAGTGGCCGGAAAATGCAGGCCGATTGCTGCCTGAGAATGCCATCTCAATACGGATTTCGGCGGCTGACGACAGTCTGACCCGTAACATATCAATTTCTGGACCAAACGCGTCAGAGCAGAAAATTGCCCGAAGCCTCAAGATCAGACAGCTTCTTTCAAAAAGCGGTTGGCCGGGCGCGACACGTGAAGCCATGTCTGCCGACGCATCTACGCGGCGTTATGAGATTGCGAGCAATGGTGATCAAAAGCGTTTCGTGATGGACGCACCACGACAACCGGATGGTCTGCCGGTTCGTGATGGTAAGCCCTATTCGCAACTCGTCCATTTGGCAGAAGACGTTTCGGCCTTTATCGCGGTCGCAAATGCGCTGCGGTCCAATGGTTTCACGGCGCCGGAAATCTTTGCCCACGACTTAGATCACGGCCTAGTCATCTTGGACGATCTCGGCATGGGCACCATTGTCAAAGTTGGTGCACCGCTTCAGGACCGCTATGAGGCCTCGGCGCAGCTTCTTGCCCATATCCACTCCAAGGCGTGGTCCAGTGTGATTGAGGTTGACGCTGCCCATCATCATAAAATCTCGCGCTATGATTTCGATGTCTTCAAAACGGAAGCGTCTTTGTTCCTCGATTGGTACGTGCCTCGGCAAATGGGTCGACGGCCCACTATAGGTGAACGCGAACAGTTTGAACGAATTCTGGGGGAGCTGTACGAAAAGCTCGATGCTGCGCGTTTCACGCTGCTGCTGCGGGACTACCACTCGCCCAACATCATCTGGCGTGATGAAAATACACTGCGCGAGCAAGTGGGATTGATCGATTTCCAAGATGCGCTGATGGGGCCACCTGCCTATGATTTGATGTCGCTTGCCGAAGATGCGCGCGTGGATGGGAGTGAAGACCTCCGTGCTTCGGTGCTGGCTGCCTACGCCGCTGAGGCAAACTCGCTGGGCATCGAAATTGACGCGGATCAATTTTCCGCCGAGTGCGCGATTGTTTCCGCCCAGAGAGCCGCAAAAATACTCGGAATATTTGTCAGGTTGGATGAGCGGGACGGCAAGCCCGACTATTTGAAAAACCTGCCGCGCGTTGAAGCCGCTCTTAAACGCGCGGTCGCACACCCGATGCTTCTTGATCTGAAAAATTGGCTCACAAGCCTGAAGGTTTTTGATCAATGAGCGAGATCGATACTGCGATGGTGCTGGCCGCCGGCTTCGGAAAACGTCTTCGCCCCATCACCGAAACGACGCCGAAACCTCTGGTCGAGGTCGCAGGTGTTTCGCTGCTGGAGCGGACGCTATCGAAGGTCCGGGAAGCAAAAATCCCGCGTGCGGTGGTCAACGTGCACTATCTCGGTGAGCAAATCATAGATCACTGCGCCACCCGGACCGAACGACCAGCATGCGACATCAGTGATGAGAGCGGCGAAATTTTAGAGACTGGCGGTGGCGTCGTGAAAGCCCTGCCCAAACTTGAGCCAAGACCGTTTGTGCTGTTGAACGCCGACACCTTTTGGATCGATGGACCAGAACCTTGCCTGCCGAAAATGATGGAGATCTTCGATGCCGCCACGATGGATATTCTGCTTTTGGTGTGCCGACCGGAAGACACGACCGGCCACGGCAACACGGTTGATTTTCTGATTGACGATCACGGTCGGCTGTCTCGCGCCGATGATAAACGCGATCCGATGGGCGTCATTTATGCTGGTTGCGCAATACTGAACCCTGCAATCTTTGACCACGCGAAAGTCGAGCCCCATTCGCTGAACGTTTATTTTGACAAGGCAATTGAGGAAAAGCGTTTGTTTGGTCATGTATTGAAAGGCGGTCACTGGATTACGGTTGGCACACCGCAGGGTCTGGCCGATGCGGAGGCAAAACTTGCAAGCCTTCTTCCCAACGACACAGCAGGCGTGAGGGAATAGCCTGGCACGCTTACCAAAAGTCTTCACGATTGATCCCGGCACACCGTTTCTCGAAACAGTCGCTCGATCGCTGGTCGACGGATTGCTCTTCGGCGAGTTCAGATGGCGCGACGATCCACTTGGGTTGAGCAAAGTCACCATTTATGTTCCCACGCGTCGGGCAACGCGGGAGCTCCGTTCTGTTTTCGTGGATATTTGCGGGGGCAAGGCCGCCCTTCTCCCAAAAGTGAAACCACTCGGTGAATTTGACGATGACCTCGATATTTTCTCCGGTCTAGGAGCTGACGAACTCAATATTCCAACCGCCATTTCACCGATGGAACGGCAGATCATTCTCGGCAGGCTCATTCTTGAATGGACCAAGCACCTTCAACGAAATGCACAAAAGCAATTTGGTGAAGAAGACATCGCGATTCCGGTATCAACCGCAGATGCGTTCTGGTTGGCGACGGATCTTGGAAACCTGATCGATCAATTCCAATCCCAAAACCGCTCAATCAAAGCGGCAGCCGATGCAGTTGAAAGCACGAAGCCCGACGTCTCCGATTGGTGGAACGTTACCATGTCTTTCTTGCAGGTTGTGGAAAGCGAGTGGCCCGCGTTGCTCGCATCGCGAAACGCCATTGATCCCTCGGACCGGCGCAATCGGTTGCTGCTCACCGAGGCCAAGCGGCTACGGGAAAGTCAGCCAGAAGAGCCTTATCTCGTGGCCGGATCGACGGGCTCAATCGCTGCGACTGCCGAACTGATGAGTGCAATCGCAAGGCTTCCGAACGGTGCGGTGATCTTGCCGGGTTACGATCAAGGTCTTTCGTCAGGTGTTCGATCTCATTTGCGGATTGATAATCCAGCGCCAGGCGACATCTCACATCCGCAATACGGATTGGAAAAACTGCTGCAGCGGATCGGCGCAGATGCTTCCATCGTTGAACGACTTGGCCCCCAGGCGCGCTCAGAACTGAACGCCCGTGGCCTGTGGGTCGGTGGCGCGATGAGTGTAGCCGATGAAACCGCACAGTGGTCGCGCCTTCGACAGCAATTGCCCGATACCGCCTTTAAAAACGTGGTGATGCTCAGCGCGCCCAATGAAGCGCGTCTCGCCGATGCAATCGCGATCTCAATTCGCGAGAAAATTAAAGACCCTCTCAAACGCGCCGCTCTCGTCACACCGGATCGTGGCCTCGCCCGACGGGTTATCATGGCACTTGCCGCCCACGGAATTCAGGCCGACGACAGTGCCGGTACGCCATTTGCCAATACGCAGCCGGGCAGGCTCGTGACGGCGCTACTGGATTTAGTATTTAGGTCCGATGATCCGGCAACAGCGCTCGGCCTTCTAAAACATCAATACGTTGTGTTGGGGTTGTCGCGGGCGGACCACCAGCATTCGGTCACGCGTTTTGAACACATTGTCATGCGGGGCGGCCTTGGCCGGTTTAAGCCCGGATACTGCACCGAGTTCGTGATTACTCAGCTTTCTATGGTTGCCGAAGACGACCGCCGAAGCAGCGACCTGTCACCCAAAGACATCGAAACAATTACGGCATTTGCGCAGCGTTTCGATAACGCTCTTTCGCCGCTCACGTCGTTACTGAGCAAGCAATCGGTCAATGTTCAGGCCTGTCTCGAAGCGACGATCACTGCGCTTGAGGCACTTTGCCGGAACGATGAAGGCAGTCTCGGTTCGCTTTACGATGCCGAAGCCGGTAGTAGCTTGAGCAGCTTCTTGGTCGGTCTTGCAAGTATCGATGAAGAGGTCACCTTCCCGCCGGATCAGTGGCCAGAAATCATTGGCAGTCTGTCTGCCGGAAGCATGGTGCGTGAAGTCAGCGACTGTCATCCTCGGGTCTTTATCTGGGGCGCTTTGGAGGCTCGTCTTCAGTACGTCGACCATATTATTCTCGGTGGGCTGAATGAGGGAATATGGCCACAAGTGCCAGAAACTGACGCCTTCATTACGCGCACACAAATGGCGGCTATCGGCATGGAACCGCCCGAACGCCGCGTTGGTTTGTCGGCTCATGATTTTCAAATGGCCATGGGCCAGCCGAGCGTGGTGCTGGCGCGATCAAAACGCGTGGAAGGCACGCCAACGGTCGCATCGCGGTGGTGGCAACGCCTTGAGGCGTTCGCTGGCCCTGATGCATCGGCTGAAATGAATAGACGCGGCGCACGGTTGCTGGATATGGCGACCGATTATTCCGCTGCTTCGCAAACCACACCGATTGGCCGTCCCTATCCGAAGCCACCGGCAGAGGTCCGTCCGAAAGCGCTATCGGTGACAAATATCGAAAAGCTAATCGCTGACCCTTACGCCATTTACGCGCAAAAGGTTCTCGGTTTGAAGAAAGTCGAACCGCTGGTGCGCGATCCTGATGCGCGCGATCGCGGGACGCTCTTCCACGAGATCATGGAGCGCAGTGTCACCGAATGCATCGATTTTAGCCAAGAGGACGCAAACCGCGACCTGAAGCATGTCGCCGAAGATTGCTTCAAGGACGCAAATCTTCCCGAAGAAATTCGCGCGATGTGGTGGCCGCGATTTGAGGCATTGATCCCCGAAATCATCAATTGGGAACGCGGGCGTAACAAAGCGGTTAAACAACGCCATGCGGAGATCACCGCGTCATCAACAGCACTCGAGCAAACGGGAGTTTCAATTCACGGCCGTGCAGACCGGGTGGATGAGCGCGATGATGGGTCTTTGGATCTGATTGACTTCAAGTCTAGCAACGTGCCCAGCAAACCGGACTTGGAAAAGTTGAAGTCCGTTCAACTGTCCCTCGAAGCAGCTTTGGCAGCACGCGGGGCGTTCAGAGATTTGGGCAAGCGAAACGTCACAGATATTGCCTATGTCAAAATGGGGCCGCGTGGAAAATTCGAGGTCAAGCCTGCCATTTCACTAGCCGACGAAAAACATGCCGATCTCGCAGAGAAGGCGTGGGGCAAAGCCGTTCAACTCGCCGATGCCTACAACTGTGAAAACACAGGCTATCGCTCAAAAGCGCGGGCAAGCGCTTCCAAATATGAAGGTGATTACGACCATCTCGCACGCGTGAGTGAATGGGGCTCAGGCGGGGGTGGTGATGAGTAGCGCAGCCGAACGCCCCCCTGTCACCATTGATGACGCTACGCGCGATGCCCAGCGCCGCGCCGCCGACCCCAAAAGCTCCGTTTGGGTGTCAGCAAATGCGGGCTCTGGAAAGACTTATGTTCTTTCTTCGCGGGTCATATTGCTACTTCTGGATGGTGTGCAGCCGGATCGCATTTTGTGCCTGACATATACAAAAACCGCAGCTGCCGAGATGAAAAACCGCGT
Source organism: Pseudomonadota bacterium (assembly GCA_038745535.1). Classification (GTDB taxonomy): domain Bacteria; phylum Pseudomonadota; class Alphaproteobacteria; order Rhizobiales; family Rhizobiaceae; genus JBCDLI01. The sequence goes on along the minus strand of JBCDLI010000006.1, from coordinate 62,426 downwards.
CTTTGAGCGGCTCGGCAAATGGACGCGTTTGGAAGATACCGAACTGCGCAAAGAGATTGCGGCGCTTCGAAACATCGAAACACCGAGTGCGGTTACCGCTGCCGATGTTGAAACTGCCAGGCGTCTTTTCGCCGTCGCCTTGGAAACGCCCGGCGGTCTCAAAATTCAGACGATCCACGCGTTCTGCGAAACCGTGCTGCACCGTTTTCCATTGGAAGCAAACATCGCCGGACACTTTGAAATGCTGGACGATCGCATGGAGAAGCAGTTGCTGGATGAAGCACGGCGTGACGTGGTTTCGACCGCGTCTGGCGAACTTTCCGATGCGATTTCACGACTGATCTACGGTCTTGGTGATAGCGGTTTCGATGAGGTTATCGGCTCAGTGGCGGGAGATCGAGAGACTTTCCAGAACTACATCGCGGCAAGCTCCGATGCTCAAAGTTCTTCAGCGGATCGCCGTCACAATTGGCGCCGCTCTGCAGGGTTCTCGGACAACGAGACGGAAGAGGCTATCTTCAATGCGTTTGAGCAACAAACGCCGCTGAACAAAGTCGCTGTACAGCGATATTTAGAGATTGCCGATTCGGTAAGGGCAACCAGCCTCACGAATGGTTTTCTCGGCAAGGCGAGCAAATGGTTCGATGAGACTCCAAACGCGCTTCCCGATGAGACCTATCTACATTATTTTCTCACCACAGGCCGACACTTCAGCAGCAGAAGTTTGGGCAATGCCGCGTTCAAGAAACGAGCCCCAGAGTTTTTAGAACTGTATACACGGACGGCAGACCTCGTTCTGGATACGCTAAACCGGATAAATTTATCCCGTGCGGTGGACCTCGGGGCCGATCTCGCGTCCGTCGGCTCACAAATCCTCGATACCTACAAAACATTAAAACAGCGGCGCGGCTTCCTCGACTTCACGGACCTGATCGAGAAGACCCATAACCTGCTATCGCGGTCAGACATCGGACCGTGGATCAGATACAAGCTCGACTACGGCATCGACCACATCCTGCTGGACGAAGCACAAGACACCGGCCCCCTTCAATGGAAGATCATCGATCTCTTGAGCGAAGATTTCTTCGACGGCGAGAGCTCGAGACCGGAGGAGCGCACGATCTTCGTGGTCGGCGATGAGAAGCAATCGATTTATTCGTTCCAAGGTGCCGACCCAAGGCAGTTTTCCTATTGGAAACACCAATATATCGAAAAGACGAACAACGCCGGGAGACCTCTTGATGAAGTCGATATGCCGGCTTCTTTTCGCTCCACGTCAGATGTTTTGAAGGCGGTTGATCATGTCTTTGCAAACGATGCCCACAATAACGGCCTGAGCTTCGATAAAAAAGTAGTCCAGCACACGTCACTGCGTGTGGCCCAACCGGGTCGGGTAGAGCTCTGGGAACCAACGAAAAGCGAGAAAGAAGACCCGCCCGACAATTGGCTAGAGCCAGAAAACGATAAAATTGACGGTGCAGTGCAGTTGGCGACCCGCATCGCGACCGACATAGAGAGAAAGCTTCGCGAAGCTTACCGAATTCGCAGTCTTGGAAGACCTGCTCAAGCGGGTGACTTCTTGATTCTTGTCCGCAAGCGGTCCGGCGCGTTTATCAAGGAGCTATCGCGCAGGCTTAAAGAAAACGGTGTGGAGGTAGCCGGCGCGGACCGTCTCGACATGTTTGCTCATCCGGCGTGTCGTGATCTCGTCGCGCTTGGACGCGCACTTCTGGACATAAGAGATGATCTGTCTTTCGCTGAACTTATCAAAAGCCCGGTCTTCAATGGCACAGAGAATGACCTTTTCGCGCTCACGCAAGCTTGGGACCGTGGAAATGAGAGCCTTTTCCAAGCTCTCGCTCGGCTCGGGGAGGGCGATACACGCTTTGGAAATTGGGCACAGCAGTTCGCTCAATGGCGAACGCTTGCGAGTGAAAAACCAGTCTACGAATTCTACGCCCACGTCTTGTTGGTCGACGGCGTCGCAAAAAAACTTATCGGGCGTTTGGGCCCGGAAACCGAAGATGTACTCGATGAGTTTTTGAACGAGGCCATCAAGATTGAAAATGTCAGCGCATCAAGCCTCCAGGAATTTATGCGGAGCTTTGAGACGAGCACGCGCGTGATCAAACGCGAGCTCGATCAAGCGTCGCACCAGGTACGCGTCATGACGATTCACGCGGCAAAGGGCCTAGAAGCGCCAATTGTCTATGTGATTGATGACGGTTCCGCCGCAGTGACGAGCCAGGATAGCAAAACAAAATACTCGGAAATCCCGGACGTGATTTCGGATTTCGATGACGCACCAATTATCTTGGCAGCGGGGAGAAAAGCCGAGCATCCTCAAAAACTGGCAGACCGTTTGGAACTGCAAAACCAAGAGAAAGTGGGCGAGTATCGACGGCTGTTATACGTCGCGACGACCCGCGCAGCCGATGAGTTGATCATCACCGGCTATCGCGGATTAAACAGTAGTAACAACAAGCAGAATGATCCTGCAAAACTTACATGGTTCGATATGGCGCGCGCTGAGCTCATCGACGCGCCGGACGCGCCTGCGCTTGTGATAAGCGACTATGGTTTTCCAGCGTGGCGCTACGAGATCGATGCTTCCGCGGGCGAAGCGACAAAGATTGGCAAGTCAGATGACGAGCCTCCGGGGTCGCGTTCTCCAGAAGATATTACGTGGATGCACACGCCGGCCGCTGCCGAACCCCCAGCGCCGCGACCGCTTCAACCTTCGGGTACTTCCGCACTCGTCTTGGAAAAGTCGGTCGCTGACAAAACCGCGGCTGTGGCGACAGAGCCGTTTTCTCTGCTTCAACAATTGCAATCAAACACCGATTTGGGTTCGAACCGCGACCAGAAAATCATCAAGTCTGCCCGTCGGGGAACGGCGATGCATCGGCTGTTGGAAAAGATCGGCGAGGTCGAGCCTGCCAAACGAGAGGCGACTGCAGCCGACTATTTGCGGAGTGTTCATGCTGCTTGGAGCGACAGTGAAATTGATCGCATGGTCCAAGATGCACTCGCGACCCTCAAAATGTTTGCCGATCACGAAAACAGTTCCGGCGTCCGCTCATCGAACGAAGTCGCGGTCATGGGCACGATAAACTTCCGAGGCGAAGAACGCGCCGTTTCCGGCGTCATTGATCGTTTGGTTGTGACCGAACGCGAAGTCCAGATCATCGATTTTAAGACCAGTCTTCGGCCACCATCTTCGCTGGGCGATGTGCCGGACCATCACCGGCTGCAAATCGCGCTCTATCGGGAATTACTCGCGCCGATCTACCTAGACCATCAGATTACCGGCAAGCTTGTTTACACTTCGGGTCCGGTCGTCATCAATCTTGCGCGTGAAACTTTGGATGAGGCGCTCGCGCTATCGTGAACGCGATAGAATTGATTGCGGACGACACCCACATCACCTAATGCGGCGTGACAGAGCGAATGAAGCACACAATGTGAGGGATGAACCATGTCGACAGTCAAAGTAGATACCGCGAATTTTCAATCGGACGTCTTGGGCGCATCGCAGCCTGTGGTCGTCGATTTCTGGGCAGAATGGTGCGGCCCCTGTAAGCAGATCGCACCGGCGCTCGAAGAACTATCGACTGAGCTCGGAGAAACCGTCAAAATCGCGAAGGTGAATATTGACGAGAACCCGGACCTCGCGGCCCAATTCGGCGTTCGCTCAATCCCAACGCTTTACATGTTCAAGGGCGGCGAAGTTGTCGATCAAATGGTCGGCGCTGCTCCCAAGAGCAAGCTTTCCGACTGGATGAAGGGTCACGCCTAGACGGCTCACCTCACTTTGGTGGCGTGCCGTTTTCGCGAAGCACGTCACCCACCAGATAGAGCGATCCGCAGATCATGATACGTGGGGATACTTCGGGCGGCTCCCACGTGTCGCCGAGAAGCGAGAGGGCACTTGCAACACTTTGAACCGGTTCGGCTGACAACCCGGTTTCCGCAATTTTTGCAGCTAACAAATCCGAAGAAATTCCCGAGCCGGTACTTTGCAACGGCACCGTGAACACGTGGCGCGTCATCCCGACAAAGTTTGCGAAGTAAGTCTGCGGGTCTTTCGTATCGAGCATGCCAGAAATCAAAAAAAGCGGCCGCTCGATCAAATCATCGCGGTCGGCCAGAAACTCCGCTGCCGCCTTTCCAGCATCCGCGTTGTGTCCGCCATCAATCCAGATCTCGGTGTCTGCAGGCGCTAAGCCGTGAAGAACCCCGTTAGGCAGCTTTTGCAAGCGACCTGGCCACACCACGTCCTTGAGTGCTTCTTCCGCAGTACCATCGTTAATAGGAAAACCAGCTTCGCGCACCGCCATTAGTGCAGCAGCTGCATTTGCAATCTGGTGTCGACCGGCAAGCGCGGGCAACGGCAAATCCCACAATCCATCGGGAAGTTGCATTACCATGCGGCCGTTTTCTTCGCGCGCAAAAAAATCTTGGCCATACACCAAGGGCTGCATGCCATTTCTGTTCGCTTGGCGGATTAAGACATCTTCGGCATCTTGAAACGGTTGGGAACCGATCACCACCGGACAATCGCGCTTGATGATACCGGCCTTCTCAAACGCGATCTTGGCAGGCGTATCGCCAAGCCATTGTTCATGATCCATCGTCACTGGCATGATCAGCGAGGCTGCAGGCGTTTTGATCACATTCGTTGCATCGAAGCGTCCGCCCAGTCCCACCTCGATGACGCAGGCATCGGCTGGATGATCGGCGAAAAGCATAAACATCACGGCCGTCAAGATCTCAAAAACTGTGATTTCTTCGCCATTGTTGGCGCGACCCACACGGGCAATCGCGTCCGCCAGCACATCGTCGTCGGCATTCTTTGAAACGCCGGGCTCTTCTGCAAGCCGAAAACGCTCGTTCCAATTGACCAGATGTGGCGATGTGTGGGTGTGAACGCGTAATCCCGCAGCTTCCAGCGCAGCGCGACAAAACGCAGTTGCAGACCCCTTACCATTGGTCCCGGCGATATGAATTGCTGGCGCAATGTTGTCTTGTGGATTTCCAAGACGCTTTAGCAGGGCCGAGACACGATCGAGCGAAAGATCATAACCCTTGGGATGAAGCTGCAGGAGCTTGTCGATTTCGGAAACTGTCCGCGATCGAACAGGGCTTTCCGGCATTATGGATGTGGGAATTGCCATCGCTCGTGGCTTGCGCGGTTCGACCTACAGACTTGGAGCTGCGTTGGCGGCAGCCTTTTCTTCAGCGGTTTGCTCGGCAACTTCGATGTTTACGTTCGCTTCATCGGCAGGTGGCTCCGCCGCAATCGGATCAATCGCCTCAGGGCTGTCTTGCTTCAATAAAATCCGCAGTAGACGCGCGATTGTTGGGCGCAGCTCTTTGCGTTCAACCACCATATCAACCATGCCGTGGTCGAGAAGGTATTCAGAGGTCTGGAAACCTTCTGGCAGCTTTTCGCGGATGGTCTGTTCAATCACGCGCCGACCAGCAAAACCGATCACCGCGCCGGGCTCTGCAATGTGCACGTCACCCAGCATTGCGTATGAGGCCGACACACCACCTGTTGTGGGATTTGTCAAAACCACGATGTATGGAAGGCCTGCCTCTTTCAGCATTTCGACAGCGACCGTTGTGCGCGGCAGCTGCATGAGGGACAAAATACCTTCCTGCATGCGAGCGCCACCCGACTGGGCAAAAAGGACCATCGGGCAGTTTTTCTCAATCGCGTTTTCAAAACCTGTCACGATCGCTTCGCCCGCGGCCATGCCGAGCGACCCGCCCATGAAGGAGAAATCGTGGAGCGTGGCCATCACGTTCATGCCCTCAACCTGACCGAAGGCATTGATGATGGAGTCTTCCAGACCGGTCTTTGAACGATTTTCCCGCAGGCGATCCGTGTAGCGCTTATGGTCCCGAAATTTCAGTGGGTCTTGCGCGACCGTTGGATTATCGATCTTCGTAAATTCGCCATTGTCGAAGAAATTCTGCAGCCGCGTCATCGCGGGTATCTTCATGTGGTGGCCCGATGTCGGGATCACGAACTGATTTTCTTCCACATCACGGTGGAACACCATTTCGCCGCTCTCGGGACATTTGATCCAGAGGTTTTCAGGCGTTTCGCGACGACCCAACATCGAGTTGAGCCGCGGACGCATGTAGTTGGTGATCCAGTTCATGGTGACCCCAGTCTTTGTGTTCTCTTTATGTGAAGGAACACCTAGGCCAGTTCAAGCCGCGCCTGTCTCACACCTTGGGCGAGACCTTCCACCAGTTCTTTCACAGCGCCCCTGGTCGCATCGGTCGCCTGACCGTTTTCATCGAGTGAATTGGCGATAGCCTGAACGATAGAGGTGCCAACCACCACCCCGTCCGCATCTCGACCGATGACAGCTGCTTGGTCTGCCGTCTTTACGCCGAAGCCCACGCACACGGGCAGATGAGTGTGGCTCTTGATACGAGCCACCGCATCACCCACAGCTTGCGTGTTTGCGATCGCCCCGCCCGTAATTCCATTCATCGAGACGTAATACACAAAGCCCGACGTATTTTCCAAAACCGCCGGCAGGCGCTTTTCATCCGTTGTCGGTGTCGCCAGCCGAATGAACGCCACACCCGCATCAAGGGCCGGAACACAGAGTTCGTTATCCATCTCTGGCGGCAGATCGACAACAATGAGCCCGTCGATCCCGGCCGCTTTCGCATCGGTCAGAAACGTTTCCACGCCGTAGATATAAATCGGATTGTAATAACCCATTAAAACGATTGGTGTTTCGGCGTCGGTCTCGCGGAAGGCTTTGGCCATGGCGATAGTCTTTGCCAGTGACATGCCACCGTTCAGCGCACGACGTCCGGCCATCTGGATAGCAGGGCCGTCGGCCATCGGATCAGAGAACGGCATGCCGAGTTCGATGATGTCTGCACCGGCTTTGGCGAGCGATTTCATGATGTCTAGCGAAGTGTCGAAATCAGGATCGCCGCCCATGAAATAGGTCACAAGCGCCGGACGACCTTCCGTGTTGAGACGGGCAAAGAGTGTGTCGAAACGGTTTGTCATTTACCGGTCTTCCCAATTATTCGGACGATCTCGACGACCGTCCCAGAGGCGGAGGATTTGAATTTCGTGTTTTTCTACGCGATAGATAAAAGAAAAAGGCGTTCTTGCGATCCTTATTGCACGCAATCCTGAATTGTCGAGAGCCTCACCGGAAAGTGGATGTTCCTTTAAAAGCCGTTTTGTCGCCTGATATGAACGCTTTGCCCCATCGTCCCCGTCGGGAAAATTCATTGTATAGTAGCGCCGAAACCAAAGAAGATCACTTCGCGTTTGCGCAAAAAAACGGAGATTCACTGTTCATTCTGCTCGGTGACAACATCAGCTTCTGGTGGCGGTAGTTCATTCTCCGTTCCCCAACTATCGACCCACGCATCAATAGCTTCTTCAGAAATAAACGAACCCTTGTCTGCTTCCTTCACCGCTTCGGCAATCTGCTCGCGCTTGTAAGCTTCGCGATCTAGCATTTCAGTGATCGCTTTCTTCGCTATGTATCCGGCAGAGCGGTCGTTCCGCCTTGCTTCCGCTTCCAGCGCCTTTTTCGTCTCCTCATCCAGACGCATTGTGAATGTGGTGGTCGCCATCAAGCGCTCCTGTGTTCAGTTGTAATTAACTGTAACACCGCCGAACACTGGCGCTCAATTCACATCTCATGCCCCAGAATTTTGCCCACGGTGAACACGTCCTTGTCGCCGCGACCGCAGAGATTCATCACAATGATCTGGTCTTTGCCCATCTTCGGTGCTCGTTTCACGACTTCCGCAATCGCGTGGCTCGGCTCAAGTGCAGGTATAATCCCCTCCAGCTTGCACAGCAGTTGGAACGCCGCGAGCGCCTCCTCGTCCATGATGGGCACGTATTCCACGCGACCAGTATCCCTTAGAAATGAGTGCTCCGGCCCGATGCCCGGATAATCCAGCCCAGCAGAGATCGAATGGCCTTCCTCAATCTGCCCATCGCTGTCCTGCAACAGATAGGTGCGATTGCCATGGAGCACGCCAGGCGTTCCCGCAGTCAGCGATGCGCAATGTTGGTCGCTGTTTAGGCCCTTGCCGCCTGCTTCAACGCCGATGATCTCAACGTCGCTATCATCCAAGAAGGGGTGGAAAAGCCCGATCGCGTTCGATCCACCGCCAACAGACGCGATGATCGTGTCTGGCAAGCGACCCTCGATTTCCATGAGCTGTTCTTTGGTCTCTTTGCCGATAACAGACTGAAACTCGCGAACCATCTCCGGATATGGGTGCGGACCCGCTGCGGTGCCGATCAGATAATAAGTGGTTTCCACATTGGTGACCCAGTCGCGCAGCGCCTCGTTCATGGCGTCTTTCAACGTGCCGTTGCCGGAGGTGACCGGCGTAACGTCGGCACCGAGAAGCTTCATGCGAAACACGTTAGGCGCTTGCCGCTCAATATCTGTCGCGCCCATGTAAACATGACACGGGAACCCGAAACGCGCCGCGACGGTCGCCGATGCCACACCGTGCTGGCCTGCGCCGGTTTCGGCGATAATGCGCGTCTTCCCCATGCGCTTGGCCAGCAGAATTTGGCCAAGGCAATTGTTGATCTTGTGCGATCCCGTATGGTTCAGCTCGTCCCGCTTAAAATAGATTTTCGCGCCACCAAGATGCTCAGTCAGGCGCTCCGCAAAGTAGATCGGCGACGGGCGACCCGTGTAATGGGCATTGAGATGGGCGAGCTCCTGTCGAAACTCCGGGTCGTCCTGCGCGTTTTCCCACTCGGCCTGTAAATCCAGGATAAGCGGCATAAGCGTTTCGGCGACAAAGCGACCGCCGAAGATGCCAAACATGCCCTGTTCATCTGGGCCTGTTCGAAATGAGTTTGGTTTTGGCGCTTGGTTCACCGCGCAACTCCCGTTCCTGTCTGCGCGTTCCTAGCGAACCACTCACCTTGCCGCAATGCGATGGTTTGGCGTTTTTGCGCCTCTTAAGCTCCGTCAGTGCAGAACCATTTCGCCGTCGATCTTGGTCCACTCGCCGGGCTTGATCAGCTTCTGGTGCACGTATTGAACCGAGTGCAAGGGGCCGTCGAGGTTGGCCTCCCAGAAGTCCAAAAACCGCTTCATCACGGGGAAATCCGGTGCCATATCGTAGTCTTGCCAGACGTAGGTTTGCAGCATGTGGAGGTGGTCCGGCATCCGATAAAGTATCTTCGCGGTCGTTAATCCGTAGCCCTGAAGCTGCTTCTCAAACGCGCTTGTCACCATGTTTTTCGCTCCGCATTTGTTGTTGCACCGCGAAGCGTTTCCGAGAACTCTTAATAAGTCAACAATTTCAATATGATGGCAGCTATCTGGAATGAGTGCCAATAGGCGGACGAATGCGCGGCTGTACCGGGTCAAAAATTGGATTCGTGACCCGGAACGCGTATATAAAATACGAAACGCCGCCGCGATTCGGCGTTCATTTTGTCCCTTCCGTGAGACTGCATGAGCAACCCTGAAAAATCTGAAGACCCGAAAACGCCATCGGTCGCAGAGGCCGAGTACAGCGCCGATTCCATCAAGGTCTTGAAGGGATTGGATGCGGTTCGCAAACGGCCAGGCATGTATATCGGCGACACCGATGATGGTTCAGGCCTGCATCACATGGTGTACGAGGTCGTCGATAACGCAATCGATGAAGCGCTCGCGGGTCACGCCGATTTGGTGACGGTGACCTTGAATGCCGACGGGTCCGTAACTGTGACCGATAATGGTCGAGGCATCCCCGTCGATATCCACGAGGGCGAAGGTGTTTCTGCCGCCGAGGTTATAATGACCCAGCTTCACGCGGGCGGAAAATTTGACCAAAACTCTTATAAAGTGTCCGGCGGTCTGCACGGCGTAGGGGTGTCGGTGGTCAACGCGCTTTCGGTCTGGCTGAAATTAAGGATCGGGCGTAGCGGAAATTTCCATGAGATTGAGTTTTCGCACGGTGTCGCCAGCGCACCGCTGAAAAAAGTGGGTGATGCCGGCGATTATACCGGCACGGAACTGACTTTCCTGCCGTCAAAAGAGACATTTACGAAAACCGAATTTTCGTTTGAAACGTTGGAGCATCGGCTTCGTGAACTCGCGTTTCTCAACTCCGGTGTTCGCATACTCTTAAAGGATGCGCGGCGCGCGGACGCGAAGGAAGTGGAACTCATTTACGACGGTGGTTTGCGCGAGTTCGTCCGCTGGCTAGACCGCGCGAAGAAGCCGCTGATTGAAAATCCGGTGTCCATTTCCGGTGAACGGGACGGTATCACGGTGGAAGTCGCACTGTGGTGGAACGATTCCTACCACGAGAATGTCCTCTGCTTCACCAACAACATTCCCCAGCGCGATGGCGGCACGCACATGGCCGGTTTTCGCGGTGGATTGACCCGTCAGGTGACCGGCTACGCAGACCGTTCCGGTATGACGAAGAAAGAAAAGGTCTCGCTCACCGGTGACGATTGCCGCGAGGGCCTTACCTGCGTTCTGTCCGTGAAGGTGCCCGACCCGAAGTTTTCTTCGCAAACCAAAGACAAGCTCGTCTCTTCCGAAGTTCGTCCGGTCGTCGAAAGCCTCGTCAATGAGATGCTTGGCGAATGGTTGGAAGAAAATCCCGATCAAGCCAAAATCCTAATCTCGAAAGTTGTGGAGGCAGCCGCCGCTCGGGAGGCGGCACGCAAGGCCCGCGAATTAACGCGCCGCAAGGGTGCTTTGGACATCACGTCATTGCCCGGTAAGCTTGCCGACTGTCAGGAACGCGATCCGTCGAAATCAGAGATTTTTATCGTCGAGGGTGACTCTGCTGGTGGTTCGGCAAAATCTGGTCGCAGCCGCAAAAACCAAGCGATTCTGCCGTTGCGCGGCAAGATATTAAATGTCGAACGCGCTCGTTTTGACAGGATGTTATCTTCCGATCAGGTCGGAACGCTGATCACAGCGCTCGGCACAGGCATCGGCAAAGACGAGTTCAACCCCGAAAAGCTGCGTTATCACAAGATCATCATCATGACAGATGCTGACGTCGACGGCGCACACATCCGCACTCTACTGCTCACCTTCTTCTTCCGGCAGATGCCGGAACTCATAGAGCGCGGTCATCTCTACATCGCGCAACCTCCGCTCTACAAAGTCACCCGCGGGAAGTCGTCCCAATACATCAAGGACGAGCCGGCGATGGAAAACTATCTGATCGAAGTCGGTCTCGATGATACGCAACTGCGTGTTGCCGATGGCGAAGTTCGCCAGGGCCGCGATCTGCGCGCGGTCATTGATCTGTCACTCCAGTTCCGCGCTTCGCTCGAAGGACTTCATTCGCGTTATGATCGCGAGGTTATCGAACAAGCAGCGATCGCGGGCGCGATGGACGTGACGCTCCTGAACGATCTTGCACGCGCAAATGAGCTCGTGGGCAAAGTAAGTGGGCGGCTCGACAAGGTATCAGAAGAGACAGAACGCGATTGGTCTGGCCGGCTAAACCCCTCAAACGATGGCACCGGAGGCTATATTTTGGAGCGCACTGTTCGCGGTGTTCGAGAAGCCCACGTGGTTGATGCAGCGCTCCTACAATCGGCAGATGCACGCAACTTGCATGCACTGTCGGCAGAGCTAGCCGAACTGTTTTCCGGTCCGGCGACGCTGACGCGCAAAGACAAGTCGGAAGTCATTCACGGGCCGCTGGCGCTTCTCGATCAAGTCTTCGCCGTTGCCCGAAAAGGCCTCACGCTTCAGCGTTACAAAGGTCTTGGGGAAATGAATGCCGAGCAGCTCTGGGAAACGACGCTCGATCCCGAGGCTCGTTCACTGTTGCAGGTTAGGGTGAATGACGCCACCGACGCAGATTCACTGTTTGCGCGCCTGATGGGCGATGATGTGGAACCGCGACGTGATTTCATTCATGACAATGCCCTAAGCGTGGCCAACCTCGATATTTAATCTGCGCTTTCAAGCCTCGGTGACATGACCGCTATCGACGCGAAAACGCTTCGCTTGATCTCCCAATGCTTCAAACAGAAAAGCGTCCGTGCCGGTCATAAAGGTTTGCCCGCCCAACGCTTCTATTCTCTGGAACAGCGCTTCCCGGCGGAACGGATCGAAGTGCGCAGCAATCTCATCGAGGAGCAAAATTGGTGCCATCCCGGCGATCTGGCTCGTAATCTTTGCATGAGCAAGAACCAGACCGGTCAACAAGGCCTTTTGTTCGCCTGTCGAACATAGCGCCGCCTCAATGTCTTTTTCTTTATGCTGCACATTGAGATCAGCGCGGTGGGGGCCAATCAATGTCCGCTTCGCGGCACGGTCTCGACCGCGTCCATCGCGGTAAAGCCGCAACAGCTGCTCTTCGGTATTCATCTCGTCGTGGCGCTGCTCTGCTTCACGCAGGCCATCGCTGATAAACAATGTTGCTGTCGGGAAATCCTGAAAGTTTGTTTGGTCCAAACGTTCCATTTCCAGCGAGATGAGATCAACAAGCTCGGCGCGGGCCGCGATCATCGCAGCGCCGAGTGCGCCCAACTGCAATTCGATGGCATCAAGCTGAATGTCGCTTTGTTGACCGTGATAGTCATCAAGCAATCTGTTTCGCTGGCTAATTGCCTTCTCGTAGTCTGCTACGCGGCGTGCATGCTGCGGTTCAATGGAAAGAACCATGCGATCTGTGAACCGTCGACGATCGCTGGCAGAACCGGTGAACAGGCCATCCATGGCAGGCGTTAGCCACAGCACTCTCGTAAACTGCAAAAGCTCTTCAGATCGTTTCGCGGGCGTTCCATTAATGCGTGTGACACGGGTCGATATCGCATCTGCAAGTGCACTGGTCGATGTACCTGTTCCGATTTTGACCGTGTCATCATCGGTTTCGATCTCAGAAAAGACCGTGAACCCAGCGCCGCTGCCCTGCCGAACCATTTGGTCGAGTTTTGCGCGACGCATCCCGCGGCCGGGAGACAAGAGAGACAACGCTTCAAGCAGGTTTGTTTTACCCGACCCGTTTGGTCCGTGGAAAACACAATTTGGCGCGCCGGTGTGAATTGTTGCAGCGGAGTAGTTTCGAAAGTCCGTCAGCGATAGCCTTGTGATCCTGGGTGCTGATATTGACCGGCCTCCGCGATCGCAGGCTTCTGCGCTCATTGATAGGAATCAGACCCGCATTGGCATTAGCACGTAGAGCGCTTCGGCGTTTCCGGTATCCAAGATCAAAGTCGGAGAGCCGGCATCAGCCAGTTGGAAACTCACCTCTGACGAACTCAATTGCGCCGCGATATCGAGGAGGTATTTCGCATTGAAGCCGATTTCGATTGGGTCTGCGGAATATTCAATGGCGAGTTCTTCGGTGGCCGAACCTGAATCTGGATTGTTGACCGTGAGCACCAACTGCCCGTCAGACATGGCAAGTTTGACCGCTCGACCGCGTTCTGAAGAGACGGTCGAAACGCGATCAACCGCAGAGGTGAACGTTGATCGGTCAACCACCATGCTCTTGTCGTTGCCGGTTGGAATGACCCGCTGATAGTCAGGAAATGTGCCGTCGATGAGCTTCGATGTCAGCACCACCGATCCAATAGTGAACCGGATCTTGCTGTCTGAAAGCTCCACCGTCAGCGTTCCTTCTGGATCGTCGACCAATTTCTGCAGTTCGCCAACCGTTTTTCGTGGAACGATGATGCCCGGCATTCCATCTGAGCCCGATGGTGCGGCAGTTTCACAGCGGGCGAGCCGGTGCCCGTCGGTTGCCACCGCACGAAGCGTCAGGTTGCCGTCCTGCTCTAAGGTATGCAGGTAAATGCCGTTCAGATAGTAGCGGGTTTCTTCAGTCGAGATCGCAAACTGGGTGCGATCAATCAGCAATTTCAGCTTCCCATTATCAATGGTAAAACTGTGGGAAAACGTGCCAGCAGCCAGTTGCGGAAAATCGGCTTGAGGCAGGCACTGGAGTTTGAAGTTCGACCGCCCCGAAGAAACGGTCATCGTTGCGCCATCCTCATTGGTAGACAGCATCACCTGCGCGCCGTCGGGCAGTTTGCGGACAATGTCGTGGAGCAAATGCGCAGAAACCGTGGTCGCCCCAGATTGCGCAACCTCAGCTGCAACCGCTTCGTTGATCTCGATATCGAGGTCTGTCGCGTTGAGCTTGAGCGTGTTTTCTGCGGCGTTCAGAAGAACATTTGACAGGATGGGAATCGTTGTCCGCCGCTCAACCACGCGATGAACATGGCCGAGTGATTTCAGAAGGTTGGACCGTTCAAGTGTGACCCGCATGACAACTATCAAACTCGCAAGAACTGAGACTACAGGCGACGAATTTGGCTGCCAGCGCTGTTGAAATCAAGCACAGAGCCGGGCGCGGAGCGCTTTATCAAGCGAAAACGACGGATTTGAATTTTAAACCCGCCGCAGTCGATGCATCGCGTTGATTGACGCCAGGCTTCACTCTTCGATAAGGCGGCGAAGCAGTTCAATTTCTTTGGCGAGCGTGGCGTCGGTTTCCTTCAGCTCTTCGACCTTTTTAACGGCGTGAAGAACAGTTGTGTGGTCGCGACCGCCAAAACGACGGCCAATCTCGGGCAGAGAACGAAGCGTCATCTGCTTGGATAGGTACATCGCCACCTGCCGTGGGCGTACGATCTTCCGTGTACGGCGGCTGGAGAGAAGCTCGGTCCGCGCAATATCGTAATGATTGGAAACGACCCGCTGAATGTCTTCAATGCGGATGCGTTTACGATCATCAACGCGCACCAAATGCCGCAAAATCTCGTCCACGCGATCAATGCGAATGTCCGGGTCAACCGAGTGACGGAACACCAGTTGGTGCAAGGCACCCTCCAGTTCCCGGAAGCTGGATGTGACCGTGCGGGCAACATGTTCAAGAACATCATCGTCCAAGTTCAGCGTCATGTCTTCACTGCGCGCATCGGCCAACCGCTCCTTGAGCATGCGCAAACGCATGTCGAAATCCGGCGCGCCAATCTCGAGCCCAACGCCGGAATGTAAGCGGGAACGCACGCGTTTATCGAGTGACTCCAACTCCGAAGGCGGACGGTCAGCTGCAGCAATCACAGTTCGCGCACTGTCAAGAAGCGCATTAATCAGGTGACAGAATTCCGACTGGATTTTCTCACCCTGTAAGAACTGCATATCATCGATGATGAGCAGGTCAATTTCATGAAGCGACTGCTTGAGCATGAGTGCAGAATTCGACTGAATGGCCGACGCAAACACATGCATGAAATATTCAGCTGTAAGGTAGACGATCCGCTTTTTCGGATCGGCTTTGCGAACCTCGTTTGCAATCGCTTGAAGAAGGTGCGTCTTTCCTAATCCGACTGACGAATAAAAGAAGAGCGGATTGAATCGAGCGGCATTTGGATTGTTTTCAACGAGCGCCCGGGCAGCCGCTAAGGCCACGCGGTTGGAGGGGCCCTCGACGAAGGAGTCCAGCGTGTAGCGCGGGTCAATGGCGGACCCACTGATCTTCGCTGTGCCCTTAAAATCTTCGGCTGGCTTTGCCTTTGTCGTCTTATCGTTTTTCGCTTTTGAACCGCCGAGGAATAAAGATGCATCGCTGTTGGCGCGCACCTTTGACGTCTTCGCGGTTTTGTCCAATACCTTGGATTGGCTAGGCGCGGTTCCAGCAGACTTCGGCTGTGGCTTGCTGCGCGTTGCAGAGCGAACCAAAAGCTCAACGCGAAGAAGCGTTGGAATCTCTGCTTTCCACATCTCATGAAGCTTCGCCATGTAGTGTTCGGCGATCCACGACTTCAAAAACAGCGTTGGGACGGACATTTGAACGATGGAGGGGGTCGCTTCTACCAATTCAACCCGTGCGAACCAGCTTTTGTAAGTTTCTGCACCAAGCACTGTCTTAAGCTGTTCGGTGACACGTCGGAAGGACTGAGCCCCATCGAAATCCACTCCCACTGTTGTCCCCTTCTTGATAGGTGTTTCGCGTTCTTCCGCGATACCAGCCTGCTGGCTTGTGAATGTAATAGGCTTCGGCGCCGCTTGAGCGCGTGCGGTGTTAGCTTTTGCGACGACCGATGAGGTCGCATTGCCGATACCATTCTGCGCTAGACCCCCGAAAGAACTTTGGAACGGCACCGTGCCCGTAACCGGTCGAATAATACTCATAGGAAAACCCTCCGCAGCAAATTTGGTCTCGTCTCTTGATCTGGAGCAGACACAACCCTCCCGTGCACCGGGACAGACATCGCCCGGAGCTCCGAAAAACTGAAAAGTTCCAAACAAAAAGCGCACTGGATTTGGCAAAAATTAGCCTGCGTAAGGCTGCCTGTATCGGCCGCTCTACGTCGTGTTGTCCCGCACATTTAAGCTATTTCCGACCGTCTCCGGTGACCTGTAAAAAGTCCATTTTGACACAGTTGGCAAGAGCGTCGTTAAAGCAAATTTAACGAAAAAAGGGGTTGAAAAAATCGCAACTTGCGACTCCAACGAGTCATAAATTCCTAAACCATTGCAATTTCATCATTTTGTCATTTTCCACAAAAATCGCACCGCACCTAAAAAAATTTTTCAGCGTTTGGCTTGACTCCCACTCATTCGACGATGGGTTCGCGGTTTAGGTAGAATTCAACCGATGAAACTCATAAGTCGTTGAAATCAAATAATTATTTTCCCCGTCGCTTACGGCTGCAGGTCTTTTATCAAGACCAGGCAGCCTAAATGATTGAAAAACAAAGCGGAATCAAAGTGTAAAAAAAGCCCGAATGGCCATGGCATTCGAGCTTCAAAATTTTTGCGGTTTGGGGTCGGAAACTAGCCGATCGCCTTTACCCGGCTCGCCAAACGCGAGATCTTCCGAGAGGCTGTATTTTTGTGCAGTACGCCTCGTGAAGCGGCACGCATCAGCTCCGGCTGAGCTGCCGTAAGGGCAGACTTTGCAGCGGCCTGATCGCCAGATGAAATTGCTTCTTCAACTTTGCGCACAGAGCTGCGCACGCGACTGCGTCGTGTCTTGTTTACTTCTGTACGCTTCGCGATTTTCCGCGTCGCTTTCTTCGCTGATCGAGTGTTTGCCATAATGTCCTGTTGCAACCTTCAGTGTATTACGAATGGGTATGCGCATTCAGGATGTCATGACTTCCGTTTTGCGCTGGATCGCGTGGTGCAACGTCTTCAGAAGTAACACGCACGCTAAGTGTTGCAGCGCTATAATATCAGCGCCCGTTTTGGTCAACGTTGTCTGGAATTGCTTTTAGCGATCTTTAAACGAAGGACTTCGTTTTTCGGCGAAAGCAGCCATGCCCTCTTTCTGGTCACTGAAAGCAAACAGAGACTGGAATTGACGTCGTTCAATCTCCAGACCTTCGGTCATCGTCGTGTCGTATGCGCGATTGACCATCTCTTTTGCCAACAAAACGCTTGGCAGTGAGAATGACGCAATCTTCTTGCCCGCGCGGATGGCCTCCTCAAGCAGTTCATTGTCCGGCACCACGCGCGAAACGAGACCGCAACGCTCCGCCTCTTCGGCCCCCATCTGCCGGCCTGTCAGTATCATGTCCATGGCTTTGGCTTTTCCCACAAAGCGCGCGAGCCTCTGGGTTCCCCCCATGCCCGGCATGATACCAAGGGTGATTTCCGGCTGACCGAACTTAGCGCTCTCAGAGGCTATGATGATGTCGCACATCATTGCCAATTCACACCCGCCGCCAAGAGCATAGCCAGACACAGCTGCGATCATCGGTTTTCTGAAACCAGATACTTCGCGCCAGCCTGCCAGATTGTCATCAACGACAGCATCGGCGTACTCCCAGTCCTGCATCTCCTTCACATCCGCGCCTGCCGCAAAAGCCTTAGCTGAGCCCGTGACCACGATCGCACCGATCTTCCCGTCGGTTTGGGCCTCGGCCAAAACGGCCTGGAGTTCCGCCAAGACCTTCGCATTAAGCGCGTTCAGTGCATCGGGACGATTGAGCGTAATCAAACCCACTTCACCGCGGGTTTCAAAAAGGATGGTTTCGTAAGCCATATCTGGTTTGGAATTCCGATTTCGGTCGCCTTACCTCTGGCACGTGCTGCAGTAGAAAGTCGAGCGACCGTTCTGCACAATGCGCTTGATCGTGCCATCGCATGTTTCTCGTTTGCAGGGCTCGTCGGCTTGATCGTAGGCGGAGAAGTTGTGCTGGAAATAGCCGAGACTTCCGTCCGCCTGTCGGTGGTCTCGAAGCGACGATCCACCGGCTTCAATCGCTTCTGCGATAACGTCTCTAATGTGGCCAGTGAGGGCTTGCAGGCGCGCAGTCGCTTTGCCGTTCTTTTTCACGAGCGTGGAGGCGGCACGCCGTGGCGACAGTCCTGAACGCCACAGAGCCTCGCACACATAGATATTGCCAAGACCAGCGATGATCCGTTGATCAAGTAGAGCGGCCTTAAGAGATGTGGACTTGTCCGCGAAAGCCCCAGCCAAATAGTCAGCGGTCAAAGCATTTCCCGTCGGCTCCACCCCCAACCCCGCAAAGTGCTTGGTGAACGGTAATTCATTGCTCGCCTCGTCGAAGAAGAAGCCGAAACGACGTGGATCGTTGTAGATCACGCGGTATGACTGACCGTCGCGCCCAGTCAAATCGATAACGATGTGATCGTGCACCGTTAGAATTGCGCGCTCGTGGTACAGCTTTGCAAGTGTGCCGGCTTCGTCTTTGACGTTTTCAATCCGCCACGATCCGGACATCCCAAGATGGCTGACCGCCACGCGTCCGTTCGACAAAGAAATGAGAAGATACTTTGCCCGCCGACCAAGCGCTGTGATGGTCTCACCGGCCATTCGTTCCCCAAGTCCAGAAGGAAAAGGAAAGCGCAGATCAGGTCTGCGTAAGTTAACGCAATCAATCACAGCGCCTTCCATTACGGGTTGAAGACCGCGTTTGACCGTTTCGACCTCGGGAAGCTCAGGCATCGTGCGGTGAAATTTCGTCCAAGAACGATTGGCCGTGGGGGCCCGCCGCTACGCGCAAATGCGCTGCGATGGTTTCAGCGATGTCTGCAAATGTGTTGCGGACCCCGATCGAAACAGCATGAGACTGCGTGCCCAGAAGGCCAAGCACGGGCACGCGTTCGCGTGTATGGTCCGTTCCGTGCCACGTGGGGTCGCAACCGTGGTCCGCTGTGATAATAAGAAGGTCGTCCGATTTTAGTTTTTCGATGAGGCTCGGCAGCCACGCGTCAAAATTTCTTAGCGCTTGAGCATATCCTTCCGGGTCACGCCGGTGGCCATAAAGCATGTCGAAATCGACAAAGTTCGAAAAAACGAGATCCCCTTCGGCTGAATCATCAAGAGCCTTAAGCGTTTCTCGACCGATTTCGTCATTCCCGTGCGCCTTGCGGGTGGCATAAATTGAGCGATGCGCCATGATATCGCTGATTTTGCCAACGGCGAACGTTCGGTTTCCTGCCGCGGCAATCCGATCAAGCACTGTCTCACCGGTGGGCTCAACGGAAAAATCCCGACGATTGCCCGTTCGTGTAAAGTCCTCTTCACTTTCACCAACAAACGGTCGCGCAATGACCCGGCCGATATTCAGTTTATCGGTGTGCTTCTTGGCCGTGAGACAAAGCTCGTATAATCGTTCGAGACCAAAGTGCTCTTCGTGGGCAGCGATCTGCAGCACGCTGTCAGCGGAAGTGTAGAAAATTGGCTTCCCACTCTTCACGTGTTCGGCGCCGTGCACTTTGATGATCTCTGTTCCCGATGCGTGAACGTTTCCAAGCGAACCAGGTAGCGCGGCATCGACATAGATTGCATCTAAGAGGTCTAGAGAGAATGCCGGTTCTGTGTGGGGGAAATAACCCCAGTCAAAGCGCACCGGCAGTCCGCAAATCTCCCAGTGCCCAGATGGTGTGTCCTTTCCTTTAGACACTTCTGTGGCCGCACCCCAAAAACCATGCCTGGCACTATCACCGGTTTTGCCATGCCCCGAGGCGACCTTAAGCGCATCAAAAAGACCGAGCGCGGCCAGGTTCGGCAGGAAGCTTCGATCTGCGCCGATATCAATCCCGGTCGCTTCCATGACATGAGCCAGCGTGTTTGCGCCTTCGTCGCCAAATTGCGCGGCATCGGGCGCGCCGCCGATGCCGAATGAATCCATGACGATAAGCACCGCTCGGGGCATGCAAACTCTTATGAAGCCTGTTGTTGACCTTCCGCGGCCTATAGCGGACACCAGCGCTGTAACACAACGGAGTTGTTATCGTTGCCGATGCGCCGTCGATCCCCTCGTACAACAGGTCTCACGCGAACTCTGTTGGTCTTAACGCTGGGATTTTTCTCACCAACTGCCTACGGCGATGACGTTTCATCGTCTGCGCAGAGCGGGTCTAGCGCCTCCGCGGAGACAAACTTCACGGTCCTTCGCGTAGGCGTTACAGAGAGTGCAAACACAACGCGGTCCGGTCCGCCTGTGGAACTCTTTCGTCAAGCATTGTCTGAAGCGATTTCTCTTCCGGTTGAAGTCATCCGGTTCCCAAACCTGCCGACGCTGATCGACGCCTTTGCTACCGGCCGCATCCACTACGCGAAGATGTCAGCGCTTGGATACCTGTCCGTGAACAAGCTGTGCGATTGCGCCCAGCCGTTCGTGTCTCCGACGATTGGCGATGGCTTTACCGGGCAGCGCAGTGTTTTGGTGACTGTGGCAAGCGAAATCGAAGAAGTGAGTGAGCTGGAAGGCAAGCCAGTCGGCCTGGGCGATGTCTCGCAAGTTATGGTGGGTACGGTCCCACGCGCCGAGTTCACCGACCAGGGGACACCACTGCCGGACTTGGGTTTTGACCTGCAGAATTTTCAAACGTTGGAAACGGCAATAGACTCGCTTAAGTCAGGTCAATTCATAGCGTCCTTCGGATGGACGTTGTCGCGTGGCACGGATAAAAATGAGAGTGGGCTATCCGGTCGCTTCGCACGGTCGCTTGAAGCCGGTCTGGAAATGGAACCCCGGATGCTGTGGCAGTCCCAACACTATCCTTTCGGCCCGCATATTCTCCATAAACAGGTGCCCGAAGAGACGGTCCGACGCGTCAGATCGTTAATGCTCGGGCTGCACACCACAAACCCGTTTGCGTTTGATGAAGTGTCAGGCAGTTTCGACGGTCCCTTCAACACGGTGCCACCCAACGACTACACAGTCTATGGGCCGGTTTTCGAAACAATTCGGCGGGGCTCAAAGGCAAACCCCACCGACTAATTTTGTTCACGCTTTGACAGTTAAGATGTCAGCAATTGGTGCACTGAACTTCGTCTGTGAGGCGAGGTCGAAGGTAGTACGTTTCTTCCATATTAATCTCGGTGTCTTTCATGTTGTGCGTCACAATTGGCTTGTACTTGAGTTCCACCGTCGATTTCACAACAAACGTATCAGGAAGCAGCAGCCGGTCTGGTATCGTGATCGGGCTTCCCTTCGCATAAGGTTCGGTCTGGGCACCGTTGGCAATGCGACGCGACCATTCCACCTTCGCCTTTGGCTTCGGATTGGTTGTGTCGATCTTGATCCCGACCAATGTCGTGACCGGCGTCGTTGTCGTGTAGGGGAAGATGGTCGCTTCCGCTATGTCGGCAATTCCGACCAGTTCAGCTGTCGTCAATTGGGGTGATTGTGTCACCAAGTCTCCGACCAAGCTTGCAGCTTTGCCGACATCTTTGTTGGTTTGCAAACCACCCGAAATCTCAACGCTTCCGAGATATAAGATCAACAAAATTGGGAAAACGAGCGCAAATTCCACTGCGGCAACGCCGGATGTATTCTTGACGAAACGCCGCTGCGTAACGCGAGAAAAGGAAAACAAATTGCGAAAGCGCGTCTTGCGCTCAGCAGGAGTGAGGACATGGGGTTTAACGTTATTTGGCATCACTCGTTCCTCCATGTTGTCGTTGAATAAAGAAGAGCCTTACCGTTGTCGTAGGGAGACATGTGTTTCTTCATCAGGTCAGTGATGATTGGCCACTCGTAGACGATCCGCATCTGATTGATGGTCCCGCGGCCTCCCGGATCAAATTGGAAGTTGCTCGGATCCGATAAATCGGGGACTTGGTTGGGCACTGCGCTAAACGTTGCGTATTGCGAAATATCGATGTGCAAGTCGGGGCAGCTATCGGGGACCATAATTTCTATTTCCTGACAGAACCGTGTGCGAAAAGCAGACTGCCCAAGTGCCGCCGGATCCATCCGTCCGGTGCGGATTTCGCGCGAGATGTTAGCGGTCGCGTTTGAGATGACCTGCTGCGCTGTGTAGGACAGCGACGTCTCTAAAATCGCGAACATAGTCAGAAAAAACGGCATCGCGAGGAACGCGAACTCGATCGCGGTCGCACCCTCGTCGTCGCGCAAAAAGTGTCGACGTCTACTTTTCAGCAGCTTTTGCATGTTCTTCGCCCTGCTCATTCAATATCGAGTGCGAAGTTGAAACAGATCGCTGAAAATCGCGTTCAGGGTTTCGTTCGAATTTTAGCGATCAGCTCACCTAGCGTGAACTTACGGAAATTTTTCGCAGTTCGCTGGGCAGCATACCTTTAGTCGGTCAGGCTAACGCCGGAACTGCTCTCCGCTTCCTGACGCGCCTGCGACTCACGCTCGAATTCGGACAGGTAGGCTTGTTCACAAACCGGCTCACATGAAAGGGTCTGGATATTTGCGCGCCTATATATAGTGACCACTTGGTCACTGCTGCGACGGACCGAGACATTCTCATCTATGATGGGAGTGCCTGCTTGATCCAAAATAACCATGTTGGTTGTTCCAAACGCGCGGCCTGTGAGCACAATCGTCTGCGGATCGCGAACAGTTGCATCGGCGATTTCCGGATTTCCGATAATGACAGTGCCAGCCGGACGCCCAAGCTTGAGAACGCGTGCGTGATTTAATTTGACGGTCACCGCAGCACTGCTGCTTACCGTCGTTGCGTGGTCGACGGAAAACGCATTTGAACAAAACGCAAATGAGAGGGCAATGGTAGCAAGTGACATGCGCGTCAGCATAGGGAGTACTCCAACAGTTGCCGACATATTTATCGAATTATCTAAAAGAACGATTAACCATAGGAACGGCTCAGGCCGTTTTAGAATTGGGCAACCATATTCTTTAGCAACTCCGCAATCGGCCGAGGGTATGTTGCGATCAACCGACGGAAATGTCCGCGGTTTTGCTGTGAACTGAAAAGTGGAGTTTGAATATGTTTGCACGTTTTATGAAAGATGAGTCTGGTGCGACTGCAATTGAATACGGCCTGATCGCAACCCTGATCGGCATTGCTATCATCGTCGCTGCTCGTGGCGTAGGTAGCAACCTCGTTTCACGCTTCAACGACATCGCATCTGCACTTTCTTAATTTGCAGAATACTGGAAACGGTACGATTGGTGGCCCGCAATGCGGGCCATTTTTCGTTTCACGGCGGAATTTTATAAATTTTTGCGCCGAGCCACGCCGTGGAGACATGACAATTTCGACTGAAACACCGGTCAATTTGTCTGCTGTTTGAATTCACTGTTCAGAAAGCTACCGGTGCTAGCTTCGTAAAAAACAATAACTCAGGCTGCTGAAGCGTATTGCTCTCATGACTGTTCAAAATTTTTTGAAAGACGAGACCGGCGTCACGTCCATTGAATACGCACTCATCGGCGTGCTCATCAGTATCTCTATAGTCGTCGCTGCGGGGAATGTTGGAGGGGCGGTCACCTCGCAATTCCAAGCAATTGAGTCGGCATTCTCTTGAGTTTGGCTTTCGTGTCCTCTGAAAATGCCGCTCACCGTTCGTCAAGCACAGACCGTTATGCGCTGACACCTGTAGGCACCGGACATGACACGCCCGTTCCATCCAGCCCGCAATAGCCTCCGGGGTTCTTAGCAAGATATTGCTGATGGTATTCTTCGGCGTAGTAGAACGTGTCTGCCATACCCACCTCGGTCGTAATCGCAGCGGTCACACCGTGAGCTTTAAGCCGCTCCTCATAATAGGCATCAATCGGGCACGCCATTGGCAGCTAGTGGTCGAGTTGAACCACCTACTGTGCTGCGACCTCGAGCTCAGAACTTGTAGGACAACAGCCGTATTTCGGTCTCAAAGGCTTCCAATACGCTCTTGATCTGGCCAGGTTCTCGGTAGTGCTGCCTGTAAGGTCGATTTTTCGGGCGATAGCATGCTTTTTCGCGGCTATCCAAATTTCCGGCAAATGGAACTCCGAGTGAGTTGAAGACACCCCCAAGTTCCGCGTTCAGATTTTCAAAACGGAGGACCTTGTCTACGAGATAGCGTTCTTCCGTCTTATCGTACCACCGCGGCCAATCAACCGGAAACTGCTTGCTATTAATGAATTGGGCGAACGTTTTCGGTTCGGCGTTGCGGTGAACTTGCATGTAGAATGACGACACGACCTTGTCCCACGGGTTCCTTTCCACGCAGAATTTTAGGTAGGTGCCCCAGACTTGAGGATCAACACGCCTCTTTATCTCCGATGCGCCCATGTGGTTGCGAAATTTATGCTGCCTATTCAGTTCCGCAAACTGACCGGGCCGCAAGGTTCCAAGGTCGGGCAAAGGTGGACCGCCAAAATTTCGCGGTTTCAAATTTGGAGAAGGTGGATATATCGGCGTAAAGACATCATCATTGCCGCATAAGTCAGATAGGTATGCTTCGATACTAGTTCCAGCTGTTTTCGCTGTCTTAATGAATATAAATTTATACTTATGGGAGATGATCATGGTCACACAAAATTCAAAGGGGGTGTAATTTTGATTAACACCCGATTTCTATAATCGAGCACTTGCCCAAACCGCATGCTTGTAGCTGTACCGACCATAGCGATCTTCGCAAGGCACCAGCTCATAGTCGACCAGCGTTGAATTCTCAGGTGTGCAGAAGTCCATGTTCCCCGAATAGGCGGTCACAACAACCTCTTTGTACAACGCGATCGCTTCTGCAATCGGCAGTCCAAATCCCTCCGATCTATGCAGCGAAATGAGACAATCGACGGACGCGAGCAAGGACCAGCGCTCCGGTTCAGACAGGGTTGCATCCATCAACCGGATATTCGGACTTTCGCCGATTGCTTTTACAAGATCGCGCTTGGCTCGTTTGTTTTGGGCAAGATTACGCGACTTAACGATGAGAAGCGCACCTTCATCGTCGCCGTGCATGCCCTTGAAATAACGAATGGCTGCAAATGGGTTCTTGCGGTCTAGCGATGAAAGGGAGTCTGCCATGGTGATGTAGATCTTGGCGTCTTGAGGCAGCTCAAATTTTTCGCGATTTGGTGAAACACCCTCGGGCACATGGATCACGTGCCCTTTTGTTGAAACGGACGGAGCTTTGGGGTGTTGGCCGACCGCCTCCGTTACGAATGTGCTTGGCGTCCAAATTTCTGAAACAAGATCGAAGTTCCGATCCCAGCCGGGTGGAAAAATGGACAATTCCCACGCCCAATATCCGATCACGTACCACGAGCGACCACGTTTCATTCCCAATATCTGAAGAGCCGCGGGTAGCTCTGGACTATTTAGCTGAACAACGAGCGTGCCCTCGTCAGCTCTCGGCATTTCAAAAAGCGGAATAGGACTTTCCATGTCAACGAGATCAAAAGCTTCCGAAAGGCAAACAGCGATCGGTGACTTCCCCTCGTCTTGAAGCATACGAAAGGTCGACCGCGCGCCCTCGCCGATACCGCTCGCTGTGCGAAACAGACCCGCGACGACGAGCGGTGCGTCTTTGTCCGAAGGTGGCACATGGACGGGGCGAGCGATCATAATCCGCCGGTAGTTTTCGAGCACTGGATGGAGAATGTGCCGTGACATCCTGTGGCGAACCGCTTCGGGTAACAAGCGCCAGACTTTTCTTGCGAGACTGTGGATCCTACTCATGTAAGCCGCGGCGCTGCTTCACGCGGGGGTGCGATTTCGTTCGGCAATTGGCGCCGAAGTCTTTGAGTGATTTCAGAGCCAAGATGAGGTTCGACCTCTTCTAGAAAGCTCTCCATTATTTGGCGCACGTCCTCTCCAGAGGAGCTCATTCGAGCATCTCGGGCGATCTCCTCCAAATGTGTAGTCGCCCAATGGGGCTCCGCTACGCCGAGATAGCGTTTTGTCAGGGCGATTGCTTCTGCTGCAACCATTTTGCGTTGGTTCTGCGTGATGCATTCATCGTGAAGTCGCGATCTCGCCTGTACCGCGTCGATAAAGCCGATCCGGTCGGGAAACCTTGAAAACGCACGCATCCAATAGTCCATATCGAAAGACGTTTTTAACGTTTCGTCGAGAGGTCCAAGCAGGGTGTGGGCAGTACGCTTGAAGAACATGGTAGGCTGACAGATAAAGCAGCCCGACGCAAAACCTGAAAGCCCTGCCGCTGGCAAGCGGGTAGGATATTTTGAGAGGTGCGCGCCTGCTTTGTCGATATGATCTCCGTGCCCATAAACCATGAGCAGTTTTGGATCTGCGAGCGCTTCCACAGCACGCTGCACTGCACCAGAGGTGTAGAGATCGTCCGAGTTCAGCCATCCAATTATTGTGCCGCGAGTGCGTGCGAGAGCCCTGTTAATTGCTTCAGCAGGGCCGCTGTCAGGCTTGGAATGCCAGCAGATTCGGGCCTCTTCGACTGCCATTTCAGCAAGAATGCCCAAAGTCCCGTCAGTTGAGCCTCCATCTTGAATGATGATTTCAATAGGGGCGAGATCTTGAGACAGCACAGACTGAATGGATCGTTTGATAAATTCCGCGTGATTGAAGCTCGGCATGACGATGGAGATCGCGGCTGAATAAGTCATTATTTCAGCATGTCGCTGAGACGGCGCCAAATGCGGCCAGATTTCTCTGAAATTGGCTTTGTTGTTACTTCCTCAAGGATACGCGCAGCGTGCTCCGCTATTGTTTGATCGTCCATTGACATGTCTGATAGGATTTCCGGATATTCTGAGAATTCGTCATCGAATAAAGGGTGCTTCAGGTACGGGAACGCTGCTCGTTGTAGATCGTTATTAACCTCTGAAAATAGGCTGAAAAATTGCTGAGCTTGCTGTCGCGTTAGGAAATAGAATTTCCCCGGATACCGCTTGGTCAAAATTTGAACTGCTCTTTGGCGAGCTGCGCGTGCTTCTGCCAATTGCACGCCTTCCAAAAAGCGATTAACCCGACATAGTATTCTCAAACCTTCGCCGTCCAGTGACAAGTTAACGTAAACTGGTGGTAATTTCCCCGCAAAGCGGATCGCGGCCACATTACAAAAGTGCATGACTAGGTCGCGATCACCTTCTTTATATATGTGAGCCTCAACGGCTGACTTGCCGAAAACAGAAACCCATTCCGAAAAAATCAAATCGTACCGGTAGTATCGGGGGATAGCACCAAGTTTGGTCGGGAGTCTGATCGCTAGGTTTACCGCGCCAGATTTCACAACTGTGGAATTAAAGCTTATGGCAACCCTGTCTTGACGCCGGAAGAAGACCACGATTTGATATTCTTCCACCCATTGATCGAGGAACATTTTTAGCCGAGCGATAGAGGCCTGTTCCTGCAACCGCGAGTGAAAATGCTCCGAAGAAACAATTAGGGTGTCGCAGTCCTCTGCCGATCGAAATTGCAGGTCCAATTCTTCCCGTAATTTATCTTCGAAATGGGCAGCTTTCTCAGCATTAACGATTCCGAGTTGTCCCGCCAGGCCATTATCGTTCCATGGATCTGGGTGCGCGATTGCCATAAGCTCCCACTGCGAACCGCCCCCGCCAAGATTCGGGTACAATACGCCTTCTTTGACAAAAGCATCACGGTTTCGGTTAAGAAATTGCTGTATGGCCGAGGTGCCGGTCTTCTCTGTTCCTATATGCAAAACACAGCGACGAAATCGCTTTGCCATGTGCGCAGGGCTCCTCTCTAAACTGGGTTTCTCTCCAAGGCGCACGAGGCCGGGTTGAGGAAGAAACCCGCATTACGTTTGGTAAAGGGTACCAGAGCTATTGCCGCGCAGTTTCCCGATTGTCCAAGTACCATTCGTAGGCGTTTTTAACGCCGTTTTCCAAATCGATCTTGGCCCGCCAGCCCATGTCCGCCAGTCGAGTGACATCCATAAGCTTTTGCATGGTGCCATCCGGTTTGGATGTGTCGGTTAAAATATCGCCGTCGTAGCCAACCGTCTCCGCAATAAGCGTTGCGAGCTCCAAGATCGAGATGTCAGTGCCTGATCCCACATTAATATGGCTGAGCATTGGCTGCGTGTTGGCCGAATAAATTTCCTTGTCGAGATCAAGGACAAAGAGGCTCGCCTCTGCCATATCATCGACGTGCAAGAACTCGCGGCGTGGTTTTCCAGTCCCCCAAATCGTGACCGACTTTGCATTTGCTTCTCGGGCTTCGTGAAAGCGTCGGATAAGGGCAGGCAGCACATGACTGTTTTCAGGGTGAAAATTGTCGCCAGGCCCGTAGAGATTTGTCGGCATTACTGAGCGATAATCAACGCCGTGTTGTCGGTTGTAGCTTTCGCACAGCTTAATCCCTGCGATTTTCGCGATCGCATAGGGCTCGTTTGTAGGCTCAAGTGTGTCCGTCAAAAGCGCTTCTTCGCTCATGGGCTGTGGGATGCCCTTTGGATAAATGCACGACGAACCGAGTTGAAGAAGACGTTTGACACCTGAGCTAAATGCCTCGTGAATGACGTTGCATTCAATCATCAGATTTTCATAGATGAAATCTGCAGGATACGTGTTGTTGGCATAAATGCCACCAACCTTTGCTGCTGCCAAGATAACCACATCCGGCTCTTCGGCCTGCATGAAATCACGCACGGCAGATTGATCGCGCAAATCCAACTCAGAAGATCTCCGGACGATAAGGTCCAAAGACTCGCCGGCCGCTTTACGCGCCTCCAGTTGCCGAAGGATTGCGCCACCAACCATACCGCGGTGGCCGGCTATGAAAATCTTGGTCAATTTCTCAATCCGATGCTTTTGAGATCAACATGCTAATGTTTGCGCCTGAGTGACGGTCATCCTTTGATACCCCGTCGCAACCGCGCAACTACACTGGACATAAGTAGGCTGTCGTTTGCCGGGACTTGCTATTCGCGGCAAATTTCGCCGGGCCGGGTAATCGATTTTGCATCCGACGCAAATTATCATCCGTGAGGGTGGCTGTTTCCCCGCCTCTGCTTTCTGCTCATCAACCATAGTCGCCTGCACGCCTTGAATAGCAAAAGTGGAGTAAAGTTTCTGACCTCCCGGGGAGGGGACAGTTTCCTGCGTTTAACGTGGTGTAACTCGCTTGACGTGAGTAGTAACTGACTTTTTATCACCATCGATTTGCTTGAGAGACCACTAGGCAAGGTACGAGAAAACAGACGGATCTTGATTTGACTGTCAATTTTTATCACTTCGCCCGAGGGGTTAACGTCGATGAATTTACCTCTTTGCCCGAATAGTGTTTCAGTCCGAGTACAACCGCACGCGATCTAGTGAAAAAGATGAGCAGCCGACGCCCCCATATCGTGAGCTTCGATCATTCTCTCCATTAAAAATTCAAATTTGCGCTTTGATCGCTTACCCGTTCTCGACACTCACTGGAATTTCCATCCCGTGCGCCTTGAGAAGAGCGTGACGCTTCGCTGTTTTCAAGTCTTCGAGCACCATTTCAGCACACATCTCTTGGGTTGTAATTTTCGGCGTCCAGCCCAGCTTCTCTTTTGCTTTGGCGGGATCTCCAAGTAAGGTCTCGACTTCCGCGGGGCGGAAATAACGGGGATCAACGCGAACGATCACGTCGCCAACAGTTAGAGCGGGGGCATTATCACCGTCAATGGCGGAAACTGTTCCGATCTCGTCCACACCCTCGCCAGAAAACGAAATCGACACGCCTAATTCCCTTGCCGACCAAGTGATAAACTCCCGGACAGAATACTGTTCGCCTGTCGCTATCACAAAGTCCTCGGGTTCATCCTGTTGGAGCATCATCCACTGCATGCGGACATAGTCTTTTGCATGTCCCCAATCGCGCAGCGCATCCACATTGCCCATGTACAAGCAGGCCTCAAGACCTTGGGCAATGTTCGCAAGGCCGCGTGTAATTTTACGCGTCACAAACGTCTCGCCCCGCCGTGGGCTCTCGTGATTGAACAGGATGCCGTTACACGCATACATTCCGTAGGCTTCGCGATAATTTACCGTAATCCAGTAAGAATATAACTTTGCTACGGCGTACGGGCTCCGGGGGTAGAAGGGGGTGGTTTCCTTCTGCGGGATTTCCTGCACTAGACCGTATAGCTCAGATGTAGATGCCTGATAGAAGCGTGTTTTCTCCTCGAGTCCGAGGAAGCGAATAGCTTCAAGGAGGCGCAGTGTCCCGATGCCATCGACATCTGCTGTATATTCTGGCGACTCAAAGCTCACCGCGACGTGTGATTGAGCTCCGAGGTTGTAAACCTCATCAGGTTGAACTTCCTGCAATATTCTCGTTAAATTTGAGGTATCGGTCAGATCCCCGTAATGCAGCTTTAGCTTCAGATCGGCTTCATGCTGATCCTGATAAATGTGATCAACACGTTGCGTGTTAAACAAAGATGCGCGGCGCTTAATGCCATGCACCTCGTACCCCTTCTCTAAAAGGAGTTCGGCTAGGTATGACCCGTCTTGGCCGGTAACACCGGTAATCAGCGCTTTTTTCAACGTCCCACCACCGATTGTCGATTAATCATCGTCTTAAGACGGTATTGCGTCACCGCCGCCTCCTAAGCTACCTGCTTTTTATCGTCGTGCTAGGGAAAGGCGGGCCTAGTGTCAAGCACACGGATATTACAAACATTAGGTAATAAACTAACTTATGAGAGCATTAGTAAGGGATCATTGGGAGCGATCTCTTACTATAATTGTGTATTGCGAGCAATTTTTGAGCGGTTTATAATAAAATGCGTATTTTTTTAGTAGACCATGTTACCGCAGGTCATGTCGGTCACAATCTAATGTGTCTTGATCTTTTTGCCGATCAATTTAAGAGTGCTTCATTCGATGTGATTAGTCTCGTTTCTGAGCTTTGTAGCAAGAGCGCAGGAAGCTCTCAGAGTTATGAGCGTGTATTACACTATCCATATCAATGGTTAATACCCAGCTCGCATACTGACGACAGCAATACAATTTTCGAAGACCAATCTCATGTCGCATCTAATAGACTAGTAAGCGCATTCGCAGAAAATGTTGATTCAGAGTTTGAGAAGACTTTGACAAATTGGCAGCAAGTCTTTGAGCGTTTCAGGATCACTGCTGAAGACGCGATCTTTTTTCCAAGCGCTGAGCACTACGGTTTTGGCGCATTGATGGTACTAATGGCAAATTTGCCGCAAGAGCTTAGACCGAAGGTTCATGCGCGCCTCATTGCAGTGCTTGAGGGCGCGAGTGCGAAGTCCGAATTTGGCCGAGCAGAATTGTTTAAGAGCGTCGCCCTCGCGCGCAAAACTGGGGTGGATGTATCGTTCAGCGCAGAGACCTTGGCCTATCAAGACTATCTGAAAAACATTTTTCGGGAGGACATTTACCTTCTCCAATACCCAATATTTGGACGCCCTACCGTTGTGAATTGGAAGAAGCGTCCCTTTAAAATCGTGACGCCGGGACAAGGGCGCGCCGACAAAGGCTTTTTCGAGATACTGAAATTAGCGAACTTGCTTAAGAGCAGCCATGGTGAGGGTGAGGTCGAGATTGTTCTTCAAAAAATGAAGCCAACTGACGTGTATTATCGTCAGTCATACGTCCAAAGCCTACTGGAGCATCCCATGATCAGCGTCAAACCCGCCTTTGTTGAGGAAGATGAGTTGGATTGGATGTATCGCGATAGCCACGTCCTCTTTATGCCTTACGCGCGCGACGTATACGCGCAACGGGGATCAGCCGTGTTTCAAGAGGGAGTATCGAGGGGTCGGTGTTTCATTGCGTCCGATGGCACCGGCGTTTCGGGCATGATCAGGCATTACGAGAACGGTATACTCGTGAAAGACATGCAAAATGTCGCCGACGCCGTATCGCGTTTTATGGGGATGTCTCAGACCGAAGCGTTTGCAATGTCACACCATGCCCGGTGTACATACCAAGACGATTTTAATGATCAATTTGGCAGACTTTGCGGAACCCTGTCGGGAGAATGAACATCTATGATACAGAAAATTGCATTTATTGACCACCACTTTCATCAGTTCACAAAGTCGAGCCATTTTTTTCAAGAGTTGCTGAGAGAAAAATTCGAAGTCGACGTATTTTTTGCCGCTGTAGACATCCATAACATGGTAGTGGAAATTGCCGATGCTGGCTATGATGCGGTCGTTTGCTGGCAAACTGAGTATCTCTGCCCGTTTTTTGTTCGCCGGGGAATAAGTACCATCGGCATCCCCATGTGGGACGGAGTATGCACACTATCCGATGCCTATTGGCATTCGCTTACGGGAACGAAATTTATTTGTTTTTCCAGTGATCTTTACGAGCGTATAACATCTTGCGGACATACAGCCCTCCACGTCCAATATATGAAGGACCCAGCGAATTTTCCCCAGCAAACGGACTTCGACGAACTACGTGTGGTGTTTTGGCAGCGGCTGCCAGAGCATGGACTGAATGGGCAGTTTGTTCGGAATGTGATTCAAGATGCTGGCTCGATCCATATTCATAACGCCCCAGATTGCTCTGATCCCTCCGAGCACCCCATCAATTTCGGAAGCGTGAGCTTTTTTGATCCAACAAGAAACCACTATGCCAAAGCCCTTGACCGAAGCAATGTACTCATATGTCCCCGCTTCACCGAGGGTATTGGCATGGCAATGATTGAAGGCCTCACCCGAGGCATGTGTGTCATTGCAAATGATGAGGGAACCCACACCGACTACATCACGAACTGGGTTGACGGAGTTTTTGTCGACTATCGTAAAGCGATAATGGGTTCTGTTGATTTACCCTTGTCGCCCGAACTCGCAAGGGAGCTTGGAGAGAACGCAAGAGTTCGAGCGTTTGAAGCATATGATGCTTGGAAACAAAGCGAATCAAATATTCAGACATTTGTTGCCGACCAAAAGACATCCTGCGAAGCCGAACAACTCCGAACAATGTCAGATTATGAGATCGCGCTATTTGTGTCGAGAGCCGCGGTAAACGTTCACGAATATATTGCTAATTTTCAGCAATTGGAATCTTAAATAATTACTTCGCATCTATAAAATACATCGTTCAAGACAATGGCTGTAAAGCCGCACGTCGGCAGCGTTCGCTGCGTAAACTATTTCCGCCATCTCTTGCCAATCCGATGAATCAAAAGCTCTTTTTGTGCTGACATTTTCTTTTCTAGGGTAGGATACATCCGTACCAAAAAAATTATTAATTTTGTCAAAAAGATTATTTATATTCTTTAGCGGTGCGAAAAAACTAAATTCATCATCAAATATTCGAGTTAACTCAGAAAAATCAGAATATGATCGTTCGCTTCCAACAACGTATCGTGCCTGCAAGTTCTTGAATTCGGTAACATCTGTCTCAACGCAATGGTGCGCGAATTGCAAAGGGGACATGCCCAAGACTCCGGGCCTTCCCGCAAGGTAGTGTCGTGGATTGTCTTGGACATGTTTGTAGAAAGAAAGAAAGCGCTCGAGCGGTTCACGTAGAATAATCATCCGAACCGGCTCCAAACCCTCTCTTTCAAAAATTGGGTTGGCATTGTTAATCTGATGCCCCCCTGAGCCGATCGCGCCGGCTATTTGCGACTGCCAGTCAACGTTTGCCGTTATATACAGATACCGAGACTGCATTACCTCGGCCAAAAACTTGTGCATTGTCGTTCCGCCGCATTTTGGAATGTGACAAAAAACGAAGTAATTTTTTGTTTCATCGAACGTTTTATTGGTCATATTCATAAAACCCTGTGATTATTACGAGTCTGATTTTTTGATTTTGCTCTTGAAAGCGTGCCACTGTTCAGCGCTATTTTGAATTTCCGTAGAATACCCGATTTGCAATTTATGAAATTTATCTCTCGACTATTGTATTGCCACCACGGCCGCTGTCTCCGCTAAATTGATGTGCGCTAAAGTTGTGTTCAAATGAACTTTCATACGCAATCTCTAAGGCACTGCAGAGCAATTGCATCACAGCCCGCGGCTTTGTGACCATATCCTCAAAGGTAAATTTCTGTGAGCTTTTAAAGCTATTTTCGAATAACACGCATCGACGACAGTATTCCTCAAACGTACTCGGTGAAAAGTGTTTGTTCCAGCCCTCTCGTTCCATAGAAGCATATGTATTCTCTGGTTTACGCGTCGTTACCACTGATAAAGTTGGAAAACGCTCGGCAACTACATCACGAAGAGTAGGTGCGTTCTCATCCAATTTTCGATAGAGGAATTGGCTATGGCTGTGATCACGCAAAACAAGCACCCTTCCTGTGAGCCAACACTCCTTGCGTAGTACTGCGAGGTTGTCCAGAAATAGGCTTTTGATCAATTGGTCTGATGCCAGCGACGCCTCGCCTTGTCGTACGAGCGCTACAATATCAGTTGGAGTAAAAGGGGGCTTGCCGATCGGCACTTGCATGCGGCTAAAAGGGTTGATTTCATTTAGCACCACCACGTTAGGCATTGACGCGATACACTTCGCGAAAAGTGTGCCCCCGGTGGCTGATAGATGGCTGATGACCCGGATAGGTTCGCTTTCTAATGAAGTACTGACAGGGCAACGATCTGCGACCTGTTCAAGTGCAATCGATTGATCGCCGCTAAGACTTTGAGCACCTGAGACCGCTAGCATTTCATCTATCAGCGATAGCCGTTTTCTGTATCGACCGACGCTGTTCACTTGGGGTCGGCCTTTCGTTTTCTCTGTGTTACAGGGGTGCTTGGGTCTTTCTCCACCGAAGTCATTTGCTCACTTGCGTCGGTGGCTTTACCACCGACGGTCAGAATGCGTCTGATCTCGTTCCCAATCGCCACTAATTGGCCTTCGGCGGCTTGGAGCTTGGTAGCAATTTCCTTGTGGCTTTGACGCGTCGCCTGAAGGTTATTCTCTGCAAGTTGCAGTTTCTTTTGAGCTTTGGCTAGCTCCTCATTTGCGGCTTCTAATGTCCCTTCGATGGCGATTTTTGTTTCCGCGTTTGTCTTCGCCTCAAGCTCTAGCTGCTCGAAGTCGACCTTTAGAGCATCATATTCTGCTAATTTTGCTGCAATCGTGTGCTGCAAACCTGATAATTCCATGGTTGTCTGATCGAGCTCAGCTTCGCGATCCTTTATGTCAATGATACGTTGCGTAAGCTGGTCTTTCAAATTCTCAACCGCTGCATTGAGCTCAGAGCGTTCGACTTCCAATTCTTCCCGAAGATGGATTTGACCCGCTAACGCCTCTTCGGCGGCTTGACGCGCAGCTTCCTGCTGAACAAGCGTTTCACGGATGTCTTCTACCTCCGAGTCAGCATCTAACAACTTTTTTTGGAGTTCATTTTTTTCGCCACCTGCTTCATCAAGCGCGAGGCGGGCTGCCTCTAACGCCTCTTCGACGGCTTTTTGCACAGCCTTTTGTTCGCCTAGCACTTTACGTGTGTTTCCAAGCTCCAAGTCAGCGTCTGATAACTTGTTTTGAAGCTCATTTTTTTCGGCGCCTGCTTCATCGAGCGCGAGGCGGGCTGCCTCTAACGCCTCTTCGACGGCTTTTTGCACAGCCTTTTGTTCGGCTAGCACTTTACGTGTGTTTCCAAGCTCCAAGTCAGCGTCTGACAACTTGTTTTGAAGCTCATTTTTTTCGGCGCCTGCTTCATCGAGCGCGAGGCGGGTTGCATCTAGCGCTTGCGCTAGAGTAGAGGCCTTATCCTTTTCCTCCCGGAGTGAGATTTCGAGGTCGGTTCGCAAAGCCGTAACCTCGTCTTTGTTTTTCTGCCGAAGCATCGTACTTTGTTTAAGTAAGTCTCGACAAAATAGGAAATGTCCAATTTTTCCGTTTCGTTCCGTTTCGCTTGCGATTTCGATGAGCCCAATAGCATCCATGCGCGATCGTACGAGCTCGAGAGAAGATGCGGCCAATTCACCGGTCGTTGCCTCAGTCTTGGCCGCCCGAATGATTGCCACATCAATGTGTCCAAGAATCTGCTTGCAACCGTCGAAAACTGAGCCACTCGGCAAGCAACCGATTACTAGCCAATTAAACTCGGTCACTTTCGACGCTTCTTTGGGTAACGCCTGCAGAATTTCATCAAGTGAGGTTACCTGCGCTAGCCGTTCATCAACGGTCTCGATATTTGGCCAAACCGACCTCAAATCATCTAATGAGGCAAATCCGCTTTCATCTTCTAATGAATGGGTAAAGAAGGGACGCGAGCCGCTTTCGGAGTCTATCGCGCCGTGCACCGCGTAAACGTTCGAGGCGTCAAAGTACCGTTCCGCCAATTTTTCATAACGACGTTCAGTTGCCTCAATCAATACGTGTTGTCGTGCTGGAATGCAGTCGACAGTTTCAAATCCGACGCTAGACCGCCCTCCAGCCCCAATGTGTACACAGACGTGCGGTGGGGTAATTTTGGCTAGCACGCCAACAGCATCTAGTAGTGAATTCTTATCAGACATAGATCGTCGCAGTTTTGGCCACGCGGTACCGCAATCCGTTTAGCTGGTCAAAGGCGACGTTTGGGGCAAGATACTTATTGCTGGTAAAATGATGCGAACCTCGCGCTATAGGCTTCTCATTTCTGATGCGTCGCCTACTGCTTTGGCATCGCTTTATTTCATGTCTCTTGCCCTGATGCGTTCTGCGATGTAGCGCACGTCTCACAGGTGTACCTAATATGTAAGCAAGGCCCAAATGCCATTAACAATTGTCACATCATTTTTGCAAACACACTGTGACGCAGGTCTTGGTCTTTTGAAAGCAGCTGGAGTTTCCGACCCCGTCAGGTCAGAAACAGAGATGGAACCGCGCGAGTTGACGGCAAAGATTTGTTCCACCTACCTCAAGAGTCGAAAAGATCGCTTGTCCACCATCAACCCCGATCGAATTGGTAAAGCTTGGCAAATGCAAGCTGCGAACATCATCGTGGCAAACGCGGATTTAGAAAATTGGGGTTGGGCTGATCCCGATATTTTACCTATGTTAGACTTTTGGGCCGATTTCGAACCCGAGTCCCAATTTGCGCTGTTTTACACTGAACCTGGTTCTATTTTCGTTGAGGGGCTTCCAATTCAAGAGGAAGCGAACACCCGCGAAGTACTCGAACTAATGTTTGTCCGCTGGCGCGAGTTTAATGATTGTATTCTGCGTTTTTATAACCAGAACCCAGATCGCTGCCTACTTATTAATCTAGATGCTTTGGCAAGCCATCCCGACCGAGTTCGCCAGGCATTGGACGTGAAACTTGGGCTCAACATAGCCGAGTCTACATCGCTTCCCGAAAATTCGGTCGGTAGGGCTCAGGCTGGAATTCAATCATTTTTTCTCCGACCGTATGCTGACGACGATAACCCAACCATCGAACTTTTCGATGAATTGGAGGCAACCGCTGATTGTCGCGGCATTCACGGTTCAAACCATCCGCCCGACTACTTTGGCTTGCTAGCCGACCATTTCTCGACAAAGCAGGCCCTCGCGCAGGCAGAGAGCAGCCTCATGAGTTTGCGCGAGGAGACAGAAGTTTTTGAATCGGAGCAAAATAAGAAGAATAATGCTTTAGACGAACAACTGGCTGATGCCTTAGCGCAAAATACGACGCTTGAAAGCAGTGTTGAGCAACTCCGCTTCCTGTTGAACGCCACCCAAGAGGAAATGACCGAATTTAAAGAGACGCTTGACGCCAAAAACACCGAAAATGAACTGATCGCACTTCAGTTGGATCAAGTTCAAGACGAGTTGGAACGAGTGCACGAGGAAAACCGGCAGACCGTCCTGGCAAAGAATGAAGAGATTACTCTTTTAAAGAGTAAATTTGATGAGGAACGCAGTCAGACGACCGCTCGAATTGAAGAGCTGACCGCAAGACAACAAATCCTTGAGAATGAACTTGAACAAGCGCGCGCTGGCACCGCAAATGCCGAGTCCTTGACATCTGAAAACGAACTCTTGCTCCTTCAACTAGAACAGGTTCAGGAGGAACTGGAGTACCAATTCGAGCAGGCACAGCGCGATAATAGACCAGTAACCGTTGACGAAACGGTGTACGCTTCTGCGGACAACCATCCAGTCCAAGATGTTCAAGACCTAGAAAACTTTGCCGGGGAGCTGCGTATAGACATGCGCGACTTCATAAACGGTATGAATTGGCACGATCCTGAGCGTGACGGCAGATGGGCCGGCCCGGGCCTTCAATCCAGTATTGCTTTACCTGCACTTTTAGAGAAGGGGCGTTACCGCGTGACGGTGGCGGTCATTGACGCAATGAACCGCGCAATTTTCGACAATGCAGAACTACTTTTGGGCGATAAATCCCTACCAATAAAGCGGCGTTTGAGAACAAATTTGTCCGGCGCCATTGCCCGCATTAAAAGAACACGAGCCCGTCTTAATTCAAACATCTCTCCGTTCCCAGCCGAGCTTATTGCAGATTTCTCGATTTCTGATGAAAACACCCAACAACACGAGATTTATTTGAAGTTTCCCCAACCTGCATCGCCTTCAGACCGAGGCGAGCACGACGCTCGGCGTCTAACGGCGCGCATCTCAGAGATATCGATCACCAAATTATAGCTTGGGTATTTTGTGTGATTCGTCAGCGCGAAACTCAGATGCGCAACAACGTTAAGGTGGGCGACCCGAAGTTATCTAACACAATGGTAACCAACGATCACTCGGCGATGTCGACCCGGATTTCATCAATTTTCACGCTTCGTCCAAGCCCTTCAGTGTCTGCCCATACACCTAGGTAATCGAGCTGGGGGTCACGGTTCTGCGGATCATTGGGAACATCGTATGTGAAATCAAATGTCTGTGCCTCTCGCTGGAGCACAAATCGCTGCCAGCCACTATTGCCAACTGCCGCAGTTGAATATGACACTGCAAATTCTTCAGACCCATTATCAGCTGCGGAGGCGGCTGTGATTGAAACACGAATAGTCTTTCCGCCTACTGCCTCTTCTATTTCAGCTGGTATTGTAAAAAAAACACTATTAGTTGTTTGCCCGCTAGCTGGGTTATCGTGTGTCGAACGCGCCGTGATTCCGATGCCGTTTTGATCTCGAGAGAATTCATTCCTTGGTGCCACATTTATGGTGGTGTCTGCGGTAAGCTGGAACAACGCTGCTTGATTATCAGCCTCGTTATTTTGCGGACCAATCACGCCCGTTTGCCACGCGATAAAACCGCCAACAAAAATTGCAGCTGCTGCTGCGGTCAGGGCTTTTGTCGTTCCACTCATCTTTTTTTCCTCAAAATCATCTTGGTAAGCTTTATATTTTTCGTCAGAAATCACGACGTCGGAGTGCTCATCATCCAGCGCTGCCATTCTGGCTTTTGCATCACTGAGTGCACTCTCAAAACGCAATTGGACCTTTTTGCGTCGATCATCTTCGTAATCTGATTTATAGTAATCGGTTAACCAGGAAGTAAATCTGCTTCGCAGCGCTTCTTCGGCATGCTCCATTCCCTGCGGATGGGAAGAGAGCGCAATTTGCAGTTTGTCCACGGTCGAGCGACTTTGTCCATTTTCTTCCACGTAGTTCATGCTTCCAGACGACAATTTTCCTGCTTTCGTTGTTGTGGCCTAGCGGCAATCGCCGCGCGTGCCAAGTAATCCTTCTGCCAACGTCTTGCAGCGCCAGCCGACCTGCTCAGAACTGCTATTTTCACTGAACAACGATTACCCGTCACGATATTGGGTCGAGGTTGATACATCGTTTTCAACTGTCACTGGATTTCACCTTCGGCAGATTCCGCGAATGACGGACGGATCGTTTGTCACCGTTTTTGGGAATAGACATGGTCGCAAGCTTGTGGGCATAGCGACTAAAATTTCGTCGCAGATCATTTCGCAGAGCGTCGTTCTAGAACGCATAATGAACAAAGACCAAATGCATTGCTTTCAAGGTATGACCCATGAGACCAGCTGGCCTACGCACACCCGAACATCTTTTTCGCGCATGATCATTTCAGAAATAAAATGACGGAGTCTGCTCGTTCAGTGATAGTTCGGGACGGAGCCTTAAATCCGTTCAAGGTCGCAATAACCGATTTGGGCCGCGGATTCGCGCACTGGCGAATGTGGAGTTCGTTGGCTTGGACAGCGGTGAGATCATTATACAGCCGTTCGGTCTTTGGGATGGTTTGGATCATGGCCTCTTTTGGCGTGTTCATTGTTGTAAAACTCGTTATTTTCGGCACGTTATTCGGCGAAGATCGAGGGTCGTATTACGCACTATACCTATCGTCAGGGTTTTTCATTTGGTTCGTGGTCAACGCTTCAATTGTCTCGGCTGCCGGGACATTCATCTCGGCGCAGGGTTTCATCAAAAATGATCCTCTACCGCTGTCGGTTTACGTTTTTAAAGACGTGGCACGAGAACTGATCAATCTTGGCTTTACGGCCCTCGTTCTGGTCGCGATCTTCGTTTACTTGAGACCGTCGGTCGAGCCCGTTGGATTTTTATCCCTGGCAGCTGTGCTCGTGATGATTTTGAACATGGTTTGGGTAAAGCTCTTTTTCGGGGTTGTGGCGACCCGATATCGCGATGTCAGACACGCGGTTGAAACGGTGATGCGGGTTATGCTTTTTCTAACACCAATCTTTTGGATGCCGGACCAGATCGGAAGCGCAATCAATGTGCTTTGGTGGAACCCGCTGTTCCACTTCCTAGAGATTTTCAGGGCACCACTTATTGATGCCTCTCCGGCATTGACCAGTTGGATTTTTGTCGGCGTTGTGACCGTAGTCGGCTGGCTACTTGCTTTGGTGGTTTTCGGTCGCTACCGCGACCGGGTCGTTTTTTGGATTTGAACCAAGTGTCGTCGATTACAGCGGAAAACGTTGGCTTGGATCTCCCGATTGCGAACGCCAAGAACTTAGCCAAAGCCGACAAGAGTCGCTACTTTCGGGTGGGTAACGTTCACCATCTGAGAGTGCTCGATGATATTTCCTTCGAGATCAAGGATGGCGACCGAGTGGGCATTGTGGGTCGCAACGGATCAGGAAAATCGACCCTATTGAGGGTCATGGCGGGTATCTATCGCTCGAGCCGTGGGCGGATTGAAGTAACCGGCGATCCGAACTGCTTGTTTACGATCAATATGGGTATGCAACCGGAACTAACGGGCCGGGAAAATATTTTCCTGCGCAGCAAAGTCGCTGGCCGCACCACTAAGGAAACAAAGGCCAAGCTCGATGAAATTATTGCATTCGCCGAACTTGAAGATTTCATCGACCTGCCTCTTCGCACCTATTCAAGCGGGATGACGACACGACTGGCTTTTTCGATCTCAACCGCATTCTCTCCAGACATATTGCTTCTGGATGAATGGCTTGGCGCAGGTGACGCGAACTTTCAAAAAAAAGCTGCAAAACGGATGCACAGCCTAGTTGACGATGCCACTGTCACGGTCTTGGCCAGCCACAATCGTGGCTTGCTAAAACAGGTTTGCAATAAATTGATGTGGCTACATCTCGGCAAGCTGAAGGGATACGGACCGCTCGATGAGGTTTATGCTGCGCACGACGAATACTACGCCAAGGTGGAGAGCTACCACAAATTGTTGTAGCGCCACTCGTATTTTCGGGCGCTGAGACTATCAAAATCCATGCACATTGCGATTGATATCCGAAATTTGGCGCGGGCAAGATCTGGAATAGCGCGTGCTATCGAAAACGCCTGTCTAGCGTTGGTCGATGACAATCACAGACTGTCTCTTTTTTGCAGCGGCAAACTTCATCCCGACTTCTCTGCTCTAAAAGAGCTCTCCAATGCCACAATTTACGAGTCTGATTGCGTCACCCCAGTGCAACGGGTTGTTTGGGGTTCGCGCGATCTGCCGAAGTATGTCACCACCATTCAGCCCGACGTCTTCTGGGCGCCCGCGCACCGGCTCTCCAGTAGGCTGGCTCACAATGTTCCTTGCGCTCTGACCGTTCACGACAGTGTATGGCGGCAGGCACCTGGTACAATGCGCCTCCACAGATTAGCGGCCGAATATGCGCTTTCGGCCAGAGCAATAGCTGCCGCACACGTCGTCATGACCGTGTCTCGAAACTCCGCTGCTGAACTGAAAAAACTTCAACCGCGATCACGGAACAAGACGCTCATTGTGCCGAATATAACTCATCGGACTGCTGCAGGACCTACGTCCGAGACAATCTTGGAGGGTCCGGATGACCTGCCATCCGATTACTGCCTATTTGTCGGAACTTTGGAACCACGCAAAAATCTTGGACGGCTAATCGATGCATTCATGGCTGTCCCTCCAAACATTCGAGGTTCGCTAAGTCTGGTGATTGCTGGCGGTGACGGGTGGAAGTCAAAATCCGTGAAAGACCGCATTGCCCGTCATAGCGAGTACGTCAAATGGGTGGGTCGCGTTTCAGAAGCCGAACTGAGCCAGCTTTACTCAAAGTGCCGCTTTGTCGTGATGCCCTCGCTCTACGAGGGCTTTGGTTATCCGGCGATTGAGGCGGAGGCGCGCGGTAAGCTTGTAGTGATCTCAAAAGACACCTCGCTTGATGAAGTGTCGAGCTCGACGGCCATAAAAGTCGATCCGCTGGAGACGGCATCAATCACGGGCGGTCTGGTGGCGGCACTATCCGCCAAACCTAGTCCACGAGATGTTGAAATCAGAACCGAGTCAGCGTCGCGGTTCGGTAGTGAAACGGTCTTGCCGCTCCTTATCGGTGCCTTTGATATGGCGATCGAGCGGTTTCACGAAGGCAAAAGCACAAAATCTCTCTAAGGCCCACTGTTCTGGGCCTGATAGATAGTAGTTCCAGTCCTCCGATTAAGCTCGGCCATAGACATCATCGAAACGGACAATATCGTCCTCGCCGAGATATTCCCCGGTTTGAACTTCGATCAAAACGAGCGGGATAATACCCGGATTTTCGAGCCTGTGCTGGCCGCCGCAAGGGATGTAGGTCGACTGGTTGGTTGTCAAAAGCAGCTCGGTATCGCCATTTGTGATTTTTGCAGTCCCGGCAACCACAACCCAATGCTCCGACCTATGGTGATGGGCTTGCAGGGATAACTGCGCCCCCGGCTTCACGACTATGCGCTTAATCTTGAAGCGCTCGCCTTCTTCGAGGACCGTGTACGCGCCCCAGGGTCGGTGAACGGTGGTGTGTGAAACAGCTGCTTCGTGACCTGACTTCGATAGAGCCTCAAATACACCCTTCACGTCCTGCGCATGATTTTTATCGGCCACCAAAAGGGCATCCGGTGTGTCGATCACCATGATATCTTTAACCCCGACCAAGCCCACAAAACGCGTTTCAGCATCCACGATGCACTCGCTCGATTTGATGGAAACGACGTCTCCGGTGGTTCGATTGTGATGTTCGTCCACCGGGAAAAGCTCAGAATAGGCGAGCCAAGATCCAATATCAGACCAACCGCAGTCAGTTGTCACGCTGGCGATGTTGTCAGCTTTTTCCATGACAGCGTAGTCGATAGAAATATCAGGCGCGGCTGCGAAGGTCTTTGCGTCCAGCTTGAGCGTTTTTCCCATCGGGACAGTGAACGCTTCCGATGCTGCAACGCAGTCCTCGACGGCGCTCAACACG
The DNA here is from genome assembly GCA_038745535.1 of Pseudomonadota bacterium. GTDB lineage: Bacteria > Pseudomonadota > Alphaproteobacteria > Rhizobiales > Rhizobiaceae > JBCDLI01. The sequence continues at coordinate 18,732 of JBCDLI010000006.1, read as the reverse complement.
TCTGGGCAATGTTCATCGAGGGCTTCAAGCATGGTGGACACTGAAAAGCAGAACATTCCAGAATTCCAAAAGTGCTTGCCGGATGCGAAGTATTCTTGAGCGATGCTCAATTCCGGCTTCTCCACAAAACGGACGAAGGCGTCGCCATCCATTTCCAGATATCCGAAACCGGTTTCTGGTGACGTCGGAGTAATCCCGAACGTAACAATTTTCCCCTCAGCCGCCTTCACAAATGCTTTTTCGAAGGCCTCGTTCAAAGCGGCGCTATCTTTGATCATGTGGTCGGCGGGTAAGAGAAGCGCGATGCAGTCTTCACCCGCAGTTTTCTTCAGGTGAATTGCAGCAGCGGCGATGGCAGGCGCCGTGTTACGGCCGAACGGCTCTAAAATGAAATGGTGCTGTATCCCGTCTATCTCGCGCTCTTCGTAACAGTCGGAAGCGAGGAAAAAATGATCCTTATTGGTGACCGTACAAATCTCTTCAACGCCTTCAATTGACGCCGCGCGCGCGAAGGTTTCGCCAATCAATGTGCTGTCATCGGGCAGTCGCACATAGGGCTTTGGATGCGCTCGCCGTGAACGTGGCCACAACCTCGAGCCTGATCCTCCACTAATGATTACTGGAATAATTTTTCTGGTCATCTATCACGCTCTAAAAATTGAGAAATCAAAGGTCGCTGCGTCGCTATTAACCAACCGCCAAGGCAGGCACAACGGGTCATTGGTCGACCGCGTAGGTGAATTTTGGCCGGTAAATGAATTCGGTAGTGTTGCGGGAAATTGCGCGCGGGAGACCTCCGGAATGGAGACTATATCGTGGTAGAAAATACAGTCCGATCTATCCTCTCTGCCTCTCAGGTTTCTTTTGGGACAAGCGGGCTACGTGGGCTCGTGACCGATCTCAATGATCAAGTGTGTTACGCGGTCACCCGAGGCTTTCTTGATCACGGCGTCAAAAGTCGGGGCGTAACGACCGGGTCGAAAGTGCTCTTTGCATACGATTTACGCCCCTCTTCCCCGGAGATCGCACTGGCTGTTGCGAAAGCCATCACTGACGCGGGGATGCAGCCGATTTGTTGCGGAACAATTCCAACCCCCGCTTTGGCTTTGGCGAGTACCCAGCAAAGTCTACCCGCTGTGATGATTACCGGAAGCCATATTCCCTTCGATAGAAACGGCATCAAATTTTACTACGCCGATGGCGAAATCACAAAGGCTGATGAGGCGCCTATCGCTTCTTCTGAGGTCATAGTTTCTGGAGCTTTGGTGGCTAATGATTTGGGTGATCCCGATCCCGCACCCGAAGAAGAGTATTTTCAGCGCTATATGACAAGTTTCGCCGGCGTCTTGGATGGGCAAAGGGTTGGACATTTCCAACACTCCGCTGTCGGTCGTGATCTGACTGCGCGCTTACTTCAAGCCCTTGGAGCCGAAGTCACCGCGCTTGAGCGGACATCTCACTTTGTCCCGATTGACACTGAAGCCGTTTCACAAGCTGACCGTGAGAAAGCAAAAGCGTGGAGCTCCGAGTTTGGATTTGACATCATTGTGTCGACGGACGGAGATGGTGACAGACCCCTCTTGGCGGATGAAAAAGGCAATTTCTTCCAAGGTGACCTTTTGGGCGTCTTTTCGGCGAAGTATCTCAGTGCAAGAACAATTGTAACGCCGGTTTCATCGAATAGCGTCGTCGAACAGTCGAAGTGGTTTGACCAAGTGATCCGTACCAAAATCGGTTCGCCCCATGTGATCAAATCCATGGAAGGGATGGACGCTGTCATAGGCTACGAAGCCAATGGCGGTACCTTGCTTGGGTCCGACTTCACTTTACCCGATGGGTCAACGCTGTCTCCATTGCCCACACGCGATGCTATCTTACCAATTCTTGCAACGGTTGCTCTGGCAAAACGCGAGAACATACCGCTTTCCAAATTGTCAGACTCGCTACCGCCTAGATTTACGAGGTCGGATCGCCTTGTGGATTGGCCAACTCACTTGTCTTTGGCATTGCTGGCCGATCTTTCGGAGGATGAAGTCAAACTGTCTGAATTTATGGAGCCTTTCGGCAAGGTTGTCTCAACCGATGAAACTGACGGGCTACGGGCTTCTCTTGAAAGTGGCGACATCGTGCATCTTAGACCATCGGGAAACGCGCCTGAGTTTCGGGTCTATGTGGAGTCATCAACTACTGATCGGGCAGATGAACTACTGTCTCAAGCGCTTGATCATTTGAGCAAGCGGGCGCCGTAAAACGTTAGGCAGCCGCTGTTTGACCGTGCGTCGAGAGCAGGTCTTCATAGGTTTGCGCATAGAGGTTGGACGTTTTGGCCGTGGTGAAGTGTTGCAAGAAGCGCGCGCGTGCGTTGTTGCCCAAACGCTTCGCTAGGCCGTGATCATTGTCGAGGCGTCTCATCGCATCAGCTAGTGCGTTTGGATCATTTGGCGGTACGACGAGGCCTGTTTCCTCATGTTTGTTCACGAAGGTCGTACCGGTCCCGATCTCACAGCAGATGAGTGGAAGCGATGCCCGCGCTGCTTCCAGAAGGCTCATCCCAAAGGCTTCCGAACGCCGATTGGATGGAAAAACAAAGGCATGCGCCAATGACAGAAGCGCCGCGCGGTCCTTATCTGTGTAGTGGCCAATGAAGCGAACATTCTCCGGCGCATAGGCCTTGAGTGAATGGCTCTGGCGTCCGGTCCCAGCAATAACAATGGGAAGCCCAGTCGTGCGGGCAACAGATATGAGCGTGTCCAAGCCTTTGTAATATCGCAAGGCCCCAAGGAATAAGAAATAGCCCTCTCCAACCTTGGCTCGCCATTTCTCGACAATTGACGGCTCACAAGGCTGTTCGTCGGCCGGCATCGCTAAGGGTATAACCGTTGTCTTCTCACTGTAGCGCTGCAGCACGCGACTGGATTGCAGGTAATTTGGTGAGGTCGCGATAATCCGATCAGCGCTTTTGAGAAAGCGATGCATGAGCGGTTTATACAACCGAAGCAACCTGCCCTGTTTAACGATGTCTGAGTGGTAGGTGATGATTGTCGGCTTTTGTGCATTCAGGGTCGAATGCAGAATATCCATAAATGGCCAAGGAAAATGGTAGTGGATGATGTCGGCCTCGCTTGCATGCTTTCGAAATGCCATCGCCGCAGGAATAGAAAAACCTGTTGAAGCGATATATGCCTGTTGACTGAACGTGACCGCGTCATGTCTGCCCACATCGAACCCATCCGAATTCGGTTTTTTGCTCAGCGCAAAAACCGTCGACGCATAGCCGTAATCGACCGTGCCTTCGGCTATATCGTAGATAGCCCGCTGCACGCCCCCAAATTTTTCCGGGTAATAGAGTTTGAAAACGTGGAGTACTTTTCGCATCGTTTCAGTGCCCGAGCATCAATGTTGATCTGTGCTCAATTGGGACGAGGATCTTGATGGACCGTTTTGGGAACGTGCCGCGTACGGGGACGCTTAACATGCAAAGGAAAAATGCAGAACGTTTCAATGTACTACTCAAATAGGGACTAAAACCAAAAGGCTGTCCTTACTCTCCAAGCTGATTCTTCGAAAGGTATCGTGGTATATTTTGTTAATTGAATGGCTCAATCATCTTCGGCGAAACTCACTGAGGTCGCTGATTTGGTGACGCGGAAAAAGCTTGCAGCGGTAAGTGTTTGGCTACTCACAGACATTGCGCTCACATAATTTCACGCCCTATTTATCCGCCCGTTTTTGGACGGAGCTACCATCGACCCATCATGCGCGGGTGATTTGCACCGGCATAACTAAAGGATGGAGCTCATCACGATGGCGACGATCGAGGACAGCAGCGAGAACCTATCGCTCCCATATATTATGCCGGCACAGGCCCAAAAACACGTCACGCACAATGAAGCGATACGCATGCTCGACGCACTTGTGCAGCTTGCGTTTTCAACGATGGGTGAGAATACGCCTCCGGCAAACCCTGTGGCGGGCGAGCGTCACTGGACAGGCACCGCGCCTATCAATGAATGGCTTGGCAAGCCTAACCAAATTGCCGCTTGGCAGGATGGTTTTTGGGCCTTCCTAGAACCGAAACCGGGTTGGCTGGCGCGCGACTTATCGAACCGTCTGCTTTTGTGCTTTGACGGCAGCACATGGGTTGAGGCGGTCGCATCACCGTCTTCACTTCAAAACATGGCTTCGCTGGGAATTAATGCGTCAGCGGATGAAACGAACAGGCTTGTCGTGGGCGCGCCGTCCTCACTTTTGACCCATGAGGGCGCAGGCCACCAACTGAAAATCAATAAGAACTCATCATCAGACACGGCCTCAATACTGTTTCAAACAGGTTGGTCAGGCCGCGCAGAATTTGGGCTAACGGGCGATGATGACTGGCGGGTGAAGGTGTCACCAAACGGAGCTGACTGGATTGATGCGCTTATCGCTGATCAATCAACGGGCGGTGTTACCTTTCCCCAAGGTATGAAGCACGCACTGAGCGGTGCACCATTAAGCAGCCAGATTTTCACGCCCGGCGGCGCAAACATATCAACTATTTGGCGCTTTGACGAACCACGGACGGGGTTCCCCCGGGCTGCGACCATCAACAATGTGTCAGGAGACATCATCACGCTTGCCGATGGAAACCGATACGGCAATGATCCAAATACTGGTGTTCCAATCATTATCGGGACCGGCCCAGTCGCAAGCAGGATGTTCTTCTCTCACGTCATGCAGGGGCTCAGCTATTTGCGATTGTGGAATATGTCGAAAAGCCCGCCCGAAGCATGTTGGATTGAGGCAGCGCCTGCCGCATCTGATCTTCGAGTTATCGATAGCACACACATCGCTGGCTGGCTTCCCGGCGAAACTGTGCAACTGGGTGAGCCGAACTTGAACGGTGCGAAGGTCGTCGCGGTGGATATTTCACAGTTCCTGCATCTGCACACCGGTGCAATTTTCCCACAAGCTGGATTGGCATTGATGGCTGGCATCTCAGCGCAGGGCACCGGCGGGTGGAACGGGCATATTGGTGTCACACCGGACGCGACCGGCGGGAGCTTTTCAAATGTCACATCAGCATCCGCCGATCATGATACGGCCTTCAGTGCGGGCCACGGCACCGGTGGCGGCTTCGTAAATGCTCACATTCAAGTTGGCACCACGTTGCCGTCGCCGATTTCCAACTCAAATCTCGTCTTTGTACGTGAATTCGATGCGGGCGCTGGCGGACTAAGGATCGGCGCATTAACGGCGGTCGGAGTGTGGGTTTGAGAATTAAACGACTACGGGTGAAACGGCGCGTAGTCGAAATATGCCATATCCTCTTCGTAAAATTCTTCGACACGGCGGGAGAGAGCTTTTGAAGACAGAACTTTAGCCCGCAGATCGTCATGCGCCGCGGTCCGGTTTCGGCGTTGTAATAATTGGAATTCTGAGGGTACTTGAAGAATTCTGAGCATGTGAGCCACGTCACTTTCAAGGTTCTCATACCGCACGACTAAATCAGGCTTGATGACCGTGTTCTCAACTTTCAAAAAGTCTACGGCCGGACGGTGGTCGATCCTATCGAGCTGGTGCAAAAAGGCCTCCTCATCTCATCGCGGTGGTTGGGCAACCCAAGTGCCGCCCTCCTCTACCATCCACTTGTGGGGTGAAAAATAACCGGAGACCGCTCGCTCGAATGGATGGCGGTGGTAATGGTAAAATCTCCAAACCTGTCTGCGAGGCGCTTACCATATGCTGACAGCATCGCATGCTTTCTTGGTGTAACCGGTCCCTGAACATTGAAACGTTCGACGCCATCTTGATGATCAGCAAATACTTTTCGGTCATCACTGTGCGGTAAAAGGAGGGATTGAATAGAAGTCCCCCCTGTCTATGGGATATGGATAAAAATGAATTTGTATTTGCTTGAGATCATCGACAGCCTGCCCTCCCGGTCTGGTTGCTTGAGCCTCGAAACGAAGAAGCTGGTAGTTTCGACTGGTGGGTAATGAAAACTATGGACGAAAATTCGTGGCTCCGCGGGGAGTATCCAAATTTTGGCTAGTAATTCACTGACACGGGGTTTTCTAGCGAGCTCGTTTGGGTACTTTTAAACCGCGTCTAATTAAACCGATAGCCGAAGTTCTCAACGTCAATGTCGTATCGCTTTCCTACGAATTCGCGCTGACTTCTGTCGTAAGCATCCTGATAGTTCCTTTTTACTCCCTGATTCAGGCGGGGAATGTCGCGACCAGTTACACCTAATTCCGATCCGAGTTTCTTGAGATCGTCCCCTAGGGTTTCCGTTCTCAGGACTCGATCGATCGCAATTTTTCTTCCTATTGAAATCCAAGCCGAACATGATGGTTCGAGCCAGACACATTTTTCCGCGTCTCGTGGAGGGCAAATTTCGCACTCATCCTCAACCATTGCCTCATTCAAGAACTCGTGGAAGCTCATTGAATTAACCTGATCCCGGCTTGGCCAATGGGGAGGCCAACCTCCTTGAGGAATTCTGTCGATAGAGATTTTTCGGTAATCATAGAGGGAGACAACGCGTGCCCAAGGATTTCTCACACACGCGATGGATAAGTACTCGGAAAAGATTTTAGGAAATGTGTTCGCGATAAAGCTCAGCGGTTCATGACCTCTTTCTGTGAGGTTCTCAGCTGATGGATCCCAGGATTTTATAACTGCATTTATAGTGGTGCCGCCAGTTTTAGGGACGTGAACATGAAAAAGCTGTAGCTTGTGTGAGATGATCATGGGCGGTTGTTTTTGCATATAGAAGACGTAGCGCCGTAGTAGGCGCATTGGCACAAAGCTGCAAACCGGATGACAACGAAATCAGACTTAAACCCTGTTGACTTACGTCGCCGAAACGAAGGAAAAGTCACGTTGTCAGATGGATGACGCGCAATCGCTCTAATGCGTGAGGCAATACGATGCTTGGACGAGTTTTGGATGACGGAGACGCCTGATCAACAATCGAGTCTACATCGTTCGGCAAATCTTTCATCCTCTTTATCGCTTTTTTTGGCAAGAAGTAATGGGTTGACATTGGCGTGGAGTTTTGACGCTACCGCTTCTCCACTTTCTTAAATCAACGTCAAACAACGAATGTTGTCTTACAAATCTAGCCTTTCCGGAGGTGTCGGTGTGGGCCTTATGCGCTGACACCTGTAGGCACCGGACATGACACGCCCGTTCCATCCAGCCCGCAATAGCCTCCGGGGTTCTTAGCAAGATATTGCTGATGATATTCTTCGGCGTAGAAGAATGTGTCTGCCATACCCACCTCGGTCGTAATCGCAGCGGTCACACCGTGAGCTTTAAGCCGCTCTTGATAGTGTTCCACCATCGCTTTGGCTTCAGCCAATTGTTCGTCTGTCGATGTGTAAATCGCTGACCTGTAAGTCGTCCCCACATCATTGCCCTGACGCATGCCCTGGGTCGGGTCGTGCTCTTCAAAGAAAACTTTCAGGAGTTCTTTGAAAGAAACGACGCTCGGATCAAAAACGACCATCACTGTTTCGGCGTGACCGGTCTGGCCCGTGCAGGTTTCTTGGTATGTCGGATTTGGTGTGAACCCGCCTTGATAGCCCACCGCCGTCACGAACACGCCATCGAGCTTCCAGAACAATCGTTCAGCACCCCAAAAACAGCCCAAGCCGAGATAGGCGATTTCCAAATGGTCGGGAAAAGGGCCTTTAAATGAGTTGCCATTGACGAAATGCGTTTCTCCACTGGCAATCGGCTGTTCACGGCCGCCAAGTGCTTTGTCTGCCGACACCATTTCGGTCTTTTTTCGTAGCAGGTCAGTCAAAAACATAACTCATCTCCTCGCTTCATCATTGAACGCTTCGCGGGAATGCAACGGTTTAACCGACGGTAAATCGTCCCGTCCTGCGTCGCCGGAAGCCGCTTAACAGAAAAAATAGCGCTCCAATCGTAAGTGCTACCAGCGATGTGGGGAGTGAAACAATGAATTCAATTGTGCCATCGGGTATCGAAAATGGCAGCGCAAAATCGCCGTTTTTCAAAGACTGCAGGAAGTCTGAGTACGCGGTCGGAATAAGAACGTTGAGTGTTTCATCAATTGACGTCAGCAAAAGCGCGTCACTGCCCAGCGAACGTGCGACATCCACGATGCCGTGAACAGATGCGAGGGCAACAAATAAAAACGCTATGGCGCGCAGAAGCAGTCGGATCATTGGTCAATCGGGGTTATGACTTTGACGCGACGCCGTAGCCAGTTTTGTTTCGCAGCACAATTGGCGCCATTGATGGCAGAAGTTGGTCAAGTCGTGCTTGTACAAACGAGATTTGAAAGATAGACGACCGCTCCAGTGGTGAGGTGGCCGATTGGTTGAAGGCGCACCAGTGATTTTCCGGCATGTCGGAAAACACAAATCATCAGAGGCGTGATTTTCCGGCATGCTGGAAAACACAAATCATTAGGACGGCGCGTGCGCTTTCTTCAACCGCTCTGGTTTTCCAGCTGGAGTTATTAATGGTGAGGTGGCCGAGTGGTTGAAGGCGCACCAGTGATTTTCCAGCATGCTGGAAAACACAAATCATTAGGACGGCGCGTGCGCTTTGTTCAACCACTCTGGTTTTCCAGCTGGAGTTATAAGTGGTGAGGTGGCCGAGTGGTTGAAGGCGCACGCCTGGAACGCGTGTAGGCGGGAAACCGTCTCCAGGGTTCGAATCCCTGTCTCACCGCCAGCAATTTCGCGCAGCGAAAATGCTGAACAAGCAACAGATGTTTGCAAACCAAACATCGAGTGCGACCAGCCAGAAGTGAATACCGGCACGTCGAACCGGCAGGCAATTGCACCGCAAATGCCGAGAGCTTGAGCGAAATTCGCGAAGCGAGAACACTGAATGAGCAACAGATATTCGCCGATGCGTGACAGTCGTATTGCGGACCAATCGACGAGAGTGGCGCAAAAACAAAGTGCGACTTCCAACCGCTCTAAATCGCTGATCGCAGCTTCACCTTCACATCATCAGCACAAAAAGCAGCGCTGATCGCATTGCGGGTGCAAGCGCGCAGCATTTCCGCATCAAAACCGAGCCGAGCGCTGGCGCTCTCATACTCGTGACCGATGGAGGTGTTGAAATGCGGCGGATCATCGGAATTCAGTGTGATGAGCACACCCTGATCATAAAGCGCTTTTGCGGGATGAGCCGCCCAATTGGCGTAAACGCCGAGCGCCACATTTGAGCCAGGGCAGACCTCAAGAACGATTTCCGCTTCCACAATCCGGTTCACTAATGCGCTATCTTCTATCGCGCGCACGCCATGACCGAGCCGTGCTGGTCGCAAACATTCCAGTGTCTCTCTGATGCGATCCGGCCCGCAAAATTCACCGGCATGGACCGTGATACCAAGCCCTGCGTCGCGCGCAATATCGAACGCCTTTGCAAAGTCGCCCGGCTCGTACACGCGTTCATCGCCCGCCATACCCCAACCGGTGATCAAAGGGTGTGGATTGTCTGCCGCCAACTTTGCAGCCTGCAGCACTGACTCCGGGCCCTCGTGCCGAACGCCGGTCGCGATCATCCTGCACTCGATCCCATGCTCTGTCCGTGCGGTCTGAATTCCATCGGCCAAGCCTTCGATATACTCGAATGGATCTAGGCCCGCACGGATTGCATGATCGGTCGAGATGAAAATTTCCGAGTAGATGCAGTTCTGTTCGGCAAGATCACGCAAATAGGCTTCTGCCAGTCTGGTGTAGTCCTCGCGGGTTTTAAATAAGCGCGCCACGCGATCATAGCACCTCAAAAAGCCGGTGAAATCAGACCAGACATAGCCATCGCCTTGAACGATATCGGAGATGTTTTCGCCATATCGGCGTGCTTGAGCCATCGCTAATGCAGGTCTCGCGGCACCTTCGATGTGGCAATGCAGCTCAGCCTTTTTCATCTCTGCGATTTTGCTTCCCATTCATTCTCCTGCGCTGTGTTCTCACGGTAACCTTGAAAGCGTGTCACACGGTCCCCACCGTCTGTTATCGGTGACAAGCGCAACGCTTAGCGTTACTGCACCGACGACGAACTTCAACCGCGTGAGAAAACCAAACAATGTCTGACCAACGCACCCGTGCCGACGATGCCATGAAGAGGTCATTTGGCTTCCAGAGCGTTGGTGAGGGCGAGAAGCAAGCGAAGGTCGACGATGTCTTCCACAAGGTTGCAAGCCGCTATGACCTTATGAACGATTTCATGTCTGTCGGCGTTCACCGCGCATGGAAAGACGCGATGGTCTCCACGCTATCGCCGCCGAAACGCGCGGGTTGGACATCGCTCGACGTTGCAGGCGGAACCGGGGATATCGCGTTTCGTATCGTGGATCGCTCGGACGGAAACGCGTCGGTCACCGTGCTTGATATCAACGGCTCAATGCTGGAAGTCGGCCGCGACCGCGCGGAGAAGAAAGGCATCGGCGCAAACGTCGATTTTGTGGAAGCAAATGCCGAAGAACTGCCGTTTGAAGACCGCACGTTCGACGCCTACACGATTGCGCTGGGTATCCGAAATGTTCCCGACATCAACAAAGCGCTCCGTGAAGCGCACCGCGTGTTGAAGCGCGGCGGTAGATTTCTATGTCTGGAGTTCTCCGCAGTAGATGTCCCGCTCTTGGAACAGTTTTACGAAGCCTGGTCGTTCAACGTCATCCCTCGTCTAGGTCAGATGGTGACAGGCGATGGCGACCCCTACCAGTATCTGGTTGAGTCCATCCGCAAGTTTCCCAACCAACGCGATTTCGCAACAATGATTGAAAACGCCGGTTTCTCGCGGGTGTCGCACCGAAACTACACAGGCGGCATCGCAGCGCTTCACAGCGGGTGGAAAATCTAACCGATGGCATCGTCACCAATTGCATTTCTACGCCTGTTCAGAGCCGTTTGGGTTCTGTCTCGCGAGGGCGTCGTGGCAGCGATTCCCCGTCAGGGTTTGGCTGGCCCCGCGCTCACCGCGCACAAGGTAGCAACCGCCGTTGCAAGAAAGCGCAGCGAAGACAAAGGCCATGCCGAACGGATGACGGCAGCAATTGCTCGGCTTGGCCCGTCCTACGCAAAGCTTGGCCAGTTTTTGGCGACCCGACCGGACATTATCGGCTTGGACATGGCGCTGGAGCTGGCGCACCTGCAGGACCGGATGGAGAGCTTTTCGAATGCAGAAAGCTTTGCGCGCATTGTTGATTCGCTGGGTCTATCGATCACCGAACTTTATGACCGTATTGATGCACCCATTGCGGCCGCGTCCATTGCGCAGGTTCATCCAGCATGGGTAAAGGACCGCGACGGCAAAGAGCGCAAGGTGGCGGTGAAGGTCGTCCGTCCCGGCGTTCGTGAGCGCTTCGATAAGGACCTAGAGACCTTCTTTACGTTTGCGCAGCTGCAGGAAAAGTACATACCCTCCTCGCGTCGTCTCCGCCCGGTGGCAATTGCAGAGACGCTGGCGCAGTCCACCCGCATCGAGATGGATCTTCGGCTAGAGGCAGCCGCACTTTCCGAGATCGGTGAAAACACGAAAAACGATCCTGGTTTCCGGGTGCCAAAGGTAGACTGGGAGCGGACAGGCCGTGACGTGCTGACCATGGAGTGGGTCGACGGGATCAAGATGAATGATCTCGAAGCGATCCGCGCTGCCGGTCACGACATGCACGAGCTGGCCGTCAAGATGATCCAGTCGTTCCTGCGCCATGCGGTCCGCGACGGTTTCTTCCATGCCGATATGCATCCAGGTAATCTCTTCGTGGACCCAAATGGCGATATTGTTGCCGTCGACATGGGCATCTCCGGCCGGATCGGCATTAGAGAAAGGCGTTTCCTAGCAGAGATATTGTTCGGTTTCATTCGCCGCGACTATCGCCGCATTGCGGAAGTGCACTTTGAAGCCGGCTACGTGCCCAAACACCACGATGTTGAAGCATTCGCGCAAGCGCTTCGCGCGGTGGGCGAGCCGATCCATGATCAGCCAGCTGACACGATCTCCATGGGTAATTTGTTGACGTTGCTCTTCGATGTGACGGAGATATTCGACATGCAGACCCGACCGGAACTTCTGCTGTTGCAGAAAACCATGGTCGTCGCCGAGGGCAATGCCCGCATGCTCGATCCAAACTTCAACATGTGGAAAGCGTCCGAGCCAATTGTACGAGACTGGGTCACGAAAAACCTTGGTCCAGCAGGTCTCGCGAAAGACGCCCGCGACGGCGTACAGGCGGTTGTCAGCATGGCGCGACAATTGCCGGATCTTGCGCAGCGTACCGAGATGCTCTCGCTCGAGGTCGAAAAAGCTGCCAATGACGGCTTCAAACTCGCGCCCGAAACCGTAAATGCAATCGGCAAGGCCGAAGCGCGCGAAAGCCGGTGGGGCCGCTATGCGCTTGGCGTCATTGCTGCGTCCGCGGTTTACGTGGCGTGGGCGGTCAGTTGACCGCTCCGACAGGCCGAACGATAAAGCGGGACGCCCACCGAAGGTCCCGTTGATGGCTGAAATCAATCTCACAGTGAGTGGCAAGCGCATCCTGCTGGTTATTTCCGGCGGGGTGGCGGCTTATAAGTCGCTGGATCTGATCCGACGTCTTCGCGAACGCGGCGCGTCCGTCCGTTGCGTGATGACAAAGGCAGCACAACAATTCATCACGCCCATGGCCGTTGGCGCAATTTCGGGCGACACGGTCTTCACCGAGCTTTGGGACCGCGATGCTGAACACGACATTGGTCACATCAGGTTATCGCGTGAAGCGGACCTGATCGTCATCGCACCTGCCACCGCCGATTTGATGGCGAAAATGGCAAACGGGCTCGCCGATGATCTGGCAACTGCTGTGCTCTTAGCAACCGATAAGCCTGTCCTCCTCGCGCCCGCGATGAACCCTCAAATGTGGTCTCACGCCGCAACGCAACGCAATGCGCAAACGCTGCTCAACGACGGCGTCCATTTCATCGGACCGGAAACGGGAGAGATGGCAGAAAGCGACGAGGCGGGTGTTGGTCGCATGTCGGAGCCGCTGGCAATCGTCGCCAATGTTGAGTCGCTGCTTGATGACGCCCCAAAGCCCTTAGCCGGCAAAAAGATCATAGTAACGTCCGGCCCTACCCATGAACCCATCGATCCCGTGCGTTACATTGCCAACAGATCATCCGGAAAGCAGGGTCACGCGATTGCCGCTGCGCTTGCTGATTTAGGGGCAAATGTCCAGCTTGTTTCGGGTCCGGTATCAATCCCGGCACCGAAAAGTGTTACGTTTGTGCCTGTTACGACCGCGGGAGAGATGCACGACGCTGTCCACCAGCTATTGCCTGCCGATGCAGCGATATTCGTCGCCGCCGTCGCTGACTATCGTCCGGCTGATGAAGCCGGCGAGAAGATCAAAAAATCAGCGGGTGGCATAAACCATGTCGCGCTAACCGAGAACGTCGACATTTTAGCCTCTGTCGGAAAGCATGAGACCAAACGTCCGCGGCTGGTCATTGGCTTTGCCGCCGAGACTACGGATGTGGTTGAGCACGCGTCCGCGAAACTGAAACGCAAAGGCGCAGACTGCATCGTTGCCAACGACGTCTCTGCGTCGTCCGGCATCGGCGGCGCGGGTGGTGTGATGGGCGGCGATAAAAATCGCGTCACGATTGTGCGTGCCACTGGCTCAGAAAACTGGCCTGAAATGTCGAAAGCCGAAGTTGCGGAGCGATTGGCGCAACTTGTCGCCGAAAAACTTCAAACTGTCGAAGTTTAGCGACAGGCCGCGCCTATCAGCTTGCCTACAACTAAGCAGCAGGCAGTTTTGCAGTGCGAAGATACGGCGTGTGCACTTTGAACTCGCCAAACTTTGCTTTTGCGTCTTCGTCTGAGACCGTCGCCGGGATCACGATGTCGCGGCCAACTTCCCAGTTTGCAGGCGTTGCGACTGCATTCTTCGCAGCAGTCTGCAGACCATCGAGGGCACGCAGGACTTCGGAGAAATTGCGGCCGACATTCATCGGGTATGTCATGGACAGCTTCAACTGCTTGTCAGGCCCGATGATAAAGACTGCACGGACCGTTGCCGTGTCGTTGGGCGTCCGGCCCTCGGGCAGAACAGCTTCGGCAGGCAGCATATTAAACGCTTTTGCGACCGTCAGATCGGTGTCGCCGATGATCGGGAAGTTAGGCGCCGCGCCGCCAACAGCTTCAATGTCTTTTTTCCACTTCTTGTGGTCTTCAACGCTGTCGACAGAAACGCCGATAACTTTCGTGCCGCGCTTTTCCCACTCGTCGGCAAGCTGGGCAACTGCGCCAAACTCTGTCGTGCAGACCGGGGTAAAGTCTTTCGGGTGCGAGAAGATCACCGTCCAGCTACCCCCGACAAAATCGTGCAGATCGAATGTGCCCTGGTCAGTCTCGACGGTCAGGTTCGGGATGGTTTCATTAATGCGCAGGCTCATTATGCTCTCCAATCACTTTGATTGGATGTAATCATCGGTGGCGGTCATTGCGAGAAACCATGTTCCAGCAAACGGCGACAAGCGAGTACGTAATGCTACGCGTTCTTCCTTATGCGAAACGCGTTTAGCTGAAACAGCCAATCACGTGCTCTGCCACTGCTTTCGTGCACGCGCCGGGATTTTCTTTCGTCAGCATGCGAATTTGGTACATCTCAAGGGGAGGCAGGCCCTCATCTTCCCCCAAAATGACCAGCGGGTCTTCGACAAAGCTTCTTGGAAATGGCGAGACGGCCAGATCGCTCTCGATTGCCGCGCGCTGCGCCAGCGTGTGTGACGTCTTATAAGCAGTCCGCCATGCGACCCCATTGCTATCGAGTGCATTTTTCGCCTGCCGACACCATGCGCAACTGTCCTCCCACATGGAAACTGGAAGCGGATCGCGCATGTGCGCAGTGCCGCCGCGCACACCGGCCCAGACCAACTCTTCTTCAAGAAGCACAATGGCGCCTTCTTCCATCCCATCATCCTGCGCCGTGTAGACCATCACGTCCATTTCGCCCGTTTTAAACCGCTTCAGGAGATATTCAGACGACTCCACCACCACATTTACGCGCACATTCGGATGGGTTTCGGCAAACCGCTTCAGCACCTGCGGCATGATCTTCTGACCGTAATCATCCGGCGCACCAAGACAGACGGTGCCTTCCAGATCAGGCGTAATGAAGCGCGCCATCATCTCGTTGGAAAGCGCCAGCATCCGGCGGGCATAGTGCAGCAGCGTTTCGCCGTCTGATGTCAGCGCCACCGAGCGTGAGTCTCGTTTGAACACGCTCCGGCCAAGGGCCTCTTCAAGTTTTTTCACTTGCATGGAAACCGCCGACGGCGTGCGAAGCACCATCTCCGCCGCTTTTGAAAAGCTGCCTGTTTCAGCAATCGCCACGAACGTCCGTAGCAGGTCAAGGTCGATGGCCTGCGCGCGTGCAGCGTCAAACTTCTGATTTTCTGCGTTCATTTCTATCTTTCAGATTTTCTGAACAATAGCTCAATTTAATTTGTTTGATTGAAGCGTTCCGTCTTGGCATTGTCAACCCATCGCGCAATCACGCGCTCATGGAGACGCAAATGGCTCATCTCGATTATTCAGAACGCTTTGAAGAAGGTCGTCTGACTGCTCTGGTTATGACGACCGGCAGGTTATTGCGCGACTGGTATCGGGCGCGTCGGCAAAGACATGCTGTGCTTTCAAAGCAGTGGGAGGACCGGCAAGCCTTCAAAAATCTGCTCGGCAAGGAAGACTGGGTCTATCGCGACATGGGCATACATCGCGGAGACGTGGAGTTTTTGGCAAACGAGCCGCTGGACGTGAATGCGTCCGCCGAACTCGAGCGCATGCGGCTCCACTATCGCAAGAGCCGATACACGGTGTGAGCTTAGACGTATCGGTTGACGATATTCTCCAACAGCTCTTGGCGGCCCGAGCGCGGCTCGGGCTCCACGCCGCTGTCGCGCACATAGGTCTCGCAATCGTCCAAGGATTTTGCCGTCAACAGTGCCTTGCCCTGCGGCGTATCCCATCCGGCGTAGCGTTCTGCGCGTCGCTCCTCCAATGCACCATCTTCAAGCATCTTCGCCGCCGCTTTCAGGCCGCGCGCGCAGGTGTCCATGCCGCCAATGTGGGCGATTAGCAGATCATCGGGCGCAATAGATTGGCGACGCAACTTGGCATCGAAGTTGGTGCCGCCGGTGGTGAAACCGCCACCGCGCAAGATCTCATAATAGGCGAGCGTAACTTCTGGCACGCTATTCGGAAACTGATCGGTGTCCCATCCCGATTGGTAGTCGTTTCGGTTCATATCGATCGAACCGAAAATACCCAGCGCGTTGGCCAGCGCTAGTTCGTGTTCAAAAGAATGGCCTGCAAGGATCGCATGACCCTGCTCGATGTTGACCTTCACCTCATTTTCGAGCCCGTGACGCTTCAGGAAGCCGTAGACGGTCGCAACATCGTAATCATACTGATGCTTGGTCGGCTCCTGGGGTTTTGGTTCGATCAGGATCGTGCCCGTGAAACCGATTTTGTGCTTGTACTCAACCACCATGTTGAGGAAGCGACCCAGCTGATCATCTTCGCGCTTTAGGTCTGTATTGAGGAGCGTTTCATAGCCTTCACGCCCGCCCCAAAGCACGTAGTTCTCACCGCCCAATCTTTGGGTTGCGTCGATGCAGGTTTTCACTGTTGCCGCGCCATAGGCAAACACATCGGGATCAGGATTGGTCGCCGCACCGCCCATGTACCGGCGGTGTGAAAACAGGTTCGCCGTACCCCAAAGCAGCTTGACGCCGGTTTCTTCCTGCTTGGCTGCAAAATAGTCGACGATCTCTTCCAGATTGCGCGTCGTTTCCGCAAATGTCACGCCTTCGGGGCGAATGTCTGCATCGTGAAAGCAGTAGTAAGGCACGCCCAAAAGCGTGAACATCTGGAAGGCTGTGTCGGCCTTTTGCTTCGCAAGCTCAATCGTATCGGCGGGAAACCAGGGGCGATCAAACGTTTGTCCGCCAAACGGGTCACCACCCGGCCACACAAAATTGTGCCAGTAGCAGACCGCAAAACGGAGGTGATCTTCCATTCGCTTGTCCGCCACGATCTCGTCTGGATTATAGTGGCGGAAGGCGAGTGGATTGGTGCTGTCCGGCCCCTCATAATTGATGCGATTTTCAACGCTGAAAAATGTCATGTGTTCTCTCCCAAGATACTCCGAACGGCGGGATAAAGCGCACGATAGCGAGCGTACCCATCCTCGTAAGCCGCTTCAAATTTTGCATTCGGCGCGATTGCCTCTGTCACAGCGGGCGGTGTGCAAATCTCTTCCGCCGTGCCGCGTCCTGTCGCAATCATTGCCAAACGTGCAGCACCAAACGCTGCGCCAAAGTCGCCGTCTTCTGGAATTTCAATCGGAATACCAAGAACCGTAGCGAGTGTTTCCAGCCAATACTTTGACCGCGAACCGCCGCCCACAGCTGTCACCTTGGTCAGTTCTGTTCCTGCGTCTCGGAGCGCTTCTAGACAATCGCGGAAAGCATAACTGACCCCATCCAGCACCGCGCGGGTCATGACGTTCCGGGATGTATCGTGGCTGAGATTGGCAAACGTTCCACGAATAACGGCATCGTTATGGGGCGTGCGTTCGCCCGCGAGATAGGGCAGAAAGGTTGCACCCGAGGGGCCTTGGAGTGTTTCGCCGCATTCTGCAGCGAGCTCGGCCGCGGTTGTGCCGGTGATGCCAGCATACCAGTTCAAGGCGTCGGTTGCAGACAGGATCACGCCCATCTGGTGCCACGTGTCAGGCAGGGCATGGCAGAAAGCGTGGACCGCGCTTTGCGCATTGGGCAAGTAGGCGTCGTTGGCAGCAAAGAGAACGCCCGATGTTCCAAGCGAAGCAAAGGCATTGCCTTTCGCGACCGTGCCCATGCCGATAGCGGATGCTGCATTGTCGCCGCCTCCGCCGGCCACCGGTATGTGGCCTGGCAGGCCCATCTCGGCGGCCAGAAACGGTCGTAGCGTCCCGGCCTCTGCGCTGCCTTCAACGAGCTTTGGCATGTGCTGGATCGTCAGATCGGTTGCGGCCAGCAGCTCATCATCCCAAACGCGTTGGCCGACATTAAGCCAACTCGTGCCGGAACTATCCGACATTTCCGAGATGTGCTCGCCTGTGAGCCAAAGGCGCAGATAATCCTTTGGCAACAGCACCTTTTTGACCTTGGCGAAGATTTCCGGCTCTTCATCGCGCACCCAGGCGAGCTTCGGTGCAGTGAAGCCGGGAAACACGATGTTTCCAGTCTTTTCACGAAACGCAGGGATAGCGTCAAGCTTAGCGGCCTGCGCATGGCTACGTGTGTCATTCCATAAAATGCACGGGCGCAGCGGTTTATCCGCCTCGTCTAAAAGCGTCGCGCCGTGCATCTGGCCAGACAGACCAACGCCCTCAACCATCATCATCTGATGCGCATGATCCCGGCGTAAGATGGACATCGCGCGTTTTGTTGCGCTGATCCAATCGGCAGGCGACTGCTCGCTCCATCCATCGTGCGGGCGCATCACATCCAGTGACGCATCGGCGCTACCGACAATCTTTTGATCGTCGTCCACGAGAACGATTTTGACACCGGACGTGCCGAGATCAATTCCAAGAAACAAAGTGGCGCCTCCCCCGCTCTTTTGTTTTCCGAAACAGTAGGGATCGCTGCCCGATTGCCAACCTTAATTTCTGACGGAAAACGTGTTTTCAATGTAATTCTAAAGCTGTCCATGCCATGGGCT
>JBCDLI010000005.1:0-70356 GCA_038745535.1 Pseudomonadota bacterium | reverse complement strand
TCAGGTCGATACCGACGAACGCGGCGTTGAACTGTTGTTTGGTCAACCAAAACAACAGATCTCAGAGCCCGGCCTGCACTTCCATTTCTGGCCTGTCGAGACGGTCGAAATCATTCAGATTGTAGAAAAGCAAATTCAAGTCGGTGCAGCACCGGGACGCGGCGGCGGCTCTTCGGGGCTGATGCTCTCCGGCGACCAAAACATCGTAGATGTGCAGTTCTCCGTTCTTTACTCGGTGATCACGCCAAATGCATACCTATTTAACGTGGCCGGACCAGACGATGCTGTAAGGCAAGTTGCCGAAAGCGCGATGCGCGAAGTTGTAGGACGCCGTCCGGCACAGGACGTGTTCCGGGACAACCGTGCTGCAATTGCGGAAGAAGTACGGAGCTCCATGCAAACAACGCTCGATGGTTATGGCGCTGGGATAAATGTAGCACGTGTGTCTATCGAGGACGCAGCACCACCAACCGAAGTGGCGGACGCTTTTGAAGAAGTTCAGCGTGCCGAACAGGATGAAGACCGTTTCCGCGAAGAAGCTAACCAATATGCAAACCAGCAATTGGGTCAGGCCCGTGGTCAGGCGGCGCAGGTTCGAGAAGAAGCTGCCGCCTACTCGACCCAGGTGGTGCAGGAAGCACAGGGTGAGGCTCAACGCTTCATCTCAATTTACGACCAGTATCGTTTGGCTCCCGACGTCACCCGGAAACGTCTGTTCCTTGAAACGATGGAAGGCGTACTTGGCCAATCCAATAAGATAATTTTAGGCGAGAATGGAGGCCAAGGCGGACAGGGCGTGGTCCCGTATCTGCCACTGCCCGAAGTTCAAAACCGCCGGAACAATTCATCCGCACAAGCGGGAGGTAACTAAAAATGGCTTCTAATCGCATACCAATAATTGGCGGTCTTCTGGCGCTTATTCTGCTGCTCGTTTACGCATCGGTATTTGTCGTGAACGAACGTCAACAGGCTATCGTGCTCCGCTTTGGTGAAATTCAAAGCGTGAAGACGGACCCGGGCCTCTATTTCAAAGCTCCGTTTTCATTTGCGGGGTTCGACACTGTTCAATTGATCGAAGATCGTCTTCTGCGCCTTGATCTTACCGATCAGCCACCTGTTCAGGTATCAGGCGGTCGTTTTTACGAAGTGGACGCCTTTCTCACATTCCGCATTGATGATGCTCGCGCGTTTCGTGAGCGTGTGTCTGGTGACTTAACACAGGCAGCCGCCCGTCTTCGCACTCGTTTCGATGACGCCCTTCGCCAAGTCTACGGCCTTCGCGGTTTTGAGGCTGCGCTATCGGAAGAGCGAAACGCGATGATGCGGGAAGTTCGGGACCTTCTTCGTCCAGATGCGACGCAATTGGGTCTCACAATCGACGATGTTCGTATCGTTCGCACCGATTTGACCGCTGAAGTCTCGCAGCAGACTTTTGACCGGATGTCTGCAGAGCGTCTTGCCGAAGCCGAAAGACTTCGCGCACGGGGTCGTGAAAATGCTCAGCGTATTCGCGCTGTGGCGGATCGTCAGGTCATCGAAATTTTGTCCGAAGCACGTCGGGAAAGCGAGATCCTGCGTGGTGAGGGCGATGCTGAGCGAAACCGCATCTTTGCGGAAGCCTTCACACGTGACCCGGAGTTCTTCGAATTCTACCGGTCTATGGCCGCCTACTCGGCTGCGCTACAGGATGGAACGACACTGGTGCTTTCACCAGATTCGGAATTCTTCCAGTTCTTCGAAGATGCTGGCGGAAGTCAGTAATATAGACGGTCGATGGCATTGAGATGACCGATCTCCTCACAGCCATCGGCCTTCTGCTTGTGCTTGAGGGCCTACTTTACGGTGCATTCCCCAATGTTGGTCGCAAACTTGGGGAATTGCTTTTGACAACGCCCGAAAATACGCTGCGAACCAGCGGGCTGTTGTGTGCTTTTGCGGGCATCGTGATCGTCTGGATGGTGCGAGGCTAGGCTGTTTGTGTTGAACCACTACAACCTTCAAAAGCCAGAATTCTTCGGGCCAGAAAAACCAATCATTTCGGAGTGAACATGTATGGCTAGTCTAATAGGTAAAACAGCGAAAAGACTGCTGTCAGTCGCCATGGCGAGTGCGCTTGTAACAGCCATACCGTTCGGCGCGGCGCCAATTACACCGATCAATGCCGCTTATGCACAGGAAGGTCCACGATCGCTTGCCGACCTCTCAGAAGCGTTGCTGGATTCCGTTGTTAACATTTCAACTTCGCAAAACGTGGCGGGAAATGAGCGTTCTGTTCCGCGACCACGCCTACCAGAGGGCTCCCCGTTTGAAGAATTTTTCGAAGAGTTCTTTGAAAACATGCCCGGCGCACCGGGAAGTGGACCTCAGCAGCGCGGTAATCGTCCAGTCCAGTCACTCGGTTCAGGATTTGTGATCGACGCCGAAGAAGGCATCATCATTACAAACAACCATGTGATCGCCGAAGCTGACGAAGTCACCGCAAACTTCAACGACGGCGATAGCCTGTCGGCGGAAATTATCGGTCGCGACCCAAAAACCGACATAGCAGTCCTAAAGGTCAATCCAGACGAGAAAGAGCTAACGGCGGTACCATTTGGCGATAGCGATGTACTGCGCGTGGGCGACTGGGTTTTGGCAATCGGAAACCCATTCGGCCTTGGTGGAACCGTGACAGCGGGCATCGTCTCAGCGTTTGGTCGCGATATTAATTCAGGTCCCTACGATAATTTCATCCAGACCGATGCCGCCATCAACCGTGGCAACTCGGGCGGCCCTCTGTTCAACATGGATGGCGAAGTGATCGGCATTAACACTGCGATCATCTCGCCTTCGGGCGGTTCGATCGGCATTGGCTTCTCCATCCCCGCTGATCTGGCCCAAAACGTTATAGCGCAACTGCGTGAATTTGGTGAAACACGGCGCGGCTGGTTAGGCGTGCGCATCCAAGAGGTTACTGCAGACATCGCCGAGAGCATCGGAATGGATGAAGCTATGGGTGCACTCATCTCCGGCGTGATTGAAGGTGGTCCCGTCGACGACGGCGTCATTCAACCTGGGGACGTCATCATTGAGTTCGACGGCAAACCAATCGATGAAATGCGGGAACTGCCGCGCATAGTAGCCGAAACAGCTGTGGGCAAAGAGGTTGACGTGCTCGTCGTTCGACGTGGTGAGCGTGAAACCGTCAAGGTCACGCTCGGTCGCCTCGAAGACGGTGAACAATTGGCACTCGCCGACCGTGAAAGTGAAGCCGAAGAGGCTCAACCCGAAACGGTTGAAGCTTTCGGAATGGAGCTTGCTCAAATAACCGACGAATTGCGCACAGAATTCAACCTTACCGACGAAGTTGGCGAAGGCGTTCTCATCACATCGGTTGATGAGAATTCAGCGGCTGGCACGAAGAACATCCGCGCCGGCGAAGTGATCGTGGAAATCGCCCAAGAGACAGTTGCTAACCCGCAGGAAGTGCTGGAGCTTTTTGACCGCCAGCGCGAAGAAGGTCGCCGCAATGCGCTTTTGATGCTTTCAAACGGTGAAGGCGAACTGCGCTTCGTGACCCTTAGAATTGACTAGGCCTGAAAAGCCATAACCATGAAACGCCCGGCCATTGGTCGGGCGTGTTTATTTATAAGCGGTTGTTATTTGTAAGCAGCCCACTGTGCCTTCGTGAGGCGGCACACCAGATGCTTTTTCAGTTGCGGATATTTGTCCGGAACATCTGGATGGACGAAGTCGAGATCGCGGGTGCGCTCCATGCCACAGCGGCGCATGACAGCAAGCGATGGCTTATTGGTCTCCGCAGTCCATGCGTAAACCTCGTCGAGACCCAGTTTCTCAAACGCAATATCGAGCCAGGCCTCACCGGCCTCCCGTGCATAGCCCTGCCCCCATTGGGACGGTATGAAGCGCCAACCGATCTCGTAGGCCCCTTCCGGCACAACACCTGAAACACTTGCCGGATATACCCCGCACGCACCGGCGATCTCGCCACTCGCCGTGACTTCGACCGCACAAAATCCGGTATTTTGCGGACGCTTCAACTCACGCTCAAAGAGATCATCGGCTTGCCGCGAAGACATCACACCGGGAAAATGCGTCATGACCTGCTCGTCGCCATTCATGGCGCGAAATACGGCACGATCGCTATCGGTCCAAGCGCGCAGGGTTAGGCGCTTCGTTTCAGCGATGATGTTCATTGTGCAAATTCACTCCGATGATAACCCTGCAGGAAAAGCAGCGCTGTCAAATCACCATGATCAACACGGTGATCGGCCTGTTCGGCGACAGACGGCTTGGCATGTAAGGCAACGCCAAGACCGGCCCGTTTCAACATGCCGAGGTCATTTGCACCGTCGCCAACCGCAACCACGTCCCGGTCCGTCAAGTTCAGCCGCTTTGTGATGTCTTCCAGTGCTTCGACCTTTGCTTCCCGCCCCAGGATGGGCTTTGCAACTTCGCCCGTCAAAAGCCCGTCTGTTTGTAGCAGTGGATTGGCGCGATTTTCCTGAAATCCGAGGAGATCTGCAATCCTCGCTGTAAAGTCTGTGAAGCCGCCTGATACTAAAGCGCACCACGCACCGTCCCGCTTCATGGTCGCGAGCAGTGTTGCGCCGCCCGGCATCAACGAAATTCGGGTCGAAAGGACCTTTTCAATGACTGAAACCGAGAGACCGCGGAGCAGCGCTACGCGCTCTTCTAACGCTGCCTCAAAGTCCAATTCGCCATTCATGGCACGCGCGGTGATCTCTTTCACCTTGTCGCCAACACCTGCTTCGTCGGCAAGTTCATCGATGCATTCCTGTTCGATCATGGTGGAATCCATGTCAGCCAGCAGAATTTTACGCCGTAGTGCGTCCCCTGCGCCATCGACAACACAAACGTCGATATCACGCGCGGCGTCTCCAAGCGCAGTAACGGCGCGCTCACGAGCCTCTGGGAGGTCTGGCACACTGTTGATCACTATCGAGCAGGCCTCAGCTTGCGACAACCAATGCGACTGAGGTGAGCCGAAGACAGAAGCGACACTTGCGACTTGATCGGCGGTCAAAGACCGATAACGAGGGCTCGCAATGAGTGTGAGTGTGTGCGCCATGGACCGCTTTGGCTTTTCACCTCTGCAAGCTTCGAGAGGCGATAATGAGTAACAATATCGTGCTGATAGCGGGGCCAACGGCGAGCGGCAAGAGCGCCAAAGCGCTTGAATTGGCATGTGAGCGCAACGCACGGATCATCAACTGTGACTCGATGCAGGTTTATTCGACACTGCGCGTCGTTACCGCCCGACCGAGCGATGACGATCACGGCACTGTGCCGCACGATTTGTACGGCCATGTTCACCCATCCCAGGACTATTCAACCGCGGTTTGGTTGGAAGATGTCCGTTCGGTTATGACGGGCGCTGGAGATCAGCCCCTAATTTTCGTAGGCGGAACGGGCCTTTATTTCAAAGCATTGTGCGAAGGCCTGTCGGCGATACCGCCAATCCCCGCTCAGGTCCGCGACCGCGTCCGCTATCGCATCGGTGAAGAAGGCGCACCAAAGCTGCACCGTCTGTTGCGCAGCATTGATCCAATGCTGGCGATGCAAATAAAGCCCGGTGATACGCAGAGAGTTGCCCGCGCTATTGAGGTTTTTGAGGCGACCGGAAAGACCCTATCGTGGTGGCACTCACAAAAGGCAAAGCCTCTTATAGATGCGAACGCAGCAGAGAAATTCATCCTTGAGCCGTCCCGCGCTGTGCTGCACCAACGCATAAATTCACGCGTCGAAAAGATGTTGAATGAGGGCGCAATTGACGAAGTACAAAAAATCACCGCGCTCGGCCTCTCCCCCGACAAGCCTGCCATGAAAGCAATAGGCGTTCCTGAGATCGCGAATTACCTTTCCGGAGAGATGAGCAAGCCAGCATTGATCGACCAAATGCAGGCGCACACGCGCCAATATGCCAAACGGCAAAGCACGTGGTGGCGAAACCAGATGGGCCCGGATTGGCAGCGTATTTCGGCGTGATTGCAATTCCCCGGTCAAAAAACATAGGTGACGAAGCCGATACCCGCGTCAGATTAACTGCACTGCAACTGATTGGTGTGTAACCTGACGTTAAGGCGGGGCACAATGCGTTTACATAAATCAGAGCTGATCTTCGGATTATTGATGGCGCTGATCATCACGGCACTCGCGATCATTTACATCGCGGGTACGGAGGTGGAGGCGTTGGCTCAACAAGTGCGCACACCGAGCCTTCAAAACGCGATCAATTCGGTCATTTTCCAGATTTATGCCGTATGCGTGGTCTTGGCGACCAGTTGTGTTGTGGGCGCTGTATTGTTTTACCCGTTCCTTCGAATGCTTGCCTCAAAGTCTGGGGAACTGGAAAAAGAAGCAGAGAAGCTCACCGCGAAGACCGAGACTTTTCAACAAGCAGCACTCACCGATCCGCTTACCGGCCTACAAAATCGCCGGTATTTTGACGATGCGCTTGCCGAATATCTCGACGAATTTGGACGTATTGGCCGCCCAATCGGTGTCATGATCATCGACCTCGATCACTTCAAATCAGTGAACGATACCTACGGTCACGATGTCGGCGACGAGGTATTGATCGCATTGGGCAAATGTCTGATCGAGTTCACCCGATACCACGACATCGTGGCCCGCCTCGGTGGAGAAGAATTTGCGGTGGTGGCACCAAATCTGGACGAACATGCGCTTATGAAGCTGGCGCAGCGAATTCGCATCGCAATTGCCAATATGAACGTCGTTTCGCAGAACATTTATCTCCGCGTGACCGCTTCGATTGGGATAGCTTCTTGGGACGGGGTGGAAAATGGCTCAGCGATGGTAAAACGAGCCGACGAGAATCTATACCACGCCAAGCATAGCGGACGGAACAAGGTCGCTGCCTAGACGCTAGTTCCCGAAATTCAGGTCTTCAAAAATATTGGGTGTAGCTTCTGGCTGAATGTCCTGCGGTGGAGGCAGACTTTCCCGTAAAACCTCCTCACGAAACGGGTCTGCAGGAGCCGCTCTTGGACGAACAACAGCTGACGGCTGGGCCGCTTCACGTTCGCGCTCGCGTAACCGCCGCTCTTGTTCCTGCGCGCGAACACGCGCCTCTTCGGCAGCTTTTTGAGCAGCGCGTTCCGCTGCCAGCGCCGCCTGCCTGTCTCTTTCGGCCTGCTCCCGCCGCTCACGCGCATCCCTTTCCAGCGTCGCTGCATCAAGTGAACGGCGAAGCCTCTGTCGTTGAATGAGCCGTGCTTGCAGGGCTTCGATGCGTTGTTGTTCACGGTCAGCGGCGCGTTGGGTTAGATAATTGACCATGCTGGAATCATCGCGTTCCCATTGATTGGTTTCATCCGCCTGCCACGTCAATTCGGGCCCAAGGCCCCCGTCGATTTGATACCGTACAGAAACACTTCCTGCAGTCTTTGCGCTGGCCAATTCGCGTGAAATATCAGCTGATATGAATATGCCGGCATCCTCCACATTAGTAACCAAGTTGGATGCAGTGAGCACGCCTTCACGAACCAAAATTGGAACCGAAACAGACGACAAACCGACAGTGCCGGACAGCATCTCCTGGTCGATGAGGGCTGAAATCTGCTCTTGCGTGATATTGAAACCAATTAAGTCAGCTTGCTTGGTAATCGCAGCGAGGCCATCGCTCGAGAGCGAAGCAACAGCAGCGTCGGTTAAATCGAAAGTTCCTGACCCAGCGATTGATCGGGCAACAGCGTCAAAACTCTCTCCTTCCCACGTGAAAATCCCAGCCAATGAGCCTGACCCCGTCAGTAAACCGTCTTGGCCAAAGGTCTCCAAAATGTTCAGGCCGGTGACGTCAACCTGTCCACCTCCCGTTATCGCTCCGCCATCATTTTGAAGCGACAGGTTCGAAACTGCCAACGCGGCGTTGTTCCAAGTCGCTGACAGGTCACGCGCAGTAAAAGCGTTGACCTCTGAAGACAGCGAAGCACGGAAGTCCTTCAAGTCACCGATCGCGGATGAGACGCGTACTGTCGCTGCTTCAAGTTCAACTTCAAAATCGACCCCAATCTCGGTCGCAGCGGCAAACCGCATCTGTGCAAACGCATTGATATCTTTTGCATCCTCGTTGCCAGTGAACGCGGTGATCAACGGCACTAAGTTCGCGTGGTCTGTCCTCAGAGCGCCATCAAATTTGGGCCGTGCGCCGGAAAAGTCGACGTTTAGATCACCCAAGACTTCAGTTCGATCCACGCTGGCTTGCAGCTTCGTCAACGCGAGGCTCTCACCCATGTTGGCGCTGATAGGCGTAGCAAGTGAGTAGGTTGTTTGCGGATCAAAAAGCCTGACGGATTGCGGTGAGACCAGATGAGCAAGTTCGCGCAGATCGCTACCTTCTAAGGTCAACCCACCTTCTATTCTCGACGGAAACTCAGCAATGCCAGCTTGCGATACTTGCCCGCTAAATTCAAAAACATTGTTCGCCAAATTACCGCTAAACGAGGTTTGAAAATGATCAGCTTCGCTGCCAGCGGAAAAGTCTGCCGAAATCCGGCTCTCGCCTGACTTCGCATCGTCATAGGATTGAAACGTAACGCCCAACTGCGCTGCAAGTGCTGCCGGATCGCTAGCCGACAAGCTCATTGAGCCTATCCCAACGCGACCTTGGGACCCGGAGACCATACCGCTGATCGAAGTATCGTTGATGTTGCCATCGATGGCGACATTCGTTGCTTCGCTGTCGCCGCCATTTATCAGAAAATTCAATTGCGCCTCAACGAAGGCATTTGGATCAATTCCGGTTGTCCGGTTGGCGTAGTTTTCTACAGTTTCGCCAAATAATGACATGTCAAAACGAGCGCCGATCTCACCCGCTTGTGAAAGCAACGGCCCGAGGTTGGCGCTTACGACAGACGCATCAACTGCAAACACATCGCGATTTGAAGGCGCAATGGTGGCTGTTGCTGACAAGTCGGCGTTTAGGAAATCTGAGATCAAAAAGCGGTCGACCGATATCAGCTCATCGCGAAATCGTGCGTCCAATTCCACACGGCTGGACCGGAAAGCACCGTATAACAGTTCGTCGCCTCGGAAGGACACATCGAAATCGATCGGCAAGGACGCAGCGGGCTCCATCGCTAAAGTCGCCGAAATCAAGTCCACAGATGTGCCGACATTACCGACAGCTGTGAGATCTGCCGTCAGCAGCATCTTTGGCACGCGTTGGTGATTCAGACGAGCATCACCGGCAAGGCGATTATCACCCAAAACGAAATCGGCTTCCTTTAAGTCAACCGCTCGCTGCGTGACAGAAACCTGACCTTCCAATCCCGCACCGCCTAAGCTGCGAAGTTCTGGTGAAGTCCCCATTCCGAGCCAGTTGGCGAGTCCGCTTGGTTGTCTGGAGGCCAAAACAATATCGCCATCGAAGCGCGTTTCGCTTTCACGATCTTGCTCGCGCGCGAAGATGAGCTTGCCGCTCGTTTCGAGCACAGTGCGCCCGGGCAAATTTGCATTCAAAGACCGAACCACGAGATCTGGTGTAATCGCATCGCTTCGCCGTTCCGGCACCGCATCAATTTTAATATCGCGCAGGACCGTGTCGCCAATGACAACCGACGGAAGGTTGATCGCGATTGATCCGGGCATATCCGGCAAAGGCACCATCGACAATAATTGTTGTGAGCGCTCATTGATCAAGGCAAAATCAACGATGCCCTCGCCATCCAGCCCTTTGTTGCCCAATTGCAGCTGCACGCCGCGGGCCTCAAAAGCGTAACGCGGTGTCTCGGATTTACTGTCGATAGAGAACGTCCCCTCAACCACATATGGGTTTTCACCACTGCCAATAGTGGCTCGGTATTGCTCGATATCGAGCGAACTGGGTCCGGCTCTGAACAAACCCTCGGCGTCATAGGCGATAGCTACATCTTCCGCCGATGGACGCAGTTGGAATACGGCATCATACACGACCTGCGTTTCCAAAAAAACGCTTCCCTGCGTGGTGAAGACAAGACCACGATCCGGCCAGACGGTGCGCGTGGTCAGTCCAAATTCATCTGCCGCCAACACCCCGGTGCCAATCTCAAACGATACCGGAATCCCATCGAGAACGCCGTCTCCATCAAAATCGAAAGGCCCGTTCAGCGCATTTGTTTTCAACGTCCCGTTTATAGAAGCCAGTGTTCGCGCGCTTGCTTTGCCGTTCGCACGACGCTGAAGAACCGTAATCTCACCATCCGAAATCGTTGCGTGCTCAATGCTGAAGTCTTGGGGATTGATCGACGTCCCGCGTGCACTCGAGAGCGGTAAAACGGGCCGTCCCAAATCGTCGAGCTCAATGTGCAGTTGCGGTCTATCAAGTGCCGCATTGGAAACTTGAACTTGGCCCTGCAAAAGCGGAGCGAGTTCAGTTTCAAGTGTTAGGCCCTCAGCCGTCATGATCGGGTCGTTTTCCGGCCCAATTCGGACCTGACCAAACGAAGCCGATGGAATGGGAAGAAGGCGAACCTCAGCGTCACCTCCAAGCCGGACTTCGTAGCCGATGAGCCGCTCAATCTCGACTTCAATCCGATCGGTATAGGCACTCCAATTGATGAAGAACGGCGCAATAAGAGTGGCGATCAACAGTGCTAAGAGAAGACCACCAAAGAGAGCGAAAATACGCAAGGCGTTGGTTCACACGTTTAATTAAATATCTAATTCTATCGAAAAGGCGGCAGATTCAAGGAGCCTTGCACCTGCAGTCGCAAGCTCACTACCTTACAGTCTTACGACTTTGCCGGGATTCATGATATTATGCGGATCGAGCGCGAGCTTGATGGTGCGCATAACATCAACCGCTTCGCCAAGCTCCATCTCGAGAAACTTCATCTTTCCCTGTCCTATACCATGCTCGCCCGTGCACGTTCCGCCCATTGCAAGCGCACGCGTGTTGAGCCGTTCGACAAACTCTTCTGCTGCGCGCACTTCCAACGGGTTTTGATCATCAATCAGCAAAAGCACGTGGAAATTCCCGTCACCAGCATGGCCTACAATCGGTGCAATCAAACCGGAGCGTTCAATGTCGGCTTCGGTCTCCAAAATGCACTCGGCAAGCGCCGAGATCGGCACGCAGACATCGGTCGATGTCCCCTTCGCGCCGGGCCGCAGTGTAAGCCCGGCCCAGTAAGCATCGTGTCTCGCGGCCCACAGCTTATTTCGATCCTCTTCGCGCTCAGACCAGATAAAAGGACCACCCTCCAACTCTTCAGCGATTTCGCCAAAGCTCTCTGCCTGCTCCTTCACGCTGGCCTCAGTGCCATGAAACTCTACGAACAGACACGGGCTTTCCGGCAGATCAAGTTTCGAATAGCCAATCATAGCTTTCATCTGCAGCGCGTTGACGAGTTCAATGCGCGCAACCGGCAGACCCATCTGTATCGTGTAAATGACGGCGTTCACCGCGGCGTCCAATGTCGGAAACGGACACACACCAGCCGTTACCGCCTGTGGAATACCGCTCAATTTCAGCGTTAGGGAGGTCGCGATGCCAAGCGTGCCCTCCGAGCCGACCATGAGACGCGTGAGGTCGTAGCCGGCCGATGACTTGCGTGCGCGACGGGCAGTCGAAATCCTACGCCCATCGGCCAGCACAACGTCCATCGCCATCACACAATCGCGCATGGTTCCATAGCGCACCGCATTGGTGCCAGATGCGCGCGTTGCGGCCATACCGCCGATGCTTGCGTCCGCGCCCGGATCAATCGGAAAGAACAGCCCGGTATCACGTAGATGGCTATTGAGTTGCTTGCGCGTTACGCCCGGCTCAACCGTGCAATCCATGTCTTCCGGGTTGACGCTAATGATGCGATCCATGCCCGACACGTCCAGCGAGATACCGCCCGCTGGCGCATTGACACCGCCCTCAAGCGAGGTACCCATACCAAAGGGAATAATGGGCACACGATGCTCGCTACAAACCGAAACCACCAAGGAAACATCGTCAGCACTCTTGGCAAACACCACCGCGTCCGGTGCCTGCGATGGGATATATGTCGTCGTGTGCGAATGTTGTTTGCGAATGGCATCCCCGGTCTGCAGACGCTCGCCAAAACGCTGTTTTAAAATACCCAGCGCGGCCTCAATACCGTCGTCATTGCGCTGCAGTTGAGTGATGTCTTGAAGAGCCAACGTCTCCTCCCATTAACCTCGGACCAAACGACAGCTTGCCGCTAGGCCCGCCATGACTAATGTCGATTACCGTAGACAGCAACCAGGCCCAACCTCGTGACGGTTTTACAACCTTCGCAGATCATGACCCACGCAAGCGCATCAGTGCGTTGGCGTAGTTCGCCGACTGCTCTTAAGTCGCAGTGGATCGACCACAATGGCCACCTTAACATGGCCTACTACATGGTGATCTTCGACCTTGGGTCGGACGAGGTTTTTGACCGCGTGGGCTTGGGGCCGCAATACCGTCAACGCCACGGCCTGACCACATACACTGTGCAGGCGCAAATTTGCTACTTGCAAGAAGTAAAGCCAGCGTCGACGGTTCATACCGAAATGACCATTCTGGATGTTGATGAAAAGCGCATACACACCATTCAAGAATTGTTTGCCGACAACAACACCAGTGCATCAGCAACCTGCGAGATGATTACCCTCAGCATTGATCCCCATGGGCCAAAAGCGGCACCGTTTCCGGGTTCGGTTTACTCAAAACTGCAAACGGGGATGAAACAGCATCGGTTCTTAAAAAAACCAGCGCAGGCGGGCCAAACGCTTAGCCTATCCCGTCGGAGCAAGTCACAGTGATCGACATTCCCGGCCCGCGCCGACTTACAAACTTGATCGTCAATTGGGTGCGGCCAAACGTGGACACGTTCATGTCGTCCGGAGCACCAAGAATTTGGATATTGTCGCTTAGCATTGGCGCGACCGTTGGCATCGCAGCCATCATCTTTCGGGAAGCGATTGGCCTTCTGCAGTATTGGTGGCTGCGCAACACCAGCGAAGATGTTTTGACTGCTGCCCGCAATGTGGACTGGTACTGGATCTTCCTCGCACCAATAGTTGGCGGCCTCATCGTTGGTCGTTTGCTTGAATTCCTCAATAGCCGCCGCGCTGGTGGAGTTGCCGATGTCATTGAGGCGCGGGTCGCCGGCGGCCGCGCTTTGTCTCTCAAAGACGGCATAGTCTCGGCGTTTATCACGGTCCTATCACTTGGTTCCGGTGCAAGTTCCGGCCGTGAAGGCCCGGTTGTGCATCTCGGCGCGACACTTGCCAGCACGGTCTCGCAAAGTCGAAAATTACCCGAATGGTGCAGCCGCACACTGCTGGCTGCCGGTGTAGCAAGTGCCATTTCGGCGTCGTTCAACGCACCAATCGCAGGCGTGCTCTTTGCCCATGAAGTAATCTTGCAGCACTACGCGATGCGATCATTTGTGCCCATTGTGCTCGCGTCGGCCGTCGGCACCGTTATGTCGCGACTTTGGTTTGGTGAAACAGTCACCTTCATAATTCCTGACTATCAGATCACGTCCTACTGGGAGTTTCCTGCATTCGCGATCCTGGGCATCGTCGCCGCTCTGGTCGCCGTAGCGTTTCAGTTTTCGCTCTTCTCTGCAGAATACGTGGCGCGCGGCGTGAAAATGCCGGTAAGATATCGTCCTGTCATTGGCGGCGTGATCATCGGTGCAATCGCCGTTTTCTTCCCGCAGATCCTCGGCGTTGGTTACGAAGTCACCAGCCTTGCCCTTTGGAACCAGTTGGAACTGGGTCTTCTGGTTGCTTTGATAGTGATGAAAACGGTTGCCACTGCGATAACGCTCGCGTCGCGCTTTGGCGGCGGTATCTTCTCGCCTGCGCTTTATCTTGGTGCTCTCACAGGTGCTGCTTTCGGACTTGTTGTTGGTTCCATATTCCCGGACCAAGCATCAAATCCTGGCCTCTATGCCATTTTAGGCATGGGCGCCGTTGCAGGCGCGGTGATCGGCGCTCCGATCTCAACAACTGTCATCGTGTTCGAATTGACCGGAGGCTACGCGCTCTCAATCGCACTTCTGATGACGGTCGCGATTGCCCACGGCGTCAATCAGGCATTGCACGGTCATTCCTATTTCCACTGGCAACTGGAGATGCGCGGTCTGTTTGATCATGAGGGCCCCCACCGCTCGCTCATGCGCACCAAAAAGGTGATGGATTTTATGGACCTGCCTGACCCCGAAGCGGATAAACAGTGGATTGATGAAGGCAAAAACATAACGCCGCTGAAACCGAGCGACAGCCTTGGCAAAGCCCTACGTTTGTTCGACCAAGGCGGCCATCAACGATTGCCTGTCGTCGATGAGCGCGATGACAAACGCATCATAGCTTGGGCACAAGAGCGCAAGGCGCTGAGCTACTTCAACAAAGCGCTGATTGCAGCCAGTGAAGAAGAGCACCGCTAGGCCCAATTAAAGCACGCCAAGACTGGCAAAGAGTTGGGTTTGCCTTTTGCCCGGCGCTGGTCCAAACGCGCTCGTGATGGCGTCTTTTACCTCTAAAACCGTGATGAAATCCGATGTGTTTTCGCAAACGCATGCCGGCTATTTCGACGCCGATCCGGACAAGCGTGTCATCCGCCGTATTGTGACCGCATCACCGATATGGACCAGACCTCTGGCGTGGTTTTTAGCTAAGCGAGAGATACGCGCACTGAAAAAAGTTTCTGGAATTGTCGGCGTCCCGCAACTGCTGGAGACAGACCACGACGGTCTTTTCCGGTCTTGGACCGACGGAACGCCGCTACATCTGGCCGCACCGATGGAAATTCATTGGTACAGGGATGCCCACCGCATCCTCAAAGAAATGCGAAATCAAGGCGTCACGCACAACGATCTTGCAAAGCCACAGAACTGGCTCATGACACCAGACGGCGATGCGGCGGTGATCGATTTTCAACTCGCCTCCAGCCATCGGAACCCGCGCTCCAAAATAGCCCGAACAATGGCCTATGAGGACCTTCGCCATCTCTTAAAGCAGAAAAAGGCCTTCGCGCCGAAGCTGCTGACCCCGATAGAAAGGCGCATTCTCAAGCGCAAAAGCCTGCCGTCCCGCATCTGGTTGGCAACGGGTAAGAAGGTGTACAATTTCATAACGCGGCGCGTGCTGAAATGGTCTGACGGCGAAGGCACCGGAGACCGACTAACGCTGGAAGGTCCGGCGATTATCGAAGACCTTTCCGCCCGCAGTGATGTGGAAGGGCACAGCCTGCTGACTTATTCACTGCCATCAAAGGGTGTTGGGCTTTACCTCTTCGTGGAGACCGAAGCCGACGAAGGCGATATCCGCAAATACCTGAAAAACCACCGCATTGAGCACATTCAGACCGTCCACAAACTACCGCGAAAAAGCGATGGTGGAGTGCGGATGGATGTGCTGCACGTGATCGCGCACAATCAGATGACGGAACTCGATGAATTGCTGGCAGCCGAGCCGGACATAAATGAATTGGTTGAGGGTCTGGTCGCAGGGCGAAAGAATTTCACAGACCGCCGAATAACAAGTTAAGCAATTTCACTCTTCGTCGAGTAAGTGCTTCCACATATCAAAACGCTGTATCTGGCATTCGCGATCACAAAGTACATCCAGCGGAATCTTAGGGGTTTTGAACCCGGCAGGCGCTTGGCCCTCTGTCGAACCCGTTATCAGCGGATCAATGTGCGGCTTTGGTGTTTGTACAGTCAGTAGAGAGGCGAACTGGCCCTGATCGGCATCAACTTGAGCTTGGGCAGCTCCTAGAGTGCCCAACATCACTAATCCTGTCGAAAGTGCATGCCGTATCGTCATATACGTCAATTTGCGCCAATTTCGTTTCCGCAAAATTAACGATCGGCATTACGGACCAGCATTTTCACGATTATGGTCTTCTCATTCAGAATCATTAAATAGGCTGCGATGAGCAATCCGTTTGAAGACATTCCGTTTGGCGACGAACCGGTGGCACCGGCTGAGCCTCGCCGAGGCTCAGGCATCGCAGCGCGTGCTATGGCTGCGCGAAGCGCGCCCAACTATCTGGACGGCCTGAACCCTGAACAACGCAGGGCGGTGGAAACCACTGAAGGACCTCTGTTGGTTCTTGCCGGTGCCGGTACCGGTAAAACGCGAGTGCTCACAACGCGGATCGCTCATATTCTGACACAAGGCAAAGCCTGGCCTTCACAAATCCTCGCTGTGACTTTCACCAACAAAGCTGCCCGCGAGATGAAAGAGCGGATTGGCCTACTCGTCGGTGAAGCAGTTGAAGGCATGCCATGGCTCGGCACGTTTCACTCCATCGGCGTGAAAATCCTGCGTAAGCACGCAGAACTTGTGGGCTTGAAATCGGATTTTACGATCCTTGATACCGATGACCAAATCCGGCTGTTAAAGCAGATCATCCAAGTCGAGGGGCTCGACGATAAACGTTGGCCAGCGCGTCAGTTTGCAATGATGATCGATGGCTGGAAGAACAAAGGCTTCGGGCCGGTAGATATTCCCGAAGGCGATGCCCGGGCATTTGCGAACGGAAAAGGTCGTGAATTGTTTACCGCGTACCAAAACCGTTTGAAGACGCTGAATGCCTGCGATTTTGGCGATCTTCTTTGTCACCCAATCCGAATTTTGCGTAACAACAATGATGTGTTGGCCGATTACCACCGCAAGTTTCGCTACATCCTCGTCGACGAGTATCAGGATACCAACACTGCTCAATACATGTGGCTTCGCCTGCTCGCGCAGCGCCACAGCGGCGAACCAACCAACATCTGCTGTGTGGGTGATGACGACCAGTCAATCTATGGCTGGCGCGGCGCAGAAGTTGATAACATCCTGCGTTTCGAAAAGGATTTCCCCGGAGCGGACGTGATCAAACTAGAGCGGAACTACCGCTCAACGGGTCATATTCTTGGCGCTGCCTCGCACCTGATCAGTCACAATGAGGACCGTCTTGGCAAAACGCTCTTCACCGATGCGCCCGACCCCGA
Source organism: Pseudomonadota bacterium (assembly GCA_038745535.1). Taxonomy (GTDB): domain Bacteria; phylum Pseudomonadota; class Alphaproteobacteria; order Rhizobiales; family Rhizobiaceae; genus JBCDLI01. Next base: position 53,383 of record JBCDLI010000005.1, on the reverse strand, counting down.
CGATCCGCAGGTGAAGGTTCACGCGGCGTGGGACTCCGAAGAAGAGGCACGTGCGGTCGGCGATGAGGTAGAAAGCTATCAACGTGCAAACATAAATCTCAATGACATGGCGATCCTCGTTCGTGCATCATTTCAAATGCGCGAATTCGAAGATCGTTTTGTCACGCTTGGCGTCAACTACCGCGTCATCGGCGGCCCGCGCTTCTATGAGCGCATGGAGATACGCGATGCGATGGCGTATTTTCGTTGTGTCTGCCAACCCGCTGACGATCTGGCGTTTGAGCGCATCGTGAACACGCCAAAGCGTGGTCTCGGTGATGCGTCGGTACGGCTGGTTCACGACTACGCTCGCCGCAAAGACATGCCCATGCTGGCAGCGGCCGCTGAGATCGTGGAGGGCACAGATCTAAAGCCAAAGCCTCGCGCGGCGTTGCGCGGCGTTGTCGAGAATTTCGTCCGCTGGCAGTCGATGCTGGACAATACACCCCACACCGAGCTCGCCGAAACGATCTTGGACGAGAGCGGCTACACCACGATGTGGCAGAACGACCGCTCTGCCGAAGCACCAGGGCGCCTGGAAAACTTGAAAGAGCTCGTGCGCTCGATGGAAGATTTTGAGTCCATGCGGGCGTTTCTGGAACATGTTTCGCTCGTCATGGACGCGGAGCAAAATGCCGATACTGACGCGATTTCAATCATGACGCTTCACGCGGCAAAAGGACTGGAATTCGGCACGGTCTTCCTGCCAGGCTGGGAGGAAGGACTTTTTCCCCATCAGCGTTCGCTTGATGAAGGCGGTCGCTCGGGCTTGGAGGAAGAACGCCGCCTTGCTTACGTTGGCATTACGCGTGCAAAAACCAATTGCCACATTTGGTTCGTATCAAACCGGCGCATTCACGGGCTTTGGCAATCGACAATCCCATCCCGCTTTCTCGATGAACTGCCAAACGATCATGTCGATGTCGCCGAACCACCGGCAACAGGTAGCAATTATGGTGGTGGCTACGGCCAATCGCGCTTTGACCGCATGGAACCGTTTGGCACACGGCGCACATCTCCCGGCTGGCAACGTGCACAGGCTAACCAGACCAGCGCGACACGTGAAAACTGGGGTTCCCGTTCCGGCATGGGCGTGGAACGGATTGGTTACGGCGAAACAGACTCAAACTTCGGCGCGGGCAGATCGTCAGTCAAAAGCCGTGTCATTGAAGGCGAACTTGTGGCAAAATCTGTTGCCGACGAGGCGTCGCAGTTCTCCGTTGGCGACCGCGTGTTCCATCTCAAATTTGGGAATGGCAACATCGTCACGATTGAAGGCAACAAGCTGACGGTGGCCTTCGACAAAGCTGGCGAGAAAAAGGTGCTCGACGGCTTCGTCGAGCGAGTTTGAACGAATTTTGACTTTGCAACTGTGGATAACCTCGTCCAACGCAAAATAAAGAGGTCCAGATACAACTTGTTGCGACCTTGGCCTGTCGTTTTGTGAGCTAGTTTCTGTTTCGGGACAGGAGGGGACCTCATGAAACGCAAAGTTAAAACCACTGCTCTTTTGGAAGCTATGCAGGTGACGCTTCGAATGCGAAATCGCTTAGTGGAAAAACGCTCAGCTTCCAAACGCGTCTTAAAGCGAATTGATGCGCTCGCCGATCGCCTTGAGAAGTCAATATTGAAGGAGACGGCACCTAAAGGATAACTGTGTCGCGCCGACATAAGGTGTGAAACTGACTTTGGGCAATTCTTCGTGAGACTAGCCAAATCTACACGACAGAGAGGCGACGACACGTACTTAGGGGGGACAAGATGAAAATCGCAATTGCTCCCGAATTCCGAAACCAGTTGGGCCTCCCAAGCGTCAAAAAGCGTGTGCTACAACGGATGGTTACCGCAAAGGCGGATTTGAGATGCCGTCATATCTCAATCTGGGCCGAACATCGGCTAAAGGGAAAGAAGGAACTTACCGTAATCTCGACGTTTCCCACGTCATGGATATCAAAATACTCCATAGGCGGTTTTTCAAAATTGGACCCTTCAATTCAAAAAGGACTTAGTTCGGCTGGCGCGCTCATTTTCGATTTCGAGGTGATGAGCCGTGAGACTTCGGACCAATTCGCGCCTCAAGTTCTCAAGGCTGATATCGGACGCTATGCAGTATGCGTCCCAGTAAACAAATTTGTTGATCTGAATGTCGCCGTCACGTTCACCTTTGACGTTGAACCGCAGAGTATAGGTCCCACAGGCACAGAACCAATCATGGCTAGGCTGCAGCAATATGCCCATTCCCTCGTCAAAATTGAGTTTGGGGAATTGCCAGAACATTCAAAAACCTCCGATGTACTTACGAAACGCGAACAGGAAGTCTTGAGGGCAGTCAAAAGCGGCAAAACTTATGACGAAATTGCCGAAATCCTCGGGATAAGCAAATGGACGGTGGTCGCGCACATACGAAGCGTGAAGGCTAAGCTCGGCACCGTGCGCCTAAGCGACACGCTCACAGAAGCACTGGCAAGAAAGTACATTCATTAAAGTAAGGATTGCTTCGAGATTCAATCAATGGTTGTGTTTTAAACATGATTCTTCATGTCGAAACACACGAGCGCGAAAAATATGCCAAGCAGTTGCGCAGCTATTTCCGGCTGCGCAAAAAGGTTTTTGTCGATCAACTTCGATGGGTGGAAACCACTGACGGTGACATCGAGTTTGACGAGCTCGATGTATTTCCGTGCACATACACCCTCTATGTCGACAAAAATGATGAAGTGCTCGCAGGCGCGCGCCTTATACCCACCACACAGATGACACTCCTAGAGCGGTGGTTTCCGGAATTGTTGCCTGAGGACATGTCGTTTAAGTCACCGACAATTTGGGAGTCATCGCGCTATTGCATCGATGGTGTGCGAAGCGGTAAAAAGCTAAGCTCGGGTGCCAAACGCGCTAATCTCGCCATAAACATCGGCAATCTGGATTATGCGCTTCGAGTGGGTATCACTGAGTTTATCACAGTGGTTGAATATCGCCTCTTTGCGATGTCGAACACGTTCGGCATGGGCGGACAGATCTTATCCGAGTGGGAATACGACGGCATGCGCGTTGTTTGCGTGATGATCTCAATCACCGAGGAAAACAAAGCGCTTGCCGACAAAATGCGCGTGTTCCTGTAGCAGACAGACGGTGACCCTGCCCCACTGCTTTCTCTCAAATATGCCGATGCTTAACGAAAAGCTCGGATTCTAGTTCGTGGCCGACGCATAAACAATGAAATCGAACTGAATAAGCACCTCATCTGATCCGCTTTCTATGTGCTGCTGCGTTTGCTATTATTGCAGGATGAACATGAAAATGCGCGACATCGCTGCCCCTGCTGCCATAGCTTCAGTGATCCTTATGGTCGGCACGTTTGGCGTTGCCGCCTACGCCAGCGAAGGCACACAAATGTTCGTGAAGCTGGTGGAAACCGGCCTCGCCTGGTGCTTCTGAGACATTTTTAACAGTCACCTGCCTTAAATTGCGAACGATCCTCGCTTATCTTGCTACCAGGCGAAGGGGATGAAAATGCGCGCGCTTTTTGCAGGTTTGGTCGTTGTGCTTGGTTTGGTCGTCTTTGCGATCAGCTTCACCTTTTTCGGAGAACGTGATCAGCAGCAAGCCCAGCAATTCGGGGTACCCTTTGAGCTTGTGGACCATAATGGCAACCAGATCACCGATGCGGCCTTTCGCGGACAACCCACGGCGATCTTCTTTGGGTTCACGCGTTGCCCAGAGATCTGCCCCACAACTGTGTTCGAACTTGAGGCTTGGTTTGCAGAGCTTGGCGAAGATGGCGAGAATATCGACGCCTATTTCATCACCGTGGACCCGGAGCGTGACACGCCGGAGGCGCTTGAATTCTATCTGACCTCCATCACTGACCGTGTCGTCGGCATCACAGGCGATCCAGCTGCCGTTCGCGCAATGGTCGATGGGTTCAGCGTTTATTACAAGCGCGTAGAATTGGATGACGGCGACTATACGATGGACCACACGGCCTCTGTGTTTCTCCTCGATTCTGACGGAGATTTTCGGAAATCGATTGCTTACGGCGAGCGCATGGACACCGCTGTCGCAAAACTTCGCGATCTGGCAGACACCTAAACGCAAGGCTGCAGCGCTTGCCGAATGTCTCAAGCGACCGATATTTGGCCCGAACTTAACAATCCCGGGCCTTCGGTATGCAAGACATTGCGATTAAGCTCGCCCTCATCGGCGGCAGTGGCATTTTTGCCCAATGGCTTGCATGGCGACTTCGCTTGCCTGCAATCGTTCTTCTGCTCGCAGCAGGTTTTGTGTTGGGCCCACTCACTGATTTCATCAATCCGGTCCGTGACTTCGGCGATATCTACAAGCCGATGGTTGGACTAGCCGTCGCTATCATACTGTTTGAAGGTGGGTTGACGCTCAATTTTAAAGAAATTGCGGGCACATCACGCGCCGTCCAACGCGTAATCTTCTTCGCCGGGCCTCTCGTTTGGATCGGCGGCAGCTTGGCTGCACACTATGTCGGCGGACTCGCTTGGCCGGTCGCGATCACACTCGGTGCAGTGTTCGTGATCACAGGTCCAACCGTGATCATGCCACTCCTGAAAACCGCGAAACTGAAAAGCCGACCGGCTTCAATTCTTCGCTGGGAAGCAATCGTCAACGACGCGATAGGCGCTCTCTTCGCGGTTCTCGCTTTCGAAACTTACTTAGTATTTTCCGGCGACCATGGCGCTCAATCGCTCATGGCAACAGTCTTCTCCGCGATCTTCTTTGCAGGGCTGGCAGGCTACGGTGCGGGACGTTTCCTGATTTGGGCGTTCGTTCACGGCCACGTGCCAGACTACCTCAAAGCGCCGATACTGCTTGCCACTGTGCTCGCGCTGTTCGCCGTGTCGAACAGCATTTTGGAAGAATCCGGCCTCCTGACCGTGACGATCATGGGCATCACGCTCGCCAATTCTCGCATTGCCTCACTGTCAGAAATGCGTCGCTTTAAGGAAACGGCGACCATTCTCCTCGTCTCCGGTCTTTTCATTCTCCTGACTGCCGCGCTTGATTGGGCAACAATAACGAGCCTCGATTGGCGGGCAGCCGCCTTTGTATTCCTGCTGCTCTTTGTCATCCGCCCCGCAGCCGTGTTCCTCGTTACCCATGGCACCGGACTGTCTTTTGAGGAGCGACTTCTTGTCGGCTGGATCGCACCGCGCGGCATTGTTGCTGTCGCGATCACCGGACTTTTCGGCACTGCACTCGTCGAGATGGGGGTAGCCGACGGGGAAAAGATGATTGCGTTTACATTCGCAGTCGTGGTCGGCTCCATCGTCCTCCACGGTTTTTCACTTATACCGCTTGCCGCTGCCCTCAACCTCCGCTCAACCGAGAAACCTGGCGTCTTGATCGTGGGCGGGTCACGATGGGCGACCGCGTTAGCCGATAAGCTAAAAGAGATAGGTATCCCAACCACTATCTCCGACAGCAACTGGAACCATATCAACGATGCACGCTTGGTAAATCTTGATGTCCATTACGGCGAGGTTCTCTCCGAACACGCCCATTTGCAAATGGATTTTCACCGATACGGCTACCTGATCGCTGCCACAGACAATGACGCTTATAACGCGCTGGTCTGCACTGACTTCGGTCCCGAACTGGGCCGGATGAACGTCTATATGATCAGCGGTGAAGACCTGAAATCTGATCGCCAAAGCCTGAATTTCACGCTCGGCGGCATTCAATTGTTCAAACCGGGAATTGAGTACCGAGAGTTACAAAACCGGGCGCGATCGGGATGGAAAATGCAAGCAACACGCATCACGAAAGAGTACCCGTTTGAGAAGTTTCAAAGTGACCGCCCGGACGACCTCAAAATGATCCTGTGGAAGCGACCAGACGGTCGAATTGTATTTGCCAGCAACTGTCGCGGTGCTTCGCCCGTCGCCGGGGACACGGTCGTCAGCTTTGCGCCACAAAAGCAACGCATCCAAGCGGCAAGCGCTCGCAAAAACGCGCAGGCATCGCAGGAACCGGCATTGCCCGGCTGACGACCGTTTGTTACCCGCTCGCTATGAGTGACCACGAACCGCAATGTAAGCTCGTCTACGTTGGAACCCGCGAAAGCGTGGAGACAGCCTTTGCTGTCCTTGAGCCGGCATTCGAAGACGATGGATATGCGATCTCGACCTTTGAGATAGACGACGCTTTAGCCAAACGCGAGCTCTCGATCTATGTGCCCGTTTCTCAAGGCGAACATGTGCTGCAGCATGCCAAAGAAATAAGCGGCCTGGATTTCGGGATAGAAGAAATCCCAGATGTCGATTGGGTTACAAAATCGCTGGAAGGGCTGGCACCTGTTCGCGCCAAGCGGTTTGTCGTTCACGGAAGTCATGATCGCGCCGTTATCCAGCCCAACGACATCTCCATCGAAATCGACGCTGGCCAAGCATTTGGAACAGGACACCACGGCACAACGTTCGGCTGTCTCACGCTGATGCAAAGGCTGATAGCCCGCCGCAGACCGCGAAACATACTCGATCTTGGAACAGGCAGTGGCGTGCTCGCTATTGGCGCGACAAAACTTGCAAAGACTTGCGTACTGGCGACCGATATCGATCCGATCGCGACAAGGGTAGCAAAAACAAATGCTAAATTGAACGGCGTGCAAGGCTTCGTGAATTTTCAAACCGCGACTGGGTTTGGCAACCGTGTCTTCGCCGATACCGGCCCCTTCGATCTTATCATCGCGAATATTCTGCCCCGTCCGCTCATGGCAATGGCATCGGATATTGGTAGGCATATCGAGACAAGCGGCGACCTACTGCTCTCAGGAATCCTCACATCCCAGCGCATGCGTGTCTTGTCCGCATTCCGCTTGCAGGGCTTCTTCCATGTAAAAACGCAAGAGAGTGACGGCTGGGTCACTCTTCACTTACGAAAACGTCGCTAGATCATCACGCAGGTTTCCATGTTTCAAAACTTTGAAAGCAAGAGCGATCCGTCCAATGGTGCACCGCGCGTCGCCAAACTTCGCGAGGCGATGGCAGAAGCAGGCGTTGACATACTGCTGATCCCGCACGCCGATGAATATCAAAACGAATATCTGCCGGCCTATGCCGAGCGGCTTGCGTGGATTACCGGGTTTACCGGCTCGGCGGGCGCGGCAATTATCACGAGCAAAGAAGCGGTTGTGTTCGTGGACGGGCGGTACACTTTGCAAGTCGCTCAGCAGACCGACCCGGACGTTTTCACACCTCAAGACCTCGTGGCGCATGGGCCACTTAAATGGCTCGAAGCAAATCTTGAAGCAAACCAGACGGTTGGTATTGACCCTCATTTGCACACAGTCATCGCTGTCGCGCGCGTGCGGGCAATCGTTGAAACCAAGGGTGGGGCACTGGTCGAATTATCGGAAAACCTGATTGACAAAATCTGGGAAGATCAGCCCGCACCGCCGCAAACGCCGGTGGTTGTCCACGCCAAGGAGCAGGCCGGTGTTGCTGCAACCAAAAAGCTGCGCAACCTCGCCAAAGCGGTCCAAGCGGCGAGATCAGACGCTCATGTGATGACAGACACTGTGGCGATAGCGTGGACGTTCAATATCCGAGGCGGCGATGTCGCGCATACACCTCTCACGCTTGCCCGCGCCGTTGTTCCAGCAAAAGGCAGACCAAAGCTGTTTATCGATCACGCAAAGCTGAGCGCTGAAACGGAAGCCTATCTTGCGCCGCTCTGCGACATTCACGACGACACTGAGCTCATGCACCACCTCGCTGATTTGGCGAGCAAGGGACGGTCAATCGCGCTCGATGAGGCGCAGGCCAGTCAGGCGATTGCATCTGCGATCACCGAGCATGGTGGCACGATTGTAAACCTATCCGATCCGACCCGCCTGCCCCGCGCCTGCAAAAACCCGGCAGAACTTCGCGGTGCACGAGCCGCCCACCTGCGTGACGGTGCAGCAATGGTTTCATTCCTGCGCTGGCTGGAGGAGCAATCGCAGTCGCCAAACGTAACTGAAATTGACGTCGCAAAGCATCTCGAGGCCTGCAGGACTGAGACGGGCAAACGCCTCGGCATGCCACTTCTGGATATCTCATTCGATACGATTTCCGGCAGTGGACCGCATGGCGCGATTGTACACTACCGCGTCGATGAGGCGTCCAATCGTGCGCTGCAGACCGGCGAATTGATGCTGATTGACTCCGGTGGACAATATATCGATGGCACAACCGATATCACGCGGACGGTCCCGATCGGCGAGCCGACCAACGAATATATCCGCGACTTCACACTCGTGCTTAAGGGCATGATCGCGATTTCAGAGGCACGCTTTCCGGCGGGCACCCGCGGCATGGACATCGATATTCTTGCCCGAAATGCACTGTGGCAAGCTGGGCGCGATTACGCCCACGGTACAGGCCATGGCGTTGGCTCATATCTTGGCGTGCACGAAGGTCCGCAGAACATCTCCAAACGCGGAACAACACCACTGCAAACGGGCATGATTCTTTCCAACGAACCCGGTGTCTACAAAACAGGAAGCCATGGCATCCGCATCGAGAACCTTATTGTCGTGTCGAAGCAAACCGTGCCGAAGGACGGCATTCTGGAAATGCATAGTTTCGAAACGCTCACGCTCTGTCCGATTGATCGCCGCCTAATCGACCGCAAGATGTTGGTCCCATCTGAACGCCGTTGGCTCAATCGCTATCACGCGACCGTAAAACGCAAACTGACGCCACTGCTTAAGAGCCATGCGGACAAAACGTGGCTCGAGCGAGCAACCGCTCGAATTTAGACTAGGTTCCCAGCAGCGCTCTGAACGTGATGACCGCGCCCCAGCCGACCGCAAACATACCAAGCGGCGGCAAGTAAAGGGCGGAAACACCGGCCACCACCAAAGCCAATTGGTCGGCGAGCGAGCCAAAGGCGAGCGATGGCGCCACGATCGTTGTGAGAACAGCGGCTGGTACGGCATTTAAAGCGGCCTCCAATCGCGGTGGGATCTCCTTAAACCGCGATAAAATCATGTGCCCAATTGCGCGCGTGAAGTAAGTCGCGAGTGCGCCGGCAAGAACAATCCAAACTGTGGTCGACATATCAGACGACCATCCGGTGATCTTTCGGCAAACCAATAATAGCCGCGGTCACCACCCCTGCCAGTCCACCAAGAGACACGTGCCACGGAGAGCCCACAAAGTGGAAAGCGACAATCGCGACAGCACCGCTAGCAAAAACGACTGGCACCCAGTTTGCGCGTTTGCGAAATGCCAGCACGAGCGACAAAAAGTAGATCGGTAACAGCATGTCCACGCCGTATCGCTCGGGGTTTTCGATCAAACCACCGAACAAAGCACCGAGATAGGATACAAAAACCCAAAGCACCCACCACGCCAGACCGCCGCCAATGAACCACGCAAAGGTAAGCGGAATGCGCTTTTCAGCCCGCTGTTCCATTTCAGCAAAATGCGGATCGACCAAAAAGTAAAATGAAAGGTAGCGCTGCCACGGCTTGAACGACGCCATGCGCTGACCGGCAACGGCAGAATACAGCACATGGCGAAAATTGACCGCGAAGATTGAGAACACGATCAACCATGGCGCAATCTGCGCCCCAAAAAGGTCAATCCCCACCATCTGGCTGGCGCCCGCAAAGACAGTCGCGCTCATCAGTGTAGCTTCGAAAACGGTCATGCCGTTCTCGACCGCAAGTGCGCCAAACAAGGCACCGAAAGGCGCAGCTGCCAATAGCGCTGCACCAGTGCTTCTCATTCCAGCTATGAAATCTGCGCGCGTACTTCGCATCTTGCTCATCTCCCTGCCCGAAGCCGTATTGTCCAAAGTGCCGCTTGTCACTGCGAAAAACTTCGCGACAGCTTCCAAACGTGCCCACCTGCGCTAGGTCGCCTCAAATGAACGACCACACCATGCACAAGCTGTTAGACGACGCCGACCTTTACTACGTTTTGCGCGAGTTCAATCTAGCCTATCGCTTCGCGTCAAACGGCGGCAGCGCGGCAATTCGTGGGCACATGCGGCGCGTTCGCGAGCGACTTAGCGGGCTTTTGAAGCTCAACCCACAGGTGCAATATACGGTGCCCACCCGCGTTCCCGTGAACGGTCACCTGCCACGCGCACTCGACAATGGCGAGCAAGGCCATGCGGAGAGCTTCAACCGGGCAACACGTAAAGTCGCTGATCGCTTACATTGGCAATACGGCTACGAGAAGCTGCCCGTGAACCTCATGCGCAAATACGGCTACGCCGATGTGGTTGGCCCGGAAGGACTGATCCGCAGCGATAATCTTGCTCTGGGTTACGTGCTCTTCGCGCCGGAGTGTACTTATCCATCACACAAGCATGACGGCATCAGCGAGAGTTACATCGTGCTCTCGGGCGCCTGTTCGCAAAACGATATCGGCGTTTTTCGCGCACCATCTATGATCTTCAACGCGCCGGGAACGACCCACACCATCCGCACGCCTTCAACAGAGCCGGTGCTCTTGGCCTATGCTTGGACAGCCAACCCAGAAGACTTGGCTACGCACAAAATGAAGTTCACCAAGCGCCGAAAAGCGCCGCCATCTTAAAGTTTTGCGGTCCAGTCAGCACGGTTCCACGCCGCGTAGACGGGATGTTGTGTCTTCATATGCTCCCAGAGCCATACCATGCGATCAACGAACCATGTTTTCGCAAGAACCGCGCCAAAGAAGCCTGCAAACGCTGTCCAAAACTCGCCCACCCAGAAACCGTAAACCGCCACAACCGCAAACAGCACCGCACAAACCGTCGTGAGGTTCGCCATCCTTTCATGCTCAGCGGGGATGGGAACTGCTTTGCGGTTGAGAAACACGCGCTCTCCAAGAACTCCGCGGGTCATCCAGCTTTGTGTTGTCATCGGGGGTGAGAAAACGCGCGGATTTAAATAAGTCCAAACGAGCACCGCAGACACCGGAAAAAGCGCCCACCAGCTCATCCAATGCGCGCTATAGATCGCGAAGAACAGCGGCACGGCGCTGGCAAAGCGCGTATAGCCGCTCCACGGATTGGCGTGACGCGCCCAAGCCTCATCATCCATGCGCATAAGCGCTTCGGTCGCTCTAAAGAAGTCCATCATCGATATCCGCTTCCCGGCTGTCGGGTAAACCTTCGTTCGATTGTATCTGACCCGTAGATGTAGGCATGGAAGCCGCTATCAGCGAATGAGGATTACATGCCCGCTTGGCCACTTTATGTCTCCGCTGCATTGTCGACGCTCTGGTTTTCGGCCCACACATTTGTCGGTGGACGTGAGATCATAAATCCACTCATGGCGTCTAAAGACCTCAACAAAACCACAAGGGCTGTGCTGCGCATGGTCTGGCACATGGTCACGCTCACACTGCTCTTGATGGCCATTCTCTTTGCTCTGGCCGCGATCACCGCGTCACGTGAGTTCACAATCGCTGCAACCGCACTTTCAGCGGTGATTTGCATCGCAGGTATTGTGACAATTCCCTTGTCCGGGACAAGCTTCAAGGAGGCACCGCAGGGCTGGTTATTCCTTCCCTCTACGCTTCTTGGCCTCTATGTGCTGCTCTAGTCTTTTCGGCGGCTAGCTTCCCTCAACACGGCGGAACCACTCGTCCTCGTCGATGGTTTCAATGCCGAAGTCTTGGGCCTTCTTGAGCTTTGATCCTGCACCCGGTCCGGCAACCAACAGATCGGTTTTCGATGAGACAGAACCGGCAGCCTTTGCGCCAAGCCGGAGTGCCATCGCCTTTGCCTCGTCGCGGCTCATTCGTTCCAGCGATCCGGTAAATACGATGGTCTTGCCCGCAAAATCGCTGTTGGCTTCAATTTTCTCTGGGGACTCAATCGTCAGCATGGCAATGAGCGCATCAATTGATGCCCGCTCGGCCTCTTGCGATAGAGTTTTAGTCAGTGCCTGCGCAACAGAGTCGCCGATGCCGTCGATATTGATGATTTCAGACCATGCGGGGCTTGCGGCGAGCACTGCCTTCCTCTCTTTCGCAACTACTGTCTCCGCGACCGCCTCTTTCGCAGCTGTATCAATGGTGCTTACAAAACTGTCCCAAGTCTCGAAGTGCCGAGCCAAATCCGCGCCGACGACCTCGCCCACATGACGAATACCAAGCGCGAAGATCAAACGCGCCAGCGGGATGGTCCGCTTTTCTTCAATGGCCGCAAACAAATTGGCAGCCGATGTCTCGCCGAACCCTTCACGGTTTCTCAGCTTGCGAAGCTCTTCGGCCTGATCGCGTTCTGCGAGCGTAAAGATATCCTTGGGCGTTCTGATATGAAGCGGATCATCATCGGGCAGGCTGTAAAAATACTCCACCTGCTTTGAGCCCAGACCCTCGATGTCAAATGCCTGACGAGAAACGAAATGCTTCAACTTCTCTGTCGCCTGTGCGGGGCAAATCAGCCCGCCGGTACAGCGGCGGACCGAATCACCTTCTTCGCGCACGGCCTCTGAACCGCACTCGGGACAGACCGTCGGAAACTGATAAGGCACGCTATCGGCGGGTCGTCTGGAAAGGTCCACGTCGGCAATCTTGGGTATCACATCGCCGGCTCGGTAGACCTGAACCGTGTCACCAACGCGGATGTCTTTACCATCGCGTATCGGCTGCCCCTTGGAATCGATGCCCGCGATATAATCCTCATTGTGCAGCGTCGCATTCTCCACCACAACGCCCCCGACCGTGATCGGCTCAAGCCGCGCAACGGGACTGAGCGCTCCGGTACGCCCGACCTGAATGTCGATTGCCAACAGGGTCGTCCACGCGAGCTCGGCGGGAAATTTATGCGCGATGGCCCAACGCGGGGATTTGGAAACAAAGCCTAAGCGCTCTTGCAGGCCAAGATCGTCAACTTTGTACACGACGCCGTCGATGTCATACGCCAGATCGGCGCGCTCCATCTCAATGCGGTGATAGTGCTCAAGGAGCGCCTCGATGGTCTCAAAGCGGCCCATGAGAGGATTTGTGGAAAAACCGTACTCGGCGAGTTTCTTAACCATGCCGGACTGGGTATCTGACGGCATGTCGGACACTTCACCCCACGCGTATGCGAAGAACTTCAAAGGGCGTGCAGCGGTGATTGATGGGTCAAGCTGACGAAGCGAGCCTGCCGCGGTGTTGCGCGGGTTCACATAGGTTTGCTTTCCCGCTTCTTCTTGCGCTCGGTTCAGTTCGGCGAAATCGTCCTTGGTCATGTAGACCTCACCGCGCACTTCAATCACGTCAGGAGGATTGCCGCTCAGCTTTGCGGGAACGTCGGCGATAGTGCGTGCGTTTGAGGTAACATTTTCACCCACCTGTCCGTTGCCACGTGTCGCTGCGTAAACCAACTCGCCCTTTTCATAGCGCAGCGCGAGTGAAAGCCCGTCGATCTTGGGCTCAGCGGTGAGCGGCAGAACCGCATGTGCCGGCATTTTGAGAAACCGTTTCAACCGCGCGGAGAAATCCCGGACATCGTCGTCGTTGAACGCGTTATCCAGTGACAGCATCGCTACACGATGGGTGATTTTCTCGAACTTCGACGACAGCTTTCCGCCAACCTTTTCCGAGGGCGAGTCAGCCAACTTCAGATCGGGGAAACGCGTTTCAATGGCTTCGTTACGCTGCTTAAGACGATCATAGACGCCGTCTGGGACAACAGGCGCATCTTTGGTGTGATAAGCCTCATCATGGGCAGAAAGTTCCGCGGCAAGTGCCTCCAACTCCGCAGCTGCTTGTTCAGCGTCCAGCGCTTCGACATCAATTTCACGCAGCGATATTTCCATAGTGCCCACTCAAAACCAAAAACATGAAAAACAGATATGGCGCGTTACTGCTGGAGCAATCGTGCAGCCGCGGCTCGCGCCTCATCGGTAACCGACGCGCCGGAGAGCATGCGCGCGATCTCCTCTTGCCGCTCTGTCTCGTCCATCACATGCACCGCGGTCGCCACCAACTCCGGCGACACCTCTTTCTTTGAGATCAGCAAATGGCTGGACGCGGCAGCGGCAACTTGTGGCGCGTGCGTGACCGTAAGAACCTGCACCGACGACGCAAGCCGCGCCAACCTCGCTCCGATAGCATCGGCAACGGCACCACCAACGCCGGTATCAATTTCATCAAACACGAGCGTAGGCGCAGATACCCGATCCGCGATGACGACCTTCAAGGCGAGCAAGAACCGCGAGAGTTCACCGCCAGACGCAATTTTCATCATTGGTCCAGGATTAGAGCCAGGGTTGGTCTGGACATAGAATTCGATCTCATCACAACCGTGAGCGCCGGGCTTTTCCGGATCGGTCTCAAAGTGAACGATGAAGCGCGCCCGCTCCAATTTCAGAGGCGGCAGTTCGGCATTGACTGTATCTTCCAATTCCTCAGCTGCCGATTGACGAAGTTTTGTCAACTCTGCGCAACGCGCGCTCAGCTTCTCGCGTGTTTCCGCCTCTTCTTTTTCGAGCACGGCAAGCTTTGCATCGCCATCATCCACAGCAGTCAATTGGTCGGCAAACTCGACTGCGAGCGCAGGCAGAGTTTCAACAGACACATTGAACTTCCGCGATGCAGCGCGCAGCGCGAACAAGCGTTCTTCGGTCTCGTCCAATGCGCGTTGGTCAAATTCGGCATCATTGGCTGCGTGCTCGAGCATCATCTGCGCTTCCGCCAAATGATCAAGCGCTTGGCCGAGATGATCGTTCACGGCGGGTAACACGTCCGGCAGCCCGTCCGCCTTTCGCTCAAGCGTACGCAACAGACCACCGATCTGAGGCACGGGAGAATTGTTTCCAATCAGAACTTCAATCGCGTCGGACAGGTCGCCGGCTACCTTTTCCGATTGCATCATTTTCGTGCGGGTCGCAGACAGCGCGTCCTCCTCACCCGGCTGGGGGTTAAGCGCTGCCAATTCATCGGACGAGGCCTGGATGTACTCGAGCTCACGCTTGGCCTCCTCCATCATGCGCCGGTGGTCTTCGGCGGCCCGGCGCGCCCCCGCCCATGTGGTATGCGCCAACCCCACCGAAGCGACCGTAGATTGCAAGCGCCCGAAGGAATCCAGCAATTGCCGATGGGTGGATATGTCTACGAGCGCTCGGTCGGCGTGCTGACCGTGAATTTCCACGAGTTGTGATGCGATTGTCCGCATCATCTGAGCACTGACGCTTTGATCATTGATGTAGCCACGGGTCTTTCCGTCACTTGATTGGACACGCCGCATGATCAGCGGTTCGCCAGCCTCCAATTCCAGACCCGCTTCATCCAGCATGTCCGGGTCAAGCGCATTTCCCGGCGCGTCAAATATGGCGATCACTTGCCCCTTCGCGCATCCCTTGCGCACAAGCGAAGCATCACCCCGTGCGCCGAGTGCCAATGCGAGCGAATCCAACAATATGGATTTTCCTGCGCCAGTCTCGCCGGTAAGCGCGGACAAGCCGTCTCCAAAGGAGACAGTGAGTTTTTCAATGAGAACGATATCCGTGATGGATAATTCGCGAAGCATGTTAGCCCATCACGCGATTCGCGACAGGTTGTAAATCAGCTTGCGCCGAGAAGCCTGCGCGTGATGCGGGACAATTGAGACCCACGGTTTTCTCTTGGTTCCAGACCGCCAGTTTGGAGAAGCTTGTAGGAGTCAGCGTACCACTGACTGTCTGGAAAATTGTGTCCGAGTACACCGGCAGCATTTTGAGCTTCCTGGACCAGACCCATGGCATAATAGGTCTCAGTCATGCGCGCCAAAGCTTCTTCAATGTGACGGGTATTGGAGTAGCTCTCAACCACACCACGAAACCGGGTCAACGACGCTGCGTATTCGCGGCGCTCCAAGTAGTAGCGGCCAACCTGCATTTCCTTACCGGCGAGCTGGTCGCGCAGAACACGCATCTTCGCACGGGCATCATCCACATAAATCGAATCTGGAAAGCGCTCCACCAGTTCATTGAAGTTTTGGAGCGCCAGCCTCGTATCGCGCTGATCGCGGGTAACTTCCGGCATTTGGGCAAAGTAGGAAAGCGCAATGATATATTGCGCGTAGGCCGCATCTTCATGGCTTGGGTATAGCGACACGAAGCGACGCCCGGTCGAAATCGCATTATCATGGTCGCCCATGCGGTAAGAAGCATATGCACCCATGACCTTCGCCTTGCGTGCGAAGTCAGAATAGGGGTGCTGGCGATCAATTGCATTAAACTTCGCAGCAGCCTCTCGGAGATTGCCCGAATTGAGGTTAGCGAGGCCCTGATTGTAGAGCACGTCTGCCGGTTCGATACTATCAACGAAAGAATTTAGAACGTCAGTATCATTATCGCTTGCACAGGCACCAAGTGCGAGTGTGGTGGCTACAAGAACCGATCTTCCAAGTGCTTTCGTCAACATGCCTAATACCGCCCAATTCCGTGCTCTGGCTTGGCCTATAAAAATTCAATACCGGAACACGTCCGTCGCCGCAAACATCTAGGGACGGAAAAAAGCCCAACTATGGCGAAACGGGTGCCGCGGCTTTAAGATCGACGAAAGCGACGCTGAAAATCACACAGCCCACGGCGCATAGGCCTGAGCGGCCACCGGCACAAACTGACTTGGAACACCGTGATCGCGCTCTTCAAGTGATTCAACAATCTCATAGGCAGCGCGGTTATTAAGAAGCGCTTTTAAGGCTGCTGAGTTCAAGCGATGCCCGCCACGATATGATTTGAAGCAGCCGATAAATTGAGCACCGGCAAGTGCTAGGTCACCAACCGCATCAAGCGTCTTGTGGCGCACAAACTCGTCACTGAAACGAAGGCCTTCGCGGTTTATCACCGTGTGGTCGTCTGAAATGACGACTGAATTCTCAAGGGATGAGCCGAGCGCATGACCCGAGGCCCAAAGCATTTCGACATCTTTCATGAAGCCGAAGGTGCGGGCATTTGCCAGATGTTGGCGGAAGGTCGCGCCATTCACTTCGCCTTTAAACGATTGCTGACCAATCAGCGGGGTCGCAAAATCAATTGTCACCTCGTAGCGGGTACCATGGTGAGGACTGAATTCCGCCCATGAGCCACCAAGTTCGACACGCACCACATCGGTAACGCGGATATATTGGCGCTTCACCAAATGATACCGTAGCCCAACCTCATCGACAGCTTCAATAAACACACGGGCTGAGCCGTCCATGATTGGCACTTCGTGGCAATCCACGTCCACATACACGTTATCGAGCCCCAGCGCTGAGAAAGCCGCCATGATGTGCTCGACCGTGCCAATGAAGTCACCGCGCGGGTCACCAAGCACGGTACAGAGATCGGTCGCCCCCACTTCAAAAACGCGAGCTGGGATTTCGGCAATGCGACCGCCACTCATCTTCCGGCGAAAGACCACGCCCACATTCGGTTCGGCAGGACGAAGTGTGATATTTGACGGTTGCCCACTGTGCACGCCAACTCCCGACAAATGAATGTCTGTGGCCACAGTCGTTTGATAGGCTCGTAGATCAGTCCCCATGACAACCTTTTAACTCTCATGGCAGAGCGAAGATGCCCTGCCAGTTCCCCTCGCCATTTTGTATCAAGCAGAGGGAGATCTAGCCAAATCACGCTTCCTTAACGGATGTAACGACAATGACACATCTGCGATGCCACGCTTTTTTGTTTGGTTACAAAGCGTTAGGGCCGCAAGTGCCCATCGGCATCCGCGACCCCTTAAAGATTGCACTAACAAGTTAACGCCTTGTTATCTGACCTGACGACGTAAAAACGCTGGAATTTCAAGCGTATCCTCCGCGGTCGCGGCCATTCCACCTTGATTCTTGCGGCCTTGGCCGTCCAATTGACCAGACCGTGGAGCATACATCGCTGCATCTTGCGAAAGCTCACGACGCGGCTGAGATGGCGTATTTCCGAATAACTCATCGTTCATCACAGGCGCTGCGCGATCTTCTGTGGATGGTACCTCCACTTCCTCATCCTCGCGCTTGGCAGAAAGACCATTGGTCAATCGACGCAGCAGTCCAAGTGGACCACGCTCATCGTCCTCGTGGGCGATGGGTGCTTCAGCAGTTGGTGCAGAAGCGCGCTCCACAAGGGGCTGAGCAACGGCTGGGAAATCTTCAACACGCGGCATTTGACGCGGTGCAGGCATTTCCCGTTGGACTGGC
This sequence comes from Pseudomonadota bacterium, assembly GCA_038745535.1. GTDB lineage: Bacteria > Pseudomonadota > Alphaproteobacteria > Rhizobiales > Rhizobiaceae > JBCDLI01. The sequence continues at coordinate 35,236 of JBCDLI010000005.1, read as the reverse complement.
TGAGTAGCCGGTGCGGCAGGCTGCGGCGGCGGTGTGAACAATGTGCTTCTCGGAGCAGCTTCAGCGGCCGTTGTTTCCTCCACTTGGCGTGAAGGAGAAGCGGCCAAAGGCGCAGCAAATCGCTCCATCTCGCTAGCAAGATCAGGCATCTCAGGACGCTGTGACGTCGAAGGTGGCTGTGTCTGAGCCACCAAATCGGGCGTAGATGTCCCACGTGGCGCAGCCATCAGCTGCGACGGCATCGGCTGCGCAGGTTTTGCGGCGGCAGCTGGCATCGGTTGTTGAGGCGCTTTTTCCGCAGGCTTTGCGCCTGTTACAGCACGAGGAATTGCCCGTGTTTCGGCAGAGGGCTGGCTTTGCGCATTCGCGACAGCATCAATTCCGGTTGCAACGACAGAGACGCGGATGATGCCTTCAAGGCTTTCATCAAACGTAGCTCCAAGGATGATGTTTGCATCCTGATCGACTTCTTCACGAATGCGTGTCGCCGCTTCATCCACTTCAAAGAGCGTCATGTCACGACCACCAGTGATCGAAATCAGAAGACCACGCGCACCCTTCATTGATGTCTCGTCGAGCAGCGGATTAGCAATTGCAGCTTCGGCAGCAGACATCGCGCGGCCTTCGCCAGAAGACTCGCCCGTGCCCATCATCGCCTTACCCATGTCACGCATGACCGAGCGCACGTCGGCAAAGTCCAGATTGATCAAACCTTCCTTGACCATCAGATCGGTGATGCAGGCTACGCCAGAGAACAATACCTGATCAGCCATGGAAAAGGCGTCCGCGAAGGTCGTCTTGTCATTGGCTATGCGGAACAAGTTCTGGTTCGGAATGACGATCAGCGTGTCGACATTTGCCTGCAGCTCATCGATGCCGGAATCGGCGGTTCGCATGCGACGCTGGCCTTCAAAGTGAAACGGCTTTGTGACAACGCCCACGGTGAGGATACCTTTTTCACGCGCGGCGCGTGCAACCACTGGCGCTGCGCCGGTGCCGGTGCCACCGCCCATGCCGGCAGTGACAAAACACATATGCGTGCCCGACAGATGATCGTTGATCTCGTCGATGCACTCTTCGGCAGCCGCGCGACCGACTTCCGGCATGGAACCAGCACCCAAACCTTCGGTGACGCCCATTCCAAGCTGAATAATGCGCTCGGCTTTGTTCATTGTCAGCGCTTGGGCATCGGTATTCGCCACTACGAATTCGACGCCATCAAGACCGCAATTGATCATGTTATTGACGGCATTGCCGCCGCCACCACCAACACCAAATACGGTGATCCGAGGCTTCAACTCGGTGATGTCCGGCTTTTGTAAATTAATAGTCATCAAGACTTCCCCTACGATTGAGGATGGGCCATCGCCGCACCCGTTAACCCGGACCTGCCGGCGATTTAAAAACTCTCTCGAAGCCAAGCGGCGACCCGCCCCATGGCTCCATGTGTACCTGTTGCGGCGTGCGCGCTTGCGCTGCCGTAAATACCTGCATTTCCGTAGTCGGCTTCAGAGCATTGTGGATAAACAAGCAGACCAACGGCTGCGGCAAACGCAGTGCCTTTGGCTTCAATCGGCAGCCCGCGCACACCGAGCGGACGACCAATACGTACGTTGCGACCAAGAATTTGACGGGCCAAATCACTGAGACCGGACATCTGCGCAGCGCCGCCCGTGAGGATGACGCGCTTACCGACAATGGATGAAAAGCCAGAAGAGTTCAGGCGGTCACGAAGCAGCTCAAGCGTTTCTTCAACACGGGCGCGAATAATCCGATTCACGATGCTGCGCGGAACCTGATAAATCTGCTGCTGCTCGGTCCCGTCTCCAAGAGGCGAAATCGAAATCAGATCATTGTCGTCACTGGATGCAAGCAACACAGACCCACTGCGCGTTTTCAAACGCTCTGCGTCTTCAATCGAGCACGAAAAAGCCCGCGCGAGATCGAGTGTGATGTGATGGCCGCCGATCGCGATTGCGTCACAGTGAACGAACTTGCGCTCGTGGAAAACACCCACCGTTGTGGTTCCCGCGCCCATGTCCACACACGCGCAGCCGAGCTCTAATTCGTCGTCAACAAGTGTCGAAAGGCCAGACGCATACGGCGCAGCAACCATGGTTTCGACTGCCAAGTGCGCTCGGTTCAATACCGCTTCCATATTCCGCATGGGAGCGTGATCGGCCGTGAGGCAGTGCATATTCAAATGCAGCTCTTCGCCCACCATGCCGATTGGATCATCAATGCCCTTCTGACCATCGAGCGTGTAGCTCACCGGAAGCAGGTGCAAAATGTGGCGATCTCGGCGCGCAGAGTGGGCAAGCGCCGCGCGGAGTACATGGTCCAGATCCGCGCGTGAAACTGGCTTATCCGGGTCAAGTCCAATCTTCGCCGATGAATTTGTCGAAGACAGCCTACCGGCGGTCAGATTTACGACGAGTGAGTCCACCGTAACGCCAGCCATCTTTTCTGCCGCTTCAACGGCATAGCGCACGCTCTTCTCGATCGCATCCAGATCAACGATTGTGCCAGACTTCATACCCGTCGAGCGCGTGTGACCAATACCGATCACTTCGCTCTCGTGTGTGCGCCCGTATAAGAACTGGTTTTGCGCATCGGGCAGCATACGAACGATCAAGCAAGTCGTCTTAGATGACCCGATATCGAGGACAGAAAGCAGAGAACCGCGAGAGGCTTTTGAGCGACGAGAATCAGCCATTTTCAGCCTTCTCCTCACGCATAATGTCGATGCCGATCTCTTTGAATTTCGTTGACCGCGCAGTCATCGCGTTTTCGGTCAGCGCAAATACGGCCTGTCCTTGAATTCGAAGATCAATCGACGCGATATCGCGATCAAAAACCGAACGCTCCGTTTCAAGTGTCGCAAGTTGATCAAGTGCTTTGGCGGTATTGGTCTCAGGCAAACTAACGACCACACCAGAATCAATATTCAAATCCCAACGCCGGCCGCCAACGAGCATGTAGGCGCGTACGCGGTCTGTTATTTCTGGGTAATTCGCGATCAACTCGAAGAATTCACCGGCAGCCGCAGGCGCACCTTCACCGACCAGAAGAGGAAGCGCATTGACCCGACTTGCATCGACACCGACAATGGGTTCACCGCTTTGGTCGATTACAGAAACAGTCTCGCCGAACTGCCATGCGGCGTAGGCTTGGCGCTCAGTTAATTCGACTTCAACACTGTCTGGAAAACCAATGCGAACGCGCGCGCTTTCCACCCAGGGCAGAGAGACAAGAGCCGCTTCAGCCTCACCATTTTTAAGCGTGAATACCGAGCGCGGCTCATTGAGACCAAGCGCGCCGTAAACTTCTCTTGGATCGGTATAGACCTGACCGGCAATGTCGATCTGAGTGACGCCGAAACCAAATTCCACCGCGACATGATTTGCCGCGGCATCAAATTGGCCACCCTGCACAGAGCCATAAAGCGCCGCTGCCCCCACAATTGTGAGAATGGCGAGTTTATCGGCCCAGCCGGGCAGGCGCTGGCACTTCTCGGCGAGCTTCGTCGTATTTCGCAATAGCTTTCGCTGGGTAGCAGTAGATGCGGGCGCAAGCATGTGTATGCGCGGTGAGCGCATGAACCGTGTCGCCAATGTGCCTATCGTGAGCACGATGCGTCCTCTACCATCCAAGCTAACAATTCACCGAAGCTGTGTCCGGCATGTTCAGCCAATTCTGGCACCAGAGACGTTGCGGTCATTCCGGGCTGCGTATTGATTTCCAGCCAGATGATTTCCCCGTTTTCAGAGAACCTATCATCGTAGCGAAAGTCGGAACGCGTGACGCCCTTACACCCAAATGCCTGATGCGCTTTGAGGGCCATCTTCGTAATCTTTTGGTAAATATTTGGTGAAATTTCCGCCGGACAAACGTGTGTAGAGCCACCGGCGGCATATTTTGCATCATAGTCGTAAAATTGATTTCCAGTCGGTATGATCTCGGTAACCCCAAGGGCCACATCACCCATAACCGCACAGGTTAGTTCACGGCCGTAGACGTAGCGTTCGACCATAACGCGGTCACCGTAAGCCCATTCTTTTGAGGTGATCACTTGGGGCGGGTGTGACTGGTCTTCTTTGACGATCACCACGCCGAAGCTCGAACCTTCCGCAACCGGCTTGACCACGTAGGGCGGCTTCATCGGGTGACTGGATTTGAAATCGTTGCGCTCCATCACAACCGACTCAGCGACCGGAAGCCCATGCGATTTGGCAACGCGCTTTGCGATTTCCTTGTCCATCGCGACCGCAGTCGCGAGTACACCGGAATGGGTGTAAGGAATTGACATAAATTCGAGGAGACCTTGGATTGTGCCGTCTTCACCGAAAGGTCCGTGCAACGCGTTGAACGCAACATCTGGCTTCAACTCGGTGAGCCTCGCAGGTATGTCTCGATCCACGTCCACCCGGCTGACGCGGTAACCGCTCCTCTCCAGCTCATCTGCGCAGGCATTCCCTGAGGCCAGACTAACCGGACGTTCCGATGAAAATCCGCCCATCAAAACGGCCACGTGTTTTCCGGTCATAGCGTCCCCTCAGACTATTTTGCGCAGTCTCAAGAGTCACTTTGATCGCTATCGGAACCCTGACACCGACGACGAATGTTGACACCCAAATCACGCGAATGGGGAGATAGAATCAGAGTTGCGATTCTGTGTCTAGGCAGGATGTGCGGGACGGTTCGCCACTTTTGGGCGCACTACCTCGAACCGCCAAGAAAGCGCGACGGAAGCACAGGCAAGGCCAACCGCAAGACCGGTCCAAACACCGATCCCACCAAGGCCAAGAGGAAACGCGAGCATATAGGAAAGTCCCAGTCCAATCACCCAATAGCAGGTGCTGGCGATATACATGGGCAACTTGGTGTCCTGCATACCGCGCAAATTGGCGGCTGCGATTGCTTGCGCCGAATCGACCAGTTGAAAGCACGCCGCAACGAAGAGAAGTGGAACCGCATACGGTAATACCGAAGCGGCATCGGCGTCCGTCTCGTCTAAAAAGAGCGAGATCAGGTGTTCTGGCAAAAACGCAAACAGCATGGCGCTGCACGACGCGAACACGATGCACATGCCCATGACCGTGTAAGCGGCACGTGCCAAATTTGCAGGATCACTTCGACCCCAGAAATTACCAACGCGCGCAGTCGCGGCTTGGCTAATCCCCATCGGCACCATGAATGCAAGTGATGCGATAACAAGTACAATACCGTGGGCTGCGAGCGGTATCACGCCGAGCCAACCCATAAAGATCGACGAGAAGATGAACATGCCCGTCTCCGCCGTGATCATGAGGCTGATCGGCGCGCCGAGCATGACGACCTTTTTAAACATCGCCCAATCAGGCTTCCAAAACCGGACGAACAGCTCGTAAGCCTGCGCGCGGGGCTCACGCATGCAATAGAATATCGCGATCACGAAAATCGTTGCGTTTGTTCCAAGCGTTGCGATGGCAGCCCCGCGCATGCCTAACTCCGGCATTCCGAGATTGCCAAAGATGAACAGCCAATTGAGTGCAACATTCACCAAAACGCCGATAAACGTGATCCAGAAGTAAAAGCCCGTCCGTTCAATCGCCGTCAGAAAACCGCGCAGCGTCCAACTGCACAGCAGAAATAAGATCGCCCACTGGGCGATGCGCATGTATTCGCCGGAAAGCCGCGCGACCTCGGGCTCTTGCCTCAAAAGCAAAAAGATATCTTCGGTGAACCAGAGTATCGGCATCACAACGATGCAAAATGCAATGCAAACCCAAATGCCCATGCGAACCGTGCGGCGCACGTGAACGATGTCGCCTCTTCCCTCACCGTCTGCCGCCATCGGCACCACGGCGTAGGCAAAACCCGCGCCAAACATCATGACCGTGAACCAAAACTGGGTGACGAGCGACCCCGCAGCGAGTTCAGTGATGCCATACCATCCGAGCATCGCGACGTCGGTCATGTTCATCAACATTCCGCCAACCTGCGATCCCACAAGCGGGACGCCCACGATAAGGGTCGCGCGGATGTGCGAGCGCCAAGACTGGACTTGGCGGCCATCAACCGACGGGGAAAACGACAATGTGTCAACGGAGCTCATCGCGGTGCAATTGACGCTTTATTTTCCTTCGTCAATGCGGCGATCACGATGTGGAATAGCTTTTATTTGCAGGTCTGTTTCGCGCTCTCGATGTCGCTGAGCATCGATTGAAACGCAACGAGAGCGCGCTGGTCATCGCCCGACGTCTTTTTAAGCAGATCGAGGTGATTGATGACGACATTCAGCGCTTCACCAATCCTTCCCAATTGCCGACCGTAAGACGCGATATTATCCAAAACATATTGTTCGATTTCGGCGTTGCGCGTCTGACCCATGTTTACATTCACCGCAGTGAAGTTGGTATCGCGCAAGAAATTGTTCCAATAGGAAAACACTTGGCTCACATCGCCGTCGGGAAAATCGAAAGTGATATCGGCTTTGCGGTAATAGTACTCTCGTGACATAGCTTGACCTCTCATTGCTGCAACGCAACATGCCGCTAGGTCATCAAGTAAGCAAGCAGAGCCTGTTTAAAGCATCCGACCCATCATGGGCTGCACAGGCTCTTCGCCATCACCGAATTCGCCGATCCGCTTGATTTCCCATTCCAGCCGAATGCTCGAATGATCAAACACGCGCTCGCGCACGGTTTCGCCGAGAAGCTCCAGATCATGGCTCGTCGCGCCGCCTGTGTTGATCATGAAATTACAATGCATCGGGCTCATTTGAGCATTGCCCACCATAAGTCCACGGCATCCTGCATCGTCAATGACCTTCCATGCGGAGGTGCCGTCGGGGTTTTTGAAAGTCGAGCCACCGGTCTTTTCCTTCACAGGCTGCACCGTCTCGCGATGTCGCTGGACACCGTCCATCAAATCCTGAATTTCGGCCGGTGGCTGAGCGTATCCCTCAAAGACCGCAGACGTGAAGATCAGCCCTTCCGGCGCTGATGAGTGGCGGTAGGAGAAACCAAGCTCTGCATTGGTTAGCGTGTGTTTTTTGCCCTGACGATCAACGCCAGACACTTCAACAAGACGCTGGCTGGTTTCGATGCAATTCGCACCCGCGTTCATCTTGATTGCGCCGCCTATCCCGCCGGGAATTCCGTGAAAGAAATGGAAGCCGCCAATTCCTGCGTCCCGCGCGGTGGAAGCGACCTTTTTATCGAGCGCTGCCGCACCCGCGCGGAGCCTCGTTTCGGACTCAATCACAACTTCGCCGAAGCCCTTCGCCGGAAAGCGGATCACCACGCCGCGAACGCCGCCATCACGGACCAGCAAATTGGACCCAAGGCCAATCACGAAAACCGGAATGTGCGACGGCAGCATCTGCAAAAACGCGATCAGATCGTCTTCATCTGCCGGTGAAAAAAGAATATCTGCTGGACCGCCCGTACGCAGCCACGTGACTTTGTTCAGCCCTGTATCAAGCTGGAGGCGGCCACGAATATCGTTCGCACCGTCACCGATCTCTTCCAGCAGAATTTCGCCGCGTGACGGAGCACTCATCCATCGCTCCCAGCGAGTTCTTCCGGCGCGGCATAGGCCCATTGGGTTACGTTCCCAGCACCGAGATAAAGCACATAGTCACCGTTGCTGGCGTGCTCACGTATGACTTCACGTGCCTCGTCCGGGTTAGCGACGGACAGTGCATTGCGGTGCCCGCCCGTGCGGATGCGGTTCACGAGTTCGACCTCGTTGATGTCTTTGATAGGCTCTTCGCCTGCCGGGTAAACCGGCGCGACAATCACGGTATCAGCGTCGTTGAAACAAGCCGCAAAATCATCGAATAAGTCGCGCAGGCGCGTGAATCGATGCGGCTGCATCACGGCAAAAACTTTGCCGTTGTCTGCAGCAGCACGCGCTGCCTGCAACACCGCTTTGATCTCCACCGGATGGTGAGCATAATCGTCAAAAATCTTGACGCCATTCCACTCGCCCGTCTGCGTAAATCGTCTTTTGACACCGCCAAAACCGGAGAGCCCGCGCGCAATGGCGTCAGGTTCCATGCCGAGATTGTAAGCAACAGCAATCGCTGCTGTAGCGTTCAGCATGTTGTGTGAGCCCGGCATGGGCAAACGCAGACCTTCGATCACCAGCGCTTCCGACAAGCGACGATCCCGAATGTTGATGTCGAAGCATGAAACTGGTCCATCCATCCGATGGTCCACACAGCGCACATCAGCTTGCGGATTTTCACCATAGGTGACGATGCGACGGTCTGTAATGCGCGACGCAAGCGCCTGCACTTCGGGGTGGTCGATACAAGCCACGCCAAACCCATAGAAAGGCACGTTCTCCACGAACTGCTGAAATGCGGCCTTCACCGCATCAAAGTTGCCGTAGTGGTCGAGGTGTTCTGGATCAATATTCGTAATCACCGCGACATCGGCCGGAAGCTTCAAAAAAGTGCCGTCGCTTTCATCGGCCTCGACCACCATCCACTCGCCCTGCCCGATGCGCGCATTTGTGCCGTAGGCGTTGATGATGCCGCCATTGATGACTGTCGGGTCCAGACCACCTGCTTCCAGAAGTGTTGCGACCATGGATGTGGTTGTGGTTTTGCCGTGAGTGCCGCCGATCGCAATCGCTTTCTTGAAGCGCATGATCTCGGCAAGCATTTCGGCGCGTCGTACAACCGGCAAAAGTCTCTGGCGTGCAGCGACGAGTTCGGGGTTGTCCTTTTTAATCGCCGTTGAAACCACGACCACATCGGCGTCGCCCAAATTCTCTTCGCGATGACCAACCGAAACATTGATGCCCTTCGCGCGCAAACGCTGCACGTTCTGGCCATCGGCTTGGTCGGACCCCTGAACGGTATGACCGAGACTGTGCAGAACTTCTGCAATGCCGCTCATTCCGATGCCGCCTATGCCGACAAAATGCACGGCACCGATGTTTTGAGGCATTTTCAAAGGCGGAACTCCCGACAAGTATCAAGCAACGGGCGATAGATACCCGCGTTAATCCGCGATAGTCTCTGTAAGGTCCGCAAGCAAGCTGGCAGCCTTTGGCTTTCCAACCTTTGCCGCCTTTTCCGCCATATCCTTTAGGCGTTCGGGTGCATCAATAAGTTCCATCAGAAGGGCTGAAAGTACGTCGGTATCCAAATCCGACTGCTTACGAACCATTGTGCCACCCTCTGCCTCAAGGCTTGCCGCATTGGCTGCCTGATCGTGATCGAGCGCATGTGGATAGGGCACCAGAACCGATGGTCGGCCAATCGCCGCAATTTCAGAGACAGTGGATGCGCCGGAACGCGCTATGACCAGATGGGCGTCCGCGATACGCTTCGGCAGATCAGCAAAGAACGGCGAGACGTCCGCTTCAACGCCAAGCTCGGCGTAAGCTTTTCGGGCGTCCATCTCATCTTCGGGACGCGCCTGCTGGGTGATCCGCAAACGACGACGCATAGCATGGGAAAGCTTCTCTAGCGCTGGCGGAAGCGCTTCCGAGAAATAGCTTGCGCCTTGTGACCCGCCAAATACGACCAGATTAAACGGCTCATCGCCAGTAGAAGTTGAATATGCACCGCCGCATTGCTTCAACACCGCCGGTCGCACCGGATTCCCTGTCTGGACGATCTTATCCGCAAACTGTCCCTCGGGCTTCAAAAAGCCACCCGCGATACGATCTACCTTCATCGCGAGCAGCTTGTTGGCGCGGCCCATTACGGCGTTTTGTTCATGTATCGCGGTTGGGATAACGCTCGTCGACGCCCAGAGCGGCGGGATAGTTGGATAACCGCCGAAGCCGATGACGACAGAGGGTTGTTCCGTCTTTATGATCTTTCGTGATTGGCCAGTACCCCGAGCGAGCGACAGCACCGCCTTAACAATTGCAATCGGGTTTTTGCCCGATGGCGTTGCGCTTTTGACGATGTGCATTTTCTCGCACGGGAAACTGTCAGCGTATTTCTCGGCGCGGTCATCGGTCATCAACTGGATGCGCCAGCCGCGGGAAATGAGTTCGTGCGCCAGCGCTTCGGCGGGAAATAGATGTCCGCCCGTTCCGCCCGCAGAAAGCATCGCCAATCGACCGTTTGAAACCCCCATCACGCACCCGCCTGTGCCGCGTCGCTCGGCTCGGCCACCGGTGAAAACTCCACGCGTCCAATGCGCGCTTCAGGACGACGACGCGTCAGCGCAAGAATAAACCCTGCAGAGAGCGCGACTGCGACCATGGAAGAACCACCATAGGAGATGAAGGGCAGGGTCATGCCTTTTGCGGGCATGAGTTGCAGGTTTACCGCGATGTTGATGGTCGACTGAAAGCCGATGAGCGAAACCAAGCCGCCGACCGCGAGGCTGCGGAACGGGTCTTTGATTGCGGCACTACGGATGAGGCCGCGCAGCACGATGAAGCCGAATAGGCTGACAACGATGATGCAAAAGGCGATGCCGAACTCTTCACCCAGAACAGCGAACACGAAGTCGGTATGACTATCTGGTAAAATGCGTTTCACGGTCCCCTCGCCCGGCCCTTGGCCAAACCAGCCGCCGCGCACCAGTGCTTCGTAGCCGGTCTCGACCTGAAAGTTATCGCCCGAGCCGTGAATGAAACGATCAATCCGGCTCGCGACGTGATCCATTGTGAGATAGGCGAGCAGCATGGCCATTAGCGCGACACCGCCAAGTAAACCGATCCATACCCAGCTCATACCGGCCATGAAGAACATCGCGCCCCAAGTCGCTGCGATGAGAACCGTTTGGCCAAAGTCCGGCTGCAAAACCAAGAGCCCGCCGCAAATTGCGAGCAGGCCCGCTGCCATCAAATTGCCCGGCACTTCGGGCCTGCGGAACTTTTCGGCAAACAGCCAAGCGCAAAGAATAACGAAGGCAGGCTTCATGAATTCCGACGGCTGGACGTTGAACCCTGCAATGTTCACCCAGCGCTTCGATCCCTTGATTTCAACGCCCATGAAAAGCGCCGCAGCCATCAGCACTAGCGAACCTAGAAGCACAAACAGCGCGACCCGTCGCACCCCGCGCGGTGAAAGGAACGATGCGCCAAACATCACCGCCAAGGTCGGCAGAATGAACGCGATGTGACGTTCCACGAAGTGGAACGTCGGCGCACCGATGCGATCAGCTACCGTCGGGCTGGCCGCAAATGACAGCACAACACCGAATGTGAGTAGACCAAGAAAAGCAGCGATGAACCAACGGTCGACGGTCCAAAACCAATCGGCAACGGCACTTCTGTCGGTTCTGGAATACATCACGTCACTCCTTCGGCTTTTCCACCGATGACATCTTTCACGGCGGCTACAAATGCATCGCCGCGCTTTTCAAAATTTGGAAACTGATCAAAGCTTGCCGCCGCAGGGGCGAGTAAAACGACGTCTTCACCCGCTGCCTCAGCGCTCGCCTGTTTTACGGCCACATCAAGCGTGGACGAGATCTCATACGGCACATCGTGACCACCCAGCACAGAAGCAAAATCCGGCGCGCTTTCGCCGATTAAATACGCCTTGCTCACATGTGGGAAAAGCGGTTTCAACGAACCAATTCCGCCCTCTTTTGCTAAGCCGCCCACAATCCAACGGATATTTGAAAAGCTTGCGAGCGACTTCGCTGCAGCATCCGCATTGGTCGCTTTGGAGTCGTTTACAAATAACACGTCGTCACGTTCGCCAACGATTTGCATGCGGTGAGCGAGGCCTGGAAACGATGCAAAACCCGCAGTGATTTGCTCGTCTGATAGTCCGAGTTCCAAACACACAGCCCGCGCCGCAAGCGCGTTTTGGAGATTGTGCTCACCGCGCAAAGAAGGCGCGTTTGAAAGATCAACGCTAGCGGGCACGTCTTTCACCGATATGCGAACACAGTCTGGTAGATCATCGGCGATTGCTCCGGTGAAAGTGTCATCAACGCCAACGACGGCAACACTGGATTTCGTGACCAGACGGGTTTTGATTTCGGCATAGTTTTCCAGCGTACCGTGCCGGTCCAGATGGTCCGAAGAGATGTTGAGCAAAACGCCAATTGTTGGATTGAGGCCGGGTGCCAGATCAATCTGATAGGATGAACATTCGACCACATGGATGACCTCCACGGACGGTTCCGCCAGCCTCAACACCGGCACTCCAATATTGCCGCCCATGGCGACGGTCTTCCCGGCTGACTGCAGCACATGCGCGATCAAAGCCGTTGTTGTTGACTTGCCGTTGGTGCCCGTGATCGCAACAAGCGGCGACGAAGGCGCTGTCACAGCGCGCTGTCGACAAAAGAGCTCGACATCGCCGATGATTTCGACACCAGCCGCGTTGGCCAAATCAGCAGACCAGTGGGGTTTTGGATGCGTGAGCGGCACGCCGGGCGCCAGCACCAGCGCGTCTAACTCGCTCCAATTCAACGCTCGCAAATCGGCTGTCGGAATGCCGTCCGCAGCAGCCTTCGCGACGGTATTTGGGTTATCGTCAAAGCAGGTCAGCGTCGCGCCGCCATCCATCAGAGCGCGTGCAGTGACGATGCCCGATCCGCCAAGACCGAACAGCGCCACGTTGCGACCCGCCATGCATGAGAGCGCGATCAAATCACCACCTATCGAAGCTTCAAAGTGGAAAGGCCAATCAGCGCCAAAATGACCGCGATGATCCAAAATCGGATAACGACCTGACTCTCCGTCCAGCCAAGTTTTTCAAAGTGGTGGTGGATCGGCGCCATCAGGAAAACGCGCTTCTTCGTCGCCTTGTACACGCCAACTTGAATGATCACCGACAGTGCTTCCATCACGAACAGGCCGCCGATGATCGCCATGACGATCTCGTGCTTGGTTGCCACCGCAACAGAACCAATGAGACCGCCAAGAGCCAGTGACCCCGTGTCGCCCATGAAGATCGCAGCAGGCGGTGCGTTGAACCACAAAAAGCCAAGCCCCCCGCCGATGACGGCACCGAGCAAAATCGCCAGCTCACCTGTGCCCGGCACGAAATGGATTTGCAGGTAGTCAGCAAAAATCGCGTTACCGGAAAGATACGCGATGATGCCGAAGGACGCTGCGGCTATCATGATCGGTACGATCGCAAGCCCATCAAGCCCGTCGGTCAAGTTCACCGCATTGCCCGCGCCGACAATAACGAACGCCGCCATGGGAATGAAGAAAATGCCGAGGTTGACAAGAAAATCTTTGAAGAATGGGAACGCGAGGCTGGAAGAAAACGGCTGAGTACCCGCCCCCATGATCATGTAGGCGGCAAAGCCCGCAATCAGAAATTCCAGCCCCAAGCGTGCTTTGCCGGAGAAGCCTTTATCGGACTGCTTTGTGACCTTCAAAAAGTCATCGTAGAAACCAATCGCGCCGAAGCTGAGCGTCACTAGCAACACGACCCACGTGTAGGTCGATGAGAAATTGCCCCACAGTAGCGTTGAGCCAACGACACCGACGATGATCATAAGCCCGCCCATGGTTGGCGTGCCGGCTTTTTTAAAGTGGGTTTGTGGCCCGTCAGCGCGAATCGGTTGGCCCTTGCCCTGTCTCAGGCGTAACGATGCGATGATCTTCGGGCCGAACAGGAACACGATAAACGCAGAAGTGATTAGCGCGCCGCCAGTCCGAAACGTGATGTATCGAAACACGTTCAGCGCAGGAATTTGATCCGCAAATGATGTCAGCCAAAATAGCATATGTTGTCCCCTGACAGAGCGGCTGCAAGCGCTCCCGTCATTCCACTGCGGTCCCGTAAGTTTCTCTGAGCTTGGCTACGATCTTCGAAAGCCCTGTCCCATTGGACGACTTTACCGTGATGATGTCTGCAGCCCTCAATTGCCCATCAAGCGCTTTGCCGAGATCATCGGTCTTTTCATGGTGGGTAACCGCAACCTTATCCGCCAATTCATCGCGAAGCGCGGCCATTTCAGGACCCGCGAGGAAGACCTCGTCCACACCATTGTCCAAAACGAACTGTGCGAGACCAGCGTGTTCTTTGACAGAATGGTCGCCAAGTTCCCGCATGTCGCCAAGGATCGCGACACGACGTCCGCCATCGGCTAGTTTCATGTTCGCCATGGTCTGCAGCGCTGCCTGCATGGACGCAGGATTGGCGTTGTAACTCTCGTCAATCAACGTTGCCTCGCCGCCACCAATGGTCAGCTTGAAGTGCTGCCCCCGGCCGGGCGACGCCGACAGCGTATCCAGCGCCAACGCGGCCTTCTGCACGTCAGCACCGAGCAGGCTCGCTGCGCCCAAAGCTCCGACGATGTTTTGCACCACATGGCGACCCGGAACACCAACCTTGGCAGCAACTTCTTCATCAAAGACTTTTGCCTTGATGGTTGAACAATCAGACAGCAGCGCGAAAGACGTTAAGCGCACCGGCGCGGTTTTCGCCTCGCCATACCCGGAGATATTTTCAACGCCATATTTGGCAGCGAGCTTTGACAGCAGTCCGAATCGTACATCGTCGGCATTGATTAGCGCTGTGCCATTGTCTTCCAATCCTACAAAAATCTCGGCCTTCGCCTTCGCGATGTCATCGAGATCTTTGAAGTGTCCGAGATGCGCGGCAGCGATGAGCGTTACCATCGAAACGTGCGGACGAACCATTTTCACCAGCGGTGTAATCTCGCTGTGATGGTTCATGCCGATCTCAAACACGCCAAAGCGGGTATGTTCCGGCATCCGTGCCAGCGTTAGCGGCACACCCCAATGGTTGTTAAACGAGGCCGCAGATGCATGCGTCGCGCCCTGCTTTGACAGCACGTATGCGAGCGCGTCTTTTGTAGTCGTTTTACCCGCAGAGCCAGTTATCGCCACGATGCGCGCCTTGGTGCGGGCGCGTGCTGCCATACCGAGCGAACGAAGCGCTTCCAGAACGTCAGAGACCACCAGCAACGGAACCGTAAGCCGCCCCATGGAAGCAAGCTTTTCTTCTGCGACGACCAGCACCGATGCACCATTGCCAGCTGCAGCGGTTGCGAATTTATGACCATCGACCCGATCACCTTCGATCGCAAAGAACGCTTCGCCGGGTTTTAACGTGCGGCTATCAATGGAGATGCCCTCGACCCGCGATGGCAAATCGCGCACAGGCCGTGCCGACATGGCGTCGGCCATGTCCTGGCCTGTCCAAAGCGGCTTTTCCGAAATCACGGCGTCGTTCATCGCGAATTACTCCCCGCAGCTGCAAGAGCGTTTCGTGCTTCTTCGTGGTCAGAGAAAGGAACCGTCACACCGTTAGCGGTTTGACCACTTTCATGGCCTTTTCCAGCGATAATGAGCGTATCGCCCTCTTTCAGTTGCGCAACGGCTTCAAATATTGCTTCTCGGCGATCACCAATTTCCCGTGCGCCCGGAGCAGCGGCCATGATCTCTGAGCGGATTTGCGCTGGCTCTTCGGAGCGCGGATTATCGTCGGTGACATAGGTCATGTCAGCGAGGTCCGATGCGATCTTGCCCATGATCGGACGCTTGCCCGCATCTCGGTCGCCACCGCAACCAAAGACCACAACCACGCGACCGCTGGTAAATGGTCGAACCGATTTGACAACGTGTTCCAGCGCGTCAGGCTTATGGGCGTAATCGACGTAGACCAGCGCACCATTTTCTTTCGTGCCCACGAGTTCGAGACGACCACTCGCGCCTTTCAGTCTTTCAAGCGCAGCAAAGGCGGATGCCGCCTCAACGCCTGCGGAAATTGCTAAAGCAGCAGAGACAAGCGCATTGGCGATCTGAAAGTCACCGGCCAACGGAAGTTCAATCCGATAGGTCCTTCCATCGTGCGAAACTTCCGCAGTCTGCTTATGGCGTTCGTGCTCTACCCGCTTCAAAGCAATGAAATCGCCTTTGCGACCGACCGACCGAACATCGCGACCAGCATTTCTTGCGACTTCGATTGCCCGATCAGAATAGGCGTCGTCGCCGTAGACTATCGCCGGTTTGCCTTCGCTCAGAAGGGTATCGAACAAACGCATCTTGGCTGTGAAATACTCGTCCATATCGGCATGGTAATCGAGGTGATCGCGTCCAAGGTTGGTGAAGGCGGCGGCAGTTAATTCGACACCATCCAAGCGTCTCTGTTCAATGCCGTGGCTTGAAGCCTCCATCGCCATATGCGTGACGCCGGACGCTGAAAGACGCGCCAGCATCTGGTGCAACGCAATTGGATCGGGCGTTGTGAGCGAGCCTTCGACCGTGAAGCTTGGAGCATCGACCCCGGTTGTGCCTAAGCTCGCGGCTTTAAATCCAGCGTAATCAAAGATCTGTTTCGTAAATGAAGCGACAGACGTTTTGCCTGCGGTGCCAGTGACGGCCACAATCGTTTCCGGCTGAGGTGCATGAACCCGCGCAGCCATCATTGCCAGCACATATCGAGGGTCGTCGACGGCGATGCAGGGAACCGAAACCGAGCCAGCTTCCACACCGTTATCCGTGATGATCGCAGCCGCACCTTTCTCAATGGCCTGACCAATGAAACGACTGCCGTCGGTCTTGTCGCCAGAAAGCGCGAAGAAAATGTCGCCGGCAGCGACACTACGGCTATCGCACGACAATCCGGAAAAAGAGGTGTCCGGTGCTGGACCAATCAGTTCATCGAAGTCACAGAGTTTCATTCCGCCGCCGATCTCATCAATTGGCCGCCAAAAGCAAATCACGGCCAATGTTGTAGCGCGGCTCTACACCCAGCATTGTGGCAGAACGGCGAATGATGTTGCCAACCATCGGCGCAGCGTTCAAACCTGCGGTTGCACTGCGCTGCCCCTCAGCGGGTTTTGGTTCATCAATGATGACAAGAACGACGTATTCTGGATCATCCATCGGGAACGCCGAAAGGAACGCGTTAAAGCGATGATCGCCGGAGTAACGGCCATTGACGACCTTTTCGGCAGTTCCGGTCTTCCCGCCAACGAAATAGCCCTCGACGTCTGACCGGCGGCCAGAACCGCCCTCAACATTGTAGCGGAATAGAAACCGCATTTCCTTGCTGGTTTCTTCGCTAATCACGCGCTCTGCAGAGGCGTTCGCCTCCGCCTCGCCACGCTTCAAAAATGTCGGCTGAAATAGCTTGCCACCGTTAACGAGCGCCGCACCGGCGACAGCGGTTTGCAACGGGGTGGTTGAGACGCCGTGGCCGAAAGAGATCGTTATTGAATTGATCTTCTTCCACTTTTTGGGCTCGGTTGGCCGCGCCACCTCTGGCAATTCGGTTTCCATGCGAGAAAGCAGACCCAAACGGTGCAAAAACTCGCGCTGGCCCTCAATGCCAACCACGTCGGCCATCTTCGCGGTGCCGATATTGGAGGAATAAATGAAGACTTCGGGGACGGAGAGCACACGACGCTTGCCGTGGAAATCATTGATTGTGAACCCGCCGATTCGAATTGGGCGCCTCGCATCAAAGCGGTCATTTAACCCAACCTTGCCGCTGTCGAGCGCCATGGCTGCCGTGAACGCCTTAAAGGTAGAGCCCATCTCAAAAACGCCGCCGGACATGCGGTTAAGGCGGTCTTTTTCGTTCACGTTGAAAGGGTTGTTCGGATCGTAATCGGGCAGCGATGCCATCGCAACGACTTCGCCGGTTTTCGCGTTCAACACCACGGCACCAGCCGCGATTGCCTGAAAGCGTTCCATCGCCTTCGTCAGCTCGTCGTGAACAATATGCTGCACCCGACTATCGATGGAAAGCGCTACAGGCTCCAAGGTCTCACGATCGGTCAGGCCAAGCTCTTGAAGCATCGCCAGCCCCTGATCGTCAATGAATTTCTCCATGCCCGCCAAGCCGGAATTGTCGATGTCGACAAGGCCGAGAATGTGTGAGGCAACCGGACCTTGTGGGTAAAACCGCTGTGTCTCTTGACGAAAACCAAGTCCGGGAATGCCAAGCGCCATCACTGCGGCCTGTTCACTCGGTCGAACCTCGCGGCGCAACCACACAAAACCGGCACCCGAAGACAGTCGACGATGCCACTCAGCAAAATCCATGTCGGGAAAAACAGTGGCCAATGATTCAACCGCTTCGTCCACATCCCAGATTTTCTTGGGGTCACCATAGAGGGAGGCGACTTGAAGATCGGAGGCCAAAACAACGCCGTTACGATCGGTGATGTCGGGCCG
Source organism: Pseudomonadota bacterium (assembly GCA_038745535.1). Lineage (GTDB taxonomy): Bacteria > Pseudomonadota > Alphaproteobacteria > Rhizobiales > Rhizobiaceae > JBCDLI01. The sequence goes on along the minus strand of JBCDLI010000005.1, from coordinate 17,146 downwards.
CGCTGACAGACTTCTATCGATACCGCCCGGCGCAGATGCGACCGGCAACTCGTCTAAGCCGTACTGAACCAGACGCCCGAATATGACGGCATACACGCCAATGAAGCAGAAAATCACGAGCATGGCCCGGCTACGCGTGCTGCTTGTTGCAGCGCTCTTTTCCCGCTTGAACGCCACCTTTGGCAACGAGAGTTTTGGTCGAGAGAGCTTCATTATTATTGCGCCTCCGAAACCGACGATGTCACGATTTCGTCCGTCGAAGCATCGCCAATCAGCTCTTCGATTATGTCAGACGCCCCACGATCGACCATGCCTGGCAAATCATCTAAAGTTGCCAATTGATGACCGGCAGTCACGTCGAGACTAAGGCTGCGCTGAAATCGGGTCGCGAGCTCCTCGATGCGTTTTGGGCTCGAGAGAACAGCCCAGTCCGCATTTTGAAAATCGATCAACTCGTGCTGAACTTCAATCTGGCGTTCCAAAAGCTTGATTGATGCGAGATTGTTCTCAGCCTCGTGCTTGATGGAGTAAGTCCAGCCGGCTGCCGCAAAAACCATGATAATCGCGATTGCATTGATCCACCGCGTCATGATTGCACCCCCGAAGCGTCAATCCACGGAAGCCGCGCAAATTTGAAGATGGTAAAATCGACTGCACCGGCCTCAGCAGAAGTGCGAATTCCCATGCGAAGCTTGGCAGAACGCGCGCGAGGGTTCTCTCGCGCTTCTTCATCACTCACCGCAATGACTTTGAATTTTGGAATATTGAAAATGGGTGCGTTAGCAGCTCCCTGCGGAGCATAACGAGAAACACCAGTGCCGCCCGATCGAGCAGCCAAGAACTGTTTTACAATCTTGTCTTCCAGCGAATGAAAGCTGACCACCGCAAGGATGCCTCCCGGTTTCAGCAGCTTCTCAGCGGCAAAAAGCGCCCGCGCTAACTCACGCAACTCATCATTGACCAGAACACGAAGTGCTTGGAATGTTTTTGTAGCAGGATGAATTTTGTCGTCGTGTCTGCGTTTGACGACTGCTTCCACAGCCGCCACCAATTGAGATGTCGTTGCAAATGGCTGCTTCGCGCGCCGTTCCACAATTTCTGCTGAAATGCGGGACGCTTGTTTTTCGCCACCAAGAATGCCGATGATCCGCGTTAAATCTGCGCGCGGCAGCGTGTTGATAAGATCAGCCGCGGAGGGCCCTGCCTGTGCCATCCGCATATCGAGTGGGCCATCAAACCGAAAAGAAAACCCGCGTTCAGCCTGATCAAACTGCATTGATGAGACGCCAACGTCGAAAACAATCGCGTCAATTGATTGGGAAGGAACAAAATCCGCCATCTGCGAAAACGGAGCGTGATGGAATTCGAATTGATCGCCCGACCGCGCCTTCATCTCATTCATACGGGGCAAAGCATCGGGATCACGATCAAACGCAATCACCCGTGCACCGGCATCCAAGAAAGCACCCGAATAACCTCCAGCACCGAACGTAGCATCGATAACCTGACAGCCAGAGATATCACCGAGAACGTTTTGCACGTCTGCCAGCATGACCGGTGTGTGGTCAGGCGATGTTGTCGCAGCGTTTTGTTCGTCAGTCATAATGCCTTTAATCCCACGCAGCCGCTCATGGCCAAACGTATCGCGGGGTATCGCTACGAATAACAATGAAATCAGTCCTCTACCGGGATAATCCCTGCTTGGGCGTTATCGTTTATGAGAGGTTAATCTTAAAGAAAGGTTTCGATTCATCACCGATGGAGGACCAAAAATCGTCCCAACCGCCATGATGAAGAGAAGTGACAGTCCAATACACTTGCTCAAATTTTAAAAATTCGGCATTCTCTAACTCAGGGACAACTCTGTGGGGCAAAAGCCATGCGCCAATTTGCGGTTTTTATGTTTGCAGCACTTACGCTTGCACCGCTTAGCCAAGCACACGCGTTTTCACTCAAGCAGGGAGGAGCTACCTCTCAGCCAGCCGGTCATTTCCAATTTTGCAAACGCGGCGGACGCCATTGTGGTTCCCATAAAGAAGCTGGACCTGCAAAATTAACCGACGCACGCATGAACGCGCTCAACTCGGTTAATCGGCGCGTCAATGGGTCCATCCGTGCAGCTTCGGATATGGTCGTACACGGCGTCGCAGAACATTGGAAAGAAGGCGGTCGGTCAGGCGACTGTGAAGACTTTGCAATGAAAAAGCGTTCAATGCTGCTCGGACGCGGTTTTCATCCGTCGCAACTACGGCTCGCGAAAACGAGGCTTCGCAATGGCGAAGCTCACATCGTATTGGTCGTCCGCACCGACAAAGGCGACTTCGTGCTCGACAACCTCACCAACAAAGTAAAGCCTTGGCGCTCAACCAATATGCGTTTTTTGAAGATGCAGTCTTTCTCGAACGATAACCTCTGGGTTCGCGTTCGCGGCTAAAAAGCGACCAGTCAGCCTGTAAGCCGGGTTCTGTATGGCCCGCAAGCGGACGTGGCAGCCATTCATCTGGGACCAGCGTTACCACTAGCCTCGAGCAACCAACCCGGACAACAGGTGCGAAGCCACTGCCGCGAACGGCGCGTTGTCCCTATTCGGTCTTGCTCCCGGTGGGGTTTACCATGCCGCACTTGTTACCAAGCACGCGGTGGGCTCTTACCCCACCCTTTCACCTTGACCGCGGAACCGCGGCAGTTTGCTTTCTGTGGCACTTTCCCTAGGGTCGCCCCCGCCGGGTGTTACCCGGCACCGTTTCTTCGAGGAGCCCGGACTTTCCTCAGCGCTCGCCTTTCGGCATTGAAACGCTGCGGCTGCCCGGCTGACTGGTCTGCGCCGCTCTAGGGTCAAAGACCATCGAGCGCAAGCGTCCTATCGGTTTGTGACCCATCGGCACTGGTAAGGCGCAAATTCAATATCGCCGCGTTCTGCATCCACGTTCTCACCGCTCAACAAATCCAACCAGCTGTCGCCGCCGATGAGATTGATTGACATCGCAGGCACACGGACGGTTTTGTTGGTCACGTTGTGAAGCGCGAAGATCGACTGGTCTCGATCCAGCGACTGACGCCAGAAGCCAAAAAGATCGCTTCCGAACTGCATGGTGAATTGCGTCGCATTTGGATGAAACGCTTTTTGTGCCGTACGGATATTGATGCGCTTCTTAAGCTCTTCGAGCACGCGGGCATGGATTGAGCCACCACCATCCAGAAGTTCGCGCAGTTCGCCGTAGTCCCACTTCTTACGATTGAGCGTCCGATTGTGCTTGGTCTTTGCAAAACCATCTTGATCGTTTGGTGACCCAAGCAGTGAGTGTATGTAAAATGCCGGAATGCCTTCGAGCGCCATCATGATCGTCTGCGAACAGATGAAACGCTCGAAATGCCATTCATCATCACCTTCAAACGTGCCTTTCATGGCATCGAAATAGGTGATGTTCATCTCGTAGGGGCGCTCGCCGCCATCTTTGACTGAGCGCATGGATACGCGCCCGCCAAAATCTTCCACGCGACCGATCATCTTCCAAAGATCGTCTTCGGGAATAAGCCCCTCGCCACCACGAACGCCGATGCCATCATGCGATGCAGTAAAATTCAGATAAGCGCACCCGAGTTGAGCCGGCGGCATGGCCATTTGCCAACGGTTCAACAGGTCCGATGATCCAGACATCATCGCGTGCAGCATGAGTGGCGGCAGCGGAAAGTTGTAGATCATGTGCGCTTCGTTACGGTTCCCGTAGTAGGACAGGTTTTCCGCATTGGGCACGTTGGTTTCGGTCAGCAGAACAACTTCTTCACGCGCATAGTCTGCAAGCACACGAAAAAGCTGCACGATAGCGTGTGTCTTCTCGTGGTGAATACAGGGCGTGCCGATTTCCTTCCAGATGAACGCAATTGCATCCATGCGAACAATGCGAACACCGTTGTCGATGTGCATGCGCGTAATACGAATGAACTCTAACAGCACTTCCGGGTTGGAAAAATCGAGGTCGATCTGGTCGTGAGAGAACGTACACCAGACATGCTTGATCCCGTCCGGCGTATCCACTTTTCGTAGCAATTCAGACGGGCGAGGACGCACGACATTTGTCAGATCATCTTCCGGTACCGCCTCGAAGAAAAAGTCCACATAGGGCTCTTCGCCACGCAGGTAGCCCATGAACCAGTTCGACCTGCCCGACACATGGTTGAGCACCAGATCGCTCATCAGCGTGAAATCTTCGGAGATCCGGTTGATATCAGCCCAATCTCCGAGTGAGCCGTTCACCGCGCGGTAATCAATGACCGCAAATCCGTCATCGGAACTAAAAGGGAAAAACGGGAGGATATGCACCCCGTTGATTGATCCTTTGAGGTATCGATGCAGAAAATCGTTGAGCAGATCGAGCGGCTTGTGCTGACCGTCTACAAAGGTATCACCATAGGTGATGACTATTGTATCCGCTTCAGACCAAAGTGTGTTACCGGGCTGCCGCGCACGTTGGCGGGCAAGACGGTCATTGGGCCAGAAAGCTTCAGAGACCTGCTCAACAAAATTGTCGGCGTCGATGTCGGGATAAATGAATTCGACAAGCGTTTTCGCGCGTGCACGAAATTTCGCATTCCGGCTTTTGACCTGAATTTCACGAACGGCTTCGTCGGTTGTCGAGACGGATTCCATAAGGTGTTGTGATCGCTGGTGCATGATCACGCGACCATGCGGAAAATTTCTTATGAACGCGCTAACGCGTTGCGCTGCTCGTCCATTGCATAACAGACGTGGTTACGGGCGGGTAAAACTCAAAGACCGTCTTTGATGCAATGAGCACCAATGGGCGCGTGCCCATCAATGATCATTTGCAGGCCGCACAGAAACGCTGAATGCGCTCACATGCTTCGGTAAGCGCTTCGGTTGATGTGGCGTAGGAGATGCGGAAGTTTGGTCCAAGCCCAAACGCCGATCCGTGCACGACCGCGACGCCTTCCGCTTCCAGAAGTTCGGTCACAAAGTCCTCGTCTGTTTCCATCACTTTGCCGCTTGGGGCTGTTTTCCCAATGAGGCCGGCACACGATGGATAGACATAAAACGCACCCTCAGGCATCGGGCATTTAATGCCCGTTGCTTGGTTCAACATTGAAACGACCAGATTGCGACGCTCTTCAAAGATGTCACGGCGTTCAGGGATAAAGTCCTGGGTACCATTTAATGCCTCAACGGCTGCCCATTGCGCAATAGAACAGGTGCCGGACGTCTGCTGGCCCTGCACTTTTGTCATCGCCTTTATTAGCTCAATAGGCCCGGCAGCGTAACCAATGCGCCAGCCGGTCATTGCATAAGCCTTGGAAACGCCGTTCATCGTAAGCGTGCGGCCGTAGAGCTTTGGCTCAACCTGTGCAGGTGTGAAATATTCGAAATCGCCGTAGCAGAGGTGCTCGTACATATCGTCGGTGAGCACCCATACCTGGGGATGCTTCAACAACACATCAGTCAGCGCCTTCATCTCGTCATAGGTGTATGCGGCACCGGATGGGTTTGAAGGCGAGTTGAAGATGAACCATTTCGTCTTCGGCGTGATTGCCGCTTCAAGTTCATCGGCCGTCAATTTGAAGTTGTTCTCTAGCGTTGTTGATACGAAAACCGGTTCGCCACCGTTCAACAAAACCATATCGGGGTATGACACCCAGTATGGCGCAGGAATCACAACTTCATCGCCCGGGTTCAACGTGGCGCCAAACGCATTGTAGAGGACTTGCTTACCACCGGTCCCAACGATGACCTGATCAGCGGTATAGTCCAGACCGTTCTCACGCTTGAATTTCGCAGAGATCGCCTCGCGCAACTCCTGAATACCGGGCACGGCTGTGTATTTGGTCTCACCGCGACCAATAGCTTCAATAGCGGCGGCCTTGATGTTGTCCGGCGTGTCGAAGTCAGGCTCCCCTGCACCAAGACCGATCACATCGCGTCCTGCCGCTTTCAACTCGCGGGCCTTTGTTGAAACCGCAATCGTCGCCGACGGCTTTACGCGCGCAAGGGAGTCCGCAATCAGGGCCATGTCACTCTCCATCAAAGCTTAGCTGAATTCCGTTGAGGGCTATCGCGCATCAGTTGCCTGAGCGCAATAAGCGTAAATCATCGAAAGGTCGCATTAACCCTAAATTATTCCGTAGCGGCCAAGACTGTATGAACCATTCGCTCCGGTCAGCCCCTCTTATGCAACAGCATTTCCAACAGAGTTCTCAAGTCAATTTCAGCCGGGGAACGGACGGCGCTTACACGGCGTCGTCGGGCAAGCTTCAGTTCAAGACCGCGTTCCAACCGATATTCCGCACTGTGCAAGGTCAGCTGAAGATCGCCGGTCATGAAGCGCTCCTAAGGGTTGCTTTCGAGGGTGTTACGGTTTCGCCCGGTGTTTTGTTCAACAGGCTGCGGCCAGAGGATCGCCTTACGGTCGAAGCAACGTCACGCGCTCTTCACATAACCAACAGCCGGTCAATCAAAGACGACCGGAACCTAATCTTCATAAACTTCGATCCCTCGCTGATGAGCGCCGAAGGTTCAATCGACCGACTAATGGACGATATTGTCTATCGCGTCCGCCTCGCTGGCAAAGCGCCGCGTCAGTTCGTATGCGAAATCACCGAGCAGGCAGTTACCAACCCGTCGGTGGTGGACCACTTCGCCCACGGAATGCGGGCACGCGGCTTTCTTCTCGCCGTCGATGATTACGGTGCAGCGGCCTCCAATCGGCTTCGCATCAATCGCCTTTATCCCGACATCGTGAAATTTGATGCGGTCACCGTGCGCAGCGCGTTCAGAACACCAAAGCGTTACGCCCGCCTCATAGACGAGGTAAAGCGCCTGCATAGCCGCGGCATTTCGGTTGTTCTTGAAGGGTTGGAGACTATTAATCACGTCGACCTCGCCATTCGGAGTGGGTCCGACATGTTCCAAGGCTTCGGCCTTGCGAAGCCCCGGATCGCGCCGGCAAGCTTTCCCGAATGGGCAACAAAGTCCGACGCCGTTGAGCTGCACAAACAGCTTGCCGCAATTTGACCTCGAAATGACCCGGCGCTTGCCTCTTTAACATCATTCAGACGCCCGGTTCAGACGCGATTTGTTTTGGCATCGAAATCAAAACAAGCGCCCGGTCATGCCAAAGATATTTTCATCTCTTCACGTTTCAAAATCGATTTTTTATGGGTTCAGTCTGGCCATCCTGATGTCAGGCACGGCGAGCGCTGCAGCACTTTCCGATCCCGCTGCAAACCTTGCAAATATGTTGGCGGCACCAAGTATGGCCGCCGAAACAGAAGGCGTGACGAAGGACATGCTTTTGGCAGCCCTCTGCGCTTCACTGATGTTTATGTCCCTCGGCTCAGTCGCCCTCACGAAAGTGCTTGGCAGGGATTACTCCAATGGACAGCGCTCCTATATGAATGGATGAAGACGGGCGCAGCACGGAGTAATGCTGAATGAACTATATCTTCGGCGTCGTGCTGGTTGCGATAGTCGTGGCGATTGGATTTTTTGCATACGGGCCGCAGCGTGTATGGGAACGTGTCACCGGCCCATCTGATCTCGGCGAGTTAGACCTCGCAAAGGTAACTCGAAATGCATCACCAAACGATGCGCTAGCTTGCAGTGATACACTTTGCGCAGATCAAAAAGTAGATCTTGTGCTGCCAGCATACGACAGTGCGCCAAACGACCTAATCACCCGTCTGGAGAATTCGGCTCGCGTTTTGGACCGGTCTGTGACGCGAGTTGATGATGAAAGCGAACCGACAAAAGCGCGCTTCGTCACCTTGTCTCCCACGATGAAATTTCCTGATACAATTTGGGCAGAAGCGGTTGAACTCGGGGGCGGCAAATCAGGCTTACGGGTCTACGCCCGCGCCAAGCTCGGCTATTCAGATCTCGGCGCAAACTTAAAGCGCATCCAAGCCTGGACCGCTGAGTTGTAAAACTCGCTGAGGCCTAGCCAGAAACGGGCCAGATAAGAGGCCAGCTTTCGGGTTTCAGATCATCTTCGGTGGAGCACTCGGTTTTTACACGGGCTTCAACGAGGCGAACATTTGGGCCGCTCGGCGTTGCCACGGCGTCGTAGACATAACGAGCGCCACATCCCGGTGCTGTTTCAACAAAACCGGTGATTTGGCCTGTATCAACATCGATTGAAACATCGCTCAAAATCTGCGCGGTGGTAATCGTGTCCGGCGTCACAACCGGTACAGAAATCTGCTCGCCATCTCCTCCACCCGTGCTCAGAAGAGCAAACTCAACGCTGTCTCCCGTATTTCGTCCGCAAGGGACGACCAGCAACCTATCATCACCGAGTTCCAGTGCCGTGCCTCCCAGATTTTGGACTCGATCATCGGAAAGCCCGCTGCAACGTGACTGAGTGCCTGCAAAGTACCGCACGCGAATTGGAAGCGGGATATCTGTCAAACGGTCAATAGTGGACACGGCCACACTACCGCCAGTATTGCTGTCGTCTACTTCAAGAAGCACGCCTGCAAGAGCATCAGCCCGCGTTCGCCCCTGTGTCTCGTCCATAAACTCAAGTGCTTCGCGAAAGCCCGATAGGCGAAACTCCGCGGTCGTAAATCCGCTACGTGTTTGATACTGAACTTGTAGCAACCGCGCATCAGCCGACGCTGCGATCAACGACTGAATAAACTCCTCGTCTCTCGACATGTATTCGGAAACGGCAGCGCGATATGAAAGCGTGGCAACGTCAATTGTTCCGACCGCATTTCCGTCAATCTCGAAAATGATTTCCGATCCCGAAACGAATGGATCGCGGGTCGTGAAAAACAGGCTCACCGGCGCGTCAGGCGCTGCTGATCGGCGAATGCCGATGTTGGCAAGCGTGATCCTTGGGTTTGCGATAAAAAGGTCGCAACGGAGGGTCGATGTGCACGAGACGTTCACGTCACGGATGCGTTTGAATTCGGTGGCCAGCGCAGAGCTGGAAAGGCTAGCGAGGGTCACCGCCATCGCAAACATCAATGTCCCGATAGCTCGTCCGTAAAGTGCGTACACGTTGGTCTTTTCCCGTTTCGACACACCCAATGTATGTGCCTGAAAAGGAAAGATAAGAGGCATCATCGCGACGAAACGCCGAATGCTCGAACGCGGTCTTACAAACGCTGGAAATCAGTCACTGTAAGAATGGATTTGTCCGCCGCTCGTCACCAATTCTGCTGCCTGGCCCGTGTCCGCAGATGAACGAGACGTCATCGCCAAGCGGGAATACTTTTTCTGTGATCGATTTGATCAACGTCGCGTGATCGCCGCCGGGTAAATCCGTCCGACCGATAGAACCGTTGAACAACACGTCGCCCAGATGGGCAAACCGTGCTTCTTTGTTGAAGTAAATAACATGGCCAGGCGCATGGCCGGGACAGTGAAAAACGTCAAATTCCAAACCAGCAAATGAGACCTTATCACCGTCTTCAAGATACCGATCCGGCGTCACGTTCTTCACTTCACCGGCAATGCCAAACATCTTGGCCTGTGCTTCAAGGCCGCTCAAAAGTGGAATATCATCGCGATGCGGGCCGACTATTTCGACATCGAGCGCAGTCTTGAGGTCCATGGCGCCAGCTGCATGGTCAATGTGACCATGCGTTAGCCAGATCGCCTGAACATCGACACCCTGCTGCTCGATCGCGCTCTGTATGCGATCAATGTCGCCGCCAGGATCAATGACGACGCCTTGCTTTGTTTCCTCATCAAACAGGATTGTGCAATTCTGCTGAAAACCGGTCACCGGAACGATCATACCGCCGAGTTTCGCCACGGATTATCCTTTCACCCAGACCAAGCGTTGCTGCATGCTTGCATGCAAAACGAGAAGAAGAACAAGTTCTGCGACCTAAATCAGCTGTTCACAAGCGCAGTATAGGCGTTCATCAGCATCTTCGTTTCGTCGCCGACAACAAAGTTGTAGTCGCCAATTTCAGCCACGGGCGTAACCTCGGCAGCCGTTCCTGTTACGAAGCACTGCTCGAAGCCTTCCATCTCATGGGGCATGATATCGCGTTCAACGACTTCGATTTCGTTTGCTTTCGCAAGATCGATCACGGTGCGACGCGTAATCCCGTCCAAAAGGCAGTCGGTCTTTGGCGTATGCAATTTCCCGTTTTGAACGAAGAACACGTTCGCGCCCGTCGCTTCGGCGACCCGGCCCTTCCAGTCGAGCATAAGCGCATCGTCATAGCCCTTGGACTCCGCGGCGTGCTTGGAAATGGTGCAAATCATATAAAGCCCCGCCGCCTTAGAACGTGACGGCGCTGTTGCCGGATCGGGCCTGCGATATTCCGCCATCTCCAGCCGAATGCCGCGCATCCGCGCTTCTGGATCGAAATAGCTTGGCCATTCCCAAATCGCTATCGCAAGGTTGATTGTGTTTTGTTGCGCAGAGATGCCCATCATCTCTGATCCGCGCCATGCGATTGGGCGAGCATAGGCGTCTTTGAGACCCTGCCGCTCCAGCAGTTCGATACACGCCTTATCGATTGTCTCAACGTCCCAAGGGATCTTATAGCCAAGCAGTTCGGCCGACTCGTGAAGACGCTTTGTGTGTTCGGTCAGCTTAAAAATCTTGCCATTGTAGGCACGCTCACCTTCAAACACGGCACTGCCGTAATGCAGAGCATGGGTCAGCACGTGCACCTTGGCATCAGCCCACGGCACGAACTCACCGTTCATCCAGATTTCGCCGTCCAACTGATCGTAGGGAACGCTTGCCATAATGCTAACCTCCAACTGTCCTGCACGCTCAATTTGGAAGCTATAGCTGCGACCTTGCAGACAACCGTAACGGATAGTACGCCTCCAAAGCGTCGCAGCGCTATGGAGGTCTGGCATAGTTATGTCAATAAGGCTGACATATTATTTGGAGCCCTTTCGCTGAATGAGAAACTCAAAGCCAGCTACCGACGACGACATCCAAGAGCTGATCGAACTTTTTTTCTTCGCCTATCGCGATTTTACCGCTGACCCTGATGCAATCCTTGCGGAAATCGAATTCGGTCGCGCGCACCACCGTGTGATACACTTCGTCGGTCATCGTCCGGGTTTGACCGTCGCGGAGCTATTGGAACTGCTGCGCATCACCAAGCAGAGCCTTGGACGGGTGCTGAAGCAATTGGTTGAGGAGGGCTTCGTGAACCAAGTCCAAGACCGAGAAGATCGCCGACAAAAACGACTTTCGCTGACCGAAAAAGGCGCAAACCTTTTAGAAAAGCTGCGCACGCCACAAGCTGTCCGAATTCAAAGCGCATTGCTTGAAACAGGATACGCCGCCGAAGACGCGGCGCATTTCCTTAAAGCCATGACCGGCAGCCTCACCGCGGCGGATAAAAAGGAATAAATTATGGTTGAAGCAACACCAGACAAAGCAGCCATCCACGATGCATCGCCGCACGTGTTGCTAGTCGATGACGATACGCGCATCCGAACGCTGCTTACCAAATACCTGGTCCAAAACGGATATCGTGTGACGAGTGCCGAGCATGCCGACGATGCCCGTGCAAAAATGGAAGGCCTCCAGTTTGACGCCATGGTGCTGGACATCATGATGCCCGGCGAAACGGGCCTTGAGTTTGCAAAAAGCCTGCGCGCGGCGTCGTCGGACGTCCCAATCATCATGTTGACCGCACGTTCTGAAACCGAGAACCGAATCGAAGGTTTGGAAGCTGGTGCCGATGATTACTTACCAAAACCCTTTGAACCGCGTGAGCTTCTGCTCCGGCTGAACGCCCTTGTGCGCCGCACTGCTTCGACCGCCGAGGGGACCGGACCAGAACAAATAGTGTTTGGGCCATTCACCTTCTCACTTTTGAAGCTCGAACTCAAAAAGCGGGGCGAGCCCGTAAAACTGACCGAGCGCGAGAAGGCAATTCTGGCGACGTTTGCCAATAAGCCGAACGAAACAGTGCCGCGCGACGATCTTTGCCCCCCAAATACCGAGGTTGGCGAACGAACAATTGACGTCCAGATCAACCGCTTGCGGCGAAAAATCGAAGCCGAGCCTGCAGACCCGGTTTGGCTCCAGACCGTTCGTGGAATAGGGTATAAGCTGTCGACGGATTAAGGCACGCAGCATACGATGAGCTTTACTGACAGCAGATGGTTCGTTGTCCCAAATCGGAAGCGTGTCCGCATCCGGCTTGTGTATCGGCGGCTGAAGCGAAGCATCTCTATCTACGCAAAGACCATTTCAGCGCGGATCGCACAGATAATTCCGCGTGGGCTCTACGCCAGGTCTCTTATTATCATCATAGCGCCCATGGTATTGCTACAGTCCGTGGTCGCGTTTGTGTTCATGGAGCGCCACTGGCAGACAGTGACACAGCGCCTGTCGACCGCTGTTACGCGGGATATTGCGGCGATCATCGAAGTCATGGAAACTTGGCCTCAAGACGCTGACTTCGCGCAAATCACAGCGATTGCTCAAGATCAGCTGGCTTTGAATATTGCGGTGCTGCCCGGTGGCCAGCTTCCGGCACCAGCCCCCAAACCGTTCTTCTCAATTCTCGACGAAGTTCTAAGCGAAGAAATTACGAAGCAAATCGGTCGCCCGTTTTGGATCAACACGGTTGGCAACTCCAATCTGGTAGAGGTCCGCATCCAACTTGAGGACACAGTGCTGCGCGTCTTTGCACGCCGCAGTCAGACCTACGCGTCCAACACCCATATTTTCCTGCTCTGGATGGTTGGCACGTCGTTTTTCCTCCTTGTTATCGCGGTTAGCTTTTTGCGCAATCAAATACGTCCCATTCAACGTCTGGCCGAAGCTGCGGAGGGCTTTGGCAAGGGTCGCTCGCCCGCCGATACCTTTCGGCCGCGTGGAGCCATTGAGGTGCGCAGAGCCGGTTTGGCCTTCATTCAAATGAAAGAGCGGATCGAAAACCAAATTGATCAACGCACAACTATGCTTTCCGGCGTAAGCCACGATCTTCGGACGATCCTTACGCGTTTCAAGCTTCAACTCGCGCTCGCAGAGCGTTCTCCCGATATTGAAGCACTGGAGAAAGACGTTACGGACATGCAGTCTATGCTCGAAGGCTATATGGATTTTGCGAAGTCTGATGTGGGCGAAACGACTGGCCTCGTTGATCTGGAAGAATTGATCGAGAGGGCCGAGAAAAGCGCCGCGCTGCAAGGCCGAAAGCTTACAGCGACATTAATCGGTCGGCCTGATATCGTCGTGCAGCAGGTCGCGTTTAAGCGAATGCTCGATAACATCGTGTCCAATGCAATTCGCTACGCGTCATCCATTGAAATGGTCATCACTAATTCAAAGGGTGAGCTGACAATCGTCGTGGAAGACGACGGACCTGGCATCCCGAAAAAGCATCGAGACGAGGTGTTCCGTCCGTTCTATAGGCTTGATGAGGCCCGCAATCTGGACGCGAGTGGAACCGGACTAGGCTTGTCAATCGCACTGGATATCGCGAAGCGTCATGGCGGCGACATCACTTTGGACGATAGTGCTTACGGCGGTCTAAAAGTGGAAGTCCAGATCCCGCTATAGGTGTTGTCCGCTACATCATCCGTGCGCCGTTCGGGACGGTTTGATCGGGACCAGACAATATGATCGCGCCAGCAGCATCTTCAAAACCAAGAACCAAGACCTCACTCATGAAGGGCCCAATCTGACGCGGTGGAAAATTCACAACTGCCATCACCTGGCGACCAACGAGCGTTTCAGCCTCGTAGTGCACTGTTATCTGAGCAGAAGACTTTTTAGTTCCGATCTTATCGCCAAAGTCGATACGGAGTTTGATCGCAGGCTTTCGCGCTTCCGGGAAAGGCTCTGCAGAAACGACCGTTCCGGCGCGGATATCGACTTTCAGAAAATCGTCAAAGCTGATCTCGGGCGAAGCACTCACGCCTCGCCAACCGTTTCGAACATGGCAAATTCAAGCGCTTTTTCCGCCTTCATGCCCGACCAAAGAACGGCCTGGAATGCCTGATAATAGGCTTCGCAGGTCTCAATCGCATTAGAATGCAGCATGCCAATTTGCTCTTCGGTTATTTCTGCACCGCCTGCGAGCAGGAGCGAGTGGCGATACATGACCGCGCTTTCACCTTCCCAATAATCGAAATGGCCCATGAGAAGCTGTTCATTCACAGACGCAAGAAGACGAGCCAATTCGCCGACACGCTTATTATTGGCCTTTACGTCGAAAGCACATGCAAAATGAAGCGCCTGAAAGCTGTCCATCCAAGCAAACGAAATATGGTAGTTTGCCCAGTGCCCGGCGTGCGCTACCGCGATTTCATCGTCGCCGGTGCGCTCAAAATTCCACTCTTGAAGATTGGCCACGTACTCAATGAGGTCCACGGGATGGATAAGCCGCTCAATGTCCTCTTCCCGTTGTAAAATATCGACGGACATCAATCCCCCCTAAAACTGCCTTTGAAGGCATGTGCTTCTCCCGATCGAAGAAGCAGACCATCCTTCGTTCCGAAAGCGGAAACGAATCAATCAACAATTTCAGTCTATTGATGGGACTCGCCGATAAAAGACGGGGGACCGCAATTACCTGCGTATAAGTCTGAAAGCATAACGGCGGCCCGCGCCGACAGGCTCGCCAAGTGACTCAATCGACTCGCTTTTTCTCACTTGTCCACAGGAGTAAAAATAGCCAAATTTTTTGTGGAGATGGACGAGAGTAATCTCTGCCCGACTACTTTTTCGCAGGCTTTTTGGCCTCAAGCTCTTCGAGCCTGGCCTTCAGGGCCTCGTTCTCATCCAGCGCTTTTGCTGCCATTTCCTTCACAGCATCGAACTCTTCCCGCTGAACCAAATCCATGGTGGACAGAAATTTCTCGGCCTGCGCCTGAAACACGTTTTGCGCCTCTTGCGTTAGCCCCTGCGCCGCACCGGCTGCGTCTGTCATCAGCTTGGCGAAATCGTCGAGAATCTTGTTTGGACCGCTTGTCATCATTGGTGCTCCGTGTTCAATCATCAGGTAAAATTGCCCACGGGCGATTGCAAGCGCACCAAACGTTTCAAGACAGCGGAGATTTGAACATGGACGGTGCAAGTCTTGTTGCGACAGCGATCGCATTTCCAAGTATCGATCCAGTCATTTTCTCAATCGGTCCAGTTGCCGTGCGCTGGTATAGCCTTGCATACATTGTGGGCATTATCGGCGGTTGGAAATACGCGCAGCATCTCGTCCAGAATGCAAATCTCTGGAGAGATGATAGCAGCCCGATTACGGTCGCAGACCTTGACGACTTCCTCTTCTGGGCAGTCATCGGCATCGTGGTCGGCGGTCGTTTGGGCTACGTCCTTTTCTACAATCCAGCATTTTACCTACAAAATCCGGGCGAAATCATTGCCGTATGGCAAGGTGGCATGTCATTCCACGGCGGCTTTCTCGGCGTTGCACTCGCACTGTGGTTTTTCGCGAAAAAACGAGGCCTACCGCTTCTGTCGTTGGTGGATGTAGTCGCGGCAGTCGTCCCGATTGGCATCTTCTTTGGGCGTTTGGCCAACTTCATCAATTCCGAACTTTGGGGTCGAACGACCGATGTACCTTGGGCAGTCATATTCCCGAATGGCGGTCCGGTACCGCGTCACCCTACCCAGCTCTATGAAGCGATTTTAGAAGGCCTCGTCCTGTTCGCCGCGCTCCGTCTTGCGACGCACTATCTCGGCACGCTGAAATCCCCCGGCGTAACCGGTGCAATCTTCGTCGCCGGATACGGGGCGTTTCGGACGCTTGTGGAGTTCTATCGCGAACCCGACGCCCAAATCGGTTATTTATTCGGTGGCTGGTTTACGATGGGAATGCTTTTGTCGCTTCCAATGTTTGTGTTTGGTGTCATGGCCATGCGTCAATTTCAAACGAAGGCGCGAGCTCTATGATAAAAACACTTCCGATCACACTTCCCGCATGGAGTAAGATTGGTTCAATCCGACACGGATTTTTCACGCGTACCGGCGGCGTATCGGAAGGCATCTATGCCTCGTTGAACGTCGGCCTCGGCTCGGACGATGACGCAGAAAAGGTGCGCCAGAACCGCCGATTGATCGCAATCCACTTCGACACAAGTGAGAATACCTTAGTAACCGTCCAACAGGTGCACTCTGCTGACGTTTTTACCGTGACTGAGCCAATTCCGCTCTCAAAACGCCCCCAGGCCGATGCGATGGTCACCGCCGAAAAAGGGCTGGTCCTAGGCATTCTCACTGCCGATTGTGGACCACTTTTGTTCCTCGATCCAAGTGCTGGCGTGATCGGCGCGGCCCACGCTGGCTGGAAAGGCGCGAAAGCCGGTATCCTAGGTCATACCGTGACAGCCATGGAGGGTCTCGGTGCGACACGGGACAACATCGAGGTGGTTCTTGGTCCTTGTATCTCTGATAAAAACTACGAGGTCGGGGCCGACTTCCGCGACAACTTTTTGAACGACAGCGAAGACAACGCGGTGTTCTTCTCGCCTTCGGCCAAAGAAAATCACTTCATGTTCGATCTGCCTGCATATCTCGCCAATTCAGCTGCACAAACAGGTGTGAAATTTCAATGGACCGGCCACTGCACCTATCGTGAGGAAGCCGATTTCTTCTCGTATAGGCGTACAACGCACCGCGGTGAGCCGGACTACGGACGACAGATTTCAGCGATCATGCTTCGGGACGATTGATATGGCGCTTCACTTTTCCACTGATGAATATGCAACGCGTCGGGCTCGGCTGTCCGCTGCAATGAAAGAGCAGGACATCGACGCGATGTTTCTCTTCTCTCCAGAAAGCCACTACTGGTTGACGGGATTTGACACGTTTGGGTTCTGCTTCTTCCAATGTCTGATCTTCACAGTTGACGGCGAAATGGCGCTTCTCACGCGATCAGCCGATTTGCGACAGGCACGGCACACGTCCAACATTGATACAATCGTCATCTGGCCAGATCGCGCCAACGCCGACCCGACCCGAGATCTCAAAGACCTCGCGGACCAATTCGATCTCTTGGGGAAGAAGGTCGGCATCGAATATAACAGCCACGGACTCGTCGCCTCAAATGGGCGCAAGCTGGATGCACGATTTGAAAGCTATTGCGACCTCATCGATGGCTCGGGCATTGTTCCAAAGTTGCGCGCTGTCAAATCCGAGGAGGAATTGCTGTTCGTCACGAAGGCGGGCGAAAT
>JBCDLI010000004.1:0-76122 GCA_038745535.1 Pseudomonadota bacterium | reverse complement strand
GTCGTTGCGTCTTCGGCGGACAAAGGCTGGTGCTTGTGATCGTAAGTATCGGCCAACTCGACCTGACACACAGCACGCGGCGAGAGATTTCGCCAAGCCTCAGACAGGACCCCGATTTCCAATCCCCAATCGGAGGGAATGCGCACTTCCGGCAGGGTCGATGTTCGCATCGCGAATTCACCGGCCAGCGGATAGCGGAAACCCCGCAGATAATCGACGTAGTCGTTTGGGCCAATCGTTGTGCGCAACGCAAGCAACAGAGGTGTCACGAGCAGCCGGTTAACGCGGCCATTCATCTTTCCGCCGGCAGTGCGCGGGTAAAAACCCTTGGAGAATTTGTAAGGGAAAACGGGATTGGCGACCGGGTACACCAATCGAGCCAACATTTCTGATGAGTATGTCAGAATATCACAATCGTGCAGCGCAACAACTTGGCTTGTGCGCATGGCCAGTGTGTATCCGATGCAAAACCAAACGTTGCGGCCTTTGCCCAATTCCTGCGGAGACAGCCCGAACGCTGCCAAGCGCGCATCGATTTCCTGCAACCGCGGTCCGTCATTCCAAAGCACGGAATGGGGTTGTGGCAGCCGTGAAAAATACTGGCGGGCGTAGCGATATTCCTCCTCAGTCGCGCGATCAAGGCCGATGACGATATGATTGATCCACTTAACGGTCTCCAACTCGTCAAGGATCGACGCCAGCGCATCGCCTTCCAGTTCGGAGAAAAGCGACGGCAGGATCAGTGTAATCTTTTGCGTTTTTGCCAGTTCTTCCAGTTCGCTTTGGAGTTGGCCTGGCGCCCGAGTGCGCAGGTCGTGCATGGTCGCCACTGCGCCCGTTTGGTGAAAGTCGGCCAAAAAGTTCTCCGATCCCGGCAAGCAGCCGGTTTAATTCTGCGCCGACAATACCGACAGAACGGCTTCGTTCCAACCGGCGGGACCAACCAAATCGGTTCGACTAATGTGCGAACTGTCATTTGCGGTGGAAAAGTCGATTGGCTTGGCATGAGGGTTGGCGACAATGAACCCGCGGTCGGCAGTGATCAGCATCTCGGTGTCGTTTGGCGCATCGCCAAGAGCCACTGTTGTGACTTTCCCGTCGTCAAAAAGCGCGGTTCGTATATCTGCCATCTGGTCTGCTTTCGTGCGGCCGAAAGAGAGCGTGAGAAATCGGCCCCCGTCTCGCGCCGAGATGTCCACCTCTTTCAGCCGTGTGATAAATTCGTCGCGGTCGTCGTCAGAGCCGCTCCAAAGCCCCGGTTCAGAAAATGCGCGTTTGGCCGCCAGTGCCGCAGCATCCGAAGGAAGCCCCGTCACCTGCATGATGCCCTCAACACTCATATCGCCAAACCCGCGAAAATATTCACGCAGGTGCGTTGGCAAGTCGTCCAGCGCCGAGCGGATTTTTTCACATTCCGCGCGGTCTGTTTCCTCCGGAGTTGTGTTGGCAGCAAGCAAGCCCGCGCCGTTCTCAACAATTGCCGGATACTGCGAGAAGCCCACCGCGTCGCGAATGGGTGCGATTTCAGCAGCCGTTTTGGAAGACGCGAGAATAAGAGGCGTTTCGGTTTTCCGCATCAGGTCCAACGCGGGCTGCGCGGCCGCAAACGAATATGTGTCGTGGTCCAGCAGTGTGCCGTCCAGATCGGAAAATATGATGTGCCAGGTCGCCATAGCGCTCGCCTACCACAGCCGATTTGGAAGGGCACCAGCGCATCCCCTCCAAACCTGGTGAAAGACACCGCTTACGACAACGCGAAAACTCATTTGATTGCGGTGTGGTTGACAATTATTGCGCTGCACTAACTTCGTATTAGTCGAAAGTATAACATGCTCAACTTTGAGCCTGAGTTCGGTTGAATTGGAGACGCTACATGAAAAAAGCTGCAACCCAGTGGGGCGCCCTTCTGCTTCTCGCTTGCTTCGCATCGCTGGCACTTTTGGCACAATCCATTGAAAGCACAGAGACAATTTCTGCCGGCTTCTCGCTTGCGTTTCCAGAAGCGCCGTTCCCAAAAATCTGAGTTTTTGTCCGACGCGACTTTTGACTGAACAAACTCATCCCTGGCTTCAACGAAACTACGATTGACTAAATTAAAGTGGTGACTGACGCTTCGTGCTTCTGAGGAGGAGACGATGTGAATTCACTGCGCCATGCAGACGATGTTCTGTCGATTGTAAAGTCCAACAGCGCTGCTGCACTAAGCCCCGTTGCAGCGTCGTGGCGTAGGTCGGCAGTCTGTCATAAACTCGATCCTGAAGGGGAAGCCAGCCCTCAAGAACGGTTGAGCGATCTTGAGCTTCGTGCGCTAGAAGAGCGCAATGATCTACTTGTAAGGACCGCCCGCCCGCGGATCGAAGCGCTCCACACTGCGGTAAGACATGCCGGTTGTTGTGTTGTCCTCACCGATCCGCAAGGTATTATTCTAACGCGTCGAACCGCTCCCAGCGATGAAGAACACTTTGATCGAGGTGGTCTTGGAGAAGGCTACGACTGGAGTGAGGCCCGCGAAGGCACGAACGGTATTGGAACGTGCCTCGTCGAAAAACGACCGGTGATCATTCACCGTAACGAGCACTTCATGACGCGACACACGGGCATTTCGTGCATTGACGCACCGGTGTTTGGCGCGAGCGGAGAACTTTTGGGCGCACTTGACGTGTCCACCAATCGCGATGATCAGACCCAAGATATGAACAAGCTTCTGGGTCTCTCGGTCCAACAGGTCGCGACGCAGATCGAGACCGATATTTTCGCTGAGAAATTTTCAAAAAACCGGATCATCGTCGCGCCAGGGGCACAAGGCTTCGCAAACAACGCACTTATCGCCGTCGATGAATACGATATCGTGATAGGCGCAACGCGCGCTGCCCGCCTACTGTTCGAACTCGGTGATGAACCGCGCATCGAACCGGTTACGGGCAACGACCTGTTATCGCTGCAAAGATGCAAATCAACCGGGCTCGAGCGCGGTGAAAAGCAGGCTATAAAACGGGCGCTCGTCCGCAATCGGGGCAACGCAACAGAGGCTGCAAAAGAATTGGGCATAGGTCGTGCCACACTCTATCGACGCATGAATAAACACGGCCTTAGCCGCCATTGAGGCGGTGGACTGTCTCACCAGTGAGACACGTTAGCGTGGCGACATCGGTCGTCCAATTGGAGCCTGCCGGTCGCTGTGGCAGTGCTCGAAACATGCCGGGCGAGGAGGCTCGGCTTCACAGGAGGAGAATATCATGAATGAGATGTCAAAAGTCGAAGTGTCTTCGGCGGTCTCGCCGTTTCGCGATCGCTATGACAACTTTATCAACGGTGAATTCCGTGCACCAAGCGCGGGCCGTTACTTCGAAAACGTGTCGCCGATCACTGGCGGTGTGATTTGCGAAATCGCTCGCTCTGACGCAAGCGATGTTGATGCAGCTCTCGACGCAGCCCATGCTGCCAAAGATGCTTGGGGCAAGACCTCTGTCGCTGAGCGCGCAAATGCGTTGATGAAAATCGCGCAGGTAATGGAAGACAACCTCGAGCTCTTCGCGATCTGCGAGACATGGGACAACGGTAAGGCACTTCGCGAAACACGCGCTGCCGATCTGCCGCTCGCAATCGACCACTTCCGCTACTTTGCCAGCGTTATCCGCGCCGAAGAAGGTACGATGGGTGAACTGGACAATGATACCGTGTCATACCAGTTCCATGAGCCATTGGGCGTGGTCGGCCAGATCATTCCGTGGAACTTCCCGCTGTTGATGGCGGCTTGGAAAGTTGCACCTGCATTGGCCGCTGGTAACTGCGTGGTCTTGAAGCCAGCTGAACAAACACCAGCTACAATCATGGTATTCTGTGAACTTGCCGGTCACCTTCTGCCGCCGGGCGTGTTGAACGTCGTCAACGGTTTCGGTCTGGAAGCTGGTAAGCCACTTGCAACATCTGACCGCATCGCAAAGGTAGCATTTACCGGCGAGACCACAACCGGCCGTCTCATCATGCAGTACGCAGCTGAGAACATCATTCCGGTCACACTGGAGCTCGGCGGTAAGTCACCAAACATCTTCCACAAGGACGTGGTCGCTGCTGATGACGAATTCTTCGACAAGGCAATCGAAGGCTTCGTGATGTTTGCTCTCAACCAGGGCGAGGTTTGTACATGTCCAAGCCGCGCACTGATCCACGAAGATATCTACGATGAATTCATGGAGCGTGCTCTGGAGCGGACAAAAGCGATCAATCTCGGCGACCCTCGTGAAGGCGACACGATGATGGGTGCCCAGGCATCGTCGGAGCAAAAAGAGAAGATCATGTCGTATTTTGACATTGCCAATCAGGAAGGCGCGGAAGTGCTTACCGGTGGTACGGCACGTGAAATGTCCGGCGACATGGCAGGCGGCTACTACATCAACCCGACAATCCTCAAAGGCCACAACAAGATGCGTGTGTTCCAGGAGGAAATCTTCGGACCGGTGGTTTCCGTCACGACCTTTAAGGACGAAGACGAAGCCTTGGAAATCGCCAACGACACGCTCTACGGTCTTGGTGCCGGCGTATGGTCACGCGATGCAAACACCTGCTACCGCTTTGGTCGTGCAATCGAGGCCGGTCGCGTGTGGACAAACTGCTACCACCTCTATCCGGCACACGCGCCGTTTGGTGGCTACAAGCAGTCGGGCATCGGTCGTGAAACACACAAGATGATGCTGAACCACTATCGCCAGACGAAGAACATGCTGGTTAGCTATTCGCCAAACAAGCTCGGCTTCTTTTGATTCGACGCTTAAATTGACTATCGAGAAGGCCCGCCCCGTGCGGGCCTTTTTTCGCTATGGCTCGCACTGGCGCAGACTTTCACATCGCAAGGAGTTGATTGCTGTCATGAGCGAAATGAACTAAGCTCTACGCCGGAGGAAAAAACGATGAACGAACACGCCAAAATTCAATGCGCGACAGACGAAACCGCGCTTGCAGGAACTGATCCGCTGGCCCGCGTCGTCGGAACCGAGGGCGCAAAACAGCTTCTCGCCGAAATCAAAGCCGACCACGGTGAAGTTCTATTCCACCAGTCCGGCGGATGCTGCGATGGCTCTTCACCGATGTGTTATCCGGTGAGCGACTTCCGCGTCGGCGCATCGGACGTGAAGCTCGGCGAGATCGACGGCTCTGAAGTTTATATTTCCGGTCCGCAATTTGAGGCGTGGAAGCATACGCAGCTGATCCTCGATGTCGTGCCCGGTCGCGGCGGAATGTTCTCACTCGATAACGGACGCGAGAAGCGTTTCTTCACGCGGAGCCGTGTCTTCTCCGATGAACAATTGGCAACATTGGAAGCGGTTGCGGCTTAGGCCGCCCGCTTCGAAACGACCATATAATTGACGTCCATATCCTTCGAGCGCCGCCACTCGTCGGCAAGCACATTATAAAACACGCCGCTGCGCTCAAAAATGTCAACGCCCGTTCCGACGAGCGCTTTTTCCAGCTCTTCCGGCTTCACCAGCTTTTCATATTGGTGCGTGCCTTTCGGCAGCCAACGCAGAACGTTTTCAGCCATAAAGATCGCGAGTGCGCGCGCTTTCGCAGTTCGGTTTATGGTGGCTATAAACATCAGGCCGTTGGGCTTCACCATCGCTGCGCAGGATTTTATAAACAGGTCGACATCGGCGACGTGCTCGACGACTTCCATATTCAAAATCACGTCGAACTGTTCGCCTGCTTGTTGTAAAGCCTCAGCAGATGTCGCGCGGTAATCAATGTCGAGACCCGATTGCGCCATATGGATTTTCGCGACTTCGATGTTGGTCGCAGACGCGTCCGCACCAACAACATCTGCGCCCAGCCGCGCCATCGGTTCGCTCAAAAGTCCGCCGCCGCAACCGATATCAAGAAACCGCAATCCTGCGAATGGTTTTGGCTGGTTCAGATCGCGATCAAAATGGGCGCAGACCGTTTCACGGATGTAAGCAAGCCGGACGGGATTGAATTTGTGCAGCGGCTTGAATTTTCCCGTCGGGTTCCACCACTCAGAGGCAAGCCTGGAAAACTGCTCAACCTCTGCATCGTCAATCGTGGTTTGGGAACTTGCGTCAGCCATCACTTCCTCCATTTGCGCTGCTGTGACGTGGGGCCACTGACGATGTCAAGCAAGCATCGTGCGACGGGCTGTCTCTTTGTCTCCGGCATCATTTTGCTATTTGGCTGAAGCGATTGAGGGAGTTTGGACATGAGCATCATCGCGCTTTTACTGGCAGCAACGCTTTTCGGCGGAATGGTGTTTTTCAGCTTCGGCTTCGCACCTGTTCTATTTGCACAACTGCCGATGGAGAAAGTGCGTCCACTGCTGCGCGGAACATTTCCTTATTACTATCTGGCTGTGATCGCGCTCGCTGCTGTCGCAGCGATTGCAGCCTATTTCATTTCGCCGCTAGCAGCGGGTCTGCTACTCGCAATCAGTCTCTCAACACTTTACGCCCGGCAGGGTCTCATGCCCATGATCAACAATGCATCTGACCGCGACGATCAAAGCGCGTTCAAGCGGCTGCACGGTGCATCGGTGGTTATCCAACTTATCCAGATCGGACTGGGCGGTTGGGCGGTCGCAGCGCTCGCCTAGCGCACGTTACCTCTTCACCTTCCGACTCGGTTGCAGCGCATAGTCCTTTTGCGTAGGAACCGCGCGAACTTAAAGCCCGACTTGTTGGACGCGTAATTTATGGCTCGCATCGTGATGAAATTCGGCGGCACGTCCGTCGCCGATTTAGACCGCATTCACAATGTGGCGCGCCATGTAAAACGGGAAGCCGACGCTGGCAATCAGGTGGCGGTCGTTGTTTCAGCGATGGCGGGCAAAACAAACGAGCTCGTGGGTTGGGTAAACGAAATACCGAAGGTGGCAGGCGCTCCCGGCTCGTTCTACGACGCTCGCGAATACGATGCGATCGTCGCGTCAGGCGAGCAGGTCTCATCGGGGCTTTTGGCAATCGCGCTCCAAGCCATGGGCGTAGACGCGCGCTCATGGCAGGGATGGCAAATACCGCTAAGAACCGACAATGCGCACGGCGCTGCGCGCATCGACGATATCAACGCCGACTTGCTGATCGAACGCTTCGAGCAGGGACAAGTCGCGGTGATCGCAGGCTTCCAGGGCATTGCGCCCGACAATCGCATCGCAACGCTTGGGCGCGGCGGGTCAGATACATCGGCGGTGGCCATTGCAGCCGCAGTCAAAGCGGACCGCTGTGATATCTACACCGACGTCGATGGCGTTTACACAACTGATCCGCGCATCGTTCCGCAGGCAAGACGACTGTCAAAAGTATCGTTTGAAGAAATGCTGGAGATGGCATCACTGGGCGCGAAGGTCCTACAGGTACGATCTGTAGAGCTCGCCATGGTGCACAATGTGCGCACTTTTGTGCGGTCGTCTTTTGAAGCGCCCGACGCGCCGGGCATGTCTGATCAGGACAATCCGCCGGGCACATTGATCTGCAACGAGGAAGAGATCGTGGAACAGGAAACCGTAACCGGAATTGCCTACGCCAAAGACGAGGCTCAAATCTCGCTTCGACGCGTTAAAGACCGCCCTGGCATTTCAGCTGCGATCTTTGGGCCGCTGGCAGAAGCCGGGATCAATGTCGACATGATCGTTCAAAACATTTCCGAAGACGGCGCATTTACGGATATGACGTTCACGGTCCCGTCGAGCGACGTGGAAAAAGCAGTTGCCGCGCTCAAGCCGCATCAGGACACAATCGGCCACCGCGAGGCGCAGTCCGAGACGGGTCTGGTGAAAGTGTCGGTCATCGGTATCGGCATGCGTTCCCACGCGGGTGTGGCGGCAACGGCATTCCAAGCGCTTGCCGATAAAAACATCAATATCCGCGCGATCACGACGTCTGAAATCAAGATATCAATCCTGATCGACGGCGACTTTGCGGAACTCGCTGTTCGCACGCTGCACAGCGTCTATGGTCTCGACAAGGCTGCCTGAACCGTTCATCTTCAAACTCCGCTTTCACTCGGAGTTTAAGAGCTAGAACTTATGTCCACCGCTCGTGACATAAACGCCGGTCCACGCGTGATGATGCGGCGCATTCGCGAAATCATGGCCGAGCCAATGGAACCACAGGCCCGGCTCGACGCGATTGCTCGTCAAATCGCTCAGTCCATGGTGGCCGAAGTCTGTTCATCTTACGTGCTTCGTGCAGACGGCGTGCTCGAACTGTTTGCAACGGTTGGGTTAAAGGCGGAAGCGGTTCACCTTTCGCAGCTCAAGCTTGGTGATGGTCTGGTTGGCGTCATCGCGGCGTCGTCCCGGCCGCTCAATCTGTCAGAAGCGCAAAAGCACCCCGCCTTCCGCTATCTGCCGGAGACAGGCGAGGAACTCTACAATGGGTTCCTGGGCGTTCCCATTTTGCGCGCAGGACGCACTCTTGGTGTGCTCGTTATCCAAAACGAGGCCCAGCGCACCTACACCGAGGATGAAGTTGAGGCGATGCAGACCGTCGCTATGGTTATGGGCGAGCTTATTGCAGCCGGCGACCTGAAGCGTCTGTCCAAGGGCGGCATCGAGCTTGATCTGACAAAACCGGTTTCGCTGGACGGACTGCCCCTTGGCGAAGGAATAGGGCTTGGGCACGTGGTACTGCATGAACCGCGCGTGATCGTGACCGACATGTTCGCCGACAATGCCGAAAGCGAAATGACGAGGCTGCATGACGCTATTGCAGCCTTTCGCCTTACGATTGACGACATGCTGGAGCGCCGCGAAGTCGCGTTCGAAGGCGAACACCGGGAGGTTCTGGAAAGCTATCGCATGTTCGCCAACGACAAGGGCTGGATGCAGCGGATGGAGGAAGCCGTCCGCAACGGACTGACCGCAGAGGCCGCCGTCGAAAAGGTACAAAGCGATATGCGCGCGCGGATGACTGCGGTGCAAGACCCCTATCTTCGGGAACGGATGACGGATTTCGATGATTTAGCAAATCGTCTGCTGCGCCAACTAATGGGCCGCCCTGGTGGAGCTGCGAGCGGTGAATTGCCAAACGATGCGATCATTGTTGCGCGGTCCATGGGGGCTGCGGACCTGCTCGATTATCCCCGTGAACGGCTGCGTGGATTGGTGCTTGAAGACGGCACAGCAACAAGTCATGTGGTCATTGTCGCGCGCGCCATGGGCATCACGGTCGTCGGTCAGGCAAAAGGCATTGTGACAATGGCTGATAGCGGTGAGCCGATCATCGTCGACGGTATCTCAGGAGCTATCCATTTGCGTCCGCAGCCGGAAGTCCAATCGGCCTATCAAGAAAAGGTACGGTTCCGGGCAAAACGGCAAGCCGAATACGAAAGCCTGCGCGGCAAGCCGAACGTGACGCTCGATGGAAAACGGTTCAAACTTCTCATGAACGCGGGGCTGCTGGTGGACCTGCCACAGCTGAAAGCATCGAACGCCTGCGGCATCGGACTGTTTCGCACCGAGCTTCAATTCATGATCTCGGCCCAGTTCCCCAAAACAGAGGCGCAGGAACAACTCTATCGCCAAGTGCTCGTCAGCGCTGGCGACAAGCCGGTAACCTTCCGCACGCTCGACATAGGTGGCGATAAAGTGCTGCCCTATTTCAAGAATGCGCCTGAGGAAGAAAACCCGGCACTGGGTTGGCGAGCAATCCGCATCGCGCTTGATCGGCCTGGCATCTTTAAAACGCAGCTTCGGGCACTTCTTAAGGCAGCTGGCGGCCGCGACCTTAACCTCATGCTTCCAATGATCACCGAAATTGAGGAGATCACGAAAGCCCGAGAAATTTTGGACGCAGAAGTACGCCATCTATCGCGGTTCGGTCATCCGCTGCCAAGTAAGCTGCGCGTTGGCTCCATGTTGGAAGTTCCGGCACTGCTCTTTCAACTGGACGCACTGTGCGAAGCGGTCGACTTCATCTCCATCGGGTCAAATGACCTCTACCAGTTCATGATGGCAGCCGACCGCGGCAACACATTTGTCAGCAATCGGTTCGACATCCTGCATCCGGCATTTTTGCGAGCGCTACGCCAAATCGCAACGACAGCCGAGAAGCACAACACCGAGGTGACGCTTTGCGGTGAAATGGCAGGAACGCCAATTTCTGCGATCGCGCTTGTCGCAATCGGGATCAATCGCCTTTCCATGTCGCCTGCAGCACTTGGCCCCGTTAAGGCCGCGCTTTTGAAAACCGATGTTGGGGCTTTGAAGATGATGCTCGATCCCATATGTGATTATGGAAATGACGCCCTATCGGTGAGAAGCGCCATCGAGCGGTTCTGCGCCGTGTACCATATCGAGCTTTAGGATGACCGAAATACCAACCGACCGTCTTGAGGAAGTCCTCAAGCGGTTCGACATGCTTGAAGCGCAAATGGGCCAAGGGGTCGACGGCGAAGAGTATGTGAAGCTGGCTTCTGACTACGCGGACTTGGAGCCGCTGGCCTTAAAGGCGCGGGAGCTTCAGCGCCTAGAGGCTGAACGGGATGATCTTAGCGCCATAGTTGGAGACGCTGACGCAGACGCCGAGATGGTGGAACTCGCGAAGACCGAAGAAGCAGAGCTCGGTTCAAAATTAACCGAGCTTGAAGAAGAAATCAGAATTCTGCTGCTGCCGCGAGACAAGGCGGACAAGCGCTCGGTGATCGTGGAAATCCGCGCAGGCACTGGCGGTCTTGAGGCGGCACTTTTTGCAGGTGACCTCTTCCGCATGTACGAGCGTTTTGCGCAAACAAATGGTTGGAAAGTAGAGCTGGTCTCATCCTCGCCGGGCGACGCGGGCGGCTACAAGGAAATCATCGCGTCGATAACCGGCAATGGTGTATTTTCGAAGTTCAAGTTCGAGAGCGGCGTCCATCGCGTTCAACGTGTTCCGGAAACAGAAGCGGGCGGGCGCATCCACACATCCGCTGCGACGGTCGCTGTGCTTCCCCAAGCCGAAGAGGTGGACGTCGAAATTCGAAATGAGGACATTCGGATCGACACAATGCGCGCTTCTGGTGCCGGCGGCCAGCACGTCAATACAACCGATTCCGCCGTTCGCATCACGCATTTGCCAACGGGCATCGTGGTCGTCCAAGCGGAAAAATCCCAGCACCAGAACCGGGCACGCGCGATGGAAATTCTGCGCGCCCGCCTGTTCGATGCTGAACGTCAGAAGGCAGCTGACGAACGATCAGAGGCACGTCGCCTGCAGGTCGGTTCCGGTGACAGATCAGAGCGCATCCGCACCTACAATTTCCCCCAAGGGCGTATTACCGATCACCGCATCAACCTCACGCTCTATAAGCTCGATAAGGTCATAGAAGGTGACATCGAAGAGGTAGTGGATGCACTGACCGCCGATTACCAAAGCCGACTGCTCGCCGGAGAAGAAGCCAGTGTCTGACCGCGCCTCAAAATCAGGCGCACTGCCAACATTCGGTATCGAAGCCCTGTTTCGCGAAGGCCGAAGCAAACTCATCAGCGCTGGCAAAGATGAGCCAGAAATCGACGCCGCGGTTTTACTCGAACACGCGACCGGTCACGGTGCTCTGACGCGACTGACAAACCCGCAACTTGTGGTCAGCGACCGCCAGGCTAAGCGCTTCAATCACCTCATAGAAAGGCGCATCAACGGCGAGCCGGTGCATCGCATAACCGGCGTTCGAGAGTTCTATGGCCTGCCCATCGCGATCGGTCACGATACGCTTGTGCCCAGGCCCGATACCGAAATCCTTATCGACATGGCTATCCCTGTCCTTCGAAAGATCACGCGGGCCAAGGGCGATTGTCGCATTTTGGATTTGGGCACTGGTACAGGAGCGATCGCGCTCGCGCTTTTAAACGAAGTACCCGAAGCAACGGCAATTGGGGTGGATATCTCCATGTCAGCGCTGACCACAGCTAAGGCAAATGCCGAAGCTTTGGGTCTGGAAACGAGGTTCACAGCGCTTCAAAGCAACTGGTTGGAAAACGTAGAGGGGCAATTCGACCTCATTATTTCCAACCCGCCCTATATCGAGAAGGGTCACGTGAGGGAGTTGGATATCGAAGTCAGGGACCACGATCCGCATTTGGCACTCGATGGTGGCATTGATGGGCTAGACGCCTACGCTATGATTGCCGCAGATGCCGCAACGCACCTTGTAGAAGATGGCGCAATTCTGGTTGAGATCGGCTGGACCCAGAAAGACGCGGTGACGACGCTTTTCGAGCTTGAGGGCTTTCGGCTTGTTAATTTTGGAACCGACCTCGCCGGGCGAGATCGCGCGCTCTGTTTTGCGCTGCAATCGTGACAGAACGGCAACAATTCGCTTAAGTCTTTGAAAAAGGGCTTGGCAAAGCCGTTCAAAAGTGACTACGTTTATTTCGTGGGTCGCGTGAGATGAAACTCCGGACCCCATCCCTCGTAACGCATCATCGCTGATCCCGACGAGAGTGCCGACTGCGGCGCGCAACGTACAAAGACAAGCAGGTTCGACCGATATTTGGTCGTGTGAAACGCACAATAGACCCGAAAGACAAAAAGCGTATGAGACCACAGCAAGGGCGCAGACAGCGCAACCGCGGCAATAATAACAACCGAAATCGGAACCAGAACCCGCTTTCGCGTTCCTATGAAAGCAACGGTCCCGATGTGAAAATTCGTGGCAATGCCCAGCAGGTCGCCGACAAGTATGAGCAACTTGCCCGCGATGCGCAGTCCTCTGGCGATCGCGTCATGGTCGAAAGCTATTTGCAGCACGCCGAACACTACAAGCGCATCATCATGGCTCACCAGCAAGCTCAAGCGCAGGAGCGTGAAGAGCGCGAACAGCAGCGCCAAAAAGAGATGGTTGAAAACGGCGAGAACGACCAGACTAACTCCGGTGAAAACAATGGTGAAAACCACAACGATCAACCCGTGATCGAAGGAACGCCCGAAGAGGTGAAACTTGCTGGCGAAGAGGCAGACGCTGCAAAGCCGAAGCCGCGCCGAACCCGGCGTCCACGCAAAACCGATGACACGCCGGAAGCAGAAGCCGTCGCAACAGACGATAGCGGCGACGAACAGCCCGCTCCCCGTCGCCGGACACGTCGACCGCGCAAAACCGAAACGGAAGAAACCGTAGAAGCAGCCAATGATGCATCGCCAGCACCGGAAGCCAGTGATGCTAGCGAGCAGCAGGCCGTTGAGGCCTAAAAACATCCAATAGCGTGTAAAAAGAGGGGTCCACGGCGGCCGCTCTTTTTTTGTTGGCGGTCCATAACCATATCTTCGTCGAAGGGTTTGCTGCTCGCAGGAACCCGTCACCAACCCGTTCCCGGTGCCTTGATGGGCCGGTCGCCTATTTGGAGACAACGATATGAATATGGAAAAATATACCGAACGTGTGCGCGGATTTCTGCAGTCCGCACAGACATACGCGCTGGGCCAAAGCCACCAGCAGTTCACACCCGAACACATCCTCAAAGTTCTCATCGACGATAGCGAGGGCCTTGCCGCATCAATAATTGATCGTGCTGGCGGCGATGCCAAGGCGGCTCGTCTCGGCGTTGAAGCAGCTTTGAAAGCGATGCCGAAGGTTGAAGGCGGCAATGGCCAGCTGTACCTCGCTCAACCGCTGGCCAAGGTAATGAACACAGCTGAAGAGGTCGCGAAGAAAGCAGGCGACAGCTTCGTGACCGTGGAGCGTCTTCTGCTTGCGCTTGCCATGGAGAAATCTGCCAAGACCGCAGACATCCTCGCCAAGGCGGGTGTATCACCAAAGGCTATCAATCAGGCAATCAACGACATTCGCAAGGGCCGTACTGCCGATAGCGCGACCGCTGAACAAAGCTACGACGCGCTAAAAAAGTACGCTCAAGACCTGACTGAAAACGCCCGCGACGGCAAACTAGATCCAGTCATCGGCCGCGACGAGGAAATCCGCCGTGCGATCCAAATCCTTTCTCGCCGCACGAAAAACAATCCCGTTCTGATCGGCGAGCCAGGCGTGGGCAAAACAGCCATTGCCGAAGGTCTCGCTCTACGCATCGTCAACGGTGATGTGCCCGAGAGCTTGCGCGATAAGAAGCTGATGGCGCTCGACATGGGTGCATTGATCGCTGGCGCAAAATACCGCGGCGAATTTGAAGAGCGCCTGAAAGCGGTCCTCAACGAAGTGCAGGGCGAAGCCGGTCGCATCATCCTATTCATCGACGAAATGCATACGCTTGTCGGCGCCGGGAAGGCCGATGGCGCGATGGACGCGTCCAACCTTCTAAAGCCTGCACTGGCGCGCGGTGAATTGCACTGCGTTGGCGCGACGACGCTCGATGAATACCGCAAGCACGTGGAAAAAGACGCAGCACTCGCTCGCCGTTTCCAACCCGTTTTCGTGACCGAGCCAACGACCGAGGATACGGTTTCGATCCTTCGCGGACTGAAAGAAAAGTACGAACAGCACCATAAGGTGCGGGTATCGGACTCAGCACTTGTGTCGGCTGCAACGCTTTCAAACCGCTACATCACGGATCGTTTTTTGCCCGACAAGGCGATCGACCTCGTGGACG
This sequence comes from Pseudomonadota bacterium, assembly GCA_038745535.1. Classification (GTDB taxonomy): domain Bacteria; phylum Pseudomonadota; class Alphaproteobacteria; order Rhizobiales; family Rhizobiaceae; genus JBCDLI01. The sequence goes on along the minus strand of JBCDLI010000004.1, from coordinate 61,607 downwards.
AAGCAGCGTCACGTCTGCGCATGCAGGTGGACTCCAAGCCAGAAGAATTGGACGAAATCGACCGCCGCGTCATCCAGCTGAAAATCGAGCGCGAGGCACTGAAGGTTGAGACCGATGACGCGTCAAAAGACCGGCTGGCGAAGCTCGAAAAAGAGCTTGCCGACCTCGAAGAGCAATCGAACGCGCTGTCCACAAAGTGGCAGGCGGAGAAAGACAAACTCGGCACCGCCGCTGACCTGAAAAAGCAGCTTGATGAGGCGCGCAACGAACTCGTGAACGCACAACGAACCGGCGAATTCCAAAAGGCGGGTGAACTCGCCTATGGCACGATTCCAGATCTTGAGCGTCGCCTCACAGAAGCCGAAGCCCAAGGCGACAATGGCTCAATGGTCGAGGAGACAGTGACGCCGGATCACGTGGCCCACATTGTCTCCCGCTGGACCGGCGTGCCGGTGGACAAAATGCTGGAAGGCGAACGCGACAAGCTTCTCCGTATGGAAGATGAATTGGCAAACCGTGTCGTTGGCCAAGGCGAGGCGGTTCAGGCTGTTTCAAAAGCCGTTCGCCGTGCGCGTGCAGGTCTACAGGACCCCAACCGCCCGATGGGTTCCTTCATCTTCCTTGGCCCGACCGGCGTCGGCAAGACTGAGCTTACCAAAGCGCTCGCCGACTTCCTATTCGATGATGACACGGCGATGGTCCGCATCGACATGTCTGAGTTTATGGAGAAGCATGCGGTCTCCCGTCTTATCGGCGCACCTCCGGGTTATGTCGGTTACGACGAAGGCGGTGTTCTCACCGAGGCGGTACGGCGCAGACCTTATCAGGTCGTCCTGTTTGATGAGATCGAAAAGGCGCACCCCGATGTCTTCAACGTGCTGCTTCAAGTGCTTGACGATGGACGGCTGACCGACGGCCAAGGTCGCACGGTGGATTTCCGTAACACCCTCATCATCATGACCTCCAATCTCGGTGCCGAGTATCTCGTCAACATCGAAGATGGTGCGGATGTCGATAGTGTCCGCGATCAAGTGATGGATGTGGTGAAGGCCTCGTTTAGGCCCGAATTCCTCAATCGGGTCGATGAGACAATTCTGTTTCATCGGCTTCATCGCGAGCACATGGGCCGCATTGTCGAAATCCAGCTGCAGCGTCTCGAAAAGCTTCTTGCCGATCGCAAGATCACGCTCGACATGGATGGCGACGCTTTGGCTTGGCTTGCAGATAAGGGGTACGATCCAGCCTATGGCGCACGTCCGCTGAAACGAGTGATCCAGAAGCACGTGCAAGACCCGCTTGCCGAGAAAATTTTAGCCGGCGAGGTGCTGGATAGCTCCCGCGTGAAGGTCGTCGAAGGGTCGGACAGGCTGAACTTCAAAGTGCTGTCTCTCGCCGCCAATAACGACGCCGAGGCAGCTTAGAGTTCTGACAAAAATAGTGAAAGCCCGGTCCACCGCCGGGCTTTTTTGTTCAAATACCAAGTTGCTCAGCGATGAGGTCAACAATACGAGCGTGAATTGCTGCGCGGTCCGATCCCACGGGATCGGTGCAGACTGGGTCATCATTCTCAGCCTCTAGAATTGCCTCTCCTTTTGAGGTGCATATCGGCATCGCACTGAAGTGATAGGCAGGATCAAAGCGTTCGATCGTCCAGTCCTCACGCAGCGATGCCAACCCGCTTTCATCGAAATTGGTGGCAAGCATTCTATCCGCTTCGCTGCCGAAACCGATGAGCGTTGTCGCGGAGACGACATCAGCGACGTTCTCGTTCTCCAAGCCCCAAACAAATCCCGGATCAATCGCAACGACGAACTTGACGCGCTCATCAGCATAACTGGCATTCCAAAGCGTAGGGTCCTGCGATTGCAGTTTCACCCTATCGGACATGAGCAAGCCGCAGGCCTCCATCTCGGTGTGCGTTTCGCAAGCTTCAATGAACCCGGAATGACTACCCTTTGCCCCGCCTAGAGAAAGCGCCGTCCAACCGCCAAAGGAAAATCCAGCCGCCATGACCCGATCAAGATCAATGCTGCGCGCAAACTCTGCCCTATCGAGAACCGCATCGAAAGATGCGCTCATATCCAGCGCTCTCGTCCAATGCTTTACGCCCTCAGACATGTCGAAGTCGCCCCATGTCGAGTTGGGATGATTGACCGCAATCGTGATCGCCCCGCGCTTCGCGAACGCTGCGCCAAGCCAGGCAAGAGATCGGTCAGTACCGCCCATGCCATGGCTCAAAAGCACAATCGGATGCGAGCCTTCGACCAGGGGCGCATTTTCCTGCGCTTCTACACCTTCGAAAACCGGGTTGCTGCCGTAGAGCGATGGCAGTTCTGAGGAAGCGGTCGGGTACCAGACTGCAACACGCGCGGTTTTATCGTGGTGAGGCATGAACACCTCAGCGATTTGAAGCCCGGCAACTTCCGCCTCTGCAGTTGAAACGCCCGAGGCCAGCAGCGCGCCGATAAGCAATGATTTCATGATGATCTCCATTCGTAGCTGAAATAACGAGCTCATCATCGGCGCTGTTTTTCGTACGGGCGTCCTAAATCCGGTTTTAGGTCGTCACGATCGCGTTTCAGGACTATCCCCGCGCAAAGCTTTACGGAGAAAAACGTGCCCACGTTTCCCATTCCCGTCTTTGTGTCATGCGTTCTCGGTTTCGCCGCGCTTCGGCTCTGGCAGCGAAATGGACACACCCATCCGCTGGTGTTCTTGTTGATGTTATGCGCGGCCCAATCGCTCATCATCGCGCTCAACCAGCACTATGAGGTAGCGATGATGCGAACAGTGCAGCCGCTGGTCGCGTCACTCATCCCGCCGTTAGCGTGGTTCGCATACAGGGGCACGACGGGGCTAGCAGGTTTGGTCCACGCTGTTGGTCCGCTCGCCGTGCTTGCAGCTTTGCTCGTAGCGCCACTTTTCATCGATGTGATTTTACCGATGCTATTCGTGATCTACGGATCAATGATCGTATTATCAGCAAAAGACGGTCCCGATCAGCAGCCCGACACACTTCTTGCAAGCGGTGATCTTCCGGCTCGGATTTGGCTGGTAATCGGCGCCGCACTGATTGCGTCTGCACTCAGCGACGTTTTGATAATTGCTGCGCACTTGGGCGATTTCGGTGACCTTAAACCATGGATCATCAGTCTCTTCTCCGTAGGTAACCTTTTGGTGATCGGTGCGCTGAGCGTTTCTGTACACTTGGAAACAAGCACAGACAGCGACGAGAAAGACGCGGCGAGAAGCTCAATTGCAGACCCCGATCTGTGGTCACGGCTGCAGCTCTTGATGCAGAACCAAAGGCCATACCTTGATCCTGACCTGACACTAACGCGGCTAGCACGAAAACTTCAGGTACCGACAAAACTCTTATCTGCGACGATCAATCAAACCACCGGCGAAAACGTTTCGCGGTTCATCAACAATGCGCGCATTGCACATGCACAGCGGACAATCCGCGAAGGTGAGTCGGTGACGAATGCCATGCTCAATTCTGGCTTCAACACGAAGTCAAACTTCAATCGAGAATTTCTGCGAGTCGCTGGATCAAGCCCCAGCGCATGGATGGCTCAAACCGAGGTCGAAAAGTAGCCTCAGAAAAAAATTCAAAAAACTTCGCACATCTGTCGATTGGGCGGGTCCGAGATCGTCTGGGTGGTGAAAGCGCTAACGCTCTCGCCAAAATGATCGGACAAATATCATGAATACCTACATCACAATCGGCGCAATCGCTGCAGTGGCAGTCGTCACCGTGCCTTTTCTCTTGCCTGCCTCAAAGACAGTGACGCGCAGCGCCACTATCAATGCGCCGGCTGAAAAAGTCTTCGCGCTTGTGGCCTCCAATGAAGGTTTTCAGACCTTCAATCCGTACAAGCTCAAAGACAAAAAGCTCAAAATCACTTTGCAAGGTCCATCGAGTGGCATCGGGTCCGGCTTTGCGTTTGACGGCAAGGACGGGAAAGGCACACAGACCATCGTCGCCATGGAAGAAAATCAGTCGGTCACCATGCAGCTTGATCTCGGCGCGATGGGGAAACCGGTGTCTGAATTTCACCTCTCGCCCAATGGCGACATAACAGAAGTGACTTGGTCAACAAAATCCGATTTCGGCTTCAATCCAATTGGCCGTGTCGTTGGGCTGTTTCTCGATGGCATGTTGGGGCCCACCTACGAGCTCGGACTAAAAGAATTGAACAAAGCGGCTCAAACGGCCTGATAGGGAGACACCCAAATGCGTTACACATTTTTTCTTTACAACGATGAGAGCCAATTTGCTGAAATCAGCGAAGAGGACATGGCTCAAAGCTTCAAAGTGTTTGGCGAATATATCGGCCAATTGAAAGAGGCAGGCGTGCTGGTGGACACCGACTGGCTGCAGCCTTCACCGACCGCGACGACCATCACGCTGAAAGACGGCAAAAAGAAAATCCAAGACGGGCCCTACGCCGATACGAAGGAACAGCTCGGCGGGACGTTTGTGATTGATGTGCCTGATTTGGATGCTGCGCTTGCTTGGGCAGAAAAGTGCCCATCGGTTCACTACGGACTGATTGAGGTGCGAGCCTCAGCCATGCCGGAAGGTGGCAATCCCCACGCGGGCTAGAGCGTGAACGAGGCTGCTCAAACCTCGGACGCGCGGGCAAAAGCTGAACATGTTGCCCGCGTTTCCTACGGCCGGTTAATCGCCGTGCTGGCAAAGCAGTCCAGTGACATCGCGTCTGCGGAAGATGCTCTGGCCGATGCTTTCACGAAAGCGCTTGAGACTTGGCCCGTGAACGGCATTCCGAACTCGCCGGAAGCTTGGCTTCTGACCGCTGCAAAAAATCGCCAGCGGGACCATGCGAAAAGTGCAGCTTCACGAACTGCGGCGGGCTCACTAGACGATGAGGATTTCCAGATGAGTCAGATGCCTGCAACGGTGCTCAAAGACGATAGCGCCGAAATACCAGATGACCGCCTTAAGCTGATGTTTGCGTGCGCACATCCAGCAATAGACGAGAGCGTTCACACACCGTTGATCTTGCAAACTGTGCTCGGGTTTGAGGCCAAAGACATCGCGTCAGCCTATCTGATGCCGGGGGCAACACTTGCCCAGCGGCTGGTACGGGCAAAGCGGAAGATCAAAGACGCGCGCATCCCGTTTTCGGTGCCCGATGCTCACGATATCGCGCCGCGTCTCGCTAGCGTGCTGGAAGCAATCTATGGCGCATACGCTCTGTCGTGGCGGGACACGCCGGACGACGATGCAACAACAGACTTGTCCCATGAGGCGCTTTATCTCGCCACCACGGTCGCCGATCTTTTGCCCGATGAGCCGGAGATACTGGGTTTAGCGGCACTCCTCGCGTTTTCATTCGCGCGCCGCGATGCACGGACGGATGATAGCGGAACGCTCGTTCCGATTGACGAACAGGATACGGCGCGTTGGAACCCCCTGCTGATCCGTCGCGGGATCACCATACTGAAACGTGCTGCCACGATGGGCAGACCAGGGCGCTTCCAGATTGAAGCTGCGATCCAATCCGTTCATGCCGACCGGGCGGAAACGGGCACGGTGGATTGGCGGTCCATCGCCTCGCTTTATAGTGGTCTCATCAACATCGCACCGACACTTGGCGCTGCGGTCGCACGCGCCTCTGCCGTCGGACACGCTTTTGGGGGCACTGCAGGGCTCAATGCGCTAAACGTCATCAACGAGGACGACATCGCAACCTTTCAACCCTATTGGGCGACAGCTGCGTATTTGTATGCAGAAATCGGTGACAGTAAGAACGCTGAACACGCCTACGAAAAAGCAATCGGCCTGAGCACAGACCTGCCAACCCGCAAGTGGCTGGAACGATCACGGGCTTCACTGCCGACAAGCTAGGTGTTGCAATCTCATGCGCGGTGCGTTTGTTCAAACCGATGACCCGCGATGAATACAATCTCTTCTGCGCCGAGCTGCCTTCGACGACCCATGTGGTCCAGTGGTACGGGGCGGACGTTTGGAAGGTTGGCGGGAAAATGTTTGCCGCCGGGTGGTGGACTGAGACCGAAGGGCTGCATGTGACCTTCAAAGTCTCGCCACTCGCTTTCGATATTTTGAGAGACCAGCCGGGCTGCATGCCCGCGCCATACATGGCGTCTCGCGGCATGAAATGGATACAGCGCTTATCGGATGAAAGCCTAGATGACGACGGTTTACGAGACTATATCCGCGAAAGTTACCGAATGGCAGTCCAGAAGCTTACCAAAAAGGTCCGCGCGGAATTGGAACTTGAGATCGATAAATGAGTTGTTCGTGCAGCCCGGTCGCCTAGTGACAAGCACTATACCGCGCAGCAACATATAAAAACCCCAGATCACGTAGAGGCAAATTCATGCTCGACACCGCACTCATCACGGGCGCATCCAGCGGCATTGGCCGCAAAATCGCACTCTACCACGCTTCCCAAGGCGGTAACCTTATTCTCACTGCGCGGCGCGAGGATCGGCTTGAGGAACTGAAAGCTCAAATCGAAAAGAACTACAGCGTCAAGGTTCACGTGATCGCAGCGGACATCGGCAAGCCGGAGGGCCCGGAAAAGCTGATCGCCGCTGTCGATGAGGCGGGGTTGAAGGTCGATATCCTCGTCAACAATGCAGGCTATGGCGGCCATGGGCGACTGATCGACCGAGAAATCAAAGACGAGATTGCCATGATCGATTTGAACGTCGTGGCACTGGTCAAACTCACCCACGAGTTTGCGGCGCGGATGGCCAAACAGGGCAGCGGCAAAATTCTAAATGTCGGTTCCACAGCTGGCTTTGTGCCCGGCCCAACGCAGGCGGTATATTTTGCGACCAAGGCATTCGTGAATTCATTTAGCCAAGCCGTCGACCACGAGATGCGCCCGCACGGCGTCACCTGCACCGTCCTTGCACCGGGTTATGTCGAAACCGAATTTGCCAAGGTCGCTAATTTGGAAGGCACTGCCATGACCAAGAGTGGAGCAACTCCAAAAGACGTGGCCGAGATTGGCTATCACGCCATGATGAAAGGCAAACTTGTTGCCATCAATGAATGGGGCCTGAGCTTTTTCATACAATGGGTTGTTCCGTTTTTGCCTCGTCGTATGGTCATGTCGATGATGGAGCGTATGCAGGCGAAAAACTGAGGTCTTCGTGGACAAGCAATTCTGGCTTGATCGTTGGCGCAATGATCGAATTGGTTTTCACGAGGGTAAACCCAACAGCCTGCTCGTGAAGCACTTTGGCAAACTAACGCTTCGACAGAAGCAGACCATCTTTTTGCCTCTCTGCGGAAAAGCCGTCGACATAGACTGGCTCCTTCAACAGGGTGTTCACGTCGTCGGCATAGATCTCAGCCCGCTCGCAATCAAAGCCGTTTTCGAGCGCTTGGGCGCTTTGCCTGAGGTCATAGTGATTTCGGAAACTGTCACCAAGTTCAAGCATGGGCCATTGACACTTTTTACAGGCGATTTTTTTGCACTCACCAAAGACACTCTTGGTCCCGTCGATGCAGTCTACGACCGGGCGGCGCTTGTCGCACTTCCACCGGACATGCGGGTTCGATATGCGGGCCATCTGCGCACGATTACCGGCGGCGCAACGCAACTGCTGATCACATTCGCCTATGATCAGGCTGAGATGGAGGGACCGCCCTTCTCCGTGCCGACCTGCGAGGTCGACGAGCATTATGGGTCCAATTTCAATATCTCGGTTCAAGAAACGAAACCGCTGACGTTGAAAACGACCGCCGCCATCGCTGAGATTTCGCTTCTGGCTCGCAAAACGTGACAGGCTTACTTGTCGAGGTGAAACCATCAATTATATTGCACTGCAACATTTACAGGGCGACGCACAACGGGCAGCGTCCGGAAACGACTTTCAAAGGAGAGAGCCATGCCAGAGATCACTTCAATCGGCGTCATAGGCGCCGGGCAAATGGGCGCTGGCATTGCGCAGGTGTCTGCAGCCGCAGGCTACAAAGTTGTGCTTTCTGATGTGGCGCTGGACAATGCAAAAGCGGCAATTGAAAAGATCGGTAAATCGACAGAAAAGCTAGTCGCTAAAGAGAAAATGGATGCCGAAACGCGGGACAGAACTCTGTCTAATCTGCATCCCTCAGGCGAGCTAAGCGCGCTGTCTGGCGCTGATCTTGTCATCGAAGCTGCCAGTGAAAACGAAGACGTGAAACATGCGATTTTCGCTGAACTCTGTCCGCTTTTGAAGCCTGAAGCGCTGCTCGCGTCCAACACCTCTTCGATCTCCATCACCCGCTTAGCGGCGCAGACCGACCGGCCCGAACAATTCATGGGCATCCACTTCATGAACCCGGTTCCTTTGATGAAGCTGGTTGAATTGGTCCGGGGGATTGCGACTGCCGACGACACCTACAAGTCCGCGCAGGCCTATGTGACATCGCTTGAAAAGACAGCGACGGTATCAGAGGATTATCCCGCATTCATCGTTAACCGCATCCTGCTGCCAATGATCAACGAGGCGGTTTATACGCTCCACGAAGGTGTCGGGTCAGTCACATCGATTGACGAGTCCATGAAACTCGGCGCCAATCATCCCATGGGGCCGCTGCAGTTAGCGGACTTCATCGGTCTTGATACCTGTCTGGCAATTATGCAGGTGTTGCATGACGGGTTGGCGGACACAAAATACCGCCCCTGCCCGTTGCTGGTGAAATACGTCGAAGCAGGATGGCTCGGCCGCAAATCGGGACGCGGCTTCTACGACTATCGCGGGGAAGAGCCAGTCCCAACGCGCTGATGCGTTGAAACGCGTTGCTTTAGTAGAGCGGGGCGATGCTTCCCGTCGCAAGAGACTTTGGACGCGAAATCGGATTGTGCCTTACCGGGACATGGATGCGCTGAATGACCGTTTCGAGGATTGTCGATGACAGGTCTTCGCGCTTTGTTTCAACTGCGATCGGTACACCACGGTTGAAATCGATATGAATAACATTGGTCATGTGCGGCTCGCTTTGCTGCAATTGACCTCCCGAGTATTTCCATACCACCGATTTGCAACGCCAAGAAGACAGTTTGTGCACTGCAGCATAGGCAATTCGTTGATCGTTTGACCAAGCGAGTTTCCATCACTATCTACCCACTGTGGTGATTTGGCCGGTCGGCTTGCAGCCACGTTAAACAAGTCGCTAAAATGGCCGTGCGGATTGCCCGCAAGTGACCGGACAGTGGCTTGACCACCGCCCGGTTTTTTTGTGCCGCCAACGACATGAGTGTTTGAGTTATGCCGATAAAAATCCCCGACGCCCTGCCAGCAAAAAAGCAGCTGATGAGCGAAGGCGTGATGATCATGGATGAGACGACGGCAACGCGTCAGGATATCCGGCCCATGCAGATTGCGGTTCTGAACCTGATGCCCAACAAGGCGCGCACCGAAACCCAGCTCGCGCGGCTCATCGGTTCAACGCCGCTGCAAGTCGAGATGACCTTGGTTCGTATTGGGGCACATAAAGCAAAGAACACGTCGCAAGAACACCTGATCTCGTTTTACAAAACTTGGGATGAGATCAAGCACCGCAAGTTCGATGGATTTATCATCACCGGCGCGCCGATTGAACAATTGCCCTTCGAAGAAGTCAGTTATTGGGGTGAGCTAAAGGAAATTCTCGACTGGACCGAGACCAACGTCCACTCGTCCTTCTTCATCTGCTGGGGCGCGATGGCGGCTGCCTATCACTTTCACACGATACCGAAGCACGCATTGAGCACAAAGGCGCACGGGGTGTTTCGCCACAAAAACCTCGTGCCCTCGTCGCCCTATCTCGCGGGATTTTCCGACGATTTTTCGATATCGGTGTCCCGCTGGACGGAGATGCGAAAGGCTGACATCACGCCTGAAATGGGGTTGGAAGTTTTGATGGAGTCGCCCGCGACGGGCCTGTGTCTGCTGCACGAGGCTTACGCGAACAGGCTCTATATCTTCAATCACATCGAATATGATTCTACTTCGTTGGCGGACGAATATTATCGGGACGCTGAGGCCGGTATGAGCCCGCCGATCCCGCAGAACTATTTTCCAAACGACGACCCAGAGCAGCCACCGTCGAACCGCTGGCGCAGCCACGCTTTTTTGCTGTTTGGGAACTGGATCAATCAGATGTACCAGACAACGACCTATGATCTCGATGAAATCGGGACTGCGCCTAGGGCATGAGCACGCGTTCGAAAATCATCATTCGCACACCGCAGCCCAATGAATTCCAAGCATGGAGCGGACTTTGGCGCAGCTATCTTGCCTTCTACCAAACTGAGCGACCTACCTCGGTCTACCAAAGCACATGGGAGCGCTTCTTCATCAATGGAGAGTTTGAACCGGAATGCCGTGTCGCTGAACTGGACGGCGAGCTAGTGGGCTTGGTTCATTTCTTCCAACACCGCCATTGTTGGAGCGTCGAAAACGTCGTTTATCTGCAGGACCTCTTCGTCTCACAGAACGCGCGCGGCAATAGCGTCGGCCGACAACTGATTGGAGCTGTCTATGCTGCGGCTGACAATCTTGGCGCCTCAAACGTCTATTGGATGACGCAGGATTTCAATGACACAGCGCGCGCGCTCTATGATCGGATCGGTGAAAAAACGCCGTTCATAAAGTACCAGCGTTAGGGCAAGTTAGCCCAGCAACAGCACCTGGACATCGGCAACATTCGTACCGGTTCCGCCGGTGCTGATGAGCCCGTCAATCGCCTTTAATCCGTGATGGCTGTCGTGACGCGCGAGAAAGTCTTGCAAATCGGCATTTCGCTTTAAGGCAAGCGCAAGTGTACCATCATCGACAATACCGCCGGCGGCCTCGGTCGGTCCATCGCGCCCATCGGTACCGCACGATGCGAAACAGTATGACCGCTTCAGCTCTCTGGCCTGAGGTGCAAACGAGAGCGCCATATGTTGATTGCGCCCGCCGAGCCCGTTGCCTGACACCTCCACCGAGGTCTCGCCGCCTGCCACAAATGCAACCGGACCACTACCCGCCACCGCAGCCTCTTGAGCAAACATCCTGGCAGCATCTTCGGCGGAACCGTCGAGCCAATCACCAATGCGGTGAACCGTATAGCCCACGCCTTTCAGGCAGTCGATCATCGCCAAAACGCTTTGATCGTTCGACCCAATCACGATGTTCGACCCGTTCGGCACCTCTATCTCGACGGAACTTTCGGGAAGCGCGACCGGCAGTTTGATGCCGAACTTTTTCACAACCTCGTGGGCGTTGAGTTTTTTCTCACCGAGGTATGTCGGACCAGAAGCGATGATCGCCGGGTCATCGCCTGGAACATCCGACAAAATAAGAGAGAGATACTTCGCGGGCGCAATTGCTTTCGCCAACCCGCCGCCCTTTAGCCGAGACAACGCTTGTCGGACCGTGTTGATCTCGGTGATGTCAGCGCCGCACTTCAGGAGATCATTTGTGATCTCAATTTTCTGCTCAAGCGAAAGACCTTCGATGGGTGCTGGAAGCAGAGCCGATGCGCCGCCAGAGATCAGGCAGATCACGAGTTCACCCTCGTTCATGGCGCACGCAGCCGTCTCAATCGCGCTTGCGGCACGCTCCCCATTCTCATCGGGGAGCGGATGAGCAGCTCCGTGAACATCCACGCCTGTGATATCTTCTACGTTTTCGTAGTTTGTGACCGCGATCTTTGTGCCGAGGCTGATGCCCGCAAGGGCTTGCAGCGCAGCGCGCATCATTGGGATCGCCGCCTTTCCAGCAGCAAGCAAATGAACATGCGCGGCAGCTTCTATCGCGCGTCGGTGCTCATCAATATGGCGCTTGGTTTGCTCGGCTGGGTTAGCGGCTGCAATTGCCGCTTCACACGCTGCGAGCGCATCGGTTCGTAGTTTCGATGTCATCTGCTATTCACATCCCCTCACACAGAAGTACCGTTGCCGCCCGTTCAGAGCGATGGCAAGGGGTGCGGATGTCAAATCAGCAATCACAAATGCCCGCCGGGTGCAGCGCAATGCGCGACTTCTATCTCTCCAAATGCTTGCCGCTATGGATTGATCGCGCGCTAGATCGGCAGAAATGGTGCTTTCATGAAGCGCTCAATTCTGATGGAGCTGAAATCGAAGATGGGCGGACCCGCACGAGATCTGCCGCGCGCTGCATCTACGTTTATGCAGATGCCAGCCACAGGGACCTTGCCCCCTCTGGCGCTCTAGACGTAGCCGAAGAATGTGCGCATTCACTTACAAAAACGACGAGGACCGATGAAGGTCTCTTCGCGCGTGTTTTTAACCGCGAGACCGGTGAAATCCTCGACTCCGCAGCAGACCTGTACGACCAATCCTGTGTATTGCTTGCCTTTGCGGCCCTCGCGCGTGCAACGAAAGATCAAACCTGGCTTCTAGCCTGCGATGAAATTCTCAGCGCGCACGCACAGCACCTCAAGCGCGCCTCCGGCGGTTTTGCGGAAGATACTTTGGGCAGTCTGCCCCGACGGCAAAACCCTCACATGCATCTGTTCGAAGCCCTGACACTTCTTTGTGAAACCAATCCGACAAAAGAATACACAAACGCACTGACTGAATTGTTCCACCTTTTTCAGACCCGTTTCGTCGACAGCGACGGCGTCGTGCGAGAATACTTCGACGCAGGTTGGAACACCGGACCAGACATCAATTCGCATATTGTTGAAGCTGGGCATATGGCCGAATGGGCGTGGCTTCTTAATCAAGCGCAGCCGTTCTTGAGCACCGACTGTACGCCTGTAATCACCCAGCTTTACAATCACGCCCGACGGTTGGGCTGTGATGAAAACAACCAAGATTTCCTGGTAAACAGCACCGATCTGCAAAGCGGCGTCAAATCAGACACGCGAAGGCTTTGGCCACAAGCCGAGTACATCAAAGCAGCCTTGGCAGCAGGCGACTTCTACCAAGCAGGTGAAACGTGCAACGCATTGCTCAAGACCTATCTGAACCACTCAGAAGCAGGTCTGTGGAACGACGAATATGATTGTGCCGACACAATTATTTCGACCACAGCTCCGGCCAGTTCGCTTTACCATTTGTGGACTGCCGTGGATGCGATTGAAAAGACGTTTGCAGCGAACACAATCACATGAGGGCGCCGATTTCCGGGCCATAATTGTCTTTGAGCGCGAGGCTTAGCTCGCGCAGCGCGGCAATAAACTCCGAACACTCATTGCCTTCGCACAACATCATTGCCGTGAGTTCGACACGACCGTGCTGACGATCTTCCAGCGCCTGCAATATTTGTAAAAACTGCGCCTCGTGCTGGCTCATACGCTTCCGGCAACACTCACAGAACGGATTGCAAAAATTAAATGCATTCTTTCGGCTCGTCCGCATTTTCTGAACCGCGGTAAGGCAGCAATAAGCGATGCGAGGGCCTTTGTGCGACCCATACGCACTGACTGCCGCTTCAATACCGTTTTCCCAGCAGGTCATATGCGGCGTGGCGTAGGACATGAAGTACAAACGCATGACCGACAGCACCACACGCTGATCTTCACTGAGAGCGTGCGTGGCCTCCGGCGCAGTCGACCCGCAGTCGGTTTTAATCGGATTGTTACTTCCGGGCTTCTGCGCCATGTCCAGACTTTCTATTCGTTTACGACGGCCTCGAAGCCCTCAAAATTTGGGTGACCGGCATACATTTCGCTGTTTCCACCCGCATTGCGATGTGCCTCACGAAACTGGGTCGAACGGGTCCACGCGATGAAGTGATCGTAACTTTTCCAGACCGTGTGAGACGCATAGAGGGTCTGATTGGTCTCTGGGTTCTTTGGACCTTTGAGGAGATGGAAGGTCTCGAACCCCTCGAGTTCGTTGAGGGTGGAGTCCCTGTTCCGCCAAATATTCTCGAAGGCTTCTTCGTGGCCTTCGTTGATGAGAAAGCGGTTCATTGCGATGTACATGTTCGGTTCCCGATATTTTCCGAAGTCTTGTTTGTTATCTGCCTCTAGATGCTGGCTGTCAATTTAAGTTGACAGAGGACTAGGCTCGCCATCCATTTGTGCCAGATGTGTTCCCGCAAGGCCACTCATTCCATCGCATTGCCCATGGCGTAAACAATCCCTACCGCCCGAACTGAATTGGAATTGTGAAGGTACGCTGTGCACCAGCTGGTGGTCGCGGAAACGGAGCAGAGCGGCGCACATGGTTGAGTGCAGCTTTGTCCACTTTACTGTTGCCGGAACTGCGGGCAACGCGCGCACTCGCAAGCCCACCACCACCGGTAATAGTAAACCGAATTGTTGCGGTTCCGCGTCCACCAGCTCGTCGTTTGCGGGTTCGCGCCAGATCGCGCCTCACAAGGCCGGGATAATTGCTCGCCGCCGCATTGCCGGATGCGCGCGATTTAGAACGCCCGCCGGAACTGCTTCGGGCGCTTTGTCCCTGACTGCTTCCACTCGCTGTTCCCCGCCTCGCGCTTTGGTTTGAATTGCCACGCGCCTTTCCGGCGCTACGCTGTCGCTGGTTGGCTTGCGCACGCCTTTGTTCAGCCCGGCGCTGCTCCGCTCTTCGCTGCTCGGCTTGTCTGCGCTCAGCGCGTCGTTGCTCAGCTTCTCTGGCTTCGCGTGCAGCTTGTTCGGCGCGTTGCTGGTCAATCGCGCGCCATGGCCGCACCGGCGGAACAGGCAAAACCGGTTGATCGGGTTTTGCCTCGACCACATCGGTCGGCGCGGCGGGCACAACCATCGCGATCTGTGGCTCCGCAGGCATAAACGGCATGGCTGTGGGCGGCGAGAATTCGTCGGCCGGTGCCTCTATCATCGGGACGAGTGAAGGCTGCGAAGGGTCCAAGCGATCAGCTGTTGCAAAAGGCACAGTTTGCGTAGCGTCCGTTGGCGGCGTTGGTGTCGCTTGGGCCTGAACCGGAATTGTGAGTTGAGGCTGGGCGGCTTCCGTCACGGGTTCAGCAGTGTTCGCTGTGTCCGCACTATGTGTATTTTCGATCGGCTCCGCCATATCAGGCATTTCCACGGGCGATAACTCGTCACCCTGCTTCATCATATCTGCGAAGCTCTCGCCAATTGCAGCAACCGAAGGCTCACCGCCGCCTTCCTCAAGGGCTCGGGTCTCTTGCGGAGCAAAGGCGGCACCGGCAAAGTGAACGCCTAGCGACAGCATGGCCGCGCCAAAGATGCCAAGGCGGGCGCGCCTTACCCAGTGTGCCGACGTAACTTTCGAGTTTCCGCTCATGAGCCGCTCTCCAATGAGCGTTCTGTAACGAGCCTGATTGTCTCCACACCTGCGGCACGCAACTCGTTACCAATTTCGATGAGCTTCACAGCTGGAAGTTCGCGATCCGGTACCAACCGCAGCGCGGCCAGTTCACCGGTCTCTTCCTGCATGACAGTCACATATTGCGCAGGAGTGACGTCTGCACCGCGGAACTTCAAAGTGCCGTCGGCCAAGATCACCATGGAGTCGGGTGGTTCCCTGCCATCGAGATCACTTGTCTCGACAAGGTCCAGACCCTGCTCAAGCGGCGGCGCAACCTGCGCAGCCACAAGGAAGAAGATCAGCATCAAAAACACAATGTTAATGAGGGCGATCGTTGGCTCGGGTTTGACGCGCTTAGTCCGTGATTGAAACTTTAACATCGCGCACAACCAGCCGTCATTTGATCAACTGGGTCGCGACGCCTTCGAGGCCACGCGTGACAACCAGCAGATCGACCAATTGCTGCGAACTGGCGCTTTGACGGACTGAGACCACAAGTCCGTTCGTCCCATTTTGCGCTTTCAGGTTATCGATAAACGCTGCCAAGCCTTCAACCGACACCGTCTCACCATTCACGGTCAGACCCGTGTCCTGCAGCATGGCGAACGCAAGAATATTGTCGCCGGAGGTGGCTCCGCCTGCTCCGCTGGTGAGCTCGATATCGCCGAAACGCGAAAACGTTGACGACAGCATGAAGAAAAGCAGCAGGAGGAATATGACATCGATAAGCGATGTCAATGACGATCTTCTGCGCTTAAACGGCTGATCAAGCTGCATTGTCCGCAAGGCCTGCAACATTTGTCGAGGTCACAGCACTGGACGCACGTGTCATCGGAGCCGCAGGGTTAAGCTCTGCTGTCGCAATTTCCTGTATGGCGATGCGATGCCGATCCACTCGGCTTTCAAAGTAGGAAAGAGCAAGGCTCGTCGGCATGGCGACAGCAAGCCCAACTGCGGTGGTCAGCAGAGCAACCCAGATGCCACCCGCCAATACTGACGGGTCAACTGCATTTCCAGCATCTTGCAACGCTTGGAACGCAGAAATCATTCCCAAAACCGTGCCGAAAAGACCGATCAAGGGTGAAACCTGCGCAATGGAATCCAATAGTCGAAAACCCGATTGCAGAGACCGAAGTTGCGATGAGGCAGAAGTCGCGAGCGCATCCTCTGCGTCGCCGCGAGAAATACGCTTAGCCACCACCTGCCCGCGAAGGCGCAATGCTTCATCGGCGATTGCGCCAAGTGCGCTGCCATCGCCTGCGCTGGTGTCGCCAGACGATTTGCCGACGCGAGCGATCGTGAATTGCCAAAGCTTGAATAGAATGGCTGCAAGCGAGATGACCGACAAAATAAGTAATATGGCGACCACAGGACCGCCAAGTTCAATAAAGCCGGAAAGTCGGCCCAAAGGGTCTTGGAAATAGTTCATCCCGAAAACTCCACGTCTACCGCAGAACTCGTCGCGAGCTTCTCGATGCAGACGCCGCTAGCGGCGCCACCGATAGTGCAATCGGCTGCGCCATTGACCAAAATGCGCCCTATAGAGGTGCATTCAGTGCCACCAAGATCGAACTGACGAACGCGAGTTTTACCAGCTGGCAGGTCGCGGAAATCGAAAAGCGTGAAGCGGTTCACGGTGCCGTCTGGACCGAAAAGAACGGTCTCAACCGACATCTTTTCAATCTCTTCCGACGTGCCGTTGTCAGCGACGAAAACGATCCGGCAGGTGCCGTCTTCAAGTTGCTGGACGGTATTCAGTTGTAGCGATAGACCAGACGGCGGCGTCCGCTCTTGAGCCGCCGCCGGAGCCAAAGCACCGGCAAAAATCACAAATGTCGAAACGAAGCTAAGCCACGTCTTTTTCCGCAATGTCGCCTCCCAATGCCTTGGCGGTTTGTGCTTCGGTCAGAGGCCGAACTTCTTTGAAAGCGCGATCTTAAAGGTCCGCCCTTTGCCATTGTCCTCCGCGAGGAAATCGCGATAGCCCTTGTCAAAAACGTTATCGACGCGGAATGTACCTTCCCAACCAGCAAACTGGCTTTCATCGTCTGGTCGCCATGTCACGTAGAGGTCATGAACGCTAAACGCTTCGCTTTTGAGCGCTTCAATCGCTGGATCGACAAACCTGGATGTTGAAGCAGGGACCCGCGTTTGTTCAAAGGCGATACGTCCGTCCCACCCAAAACTAAGCCCATGCTCCGGCATGCGGAAACCAGCACCCAAAGACAGTTCTGGAGGCGCGACTGAGGTAAGAGCTACATCATTTTCCAAATCAGTTCCGACGGTAATCCCGAAGCCCGCCGACGCAAAGAATAGATCTGAGTCATAGGCCGCCTCTAATTCCAAACCGTAAAGTTCGGCGCTACCGATATTGCGGTACTGCGGAGTGGCTCTACGTTGGCGAACGATCAAATCCGAAACGCGGTTGTAAAATGCTGTTGCTTTGAAGTCGAATGCATCGCCGTCTTGGATCAGGTCTGTGTTTGAGAAAGCGAAACCAAGCTCAAAATTATCCGACTTTTCTTTGCCAAGCTGGGTACTTGTGTTGGGCGGCACTCCGGGTTGACCCAAAAAGTCATTTGAGAACATTTCGTCAAGCGTCGGAAAACGTTCGGTATGGGCGTAGGAGCCAAACACGCTGAAATTATCGTTGAACTCGTATAGCGCGGCAATCTTCGGTGAAAACGCGATATCGGTTTCTGTGAAGTCCAAGCTTGTCGAGTCGGCAGTTTCCAACCTCTGA
Organism: Pseudomonadota bacterium; assembly: GCA_038745535.1. GTDB lineage: Bacteria > Pseudomonadota > Alphaproteobacteria > Rhizobiales > Rhizobiaceae > JBCDLI01. The sequence goes on along the minus strand of JBCDLI010000004.1, from coordinate 43,643 downwards.
TAGTCAACCCGAACGCCCGGTATCAGTGTCAGCCGATCATTCCAGACAAACTCGTTTTGCGCAAAGAAGCCCACCTGAAAGTCAGTCCCCTCCGGGTGAAAGCCCAGCGGGGTGTCGGTGTTGGTCTCACGTTCTTGACGAATGATTTGCCCGCCAACCGTCAAGAAGCTTTCCCAGTTTTCACCAGAGAACTCGAATGTGTTCTCTCCCAGAAGTTGGATGGATTCGTAGCTGTAGTCCGCAGGCTGGCCGAGCGAACCACCGATTGTTGCGTTACGTTGCTGATTGGAAATATCATTCCACGTCAGCGAAACTTTATAATCAAGAAATGGATTTTCAGTGGCTGCGTCCTCAAACGAGATTTGCGCTTGCCTGTTATTCACTTCGCGATCAACAAAACCGAAGAATTGGCCGTTTCCATTGAAAACGTTGTAAATTTGCGCGTCCTCGTCGCTATTGAATTGGCTATAACTCATGCGGAGTACCCGCTCTTGGGCGTCATCCAGATAGAAAGTGCCTTTGATCAGACCACTTGGGGTCTTGAAATCGGTCCCGCCAACTTCATCACCAAAACCATCTTCAATCAGTTCTGACGCGCGTTGATTACCGGCCAATAGAAATTCAGCATTGTCGCCCATGCGAGCCGCGAGAATGGCGGACGCCAGATACCCGTCGCCGTTTGTCTCGTAGGTGCCTTTAAGTCTCAGAGCGAACTGCTCATCATCGTCTAAAAAGTCCGATGCATCCTTCGTGGTGAAGTTGATGACGCCACCAAGCGCTCCCGATCCATAAAGCGTGGAAGCAGCTGGACCGCGAAGAACTTCAATGCGTTTGTAAAGCTCTAAATCGTTGAAGAACCCACCGAGACGATATTGCTCGTAAAATTGAGACATGCCGTCGACATTCAGAATGATACGACCCTCGTCAGCGGCAGACTCTCCACGACCGATGCCGCGAATATTGAATACTTGCCCAAGTGCGCGATCCGCCCCACCGGTGTTGTTGACGTTTGGAATGCGCTCCAGAAGCTGGCCCGTGGTCGAGGCAACTTCCTGATCAATATCTTCCTGCTCAATCACGGTGACAGCGGTCGGCGTATCGACGGCCACTTTTGGCTGTCCAAAGCCAATCACGAGACGCTGCAATAGCGTTGCGCCGCGCTCACCCGCGTCCTGTGCAAATGAGATCGATGGTGTTGCGAGCATCGTTCCGCTCGCGAGTACTGTTACCGCGGCAGCGCGAAGCGTGCCGTTACCAACCATACGCATGGTATTCCCCAATTTCCCTGCTTGATGCTGGCTGGCGACGGCTGGCTGGCATTGATTTTGTCGCAAATGCGGCGACGTTTGTTAACTTGACAAGTTCGCACACCTTATGAGATTGCCGCCTACAAAAGATGATTATTAATATCAAGTTAAAAACTGCGCTTTGCGGCGCGGGGCCTAAATCGGCGGAGGGCTACATGTCTAGATGTAGCCGGAGGTGAAGATGACAGACTTTAGTGGACAAAAAAGGACTGAATTAAAAAGGCTCGCGGGCGAGAAGAAGGATGTCGACGACGTGCGGGTGCTGTCTGCTGATCTATTTCGAAACCGCCAAGAGATTGTGATCGAACACGCCGGCGCAGATTACCGTTTGCGGATCACCCGCCAAGGCAAGTTGATTTTGAACAAGTGAAAGACGATGCGCAGCGCAATCCATTCAAACGCCAGTTTACGAGACCTTTGGCAAAACGTGCCAAACACGCGGGAACATGATTTCTGCAAGCAAAATCAATGCTCTGAAGCAGAACTTGCCCATGCACTGGTGGGTTTTGGCAACCATCAAATAAGATGCCAGCTAGACAAGTTCTTCCCTGCGTTGGAACAGCTGGGCCCTGTAATGGCGCTCTCGCGGAACGGGGCGGCAGTCCACGAAAAAACTGGTACTTACGGCGGTTACAAGTCCGGAACCCATGCGTCTGTGATCCTCGGCGATGGCATCGACCTCAGGATTTTTCCAAAGCACTGGCGCCACGCGTACCACGTCGAAAAGCGTCGTGATCAAAACACCACACTGCGCAGCTTTCAATTCTTCGATGCCCACGGACAAGCTGTGCATAAAATATATGAACGATATGAAACCGACCGTTTGGGTTGGGATCGGCTGCTGGAAGAGATGCGAATTGACGCATCTGACGAGCCGTTGAGGGTGGAGGAACTGGCTCAGCGAAGCCGGGTCGACGATCTTAAACCGGTGTCGGTCGGCGATAAATCGCGATTACTCCGCGCATGGTCGACGCTACAGGACACGCATCAATTCCAGCAAATGATCCGTCGATCAAAACTAAGTCGGGTTCAGGCGATTGCGGCAGCCGAGGGTGAATTCTCAACGCGTCTTGCACCGCTGGCAATAGACCTGCTTTTGAACCGCCTTCCGGCGGATAACTTGCCGATAATGGTTTTTGTCAGAAACCACGGTACGCTCCAAATCCACAGCGGACCTATCCAAAATGTCAAGCGCATGGGCAATTGGCTCAATGTTCTTGACGAAGGTTTTCACATGCATCTGCGCGACGATCTGATCGACAGCGCGTGGATTGTGCGAAAACCAACCAAGCACAGCGACGTGTTTTCACTCGAGTTATTCGATCAGTATGGCGAGCAAGTAGTGCTCTTAAATGGCGATCGCCGTCAGGGTGACAATCACTCATCTGTTCAGGATTGGAACGCGATCCCATCCTCTCTCCCAACACAAATCGAGGCTGAAAGCCTGGAGGCTGCACAATGACATTTGCGAAAGCCCTGGAACGCGTGCGCTGCGAAAGCCGGACGCGAAGCATTTTTCTTACCGCTATCACATCATTTGCACTGCTGCTCATCGTCTGGGCAGACATGGCACGCTCGCAAGAGGGTGGAGAGCAATATGACCGTGTTCTCGCGATAGGCGGCGCGGTTACGGAAATCGTCTACGCTCTGGGCGAAGAGGATCGGCTTATCGGCCGCGACAGTACCTCGGTGTATCCAGCCGCTGCTGAAGCGCTTCCCAACGTTGGATATATTCGTCGTCTGTCTCCGGAAGGCGTCCTTTCCGTTCAACCAAACCTCATTCTTGCACGCGAGAATAACGGCCCCGAAGAAGCCGTTGAAGTGCTAAAAAGCACAGGCATCAAATGGGTCGATGTGCCCGACAATTTCACAATACAGGGCGTGGATGACAACATCCGGATCATCGCCGAAGCACTCGGCGTCCGTGAAAAGGGTGACGCGTTGCGCGCTAAGATCACTGCGGAAATGGAGGCGGTGAAGGCGCGTGTCGAGCGTGTGGCTGACAAGAAAGAGGCGCTTTTCATCCTATCCATGCGCGATGACAAGGTTTTCGGGTCGGGCACAGGGACCGGGGCTCACGGCATCATGGCTCTCGCTGGAGCCGATAATGCTTTTGGTGATTTCGAAGGTTACAAACAGCTGAGCAACGAAGCGGTGATTGAAGCCGCACCAGAAGTCATTATCATCATGCGGCGCCCAAACGAGGATGTTGAAAGCGACCACCTGCTTGCGAACAAGACCATCATTGAGCATCCGGCATTAAGCGCTACGCCTGCCGTTTTGAACGGAAACATCATCCGCGTGGACGGGGCTAAAGCACTGCAATTCGGCCCACGCGTCAGCGAAGCGGCACAAGAATTGGCTCAGGCGCTTTATCCAGATGAGCTCAACTGATCTCGACCTGCGCGGAACGCTGGACGGAGTGCGGGCTTCTGCCGCCCGTGGGGACCGTTCGGCCGTTGCGCGTCTTGTCATATTTATTTTGGCAATTGCACTGGCGGTGGCCGGGATGTTCAGTCTCGGGTCTGGTGCAACAGATTCTTCCGCGCTCGCGGTCACTTGGGCACTGATAACTGGCGATGATAGCGCGATCACGCTTGTCGAGCGCATAGTTATCTTAGACATCCGCGCACCGCGTACCGTTCTCGGCATCATCGTTGGCGCATCTCTGGCAGTATCGGGCGCCATCATGCAGGGGCTTTTCCGCAATCCCTTGGCCGATCCAGGCATCGTGGGCGTCTCCGCTGGCGCCGGATTGGGCGCATCATCATTTATCGTTCTCGGCTCCGGCGTTCTCGCACCAATCTCGGCCTTCTTCGGCATTTATGACGTCCCGTTTGCCGCCTTCATTGGCGGGCTTGTCACGACGTTTCTTTTGTATCGCGTATCCACACAAAACGGACGCACCTCGGTGGCGACCATGCTTCTAGCTGGTATCGCCCTTGGTGCGCTCACGAATGCCTTCACCGGGCTTCTCGTGTTCTGGGCAGACGATAACCAATTGCGAGACCTCAACTTTTGGGGCCTGGGCTCAGTGGCGGGCGCGACTTGGCTTAAGTTCTGGGCCGTTGCCCCGATCATTCTCCCCATCATCATTCTCGCACCGATGATGGCAAAAGGCTTGAACGCCATGACATTGGGCGAAGCAACGGCGCATCATCTGGGCGTCAATGTTCAAGTCTTCAAACGCATCGCGATTGTCGCCGTTGCAGCTTCCACCGGTGCTGCCGTGGCAGTGACCGGGGGCATTGGCTTTGTTGGCATCGTTGTGCCGCATCTGCTGCGCCTTTTGATCGGTCCCGACCATCGATACCTGCTGCCAGCTTGCGCGCTTCTCGGCGGTATCATGCTTCTGTTCGCAGACGCCATCGCAAGACAAATCGTGGCTCCAGCAGAGCTTCCGATTGGCATCGTGACCGCCACAATCGGCGCGCCGTTCTTCCTTTGGATTTTGCTGAAACGTCGCGGCATTCTGGATATGTGATTGATGTTGCAGGCAAGCGAAGTGCACGTTCGGTTTGATAGCGCCCACATTGTGAAGGGCGTTGATATTGCGGCCAATCCCGGCGAATTCACCACGATCATCGGACCGAACGGTTCAGGCAAAACGACGCTGCTTCGGGCGCTGACCGGCGAGATCAAGTTCGACGGTACGGTGTTGATGAACGGCTATGACATTCGCAATGCCAAGCCCCGCGATCTTGCAACATGGCGTGGTGTGCTGCCTCAATCGGCGCAATTGTCATTTCCATTCACAGTGCACGAAGTGGTCCGTCTTGGACTAACCATGGGCGTTCATGATCCAGAACGTGACAATGAACGCGTGAAGGAGGCGCTCGCAGCTGTGGATATGAGCGGCTTTAGCGGACGCTTCTACCAAGAGCTTTCAGGCGGTGAAGCCCAAAGGGTTCAACTCGCCCGCGTGCTGTCCCAAGTCTGGGAACCCGTGTTCGACGGCAGGCCGCGCTCGCTCTTCCTCGACGAGCCGATCTCATCACTCGACATCAAGCACCAAATTCAAATCTTGTCGCTCGCACTGGATTACGCCCGTCGCGGCGGCACGGTGATCGCCGTTCTGCACGACCTAAATCTCACAGCGCACTTTTCTGACCATGTCATTTTGCTCAACCGCGGTCAGGTACACAGCGACGGCAAGCCGAAGGAAGTGCTGACTGCTCAAAATCTTGAACAAGTCTACGGCTGTCCGATGGCTGTGGGCGCTGTGCCGCGAGGCCAGGACTTCTTCGTCCTGCCTGAAATCACAGCAGCCACAAATCTCGAAGCGAGTTAGGAGGAATAGCAGATGAGGCGCACTCTAAAAGCGAGTGTTTTACTTATCGGCTCATTGCTGGCGCAAGCGGTCCTTGCCGAAACACCTCTCTACACGATGGAGCAGACCGAAACCGGCCTGCGCGAATACTACTGCCAAGCAACATTCACGATGAAATCCGATTGTCCGTCGCGCTTTGCAGACATCAATGGGTTCTTCTACGTCTATATTGGCGACGATGAAGTCGGCAGATCAAAAGGCGCGTCGTTTCAATTCTCAAAAGACGAGACCGAAGCAACGGCACTGTTTGAAACGCCGAATGCGCCATGCGATGACATTGATGGCTATGAGTTTGTCGTCGGCGCATGCATGGAGGGGCGTTCGTTCGCAGACCGCAACGAATGCGCGGCGACCATAGCAACCGGCGGATTGATCAAAGCAACGCGCGGCAGATAATTTCTGCGCAGCCCACGTTTACCAGGGTAACGCATGGCCGTATCAGGACCCTCCGGTGCGCGAAGGCCGGGGATCAGACGGTGTCGTGTCGATGGAATTGGAATTCGGGGTTCTCACCGAACTAAGCGCTGCAATCTTGGCGCTTTCAGTGGCCGCCACCGTATTTGCCGGAATCGTGAAGGGCGCGGTGGGCTTCGCCATGCCGCTCATCATGGTTTCGCTCATCGGTTCGATCATGGACCCCAAATTCGCACTTGCTGGGGTCATCGTCCCGATCGTCTTCAGCAATCTGTTGCAGACCTTTCGCACGGGCGTAGAGCCCGCGAAGCGCGCGCTTCAAACCTACTGGCGATACATTCTCATCGTTTGCATCGCGATCTTCGCGGCCGCTCAATTGGTCCCGGTGATCCCAAAGAGGGTATTCTACTTCGTGCTCGGCGTGCCGGTGGTCATTTTGGCTCTCATCCAACTTGCGGGCGTTAAATTGCACATTCCATCAAAGCACCAGGCGTGGAGCGAGTGGCTGATTGGCACGATCTCAGGCTTGCTGGGTGGCCTTGCGGGCACTTGGGGTCCTACGACCGTACTTTATCTGCTCGCCATCAACACGCCGAAAGCACAGCAGGTTGTGGTTCAAGGCGTCATTTATGGAATGGGATCTGTAACGCTTCTCGTCGCCCATCTGAATTCTGGTATTCTAAACGCATTCACCGCACCGCTTTCCCTGATGCTGCTTGGGCCTGCACTCATCGGCATGTGGCTCGGTTTCAAGGTCCAAGATCGCCTCAATCAAGATCAATTTCGCAAGGTCACGCTAGCAATTCTCGTCATTGCCGGACTGAATCTTTTACGACTGGGCGCGACAGGTTGACCACTACTTACAAAGGTTTTTCCTTGTCGTTCGCCAACTAACGTCTAAAGCAACGATGCCGGTCGATTTATAACGGCAAGGCGTACTCGCAGGTGGGAGAATTTGAAAATGGGTCTGAACAAGTGTCACAATTTCGGTGATTTTCGCAAGCTGGCGAAGAGCCGTCTCCCCTCACCTATTTTCCATTATATCGACGGCGCAGCGGACGATGAAGTTACCTATCGGCGGAATACAGACTCATACGAGGCCTGCGATCTCGTGCCGAATGTGCTCGCTGGTGTAGAAGACGTGGACATGAGCGTTGAGGTTATGGGCCAAAAATTGGCCATGCCCGTTTATTGTTCTCCGACGGCACTGCAGCGTCTTTTCCATCACGAGGGCGAGCGCGCAGTTGCCCAAGCAGCAACCAAGTTCGGCACCATGTTTGGCGTATCTTCACTGGCGACGGTCGCTGTCGAAGAAATCGAGAAGCTCGCGCCGGGCCCGAAAATGTTTCAGTTCTACTTCCACAAGGATCGCGGTCTGAACGATGCGCTCTTGGAACGCGCACGTGCTGCGAATTTCAACGTCATGGCGCTGACGGTAGACACAATTACTGGCGGAAACCGCGAACGCGATCTACGCACAGGCTTCACGTCGCCGCCCAAACTGACGCCGTCGTCGGCGCTTAGTTTCGCAACCCATCCAGCGTGGGCATGGAACTTCTTCACAAAGGAGAAATTCGACATGCCGCACCTTTCCGGTCACGTGCAGCAGGGCACAAACCTTGCAGTATCGGTGGGCGACTATTTCTCCACCATGCTCGACCAGTCGATGAACTGGAACGACGCCGAAAAACTGTGCGCACAATGGAACGGGCAGTTCGCGCTAAAAGGGATTATGAGCGTTGAAGACGCAAAACGTGCCGTTGATATCGGTTGCACCGGCATCATGGTTTCAAACCATGGCGGCAGACAACTCGACGGTGCCCGCAGTCCGTTCGACCAACTCGCTGAGATCGTAGATGCGGTCGGTGATAAGGTCGACGTCATTTGCGAAGGCGGCATCCAGCGCGGCACGCATGTTCTCAAAGCGCTGTCTCTTGGCGCCAAGGCCTGCGCAGGTGGCAGACTTTATCTTTATGCTTTGGCCGCTGCTGGTCAGGCCGGTGTTGAAAAAGCGCTTGGCAACCTGCGCACGGAGATTGAGCGCGACATGAAACTGATGGGCGTCACGAAGGTGGATCAGCTGTCGCGGGAAAACCTCCGCTTCACACGGCACTAGGTCCATTCAGATACCGGTTGAGATGGTGACCCCGGCGCGATTCGAACGCGCGACCTACGGATTAGGAATCCGTTGCTCTATCCTGCTGAGCTACGGGGCCCACTCACTTCGCAAATGCCACTAAAGCCGGAAACACTCAAGACAGGTTGGCCGACAGGGAGTAGCGATGCCTGTTTCAAAACGGCGGGCTGTGAGGCCTAGAGATTTTACCCGAAAAACAAAATTCTTTGCGCCCAACCACGTCCGGCAGACGGACTTGTGTGCTCAACCGGACTTGCGCTTGTCGTCTAGGTTCACAACGCTGGCCGAATAGGGCGTTGCCATATCATTTTGGCAATCATCCAACACGGCAAAAATTGTCTGCCGCACATCTCGGTCCAGTTCGTTGGCCAAGATGTTAACGATACGCTCGACCCCTTCTTCCACGCGAAGATGCGCTTGGGTTCGTTTCTTCGCGCGCACGATTTTTGGGTGCTTTGTCGGTACAGACGTTGAGACATCGTAAAACAGGTCTTCGGTCGTTTTCTCGCCCGGCTGGATGTCTTCAAGCTTAATCTCGATATCGCCGTCGGGTCGATCTGCACTTTTGACGGTAAGTCCCGATAGCTTGATCATGCTGCGCGCCAGCGCCTCAATTGAAACGGGTTCGCCCATTTTCAACAAAAACGTCTCGCCACCCTCAGCCATACCAGACGATTGGATAATCAACTCACACGCCTCAGAAATAGCCATAAAGTAGCGATTAGTGCCGCGCCCGCGGACAGTCACCGGCCCACCGCGTCGTATCTGCTCCTTGAATATCGGGATGACAGAACCTTGAGAGCCGATCACATTTCCGAAACGCACAGAAAGATATGTTCGCCCTTTCGAGGAGATCTCAGCGTGGTGGCGAACGAGCAATTCGCCAAGCCGTTTGGTGGCACCCATCACCGATGTGGGGTTTACCGCCTTATCGGTTGAGATGAAGACGAAGGTATCCAGCGGGAACCGCTCGCTCATTTCAAGCAGAGTTTTCGTTCCCAAAACGTTGTTTTCGAAAACCGCACGCGAATTTCTTTCCGCCAAGGCAACGTGTTTATAGGCAGCGGCGTGAAACACGACATTTGGGTGATACGTTTCAAAAACTTCACGCATCGCTTTTTCATCGAGCACAGATGCGAGCACCGGAACAAGGATGCACTGGTCGGTTTCGGCCCTCATCTTGCGATCCACCTCAAAGAGCGCAAACTCGGAGTGGTCGACCATTATGATTGAGGCAGCCCCGTAAGTCGCAAGTGTGCGGACCAACTGAGAACCAATGGAACCGCCAGCTCCAGTCACAAGGATGGTTTTGTTTGCGATAGACTGGCGGACAAGTTCTAAGTCCGGTGGAACAGGGGACCGCCCTAGCAGCTCGTTAAGGTCAATGTTGTCGAAGGGCTCAACACGGTATTTGCCATCAACCAGCTCGCCAAGGCTCGGTAGCGTCTGAACCTTGACATCGTACTTAGCCAGTGAAGCTGCGATCTCCAGACGACGTTGACCGGAAATTGACGGAAGGCAAATTACGATACTCTCAATGCCGAGGCGCTTAATCCAATCCGCGATCTGGTTTGGCGGGTAACACTTGACACCGTGAAACTCCATCTTCTGGCGATCGCGGTCGTCATCGAAAAGAGCGCAGACCTCAACCTCACCGGCCGACGTGAGAGCCTGTGCGTATTGTAGCCCCGCAGCGCCAGCACCGTAAATTGCGTATCGCTTACGATCCCGTGCTCGCTCCCAATAGATTATCTGCTGCGCAGCAAAGCGCGACACCAAGGTGATCGCAAAAGCCAGGAGCGCAAAGATAATTGGAATTGAGCGCGGGACGCCCTCACCGCCATAAAAACCAACGAGAAAAATAGCGGCAGCCCACACAGTCGTCGTCAACCCGATTGCCTGAATTATGGTCCACAGCGCCATGTTTGGAATGTAGCGAAGTACCGCCCGATAGAGACCAAAGCGAATAAAAATCGGAATGCCGATAATAGGCGCTATCGCTATAGAAATTATTTGCGCGTCGGTGAAGTTGTGCCCAAAGCCCAGCCGAAGCTGGAAAGCTAGCCAAACGCAGAAACTCAAAATGAAAATGTCAAACGCGAGCTGGACAGCTCGCCGCTGCCGACGCGACAACGCGTTTACGACAGCGCGAATTAACCACACACACTTATCTACCGCAGCCTGAAAAGCTTGTTGTCGCACACCCAATCTCCACATCATGAGCATGCCCAAGACTGAACCGTCCCGCAAGACGTTACGGAACACCTTTTGTAAAGTTGGTCACTAAACTCGATTACTGGACCCGCAATCTAATCATACTCGATGGTATAAAGTTCAGACGAACCCTTGGTCCTATGGTGCAATTGACCGGCCATGGCGGTGATTTAGTACGACTGCACTATCCGGGACCGGGAAAATGCAGAACAGCGAGCAGTTGGCAAAGGTTGTTGCGGACGCAGGCGAACTCGCAATGGCGATTTATGCACGTGAGTTTTCGGTGGAAGAGAAAGCTGACAAATCGCCTGTCACCGAAGCTGACCTAGCAATCAACAAAGTGTTGGTGACAGCCTTGACCGATCTCTATCCGGGCGTGGCGATCGTAACAGAAGAGCAGGCATCCACCCACTCGCTCGACGTCGGGGACGAACCGTTCTTCTTGGTCGATCCGATTGATGGCACCAAAGAGTTCGTCAATAAAACCGGTGAGTTTACAATCAATATTGCGCTTATTGAGGACCGCAAACCGGTGTTCGGGATTGTGCATGCTCCTGCTGTCGATCGCATGTTCATAGGCGATGAAGGTGCGTTTGAGGTCTGTGCGGGCGATAAAAAAACAATCCGGGTGACAAATTGCACCGGATCAATGCGCGCGGTCGCCAGCCGTTCGCATAACAATGAACCAACTCAGTCATTTTTGAACACAAACGACATTTCAGCAAAGGTGCCTGCGGGCTCATCGCTAAAATTCTGTCTGTTGGCCGCCGGCGAGGCTGACGTCTATCCTCGCTTCGGCCCAACTATGGAATGGGACACCGCAGCCGGCCATGCTGTACTTTTGGCAGCGGGGGGCTCGGTTGTCCTTGAAGATGGTTCGCCTCTTCTCTATGCGAAGCCGGAATTTCGAAACCCAAATTTCATTGCATGCACACCAGACGCACGCACTAAGTGCGGCTTGGGCGAATAAAAGAAAAGAACACGATGGCAAACCTGACACACCTGCAGCGGCTAGAGGCCGAAAGCATCCAAATTATGCGGGAAGTCGCCGCTGAAGCTGAAAACCCAGTGATGCTTTATTCGATCGGCAAAGACTCTGCGGTGATGCTGCATCTGGCATTAAAAGCATTTTATCCGTCACGCCCGCCGTTCCCGCTGCTGCATGTCGATACGACGTGGAAGTTTCAGGAAATGTATAAGTTTCGTGCCAAAGTCGCCGAAGAGACAGGCATGAAGCTTTATGTTCACACCAATCAGGAAGGTGTGGAACAGGGCATCAATCCGTTCGCATCGGGAAGCGCGGTGCACACCGACGTCATGAAGACACAGGCGCTGAAGCAGGCGCTTGATCTCCACAAATTTGACGTTGCGTTTGGTGGCGCGAGGCGTGACGAAGAGAAATCGCGCGCTAAGGAACGTATCTTCTCGTTCCGCACAGCCGACCACCGTTGGGACCCCAAAAATCAGCGCCCAGAGCTTTGGAAAATATACAACACCCGTAAGGCACCGGGGCAGTCTATCCGCGTGTTCCCGCTGTCCAATTGGACCGAACTCGACATATGGCAGTACATCTATCTCGAGAAAATTGATATCGTACCACTTTACTATGCCGCTGAGCGTCCGGTGGTTGAGTACAATAACATGTACATCATGGTTGACGATGATCGAATCCCCGAGGAGTACATGAAGACCAAACAGATGCGGACAGTTCGCTTCCGTACGCTTGGCTGTTATCCGCTCACCGGTGCTGTTGAAAGCACTGCGGCGACACTACCCGACATCATTCAGGAAATGCTGTTGACCACGACATCGGAAAGACAGGGGCGTGCGATCGACCACGATCAGTCAGCCTCAATGGAGAAGAAAAAGCAGGAGGGATACTTCTGATGGCACATACCTCCGATCTCATCTCCCAAGATATTTTAGCATACCTTAAGCAGCACGAAGAGAAGTCGCTGCTGCGCTTCATCACCTGCGGTTCGGTAGACGATGGCAAGTCCACGCTCATCGGACGGATGCTCTACGAAGCTAAAATGATCTTCGAAGATCAGCTGGCAGCGCTTGAGGCGGACTCGAAAAAACTCGGCACCCAGGGTGAAGCGATTGACTTCGCACTGCTCGTGGATGGCTTAGCTTCGGAACGCGAGCAGGGCATAACGATTGACGTGGCCTATCGGTTCTTCTCCACAGACCGTCGCAAGTTTATTGTCGCCGATACACCCGGTCACGAACAATATACGCGCAACATGGCAACGGGCGGCTCTACGGCCGATCTCGCGATTATCCTCATTGATGCGCGAAAGGGTATTCTCACCCAAACGCGGCGTCATTCGTTCATCTGCTCGACGCTCGGCATTCGCAACATTGTGCTTGCCGTCAACAAGATGGACCTTGTCGATTACAGTCAGAGCACGTTTAACGAGATCGACGAGAGCTACCGCGCATTTGCAGCCGAACTGCCCGCACTCGATAATATCGTCTCAATTCCACTGTCGGCTTTAGCAGGCGACAACGTCACTGAGCATAGCGACAACACGCCGTGGTATAGCGGCAAGCCGCTGATGGAGCACTTGGAAACCGTTGAAGTTGAAGACGCGCTCGATGAAGCACCCTTTCGTCTTCCAGTTCAGTGGGTAAACCGCCCAAATCTCGATTTCCGCGGGTTCACCGGGCAAATTGCATCCGGTACAATCAAGCCCGGCGACAAGATAAAGGTGCTGCCTTCAGCAAAAGAAAGCACCGTCGAACGCATCGTTACGATGACCGGTGACCTTGATGAGGCACAGTCCGGCCAATCGATTACCCTAACACTGAACGACGAGATCGATATCTCCCGTGGCGACTTAATCTGTAAGGCAGACGAACCTGCCGAAACGGGAAGCCAGTTCGAAGCGACGATCCTCTGGATGGCGGAACAGAAAATGTTCCCTGGGCGAACCTATGTGATGAAGGCGGGGCCCCAAACGGCGCAGCTGACGGTCAACTCTCCAAAATACAAGGTGAACGTCAACACGCTTGCCCAGGAGGCGGCGAAGAACCTCGAACTTAACGAGATCGGCGTCTGCACCGTATCGCTCGACCGGCGCATTTCGTTTGACCCCTATACCGACAATCGTGAAACCGGCTCCTTTATCCTCATCGATAAGCTGTCAAACGCTACCGTGGGCATGGGCACCCTGCATTTTGCCCTTCGCCGCTCGTCAAACATTCATTGGCAAGCGACCGAAGTCTCAAAGTCTGCTCGAGCAGAAATGAAGGGCCAGAAGCCCTGCGTCTTGTGGTTCACTGGTCTTTCTGGCTCCGGCAAATCAACGATTGCAAACATCGTTGAAAAGAAGCTGACCGCTTCCATGGTCCACACCATGCTGCTTGACGGTGATAATGTTCGCCACGGGTTGAACAAAGACCTTGGCTTTACCAATACAGACCGTGTTGAGAACATTCGCCGTGTTGCGGAAGTTTCGAGGCTGATGACTGAGGCGGGCCTCATCACACTTGTCTCGTTCATCTCACCGTTCCGAGCGGAACGACGCATGGCGCGCGACATGTTCGAAAAAGGCGACTTTATCACGGTCTACGTGGACACGCCTCTCGAAGTTGCCGAAGAACGTGACGTTAAAGGCCTCTATAAAAAGGCGCGGGCTGGAGAAATACAGAACTTTACCGGTATCGACAGCCCATACGAGCCTCCCCAAAACCCGGACATTCACGTCAATACGGTAGACCTCACAGCTGAACAGGCTGCGGATGTGGTGATTGAGGAATTGGGAAAACGTGGCTTGATATCGATTGACTGATTGAAAACGGCGCTACCGCTTTTTGATCACCGTCCGCAGGAGAATTTTAAAGTCGAGGATGATCGAGCGCAGCGCCAGATAGTCTGCGTCTCGTTTGGCGAGCTCTGCTGGACGGCTCATATCGAGCCCCTCTGTTTGGGCGAGACCTGTCATACCCGGCAGCGCGCTGAAGACACTTCGTCTAGCCCGTTCGGCATTGAGCTCGGTTTGCATCGGCAAACCGGGGCGGGGGCCGATAAAACTCAACTCGCCCTTCAACACATTAAGAATTTGCGGCAATTCATCGAGCTTCGTCTTGCGTAAGAACTTGCCAATTGACGTGATCGCATCTGCTCCGATCTCATGTGTTCCCGCTTGCGCTGTGCCCGTTCGCATCGTGCGAAACTTGTAAAGCGTGAATGGTTTTTGGTGCTGGCCGACCCGGGTCTGACGGAAGATGACGGGCGACCCATCGAAAGTCCGAACGGCGATCGCGATCAGAACCATCAGCCACCCTGCCAATAATACCACGCAGGACACACCCATCAGATCGATGAGCCTTTTTGCAAAGTGATAAGGTTTGTTATTGATCTGGCGATCGGAGACGATCCTCTCAAAAGAAGTGTCTGCCTGCAGAGCTTCATCGACCGCGCTCATGACTTTCGAGATCGAGACTGTAGGGCGTAAACTTGCGAGCAGATCGAATACGACCGCACGGCACCACTTGGGAACCGGATTCAACAGAGCCAATCCGCCCCGAAAAGGCACGTCAGGCGCACTGCTGTAAACGGCGGGCAAGCGAAGCGTCGTCACCAAAAGGCCTTCAGCGTCTGCAAGAATACGCTCAGCTGTCTGTTTCGTCCGAGAATAGGCATTGTCTTTAAAGCCAAGCGTCGCGAAATTGACGAGCATCGGCACGCCGGCATCCTGCGCAGCCAAAACCATATTCCGTGTCAGCGCCACGTTAGCCCCGGCAAACTCTTCCTCGGTCAGATCTGCAGTCGGCAGCGCAGCGGCCAAATGCAAAATCACATCAACGCCGCGAAACGTTTGTTCAAGATCATAATAGCCGCGCGCGTCGTAATCCGGGAACAACGCAATCAGCTTGGCATTATCTCGCCCAAGTAGAATAAGGTCGTGACCCTGCGCCGCTAAATGCGTAACCAAATGCTGACCAATAAAGCCGCTGGCTCCGCTTATCGCAATTCGCACGCTTCTTTACCGGAATGATCTTGGATCAGGCAGCGAGCTGGGTTTCGGCAAGCTTCACCCAATAGCTCACTCCCCAACCTAGCGCATCGTCATTGAAATCATAATCGGGGTGGTGAAGCCCAGCCGTGTCCCCATTACCGATCAAGATCATAGCGCCCGGTTTTGCCTCGAGCATATAGGCGAAGTCTTCCCCTCCCATCAGCGGCTCGGCCTCGGAGTTGACGTGAATGGCATCTGTCACCGTCTGCGCAGCGTCAGCGCATATCAATGCTTCGTCGCCATCGTTTACGGTGACCGGGTAGCCGCGGTGGAAGCCAAATTCTGCCCTAGCGCCGTAGGCTGCAACGACACCATCCACGATCTCCCGCATGCGTTTCTCGCCAAAGGCGCGGTTCTCAGGCGTCAAGGTTCGCATCGTGCCCGCTAAGGTCACCCGCTCCGGAATGACATTGTGTGCCGTTCCTGCGTTGAACTTCGTCACCGAGACCACGATTGACGCAAGCGGGTCCACAGAACGCGAGGCAATGGTTTGGAAGGCCTGTACGATTTGCGCGCCGATCACCACAGGATCATTGGCCCGATGAGGCATGGCGGCATGGCCGCCTTTCCCGATAATCGTGATCGCGAACTCGTCCGTTGCCGCAAAGAAGGGCCCTTTCCGGATGGCAAATTCGCCGACCGGAATGCCCGGCATATTGTGCATACCGTAGACGCGCTCGATGTCGAAACGGCCCATCAAGCCGTCTTCGACCATCACGCGACCGCCGCCACCGCCCTCTTCGGCCGGCTGAAAAATCACGGCAATGCGACCGGAAAAGTTGCGTGTTTCAGCAAAATGGCGGGCAGCACCGAGCAGCATCGCCATGTGTCCATCATGGCCACAGGCGTGCATCTTGCCGGACGTCTTCGATTTGTGGGGCAGATCACGACGTTCGGTGATCGGAAGCGCGTCCATGTCCGACCTCAACCCGATGGTTGGACCAGAGCCACGATTGCCATTTATGAGACCGACAACGCCCGTACGCCCAATGCCGGTGACGACCTCATCACAACCGAATTCACGCAGCTTCTCCGCAACAAACTTCGCGGTCTCATGCACGTCGAACATGAGTTCTGGATTGGCATGCAGGTGCCGACGCCAGGCGCGCACGTCTCCTAAGCCATCTGCAACGCTGTTCAGTATCGCCATACTTGTCTCCACTTTGCACTCCAAATGACGGGACTGGACGGTGAATTCAAGTTTCGCCTTCTAGACGTCACGTTTTTTGCGTGTTTTGACACCCAGCAAATGCGCTTAGCAAATCGGGATTTTGGAGGTCTTTCCATGCTCAAGGCAGTGATGCTTGCCATCTCTGGGATGATCTTCTGGCAAGCCGGGCTTGTAACACCGGCTATCGCTGCACCGTCAATCACGGTGCATGTGCAATCGGGCCAAGTAACTCAGGCCGAGGATGCTTTTCGGCGGTGGAGCCCGGCGTCTCTGACGAAACTGATGACCGCCTATGTGACCTTTCGCGCTCTTCGCAACGAAAGCTTGGAACTGTCGTCGCCTGTAAAAATTTCCGGTAATGCTGCCAATACCCCGCCAAGCCGAATGGGGTACGCTGTGGGCTCCGTCTTAACCGTCGATAATGCGCTGAAGATGCTCATAATCAAGTCCGCCAACGACATCGCTGTGGCGCTTGGTGAAGCTGTTGCAGGCAGTGAACCGGCCTTTGTTCAGCTGATGAATGAGGTGGCAGTTGGTCTGGGTATGACAGGCACCAGTTTTGTGAATCCGCACGGTCTCCACGACGTCAATCAGTACACGACCGCCCGTGACATGGCCCTCCTTTCGCGTGCAATTCGACTGGAATTTCCCGAGTTTGACCGACTTTTTGCGGCGGAAGCGATCCGTGTCGGCGATGCTGTGACGCCTACCTACAATCTCTTGCTCGGCCGATACGACGGGGCAGACGGCATGAAAACCGGCTTTGTCTGCGCATCGGGCTTCAATATCGTGGCATCCGCGACCCGCAACAACGACACCGTGATCACCGTGGTCATGGGTGAGCCATCGCAGAAAGCGCGCGGCGAAAAAAGCGCGAGGCTAATGGATGATGCGTTTTTGAAGGTGGCGAGTGGAGCAGACCTCCCAGACCTGACTTCGCTACCTGTCAATCAGTCTCAAGCCAGCCAGCCGATGGCGAATTTGCGTCCGCAGGTCTGTACGGAGCAAGCGCGCGCCAGCCGTTGGGACGGACGACAGATCGAAGGTTTTCTCACGTTCGACACCCCATCCATCACCGCACTTCAACGACCGCCGGTCGCGATATCAGCAGGTCTTGGCGGTGCGGAAGGTCAAAGTGCGTCCGCTGTCATCATGAACGGCACGGTGATCAGTGGTTACCCAATTCCCGAAAGAAAACCGTTCAGGCCGACACTGCTCGAAGAAGGTGATAGCGAACGCTTTGGCCTGCGCCCTGGGTTCAATGCGCCGGTGCCAACAACACGGCCAACAAATCTCAACGCTGGGTGAAAGACCCGACGTACTTAGCCCGATGCGCCTTTGCGAATGACGAAGCGGTGGCTCTCGGCCAATTCCTCTGAGTCCACCAATTCGTGACCGTCCTCAACGCAAAAATGTGGGATGTCGATCACGGCGAGCGGATCAGTCGTTTCAATCGATAATAATTCGCCCATCGCAAGTGAACTTAAGCGCTTCTTCGTTTTCAATACGGGCATTGGACACTGCAAGCCGCGCAGATCGTAAATTTCGGTCACGGTCGTTGAACCGAGATCAATTCTGGAGTTGGGATGGAAAGCGCGGCGGGCGGAGCCGGGAACGGGTCAAGCGGCCGCGCGGCAGGGCTAGGCGCTTCGGTGTTAGCAGTTGTTGCGGCATTCACCACAGCGGGTTGAGCAGGTTCTACGGCTGACTGAGTGGCTGGAACTTCGGCCTCGACCTGTTCCACTTCTACTTTTTTAGCCTCTTCTTCCGCGTTCAGGCGGGCCAACTCGGCTTCAAAGCGCTCGTTATGCTCTTTTTGCTGGCGCTCATAGGCCAAGCGAAGGCCCTCCGGCATCTCCATTTCAGGACACGTGGCAGAAGCAATGAACCGCCCCTCAGACTGTTGATTGAAAACGTAGCGTTTCTCACAGACGTCGACATTCGGCGGCACTCTGGTCAGCTCAAAGTGGTCGTACCCTTCTTTGAGCATGGTCCAGTAATCGAAATACCGATGTTCGGCGTAGCGCGCCATGTTCTCGGGCGTCATGCGGAACGGAAACGCCTGTACTTGAAATTTCTGCTGGATTCCGCCGCGAAGAGCATCACGGGCAAACGCATAAATTTCTGCAACGCCCTCGTCGGTCATCGCATAGCACCCAGCCGACGAGCAATCGCCATGAACCATAAGGTGCGAGCCTGTGCGACCGTGCGAACGATCATAGGCGTTCGGGAAGCCGAGATTGAAAGACAGGTGATAAGACGAGCGCGGGTTCATCTGTCCGCGGCCAATGTAGTAGAACCCCTCTGGCGCTTGCCGGTCCCCTTCCTTGAACTTGGGTCCCAAATCGCCCGAGTGCGCGCAAATCTCGTAGGATTTAACCAACTCGTATCGACCGGTATCCTGCTGCTTCCAAATCTCAAGGACGTCTTCTTCCTTGAATATTCGCAACATGATCGGCGAGCGAGGCGTCATGCCTTTGGAGCGCATGATCTGCAGGGCATCGCTTGGAATTGGAGCATGCTCGCGAAGTGCGAGAAGATCATCGGTGTCTGTACATGCGGTAAGCATAACAGCGCCGCCAAGTAGCGATGCCAAACTCCGCAATTTCATCCCACCTGAAAACATTGCCACACTACCCACCAAAGCGACCAATTATTGCCGGACGCTTACTACCGGAAAGTTACCGATTTTCCACATCACGTATATGTCAGTAGCGGTGACATTACGTCAGAATTTGGGAGTGCTGCGCTGAGGCCGGGCTACTTCAATGTGCGGCCGATCTGCAAAAACTTCTCGCGCCGGTTTTGGCGAAGTGCATCACTGTCCATCTCGGCCATTTCCGCAAGACCGCCGGCGATGATGTCACGCGTTCGTCCAATCGTCGCGGCCGCATCGCGGTGGGCACCGCCAAGTGGTTCGTCCACGATGCCGTCAATCACACCGAGCTCTTTCAAGTCCTGCGCGGTGATCTTCATGGCCGTTGCTACTTCTTGGGCTTTGCCCGCATCACGCCATAGAATTGACGCGCCCGCTTCCGGCGAGATGACCGAGTAAATCGAGTGCTCCAGCATGTAGACCTTGTTGGTCGTCGCAATCGCAATCGCTCCACCGGAACCGCCCTCGCCTATGACGACCGAAATCATCGGAACACCGAGCTTCAGGCACTTCTCAGTTGAACGCGCGATAGCTTCTGCCTGGCCACGCTCTTCTGCGCCAATGCCAGGATAAGCGCCTGCCGTATCGACAAGGGAGATAACAGGAATACCGAAGCGGTCTGCGAGGTCCATGATGCGAACCGCTTTGCGATAACCTTCAGGGCGAGCCATGCCAAAATTGTGCTTCAGCCGCGTTTCCGTGTCATGGCCCTTTTCTTGCCCAAGCACCGCTACCGACGCACCATTGAAGCGTGCAAATCCGGCGATGATTGCCTCGTCTTCGGCAAACGCACGGTCACCGGCCATCGGCGTGAACTCGGTGAACAATTCAGCAATGTAATGGCGTGCATGCGGACGATCCGGATGTCGCGCGACCTGCGCCTTTTGCCAAGGCGATAGCTTTTTATAGGCCTCTACCAGCGCTTCGTGGGAACGCTTTTCCAGCCGCGCGATTTCGTCAGCGACGTCGACTGCGCCCTCACCTGAATCAGCAAGCTTCTTCAGTTCGAGAATTTGACCCTCAAGGTCTGCGATTGGCTTCTCGAAATCGAGATAGCTGTACATAAAAGCGCCCTGGATATTCGTTTTTCTGTTTGGTTGCAGGTGAAGGTTACGCCAAGCCATGTCAAGGAAAGGCTTAGCGACTGCTACCCATTGCCAATGGATGGTGGTTATGAACGAGCGCTTGCATGCGTTCTTCCAAGACATGGGTATAAATTTGTGTGGTTGAGATATCGGCGTGGCCAAGCAGCTGCTGAACGACGCGTAAGTCCGCACCATTGTTTAACAGATGTGTCGCGAAAGCATGCCGCAACACATGCGGTGAGAGTGTTTCGGCGCTCAGACCGCAACGGCTCCCAAGCGCCTTTAGATCGCGGGCAAATACCTGTCTTGCCAACGCGCGGTCGAAGCCATCGGCGGGAAAAAGAAAATCCACCTTCGACGCATTGGGTTGCGCATCACGCGCCACGAGATAGGTCTCAAGCGCTTTTTTTGCTGCGCTTGATATAGGAACAAGGCGCTCTTTGTTGCCTTTGCCTCGCACCATGAAAAACGGTTCATCGCGGCGGGCGATCACATCAGGCAGGGTGACCAACTCGCTTACCCGCAACCCGGTCGCATAGAGCAACTCGATCAGCGCATACAGGCGATGGCTGCGAAAAATTCCGACATTGAAAAGACTTGGGTCGGGCGTCCCTGCCTCACCCGCGTCCCTTTCGGCCTGCGCTAAAAGCTTTGAAACGTCGCCCTCACTCAATGTCTTTGGGACCGACACATGCTTGCGCGGCATCTGGACGAGACTTGTCGGATCATCCTGCCGCACGCCTTCCAGGAAAACGAAACGAAAAAACTGTTTTAGCGCACTTAGCTTGCGCGCTTGGGAAGACCGCGCAAATCCTCGACGTGCCAGCTCCGCGATATAGCCCTCAATATCATGGCGATCTGCCGCTTCGAACTTGTGGCAAGTGATATGAGCAACAGCGTCGTCAAGATCACGGCGATAGGCATCAAGCGTGTTTTTTGATGCACCGCGTTCGCTGGCCATCATATCGAGGAAAAGATCGATCATCGGCAAAGGTTAGCAGCGCTATCATTTAAAAAGGCTGACTAGTTTTCCGCCTGCTCGGCGTCTTGTTCGGTGATGGGCTGCGGCGTTGGGCGGGGCTGATCTATGATCTGTTCTAGCTGCAGTTGTCCGCGGGGCAAGATGACCGACACTTCGCGTTCGCGCGGCTCTACGTAAATCACAAGTGCAAACATCGCCGCGTATGCGAGCCCCGCAAGGACACCCAGAGTGAAAATGAGGCGCAGTAGGCTCGGCATAATCTGCTTTTCTGGAAATAGAATTCTGCGCTCGTTATGCGCAGCCGCCAGACCCTCGGTCAACAGTGAACCGGGCGTCTCGCGCATTCAGCCGATAACTCTGCCGCGACGCGCTTGACACAAGCTAAAGCTCCGTGTGGTAACGCCCTCAATGGTGACAGAAACCACAATCGACGCGAACTTAGAAGCGATACGCAATGGAATTGGCGTTCGCTCACTCGTGCTCGTCGGCCTGATGGGCGCTGGAAAATCCGCCATTGGCCGCAAAGTGGCACTATCGCTCGATTTGCCCTTTGTTGACGCCGATACCGAAATCGAAAAGTCGGCCAAATATACGATTAAAGAGATTTTCGAGCACTATGGCGAAGACGAGTTTCGCCGCTTGGAGGAGCGTGTCGTGCAAAGGCTCCTCAAAAACGGACCACAGGTTTTGGCGACCGGTGGCGGGGCATTTATGAACCCGCAAACGCGCGAGCGCATTGGCCGACGCGGCGTTTCAATCTGGCTATCGGCAGAACTTGATCTCCTCATGCAGCGCGTTTCGCGCAAACAAACAAGGCCACTTTTACGACAGCCCGATCCGCGTGGAACAATGGCGAACCTTATTGACGTGCGATACCCAATCTATGCGCTCGCCGACATTGAAGTGCCATCGCGCGATGTCACAAAGGATCAGATGGCCGAAGACGTGATCGCGGCATTTGCATCCCACTTACAAAAAGAAAAAGCTGCATGAGCACTGAAACAGTCCGCGTTGAACTGGGTGATCGGTCGTACGACATCGTTATCGGCGATGGGGTGTTAGAGGCCGCCGGTGAGCGTCTGGCACGGGTGCTGCCTGGTTCACAGTTTGCCATTGTAACCGATGACAACGTGGCGGCTATTCATCTCGAAACGCTGGAAGCATCGCTAACCGCTTCCGGTATCAAATTTACGACATTCACGGTTCCAGCAGGCGAAAAGACCAAAAGCTTTGAACATGCGACAAGCGTCGTGTCACAAATCCTGGACGCCAGACTTGAACGCAATGACGCAATCATCGCGCTTGGCGGCGGTGTTATTGGCGATCTCACCGGTTTTGCTGCCGCGATCACCCGACGTGGAATGCACTTTGTTCAAATACCCACGTCACTTCTTGCGCAGGTGGATTCTTCGGTGGGCGGTAAGACCGGCATCAACACAGAGCATGGCAAAAATCTCGTCGGCGCATTCTATCAGCCGAAGACTGTGCTCGCCGATACGAGCGTTTTAGACACCCTCTCACCGCGCGAATTTCGCGCCGGTTACGCCGAAGTGGCGAAATACGGTCTGATCAATCAGCCAGACTTCTTTGCTTGGCTGAAAGCGAATTGGCGCGACGTGTTTGCAGGCGGATCGAAGCGCGTCGAAGCAATAGCCCGTTCGTGTCAGTCAAAAGCCGATGTGGTGGCACGTGATGAACTGGAAAGCGGCGAACGCGCACTCCTGAACCTCGGGCACACATTCGGCCACGCGTTGGAAGGCATTGCGAAGTACGACGCAAACATTCTGGTCCACGGCGAAGGTGTGTCCATCGGCATGGTCCTCGCCCACGCGATGTCGGCGCACATGAACCTGGCCAGTCCAGACGACACGCGTCAAGTCACATCGCATCTTAAGGCCGTTGGGCTGCCCACCAGCCTTTCGTTCCTCAAAGATCACATCGAAAACGCCGACCAGATGATGGAATTTATCGCGCAGGACAAAAAAGTTTCCCGCGGGGCGCTGACCTTCATTTTGACGCGCGGCATTGGAAAATCGTTCGTGGCCAAAGATGTGCCGCCCGATCTCGTGCGTTCTTTTCTACAAGATGCTCTCGACGCTGCCTGACCGAGCACCCATCTCGCCCAGACAAAATCATAGGATGAAATCATGGATCTCTGGATCACAGCCCTTTTGATCTTGGCGCTGATTGTCGTTTCCGGCTTCTTCTCGGGATCTGAAACAGCACTTACTGCGGTTTCTCGCGGGCGCATGAAGCAATTGGAGAACAACGGCGAGGACAAAGCCGGAGCCGTCAACAAGCTGACCGAGAACAAAGAGCAATTGATCGGATCGATTCTGATCGGCAACAATCTCGTCAATGTCCTGTCTTCGGCCTTAGCCACAACACTTTTCCTATCGGTGTTTGGCGAGACGGGTGTGGTCTACGCAACCATTGTGATGACTGTTCTCCTTGTCATCTTCGCAGAAGTGATGCCGAAATATCTCGCAATCGCACGGACCGACCAATTTGCAGTCACTGTCGTGCGAGCGATCAGCGTTTTTGTAGCCATTGTCTCGCCGCTTGCGCGCATCGTTGATGTGATCGTTCGCAGAATTTTGGGCACCGTGGGCGTTCGGTTTGATGACAAGACATCAATCCTCAGTGGCCATGATGAACTGCGTGGGGCCGTGGAAGTGCTTCACGAGGAAGGTTCGGTGGAAAAAGCCGAACGCGATCGCTTGGGCGGTCTACTCGACCTTAACGAGCTCGACGTTGCAGACATCATGATCCACCGTACAAACATGCGGACGGTAAACGCCGATGAAGCGCCGCAGGAAATCGTTCGCGAGATTTTGCAAAGTCCATACACGCGCATGCCGGTTTGGCGCGAGAAGACCGACAACATCGTTGGCATTGTTCATTCAAAAGACTTGCTGCGGGCGCTGCATTCCGTTGACAACGATCCGTCAAAGATCGACATTTTGAAAGTTGCCAACGATCCGTGGTTCGTGCCCGATACCACGACCGTTCATGCGCAGCTCAATGAGTTTCTTCGAAAGAAAGCGCATGTCGCAATCGTGGTCGATGAATACGGCGAGGTGGAAGGTCTCGTCACACTCGAGGACATCATCGAAGAGATTGTGGGCGAGATTGCCGACGAACACGATGTGGATGTTTCCGGCGTGAAGACGGAAGCCGACGGCTCGATCCTCGTTGATGGGTCTGTGCCGATCCGCGATCTCAACCGCGCACTCGATTGGTCCCTTCCCGACGATGAGGCAACAACAATCGCAGGGCTTGTGGTCCATGAAGCCAAGACAATACCGTCGGAAAAGCAAGCGTTCACGTTTCACGGAAAGCGGTTTGTGGTTCTAAAGCGCGCGAAAAACCGGATCGAGAAGCTTCGAATTCGAACGCTGACGCCGGGCCTCTAGGACCGCTACCAGCGGACCGCTTCGCCGGGTGCGGCGACTTGGACAGCCAACGCATGAACGCTGTCTTTGAGTTCTTCAGCGACAACATCGTTCACCAGACGGTGACGCTGGACGCGATTTTTGTTCGCAAATTCAGCTGATACGATCTGAACTCGAAAATGAGTTTCGCCCGAGCCGTCGAATTTTTCCTGATGCCCAGCGTGAAGATGGCTCTCATTTATCACGTCCAGCCGCTCAGGATTGAACGCTGCGGCCAGTTTGTCGCGCATAAGCCGCTCAATCTCACCCATCTGTTGCTCTCTCAGCCTTGCGTCAAAGCGTGCTGACAGCTAGACCAAGCCGCCTCCAGCACCATATCTATGCAGTGCTTGGGCACCCTAATATTCGTTGTCAATCCTTGTATTGCCCAAGCTGCAGGTCATAACCGTTCGGCATGAAAACGTCTTCCAAATATTTTGATTCTATTCGCATTGCACCGGGCGGCAAAAAGCGAAAGCAGGCGGAAGAAGAAGCCAATCGCTGCCAATGGGAAGGCTGCAACCTGCCGGGCCAGCACAAATGTCCAGCGGGGCGAAATCGTGAAGGCCAATATCTCTGGTTCTGCACCAAGCACGCCCGAGAATATAACAAGAACTACAATTACTTCTCCGGCCTGAACGACGACGAAATTGCGAAGTTTCAAAAAGAGAGCCAGCAGACCGGGGAACGCCCGACCTGGAAAATGGGAACAGCCAAAGGCGCAGCATCCGCTGACAGCATGCAAGCCGCGCCAGTCTTCTCTCGCATGAGGTCTGGTTCAGCAAAATCGATGAAGATGCGCGACCCCTCGCTGCGCATTTCGCCTGCCAAACCGATCCGTCGCCTTAAACCACTAGAATCAAAAGCCATGCGCGCGCTCGAACTCGATGACCAAGCGTCAGCGGAAGAAGTGCGTAAAAAATATAAGGAACTCGTCAAGCGTCATCACCCGGACTCAAACGGTGGTGACCGGACGTCGGAGGAGCGGTTCCGTGATGTGGTCCAAGCCTATAAGTTGCTAAAGACAGCTGGGCTCGGATGATGAAAAAACCTGCCGAAGGCCAAATTCAGAGACTGTACAATGAACAAGATTGATCTCGATATCAGCGACACGCCTGACGCATCCATAAGCGTACGCAACGCGTTTGGCATCGACACCGACATGACAGTGCCAGGCTATTCCGGCATCAATCAGCACGTGCCCGAAACGGACCCCGATTATATTTTTGATCGCGCCACCACGATGGCCATCCTTGCGGGCTTTGCGCACAATCGCCGTGTCATGGTCTCCGGCTATCACGGCACGGGCAAATCCACCCATATTGAACAGGTCGCGGCGCGGCTGAACTGGCCGTGCGTGCGCGTGAACCTAGACAGCCATGTCAGCCGAATCGATCTCGTCGGCAAAGACGCCATCGTTTTGCAGGACGGCAAGCAGGTCACAGAATTCCGCGATGGTATTTTGCCGTGGGCCTATCAGAATAACGTCGCGCTCGTGTTTGATGAATACGACGCGGGGCGTCCTGACGTGATGTTCGTCATCCAGCGCGTACTTGAGGCATCGGGGCGCTTGACCCTTCTCGACCAAAGCCGCGTGATACGCCCGCACCCGTCGTTCCGCCTGTTTGCGACGGCAAACACCGTTGGCCTTGGCGACACGACCGGGCTTTATCATGGCACACAGCAGATCAACCAAGCGCAGATGGACCGCTGGTCCATCGTGACGACGCTGAACTATCTGCCCCATGACAAAGAAGTTGAGATTATCGTCGCGAAGGCCAAGGAGTTCGACAATCCAGAGGGTCGCGAAAAGGTCAACGCCATGGTGCGGCTGGCAGATTTAACGCGCAGCTCGTTCATCAACGGCGACCTTTCCACTGTCATGAGCCCGCGCACCGTGATCACTTGGGCTGAAAACGCTTCGATCTTCGACGATGTCGGCTTTGCGTTCCGGCTAACCTTCCTGAACAAATGCGACGATCTGGAACGCGCGCTCGTGGCAGAACACTATCAGCGCTGCTTCGGCGATGAACTGCCCGAGAGCGCGGCAAATGTCGCGCTGAACTGACCGCGACGGCAGATGGCAGGTCCCGGCGACAACTCCAAGAAAGCCGCTAAACAAAAAGCGGCCGATAGCGAGCCTTTCAAGCACGCCATGGCCGGCTGCATGCGTGCAATTGCCGGCGAACAATCACTTGAAGTGTCGTTTTCAAATGACCGCCCTGCATTTGCTGGCACACATGCGCGCGTGACGGACCTACCGAAGCGCGCAACGCGAAACGATGTCCTGATCACGCGCGGCATAGGCGATGCGATGGCCCTGCGGCTTGCTTGCCACGACCGTGCTGTCCACGCTGAGATGATGCCGACGAGCGACGAGGCGCGCGCCGTCTACGACGCTGTCGAACAAGCTCGAATTGAATCGTTTGGCGTGCGGCGCATGCCCGGCATTGGCGACAACTTGGCGGCGATGATTGACGACCGCTACGCGCGCTCGAACCTCGCCAATGTTACGGAGAAAGAAAACGCGCCGCTCGAAGAAGCGATCGCTTTAATCGTTCGCGAAAAACTGACCGGTCGAGCGACGCCCGAAAACGCCTCTGCGGTCGCCGATCTGTGGCGTGAATGGGTTACCGAGAAGGGCGGGGCCGAACTGAACGCGCTGGACCAACACGTCGAAGACCAGTCTGCGTTTCAACGAGCTGTTCGCGATCTCTTGGTCAGCCTTGATATGGCCGAAGAGTACGAAGGCGATGGGTCCGAAGACGAGGAAGAAGATCGCGACGAAACCCCGGAAGCCGATGAAGAAGAAAATGATGACGACGGCGGCAAGGACGAGCAGGAGTCCGGCGAAGAAAGACAAGAAGAAGATCAGCAGCCAATAGAGAACGAAGATACCGACACCAGCGAACTCGATGTCAGCGACATGATGTCGGAAGAGCTCGACGAAGACTTCGATTTGGATGCCGAAGAACCCGGTGAACCAATTCGCCCGGCACCGTCCGACAGCGATATTCTTTCTGAGATCGACTACGAGATTTTCACCGAGGAGTTCGACGAAATCATTGGCGCCGAAGAACTCTGCGATGCTGCCGAACTAGAGCGATTACGTTTCTTCCTCGATAAGCAACTCGCCAATTTGCAGGGCGTTGTCGGCAGGCTTGCAAACCGTCTGCAGCGAAAACTGATGGCGCAGCAAAACAGGTCGTGGGATTTCGATCTAGAGGAAGGCTACCTCGATCCAGCGCGTCTCCCACGCATCATCATGGAAGAGATGAATGGCGGGTTTGGTGCGTTGTCGTTCAAGCGTGAGCGCGATACAAATTTCCGCGACACGGTCGTGACGCTCGTACTGGACAATTCAGGTTCCATGCGTGGGCGTCCGATCACGGTCGCGGCCATCTGCGCAGACATTCTGGCCCGAACGTTGGAACGCTGCGGCGTAAAAGTGGAAATTTTGGGCTTCACCACGCGCGCGTGGAAAGGCGGCCAATCGCGCGAGGCGTGGCTGAAAGGCAGCAAGCCGCCCGAGCCCGGTCGCCTCAACGACATTCGCCACATCATCTACAAATCTGCCGACGCGCCTTGGCGTCGTTCGCGAAACAATCTCGGTTTGATGATGCGCGAAGGTCTGTTGAAAGAGAACATCGACGGCGAAGCGCTGACATGGGCATTCCGAAGGATCATGGCGCGGCCTGAACAGCGCAAGATCATGATGATGATTTCCGATGGCGCGCCCGTTGATGATTCGACACTCTCGGTCAATGCAGGCAATTATCTCGAAAAACACCTCCGCGCCGTCATTGAAGAGATTGAAACGCGTTCAGAGGTTGAACTGCTCGCCATCGGCATTGGCCACGACGTGACGCGCTACTATCGCCGTGCGGTGACAATTGTCGATGCCGAAGAGCTTGCGGGCGCAATCACCGACCAGCTTGCGGCACTATTTGAGGAGCGTGGGAAAGACACAGCGAAATCATCTCGCCCACAGCGCTTGAGACGATCCGCGTGACGGTTCGAAAGTCATTGCGACGGTGCGTGCTTGCTGCATCGTCTGCCTTATTCGCAGTTTTCAGCGCAGCTTCCGCCGACCAAAACGTCTTTCCCACCCCCATTGAGCTTCGCAAAATAGAGAATTTCAAAATCGGTTCAGACAAACAGCGCTTTGGTCGATTGGAGTTCGCGGGCGGCTTGGAGATGACCTCGCGCCAGCAACATTTTGGCGCGCTGTCGGGCATCGCGATCGAACCCGATCAAGCCGCGTTTACTGCAATTGCCGACACCGGTTTTTGGCTGACTGGAAAACTGCAGCGCGATCCCGCCACCAACGAACTCATGGGCATCCAAGATGAAGTGATGCGGCCCATGCTCGATGAGAACCACAACGTACCCACCAATAAATGGGGCAGCGACGCGGAGGGAATCGCGCGTTTCCCCAATGGCGATCTACTTGTTTCCTTTGAGAGGTTGCACCGGCTGGCGTGGTTCACCGAAAACCGGATTGGGGAACTTGCACCGTTCCGCATTCAAGAGCCGCCAGTTCCCATGTTCGAATTGCGCCACAATCGTGGTTTCGAGGCTATTGCCGTTGGTCCTGCAGACAGCGTATTCGATGGCCGAATAGTCGGTGTGAGCGAGAAAAGCCTCGATGCAAACCGGAATATAATGGCCTTTGTGCTGAACGAGGACAAATCCAGTTTTGAGTTTTCGGTCAGGCGAACAGATGCGTTCGACGTGACCGACGCAGCCTTCCTTCCAACGGGTCAACTGTTGATCTTGGAACGGCGCTTCCGAATTACAGACGGAGTTTCGACCCGCATGCGCGAAATTCAGCCGGAAGACATTTTACCGGGCGCGACAGTGGATGGCGAGATCATCCTTGAGGCTGACCTCTCCTATCAAATCGACAATATGGAAGGGTTGGAAGTCACCATGGACCCCGATGGCGTTCCTCGGCTCACCCTAGTTTCCGATGACAACCACTCGTTGCTGCAACGCAATCTGATTGTCGAATTCAGGCTCGTTGACCCTGTTCCCACGCCGGTGAACTGACGCGCAACAGTACGCCGTATGGGATTAGCATGGCGAGCCCGACGACAATCTTCACGCAGAAGTCCCCGAAAGCCAGCGATGCCCAAAGTGGCACCTCCGGCCCAAAAGTCAGAAACGGCACCGCGAACCCGAGAGACCCATCTTCCATGCCGAAGAAAAGATCGATGCCTGAAAAAAACGGAGCAAGCGCGAGCGTGAAAAAGATAAGCGTGTCTATCAACGATCCGATGATCGAGGAAATTAAAGGCGCTTTCCACCACGTACGACGCCGCATGCGGTTAAAAATGCTCACATCAAGGAGTTGCGCGACGAGGAAAGCCGTTCCGGACGCGATGGCGATCCGCGGCGTTGCCAACCAGATCGAGAGCACCACCGCGAGCGCAAAGCCAGCAAGCACGACAATGTGCGCTTGCCGAGGGCCAAAACGGCGATTTGTCAGATCGGTGACGAAAAATGCGACCGGATAGGTGAAAGCCGCCCACGTCAAAAGGTCAGCTAGGTTGATTGGACCTAACTGAAAATTCACTGGAAACAACGGTCCATTCTCGCCGGATTGGACGAGGTAATTTGATAGGGCGACGACGGCGCACATAAGCGCGACGAACCCCGCCATTTGGGTCAATGAGGTTTTTGCTTGAGCCTGCATTTTTTTATCCTGGGTTATGCCACCAGCGCGCAGCACCATAGCTGCGCGAATAAATTTCTAGGCGAGTCTAGGCGGCTGCTGTAGAGTCAGCGATGCGCTTTTTAATCTTGCGAGCCTTTGGCGAAAGTTCGTCGTTCTTCGCTTTTGCCAAAAAAGCGTCGAGGCCACCGCGATGCTCGACTGTACGCAGTGCAGACGTCGAAATTCGCATCTTAAAAGTTTCGTCGAGCGTTTCAGAAATCAAAGAGACATTGCAAAGGTTTGGCAGAAAGCGACGGCGCGTCTTGTTGTTGGCGTGGCTCACATTGTTACCGGACATCACAGATTTCGTGGTCAACTCGCATGTTCGAGACATGATCTAATTCCTCAGGCGATATGAATTTATGGGCGCGCACGGATTTATTCGGCGCTGCGATCCGCATCGTCTAATTCCAACAGCCGCGAGCGTCAACCATCGGTGATCCAAATGATGTCACGATTGAATAGGAAAAGCACCGAGGGACGCAAAATGGAAACGAAAATATGCCTGTGAAAAGCCTTTTCGGGGCGGCTATTGCCCTGCCTCTTCTTCTGGGAGCAAACGTACAGACCGCCGCAGCGAACGAGACCCGCTCCTATAGCTCTGAATATGTGATCTCTGCAATTGGCCTGAGGATTGGCCGCTCGTCTTTCAACACGCAGATTTCCGAAGACAGGTTTACGATCAACGGCAGCATGAGGGCCGCAGGCCTTGCAAGTCTATTCTCGTCGATGAGTGGAACCATAAATGTTGATGGTTCCCGCTCTAACTCATCCATGCAAACCCGCGTATATGACGTCCGCTACGCCGAAGGAGACAAACAGAAGCGTACCACTGTGAAGTACTCCGGCAGCCGCATGACCTCAGCCGTCAATCAACCCGACCGAAAACGCCGCGAAAAGCGCAAAGACTGGGTCGCGCACAAACCGGGCGCGATCAACAACACGCTTGATCCCCTCACGGCCCTCCTTATCCCCGCAAGCGGACCACGGGACGTCTGTAATAGAAGGATCAGATCCTTCGACGGTGTGATGCGCGCAGACTACCAGCTTTCGTTCGTTCGCACGATACCGTTTTCAACCGACGGCTTCAGCGGTGACGCGGTCACCTGCCGTGCCAAGTTCATTCCGGTCTCCGGCTATCAGTCTGAAAAGAAAGACGTGAAGTTCATGCGGGACAGATCGCGCATCGAAATTTCATTTGCTCAGGTCGGCGACACGGGCCTCTATGCGCCTGTGACAGCAAAAGCACAAACGCGAATTGGTGAAATCGCTGTGCGTGCAGTGCGCTTCCAAGCTGACGGTTGATATTTTTATCCCCAACCGCCACTGACATCGACGTCATGGCACAAAAAACCGAAAAACAGCCGTCAGTGCAGGCAACGCTATTCGGCGGTGCTGCCATCGCGATGTGGGGTCTTCTGGCATTGCTCACAGATCTGAGCGGCGAAATTCCGCCGTTTCAGCTGGCGGCGATGAGCTTCGCAATTGGTGCGATTGTATGCTTCGCGCTCGACCGCCGGGCGATTACGGAAGTAAAAAGCCTGTCCGTTAGAGTGGTAGCAGCGGGCGCGCTGGGATTAGCCGGATATCACGCGCTTTATTTCACCGCACTGAAGAACGCGCCTGCGATTGAGGCGAGCCTTATCGCATATTTGTGGCCACTCATGATCGTCGTCGGGAGTGCATTGCTCCCCGGTGAGACCTTGCGCTCGCATCACGTGATTGGCGCGGCTATTGGCTTTGCTGGCTGCGGGCTTATCATCGGCGGTGGCAGCGGTTTTTCGGCCCAGAGCGAACACGCATTCGGGTATGGCGTTGCGCTGGCGGCAGCTTTTACGTGGACAGCCTATTCACTGCTGTCGCGGAAATTTTCCCGCGTGCCGACCTTCGCGGTGGCGTGGTATTGTCTACTCTCTGCCATCGGCTGCAGCGTGATCCACATTGCAGCAGAACCGACAAAGATCCCCGGCGGCGCAATCGAATGGGTCGCCGTGATGCTTCTCGGTCTGTTGCCGGTCGGCGCGGCCTTCTTTGCTTGGGACGTCGGCATGAAGCGCGGCCACATTGCCGTCATTGGGGCTGCAAGTTACGGCGCACCGCTTCTTTCTTCCATTTTTCTGATTGCAGCGGGCCGTACAGACCTCACTATGCAGATCGCACTTGCCTGCCTGCTGATCACCTTTGGCGCGTTGCTTGCTGCGAAGGATCTGATCAGGAAGACCTAAGTCCGCGGTGTAGGACGCCAGTTCGGTGGGGCCATCTCGAAGGACGCAAACTCAAAGCCCGGCGCAACGGTGCATCCCACAAGTGTCCATTCACCCATGGAGACCGCGGTCTGCCACCAGTTTGCCGGAACAACGATTTGCGGCTTTTGACCTGCTAAAAGATCAGGACCCAGACGAAGGGCTTCGGCGTCATGACCGTTGGGCGAAAGCGTCAGGGACAATGGCGCACCGGCATAATAGTGCCAGACCTCGGCGGCGTCCGTCACACGATGCCATTCGGACACATCGCCCACATCCAACAGGAAATAAATCGCCGTGGACGCCGCCCGACCCTCCTTGTTTTCGGCATCATCGCGAAATGTCTCCGCATACCAGCCACCCTCCGGATGCGGCTTCATATTCAACATCTTTCGGACATCGCTCGCATTCATGACGCTCTCCAAATCCAAGTCGACCGGACTATTTGCACTAGAAGAGTTGTTAGCGAATTTCAGCTCGTGTGACACCAATCGTTGGGGCCTAGACGCACATGCACACAGACATTGTTGAATTGCGCGGGTTTTATCACTCCAAACTTGGCCAGCGCGTCGGGCATGCGATCACGATGGCGCTGTCCTCCCTATGGCGACCCCTGCCGAACGAACGACTTCTCGGTATTGGTTACACCAAGCCTTGGCTGCCGCGATTTGAACCCGATACCGAATGCACAATCAGCTTTATGCCCGCTGCCCAAGGTGCCGCACGGTGGCCGCGTGAGGGCGGGTCGCGTACAGCGCTGGTGTTTGATGAGGAACTGCCGCTGCCCGATAGCGCGGTAGACCGCATCTTGATGACCCACTGCTTGGAGCATTCGGAAAATCCGCGCGAAACTTTGATGGAGATGTGGCGCGTACTGGCACCGAACGGAACGCTCGTGATGGTCGTCCCCAATCGACGCGGTGTCTGGGCCCGATTTGAACACACGCCATTTGGCGACGGTCGGCCATTTTCTCACTCACAATTGATGCGTTACCTGCGCGACACGAACTTCACGCCCACGGGCGACACCGAGGCGCTGATGTTTCCGCCAAGCGAAAAGCGGCTAACGACCAAGTTTTCCATGGCGATTGAACGTTGGGGTCGCAAATATCTGCCTGTTTTCGGCGGTGTGCTGGTCGTTGCTGCGCAGAAACGAATGTATCAGGGGCTTCCTGTCGCGGAACGGCAATCGCGGCGCGTTTTTGTTCCCGCGCTCGCCCCGCAACCAGCCGCTGGCATGGCGGGCAATGGACGTAAGCAAGCCTGATTACGCTTTCCTGTGTAATCGGCAAGTCCGTCGACGCTTCTCAGAACGGAAACGGACTAAAAGTCACCATTGGAGATTATCGACATTTAGCCAGTGGGCGGCTATCCCGCCGAAAATCGAAACGAAAATGTTTGCGTAAGCCTCATGGAAGCATCGCCAAGAACTGAAATTCCAGCACCAAAGTCAGGCGTAATGGATATTGCCGCCTATGTGCCGGGTAAGGACACCGCACCGGAAGGCGTGAAGCTTCACAAGCTGTCGTCGAATGAGACGCCACTTGGCCCAAGCCCTGCGGCGCTTGAAGCCTATCGCGAAGCCGCGCAAAATTTGGAAGTCTATCCAGACGGCCGGGCAACAGCGCTGCGCGAGGCAATTGCGAAAGCCCACGGCCTGAACAAGGACAATCTCGTTTGCTCTAACGGCTCTGACGAGCTTCTCGGCCTTTTGGCAAACATCTACCTTTCACCCGGTGATGAGGGTATTTTCACCGAGCACGGGTTTCTGGTCTACAAAATCCAGATCCTCGCCGCCGGTGGCGTCCCGATCGTGGTTAAAGAAACTGATCACCGCGCGAACGTTGATGCTATTTTAGCGGCAGTGACACCCCGCACGCGGATCGTGTTTCTCGCCAATCCGAACAATCCAACCGGAACCTATTTGCCAGACGATGAGGTCCGTCGTCTTCATGCAGGGCTGCCCGAAAACGTACTGCTCGTGATTGATGCAGCCTACGCAGAATACGTTAAGCGCAACGACTACTCTTCCGGCATCGAACTGGTTTCGCAAAATCGGAATGTCGTGATGACGCGCACGTTTTCCAAAATCCACGGTCTGGCGGCTCTTCGGCTTGGCTGGCTTTACGGCCCGCTGGAAATCGTTGACGCGATCAATCGCGTGCGTGGTCCGTTCAACGTGAATGCCCCTGCCATCGCAGCTGGCGCGGCGGCAATCGCGGACCGGGATCACATTGATCGGGCCGTCAACCATAACAATGACTGGCTGGTTCGAGTGACCGACGAACTGACAGCACTGGGCCTGAAAGTCACGCCAAGCGTTGGCAACTTCGTGCTCATCCATTTTGAGGATGCCGATCGGGCAGCCGCTGCAGATACTTTCCTGACAAACCGGGGCTACGTGCTGCGCGCGGTCAAAGGATACGGTCTTCCGGCAGCCCTACGCATGAGTATCGGCACGGCGGAAGCAAACCAGGGCGTGATCGACAGCCTCAAAGATTTTCTGGGCAGGGACTAAGACTTGCCTGAAAATAAAGGCCCACTTTTCGACACGGTCGCATTGATCGGGATCGGCCTCATTGGCTCGTCGCTTTCGCACGCTATCCGGCGCAATCGGATCGCGACGAAAATCGTTGTCTCGACACGGACAAAAGAAACACTCGCCGAAGCCGAGCACTTGAGCCTCGGTGACAGCTACACGACCGATGCTGCCGAAGCAGTACGGGACGCGGACCTCGTCGTCATCTCCGTACCCGTCGGCGCATCGGGATCGGTAGCGGAAGCGATTTCCAACTCACTGAAACCCGGCGCACTCGTCACCGATGTTGGGTCAACGAAGGCGTCGGTCATCGCGCAAATGCAGCATGCGCTGCCGAAAAATGTTCACTTCATTCCCGGGCATCCAATTGCCGGAACGGAATATTCGGGGCCGGCCTCCGGCTTCGCGACACTTTTCGAAAACCGCTGGTGCATTCTAACACCGTTGCCCGATACAGATCCGGACTCCCTCGAAAAGTTAAAGTCGTTTTGGCAGCGCTGCGGCTCGATGATCGAAACCATGGACCCCGAACACCACGACAAGGTCCTGGCACTTGTCTCCCATCTTCCGCAGCTTGTGTCTTACAATATCGTTGCCACCGCATCAGACTTTGAAGACGTGGAGAAGGCCGACGTCATCAAGTATTCAGCGTCCGGCTTCCGTGATTTCACGCGTCTGGCATCGTCTGATCCGGTGATGTGGCGCGATGTGTGCCTACACAACAAACAGGCAGTTCTGGAAATGCTAGCGCGGTTCTCAGAGGATTTGTCCGCACTGCGCGCACTCATTCGTCGTGGCGATGGCAAAGCGCTTGAAGAGCTTTTCACAAAGACGCGTGAAATTCGTCGATCAATTATCGAGGCGGGTCAGGATGTGGAGGCACCAAATTTCGGGCGAAACAACGCCGAAGAGACGACTTAAAAGTCGATCGCGATCCCTTTGACTTCCCAATCGCCGAAACGAGCGGGATCTTCGCCGCCGCGACCGTCTATTTCTTTGGGCAGCCCGTCCGTTGCGCGGACTTCGGTTTCACGACGCGCCTCAGCTTCTCTCAAAGCGCGCTGAGCTGCAGGAGGCAAATCTTCAAACTTACGCTTTGGCGCAGGTTCTTTTTCGATTTCAGTTTCGATTACGTTTTCGTCAGTCATAAAAATCTCTTGTGACGTTCATCAGTTGCAAAACCGCTCCTCAGCCTCCCATATATGCCCAGGCGTCTGTAAATTCCATGCCACGAATACACCATAGTCTTAAAGGGCCAAAGACAATGAACATGATCAAAACCGCCATGCTAATAGCGTTCATGACCGCGTTGTTCATGGGCATCGGTTTCATGATCGGCGGGACCGGCGGCATGATGATCGCACTCGGCATCGCAGTTGCCATGAACGCGTTCTCATACTGGAATTCCGACAAAATGGTCTTGCGGATGAACAACGCCATTCGCGTCGATGAAAAGTCAGCGCCGGAATATTTCGGTATGGTGCGCGATCTAGCGGCAAACGCCGACCTTCCGATGCCAGCGGTCTACATCATCAAGGAAGATCAGCCGAACGCATTTGCCACGGGCAGAAATCCGGAAAACGCCGCAGTTGCAGCGACAACTGGCTTGCTCGACCGTCTGACACCGGAAGAGGTGGCGGGCGTGATGGCCCATGAGCTGGCGCACATCCAGAACCGCGACACGCTGATTATGACCATCACTGCAACGCTTGCCGGTGCAATTTCGATGCTTGGCAATTTTGCGCTCTTTTTCGGCTCGGGTCGCGACAACAACAATCCGTTTGGCTTCATCGGTGTGTTGGTTGCGATGATCGTGGCACCCTTCGCTGCGATGCTGGTTCAGATGGCCATTAGTCGGACACGGGAATATTCCGCTGACCGTCGAGGCGCAGAAATTTGCGGTAATCCCCGTTGGCTTGCCTCTGCTCTGAGCAAAATCGCGGCGGCTGCGGGCCGAACAGTCAACGTACCGGCCGAACGCAATCCCGCGACCGCGCACATGTTCATCATCAATCCGCTCAACGGACAGCGGGCGGACAAGCTTTTCTCAACGCACCCGGACACGCAAAACCGCATAGACGCGCTAATGAAGATGACTGATATCGGAGCGCCATCTGAACCACCCATTGAGAGCGCGCCGCCTCCGATGTCGCAAACCAAAACGCGCAGCGGTTCATCCGGCATTCCAACAACGGGTCGTAAACAGTCGAAGAAGTTCGGCCGCGATGCCGATACGCCAAGAGGCCCTTGGTCTTGAGCGAGGTTGCCAAGCCCCGCCCTCGCCGGAAGTCCAAAAAACAACGACCAACCACCCAAACAAGTGATGCGAAGCCGGGCCTTGCATCCCGGCGCACCGGCGCACGCCTTCTTGGCGCGATCATGGACGCGAAAACGCCGATGGACGCGCTGACCGATGATCACCACGGACATCCCGATTATCTGCGACTGGAACCACGTGATCGCTCTTTAGTTCGTGCAATTTTGATGGCAGCGCTCAAGCATCGCGCAGACATCGACGCGATCCTCACAACACTTCTGGATCGCCCCCTCCCCGGTAATGCCACCTCGTTGAAGCACCTGCTGCATGTGGCAATCACGCAGATTCTGTTCCTTGATATACCCGATCACTCCGCCGTTGATCTCGCCGTCGATGCAGCAAACGCCGACCCGAGAAACCGCCGGTTTGCCTCGCTTGTTAATGCCATTTGCCGGCGAACGGTCCGCAGTAAGGAAAAGCTGCTCATTGAAATTAAGACCGCGCCGCGACATGGCCCAGCCTGGTTTTTTAAGATGCTGGAGAGTGCCTACGGTCCCGATGCAGCCGCAGCCATCATGACTGCCCATAGGCAGCCCGGTTATATAGACCTGACTTTGAAAAGAGATGCTGAGTGCATCGACCAAATAAAAGAGGCTGTTTCGGCAACGTCGCTCCATGGGCAATCATTGCGGCTCACAAGCGATACGCTGAAGTCGGCCGAAATCACGAAGCTTCCCGGTTTCGCGGACGGCGCATTCTGGGTGCAGGACGTGGGCGCTTCAATACCCGCCACGTTGTTGGGCGATGTCGCCGAAAAGCGCGTTCTTGATGCATGCGCGGCTCCGGGAGGCAAAACGGCTCAGTTGTTGGATGCCAGAGCGCAGGTCACCGCGCTCGACATTTCCAAAAATAGGCTCAAACGGCTTGGCGAGAACATTGAGCGACTGCAACTTTCAGAAGGATTGACGACAGTTTGCTCGAGCCTTTTTGATTTTCGACCGGAAGAGAAATTCGACGCAATCCTTCTCGACACGCCATGCTCGTCCACGGGAACGATACGCCGTCATCCCGATGTGCCCTGGGTCAAATCCGATGACGACGTCGTGAAGCTCGCCGAGCTTCAATTTAAGATGCTTGAAAGCGCGGCAATGCTTCTCGCACCCGGCGGGCGGATCGTTTTCTCGAACTGTTCAATTGATCCCCGAGAAGGCGAGCAGCTGGCGGAAAAGCTCATGAATTGCGAGACGACAACACTTATCGCAGACCCCATTCAGGCCGACGAAATCTCATGGCTGAGAGGTGCGGTCAACGCCAACGGTCAGGTGAGAACAACACCCGTCACCGAGTTTGCCGATCCCGGCATTACGCGCGGCATCGATGGCTTCTTCGCCGTTCGGTTCAGGGCACCTTGATACTATAAACGTTCTATCCATCGCCAAAGCGCAAAGCGCTAGTTGAAGGACACGTCGCGTCCAGCCGCGCGGATTGAGACTGAGAATCCTGCCATCAGGTCCACCGCAGACATGACCATTAGAATGAAAAACACCGAGGTCGCGGCACCGGGGACCAGCAAAAACTCGACCAGGAATGCGACAAACACAAATGTCGATAATAAATGATCGAGCACCGATGCATTTGAAGTCCTTGTGGATTTCATGATTTCGAAAAACAGCAGCACCAGCGAGCTGACGATGAGCAGATCGCCAACGGTCATCTGCCAATTGCCACCGCTCATCATTGTAAGCGAAAGCACCTCACCTTGAAGAGCGGAAACGCCACCGCCAAAAATCACGATTACATTGTAGGCGATAAGAGAGATGACGAGGAGTGGGAACATGGCGATCATTGTTCAGTTTCTCCGCTCAGCATAGCGGCGCAATCGTCCGAAAGCTCTTCCTGCACGACCGTCGAAATGAGGTTGTCGGTAAAGCTGACGGTCTCGCGGGCCAAAAAATCATTCGAGTTAAATTCATAGCACGCGGTGACCACAATCACGCCCTCGCCAACTTCCATAATCCGATGGGTAACGGGCTTTTCTTCAAGGGCTTCACGAACTTGCGGAAGCGATTCCAAAAACTCGTCGCGGTTCTGTGTAATGCCGAGGTCGCGCAACTCCACGACGAGATCGTCAGACACAATTTCTGAAATAATAGCATCGCCGATATCGGTGTTTCCCAGCGCGGCATAAAACGCGTGCGTCACCCTGAGATTGGAAAGTTCCACCGCGTTTGCCGTCGGCACCATGCCAGCCAGCACAAACATCAAAGCTGAAAAAACTATTTTCACGCGCGTCCCCAAATCAATTCTCCCCAAAGTCAATCTCAAGTATCTCGCTCTCTGTGTCTTCGGTATGTCCATGCATACTAAGATCGATATCACCCGCACTTTGCTTGACCGCAGCCCAAACAGCCGATGTCGCACGCCGCAGAGGATCGGCGTGTCCACCGAGACGATATCCAAGATAGGCAGCTGAAAACATGTCACCAGTGCCGCTTGGTACCTTCAGCACCTTGGCATGAACGAAGCCCCGGATTTTATCGCCGCTCGTCGAGATGTTTCCGATCCTGCTAAGCGTCTTGCGCCCCTCTTCCTCGGCAGATGTGACGATCACATCGTTTCGACAACTGTCGCTCCAATGACCCATTTTC
This sequence comes from Pseudomonadota bacterium, assembly GCA_038745535.1. Taxonomy (GTDB): domain Bacteria; phylum Pseudomonadota; class Alphaproteobacteria; order Rhizobiales; family Rhizobiaceae; genus JBCDLI01. The sequence goes on along the minus strand of JBCDLI010000004.1, from coordinate 3,480 downwards.
GAAACCACTTCGTCAATCGGCATCGCACTTGCGCGTCCGCTCTTAAGCCACCCAAATTCAAAAATATTCGGCGTAATAACATCTGCAATAGGCACCAGTTCAGCTTGGATCGCACCGGCGATCTCTAAGGGCACATATAGACCATTTGCATCACCCATCACCGGGTCGCACAGATAAGTGATGCTTTGCTTATCCCGCAATCGGGTAACGAACTCTCGAACCGCGACGATCTGCTTCACAGATCCAAAATATCCGCTGATCACGCCGACGATGCGCTGCCCATCGGCAAGTTCTGAAAGTGAATTGAGCCAGCTGGCGAACGCATCTTCTTCCGTCACCGCCTTCACACCGCGTCCAATACCGGGGTGAAATGGCAGCAAGACTGTCGGGACAGCCCAAACGTCGAAACCATGACTTTCTAGCACGGGCGTGATGATTCGATTTCCCACCGTTCCGCGCGCCACATGGCTGGAGATGGCGACAATCACCGGGCGTATCGTCATGGGACTTAGCGCATTAGCCAATTTAAGAGCCAGATCGCGAGCGCGGCGAATGCAGCCACAGCCAGACCCCGCCCAACACGCTTTCCCCAAACTTCAGCAGCATCGGTTTGATCGGCATCATTGGCCACCAAGTGATCGCTGGCTCTGTTGGCGAGCCGCGCAAAAGATGACGTGCCAAGGGTCTCGGATTCAGCGTCAACGCGTCCGATAATACGTCGCGCTTCTTCCATTTCATTTTGACCGGGCTTTTCTTTTGCCATGCAGCTCGACCTCCCTTGACCGAAAGCGGACTTCATCGGATTGCTTACCCCGCAGCACTTTGATGACCCGCCGGGGCAGCATCATCGTGCGACGGGGAGGAACTATGTCCAAAAGAATTAGCGCTGTCGTAAAGCGGATGTTGGACCAAGTCGAGAGCCGGGTCTCAGCAGAAGCACGGCTATTGGTGGCACCCATGCTCGACGCTGTTGGTGCCGAAGACCTCACGGAGCTTACACCCGACGAACTTGCGCGATCTGTTGAGCTCGTCACCGGCCTATTGAAACATCGCGTAAAGCGGCTGCCAATCGTAGACATCGAAAACGCTGATACCGATAGCGGCACTGCGAGAAGTCTGATGACCGTTGTCAGCCGCGATAAGCCGTTCCTATTTTCTTCGATCATGGCCGAATTGAACGCGCATGGCGTCGATGTTGTCATGGCAGCGCATCCGGTTTTGACGCTCGAAGAAAGTGAAAGCGGCCTTGCGCTTTCCGCGCCAAATTTGCCCGGCAAGACGCACAAAATCAGCATCATTCATGTGGTGCTCGATGACCTGAAAAAAGACAATACTGCCGACCTGCAAGCAGGTCTTAACCGGGTCATAAATCACGTCTCGCACGCGACCGAAGACTGGCCATCGATGGTCGATCGTTTGAACGAGATCGTAGCGGAGTGGCGCGACGGTGTTCTACCGGCAAAACGCGGCGATGTGAACGAAGCCATTGGCTTTCTTGAATGGCTTCGCGACGACAATTTCGTGCTTCTTGGCATGCGCGAGTTTGATTTTTCCGGCGGCGAAAAGCGCGGGAAACTCGTTCGCGCCGATAAGCAACCGCTCGGCATTTTGCGCGACGAAAACTTGCGCGTTCTTATTCACGATGGTCAGCCGGTCACGACCACGCCGCAGGTCCGCGAGTTCCTGACAGGGCGTAATCTTCTTTTGGTCGCAAAAGCCAACAGCAAATCCATCGTTCATCGCCGAACCTACCTCGACTATATCGGCATCAAGCTATTCGATGGAAAAGGCAAAGTGCTCGGCGAACTGCGTTTGGTCGGCTTATTTACCCAAACTGCCTATACCCGCTCGATCTTCGAGGTCCCTTTCATCCGCTCCAAGGCGACATCGGTCATCGACCGTTTTGATTTCGAAGCGGGCGGACATGCGGCCAAGGCTTTGATCAATGTTCTAGAGACCTATCCGCGCGACGAGCTTTTTCAAATTGACGTTCCGCAGTTGGCGCGAAACTGCGAAGCAATCATTGCGCTGGAACAGCGCCCACGCGTGCGTGTGCTCTCCCGGATTGACCCTTTCGACCGCTTCGTGTCGGTGCTCGTTTATGTTGCTCGGGATAAATATACCTCCGGCCTTCGAGCAAAGATCGGTATGCTGCTTGCTTCCGAGTTTGACGGCCATGTCTCCGCATTTTACCCAGCGTTCTTCGAAAACGGGATCACGCGGGTCCATTTCATCATCGGCAGGTCAAAAGGCCAGACGCCAAAGCCAAGCCCGGCATCTCTTGAAGATGCAATCGATAAAATAACGAAGAGCTGGGAAGATCAGCTCTTCGATTTTATCTCAACGCAGGGCGATATAGCCGACGCTCCGATGCTCGACGATTTCGAATTCACGGCGGGCTACAAGCAGACCGTTGCCGCACCGCGCGCATTCCGCGATCTGAGCTACTTCGGAAAAGTCAGCAGCGAAAACCCTCTAGCGGTCGACTTCTACCGCGACGCAGGTGAGAGTGAAAACGAGGCTTCACTGCGGGTTTTTCACCGCGGCGAGCCCGTCATCTTGTCGAAGAGGGTGCCGCTGCTTGAAAATCTAGGCCTGCAGGTCGTACGGGAAAACACCTACTGCGTGAACCATTCCGGTAAACCGATATGGCTCCACGATATGCAGTTGCGAAGCCGTGACGGAAGTGCTGTCCCGCTGGACGATGATGGCCAGCTGTTTGAGACTGCGTTCACCTCCGTCTGGAGCGGTGCGGTCGACAATGATCCCTTCAATGCGCTGATTTTGAAAGCGGGTCTTTCTTGCCAGCAGACCAGCATTATTCGCGCAATTGGAAGATATCTGAAGCAAGCAGGATCACAGTTTTCGCAAGCCTACATGGCCGCAACCTTGTCGGCGAATGTTGAGTTTACAAAACGGCTGTTCGAGCTCTTTCAGCTTCGTTTTAATCCCGCATCTAACGTCCTTTACGCCGATGCAAATGAGCGTCACTCGGTATCAAAACTGATTGAAAAGAAGCTCGATGCGCTTCTTTTGAAAGTGGAGAGCATCGACGAGGACAAAATCCTTCGCAACTTCAAGGCCGTGTTGGATGCTATGCTCCGCACGAACTATTTCGCACTGGCAACAAGCGCGGCCGACGCTGCTTTGTCTTTCAAACTTGATCCGAAGAAACTCGATTTCCTGCCCGAACCGCGTCCTTATCGCGAGATATTTGTCTACGATACGCGCGTCGAAGGCGTTCATCTACGCTTCGGCCCGGTGGCGCGCGGTGGTCTTCGCTGGTCGGACCGGGCGGAGGATTATCGCACTGAGGTCTTGGGCCTCGTGAAAGCACAGCAGGTCAAAAACGCTGTTATCGTACCGGTTGGCGCCAAAGGTGGTTTCTTCCCGAAGCAGTTACCGACCAACGCAACACGCGATGAGTTCAACGAAGCAGGCAGGCAGGCCTACATCATCTTCATCTCTTCGCTCCTGTCG
>JBCDLI010000003.1:0-76882 GCA_038745535.1 Pseudomonadota bacterium | reverse complement strand
GCAGTGAAATTGACGTCCAAAGGCCCCGTTATTTTCAAGCAGAAACGTCACGGCTTCAACAATGAGAAGATCAACGTCTTCAAATTTCGTTCGATGTATACGGAGCTGTGCGACCCGACCGCGAAGGCTGCAGTCACAAAAGGTGATCCGCGGGTTACACCCGTTGGCCGCATCATTCGGAAAACATCAATCGACGAGCTGCCGCAATTCTTCAACGTTTTGAAGGGTGATCTTTCATTGGTTGGTCCGCGTCCCCACGCAATCCATGCGCAGACGCCGTCCAAACTCTATGGAGAAGTCGTTGACGGCTACTTTGCTCGCCACCGCGTGAAGCCCGGCGTCACCGGGTGGGCACAAATCAACGGTTGGCGCGGCGAAGTGGACAATGATGAGAAGATTCGTAAGCGCACCGAATACGATCTTTACTACATCGAAAATTGGTCGCTGCTTTTCGATCTGAAAATTCTGTTCCTCACACCTGTCAGGCTGATGAATACGGAGAACGCCTATTGAGCGCTGCTCCGCCAATTATCGGTAACTATCCCGCGCTGTCTAAGGCAGAGATTAATCGCGCTTTGACGACGCGGCTGTCTGCTTTGTGCCTGTTTTTTGGACCGTTTCTCTCTGGCTTCGTCATCGCTGAACCGGCGCCCTATGAGCTTTACATGGCAGGTCTTATTGGGGTCTGGGCAGTCCTTGGTTTGCGTATTTCGCAAACGGTGGGTGCGCTGCTTGCGATCCTGATCGTGTTCAATATCGGCGGCATCGTTTCGATGACCCAAATGGACGACTGGACTGGAGCACCCCTTTACATCGCTGTATCGTTCTTCCTCGCGGGCACATCGGTGTTCATCGCCGCTGTAATCGAGGCCGATCATCGACGTTTGAAGCCGATCATTATCGGCTGGACGGCGGCTGCGACGATCACAGGATTACTCGGGATTGCAGGATATTTTGGTTTTGCCGGTGAGACATTTACCCGCTTCGGGCGAGCGAAAGGCGCGTTTGAAGACCCCAACGTTTTCGGTCCGTTTCTTGCGCTTCCTGCAATTTATTGCTTGGGGACCCTCCTCACCAAGCCTTTATCGCGACCATACATCTGCGTCAGCGTCCTGTCGGTTTTAACGCTGGCAACATTCCTTTCCTTCTCGCGTGCTGCGTGGGGCATGTACGCGTTTTCGGTGATATCGCTCGTGTTGTTGTTATTGCTGATCAATCCGTCGAATAGATTTCGACTGCGTGTGATCATGCTGGCTGTTTTTGCGGTTTTCGCGCTTGTGGGCGCTCTTGTGATTGCGCTCCAAATTGATGGTGTGGCCGAGATGTTTTCCACGCGTGCGCAGCTTGTGCAGGAGTATGACGGCGCTCGCTTGGGACGATTCGCACGGCACGGCATGGGTTTCGCGATGGCGATGGAGCACCCGCTTGGATTGGGCATTTTGCAGTTTGCTGGTATCTTTGGCGAGGATCAGCACAACGTATATTTAAAAGCGCTATGGGATTATTCATGGCTAGGTTTTGCAGCCTACATGCTGCTCATACTGCTGACTCTTGGCCTAGGCGTTCGCTTTATGCTGCGTGACCGCCCGTGGCGTCTGTTGTTGATGTGCTCTTGGATCGTATTTCTCGGTCATGTGATCGTCGGCTATGTCATCGACACCGATCACTGGCGCCATTTCTTCCTGTTGCTCGGCATCATTTGGGGCTGTGCAGCATTGGAAATCAAATGGCAGCGTTCTGGAAACGGTGTTCGGACGTAACCTCTAAAAACTTGCAAAGCTTCGGTTCGCTGCCGTCCACCGGAGAATGCGCTTTGATAGCGATATCGCGCTGACGGACTAAGTCGGTGATCAGGTCCTCATAGGCCACCAAGACAGCGGTGATCCACCGATTTACTAAGTAATTCGGTCTCGGCATGTGCACGTCAAAACCGCGTAAAAGTTCTATCGTCGGTTCCGCAGTCAACCAGTCGTCATCGACAACCCAATGATTGACTGTGAATAGCCGTGTCATGCGGGCATGATCATCGATCCCTATCGCGCAAAGATGATGGATCGGCCCTTCCCGACCGTCTGGGCGAACAAAACAATGGAAATGACCGTGCTCACCATCAGTCGTTGACGGATGATGGCTGTGGTAAAACCATTGAGCGCCAGACGCTGGATCGAAAACCTCGCCGTGCGGATAGTTCTTCCAACTCACGAGCTGTTGCACATCGCGAAGCGTTTCGGACAAAACGGTTAAGCCGGATTTCGCCAAGACCTGTTCGCAGAAAGCGATTTCTTTGAGAGCTGTCTCCTGCTCCACTGGCGTTGTCAATTCGCTGGCCGTGTTACTACAAGGTCAGGCGCTTCGGTGGCACCTTCTGGCAGCGGTTTCGGCGGCGGTGGAGGAGGACGTTTTCCAGTATCTGTTCGTGCCGCGGGGACGATTGCTGCACATGGAGCACCACCTGCTGGCAACGCGCGTGGGGTGGCAGAGGCAACGGGCGCAGGCACGCCGCTAACAACATGATCAATGGTAACCACCCCGGCCGTCGCCGCTAAAGCCGCTGCGAAAATTGCAGTGTTTCGCGGTTTGCGTTCAGTCGTCACGGTCATTGCGAGACCTTTTGAGATTTGTATCCGTCGAGGCCGAAGAACGGCCGAGCGGCAACGCCGAGGCACGAGCCAGCAAACGCAAGTGCAAACCAAATCCAGCCATGCAGACTGCCCGATGCGATGCCGGAGAACAGCGCGCCGATGTTACATCCGAAGCTGAGGCGCGCGCCGTACCCCATCAGCAGACCGCCAAGGATGGCCGCGATCAATGATCGGAACGGAATGGCATTCTTTGGCGCGAATGACCCGGCGAGCGCTGCTGCGGTCGCTGCACCAAGAATAAGACCGAAATTCATCACAGACACGGTGTTCGTTAAAACCGAATGGCGAAGGGCATCGGCATGGAAAGGCACTTGCCAAAACGCCCACTCGTCCACGGGAATTCCAACCGCAAGAGCGATCTTCGCACCCCAGAGGCCAAAACCGTAGGTGACCGACCACGGGTGACCCGCGACGAGCAGTGTGGCGATGCTCAAAACTGAAAGTGCAAGGCCAGCCCCAATCAACGGCCATGGCCCGACCAGCAGCCAAGACCATCCTTTACGCTTTGGCGCAGGTTCAGTCTCAACGTCTCCGTGCGCCTTGCGCTCAATGGCGTGCGAAACAAAGTAGACCAGCGCCAACAGCGAGAGCGACAAGACCAACCCACCCGGAAGGCCCATTTCAGCGAGACTGACCGGCGGCAGTGATGGCTGCGCTTGCCACCATGGAAGATGCGCTGTTCCGATTAACGCGCCAACGATAAAAAACGCTAAGGTGGCGAGCATTCGAAGCGAACCACCGCCAACGGTAAAAAGCGTACCGGAGCCACAGCCGCCGCCGAGTTGCATGCCAAATCCAAACATTGCAGCGCCGACAACCAGTGAAACGCCAAGAGGAGCGATTGCTCCAACAATTGCCTGCGAGCCAATACTTCCGGCCTGAATGAGTGGCATCATACCAAGTGCGGCGACGCCAATCATGATCATCTGGGCGCGAATTCCTCGGCTTCGTTTGTGCACAACGAAGCGCCGCCACGCGCCGGTGAACCCGAACGAGCCTTGATAAAGCGCAAAGCCCAAACCAGCGCCAATTAGGAACAAAGTGGCGAAGCGGACGTCAACGGCGAGCCAAATGGCATAGAAGCCGAGTGCGAGGCTTCCCAACGTCACCTTAAGCGCTGACTTGTCAGACACCGTGGTTAGACCGCCGGCAGTAGATTGTGGGACGCTGGACATGACCGTCAATTATCGCGACTTACAGAACAAGCAAAGCGGCACGATGAAATTCGCGCCGCCGAGCGAAAGAAACGCCCTTTGTGTTTAGTTCACGACGCCGTCGACAAGTGGCCGACTGTCATCTTGGGTCCACTCGGCAAGAGAACCGTCATACATCGCTGTTTGCTTGTTACCGAGCACTTCGCTGATCGCAAACCACGGCACGGAAGCCCAGTGGCCTGTGTTGCAGAAGGTGATGTTTGCTTCGTCCGCAGCGAGCCCGATCGCTTCTGTAAGCGCGGCGACAGTCTCAGGCTGTGCATGACGGGCAAACTCTTCGGAGAAGAAGTTGGAGTGCGCGAGATTTAACGAACCGGGAATGGTACCAGCGCGTGCAACAACACCGCTTTTACTGTCACCAATAAACTGCTCTTCCGGACGACCGTCGATCAGCTTTGTACCTTCGGCCACCGCCTGTTCAACGTCTGCCGTTGTCGCCAGAATGTCGTCGTTCACATTGATCTCAAACGTCGAAACTTCAGCGGTGATCGGCTCAGCAGATCGTGCGCCGCCCGCAGCCTCATACTGACGCCAGCCGCCATCGAGGATGGAGATGCTGTTGTGACCGAGATACTTGAATGTCCAGTAGACACGCGTTGCGCCGCCGAACTCGGTCGAATTTGTACCCCAAGGTACGATCACGACGTGGTCATCATTATCAATGCCAAGGTTTTGGATGATCGCCTGAATATCGTTATTTGAAGGAATTTTGCCTGGCACTCCGTCAATTTCAGTTCGCCAGCCAGCGGTGTTGTAAGGCGCTGCCACCGAGTTTGCGATGTACGGCGCATCTCCCAGATCCGTGTCATCCACGTCAGCACGAATATCTAAAATGACGACGTTTTCGTCTGCGGCGTTCTCAATAACCCACTGTGCATCAACGAGCGGTCCAGCACCGTCTAAAGCAAGCGAAAGTGAAGTCGATGCAGTCAAGACTGCGAGACTAGCAAAAATCGTTTTCATAATTTTTCCCGTTTTCAGTGTTCGCGCCAACGTAGTGCTGCAACCAGATTGTTTCGAGAAATCAGAACATGAAATTTGGCATTGGCTTGGCAAAAAGCCGGTGTGACATGACCGTTACTGGATTATTATTCTAGCGCTAAAATGAATGGCTGGGCGATTATCCGCAAGCACTATCCGGCCGGAGAGGCCATCGTAAATGCGATCCGTGCAGGACAAAACAGGGCCACGCTGTAAAATGGCACATGGAAAGGTGTAAAATGAGATTGCTAGATAATTTGCAAAGCATTGAAAACACTGGCGACCCCTGGAGGATTCGAACCCCCGACCTGATGATTAGAAGTCACCTGCTCTATCCAGCTGAGCTAAGGGGCCGTTGGCCGCGTGATGGCTGGCAAGTGGTTTAAGGTCAACACTGAGACGAGAAGAAAGGTGGTCGGAGCGGCAGGATTCGAACCTGCGACCCTCTGGTCCCAAACCAGATGCGCTACCAGGCTGCGCTACGCTCCGTTCTCTGGTGACGCGGCTTATAGCCAAGTTTCAATCGGTGGCAATAGGGTTAAAGCGCTATTGTGCGCCCACGGCCGAAATTGCCGGATGGATGAGCAGGTCACCGACCTGCAAACCAAATTTAGACGATAGGCCCGCGTGAATTTCCAATACGTATTTTGCGCGCTGACCTGACGGGATTGGCGATGTCGAAAACGGTACAGTGTCGCGCGCAATACGCACCACCTGCCCGGTCCCGTTCGCAAAAATGATATCGAGCGGCGTCGGTGTGTTTTCCATCCAGAAAAAGCGCTGTGACGCTTCGGGCCAAACAAACAGCATCCCGCGATCCTTTGGCAGATCGGTGCGATGCATGAGACCAGCTGAACGCTCACGCGTATCGTCTGCTATTTCTAAATCGAACTCAGTGCGCTGTGCGCTCTGGTCTGCACTTAAAATTTGCAACCGGTCTGGATCAACCGGAAGCCGCATTGGTTCTTGTGAGTTGAATGCGAACGCAGTGGCGATCGCGAGCACAAAAACCGCCGCGAAAGCAATGAGAGTGAACGGTTTCAAAAGGGCACTACTCTAGTTGTTGTTCAGGAGTTGTACCGGATCATCTGGGTAAATCTCGGCGGCCATCAAGCCCTTCTGGCCATCACCGAAGCGAACGATCACAGTCTGACCGTTTCGCAGTTCTGTAAGCCCGTAACGCCGCAATGTTTCCATGTGTACGAAGATGTCAGGCGTGCCCTCGCCGCGGGTCAAAAAGCCAAAACCCTTGTCGCGGTTGAACCACTTTACAATCACACGTTCCAGCCCGCTTGACGGGCTCACTTTGACGTGGGTTTTCTCTTCGGTTTCTGACGGGTTGCTTGCCGTCGTCGCGTCCATCGATAAAACGCGGATTGTCTGCCAACCGCGCTCACTCTGCTGTGCTTCACAGACGATGCGTGCGCCTTCTTGAGCGGTCTGAAACCCGTCCTTACGCAGACATGTGACGTGCAACATGATGTCGCCCGCCCCGATTTCATCAGGCCGGATAAAGCCATACCCCTTGCCTGCGTCGAACCATTTGATGGAGCCAGCGAATTCACGAACGTCCGCAAGCGGTAAATCCGCCTCGACGAGACCTGACGTTTGTATTCCTTCCGGCCTGTCGCCTGCCATCTGGTTGCCCGTACGCCTTACACTTGATTCGCGACTAGACACTAACATTGGTGGTCGGAAGCGCCGCAAGAGTCAGCGAAGGATTTAAGTAAGATTTTTACAAATCCTCTCTTCGCCACTGGAAATTACGCCCAAAAGCCCGACTTCCGCCGCCTGACACACCATTGGAAAACAAAAAAGGCCGCAACAATGCGCTATCTGCACACGATGATCCGGGTCACCGATGTCGACAAATCGCTCAAATTCTTTTGCGAGCTTCTCGGCATGGAAGAAATTCGTCGCACCGAGAATGAAAAAGGCCGCTTCACGTTGATATTTTTGGCAGCGACCGAAGATGTTGAAGCGGCTCGGGCAAACAAGGCTCCAATGGTCGAGCTTACCTATAATTGGGATCCGGAAGAATACTCCGGTGGGCGGAACTTTGGCCATTTAGCCTATGTCGTTGATGACATCTACGCGACCTGCGGAAAGCTGATGGCTGCCGGCGTCACAATTAATCGGCCGCCGCGCGATGGACATATGGCCTTCGTGCGTTCGCCCGATGGCATCTCGATTGAGCTGCTGCAGAAAGGCGACTCGCTGGAGCCCAGCGAACCATGGGCGTCAATGGCGAATACGGGCAGTTGGTAAGGCATTGCCCAAATGCGGCCATAGGTGACTTGTTTCCGCCCCAATTCGCCCATACGCAGCCAAGAAACGACGATCACACATCGTTAATCATTTATGAATTAACGATGCAGTGACGGTGGCATTGGGGACTGCTTATTTTTCGGAACCTTGGCATAAGCGCCCGACAGAAGGCGGCTAAAGGATGTTTATGTGCAGCCACTGTACTTCTGCTCAGCGGGTGCACTGTTTCTTCTGTTGATACGCAGGGCTTAGCACCTCTTGGTGCGGAGCCGACATTAGGACTATCTCCGACGGAAAACAGCACCTTGGTCGACGATACCTCGGGACAGCCCGCTGACCAAATTGAAGCAAGGCCTACCGCTCCAGTCTCGCGCACCAGACCTATAGCCACTCCACCTGAAAGAACGGTGGCAGCTTTGGAAACCAAAGAGACGTCTTCTCCGGTGGTAACGGCGGCCGACAAATCGACAGAAGCGCCGGTAACCGTCGCAGAAGCAACGTCCCCTTCAACGCAAACGTCTGCCGAAGCGACCACGCTTGAACCGGCGGAAACCGAAGTTGCGCTGGTGACAGGCGAACAGCAAATTTCTGCAACGGAGGCTGCGCCTACTGCAAATGCTCTTACGTCTGAGAGCAAACCGTCTGAAAGCGGCGGCATATTTAGTCGTCTCTTTGGCAACAGACCGACACCGTCGGAGCCTATTCCGGCCGCTGAACTGCAGCCGCAGAAAGTTCAGGTGGCGTCGCTAGGCGCATCTCCAATTCCGACGCGGGCGGCTGATACGACGGAACCAACGCGACCGAGAACGCAAAAAACTGAGCGTCTAAGCTCTCTCCCTGGTGTTGATCGTGACCGTGCGCTTGGCGCCATTGAACAGAAAACCGATGCCGAAGGCCGACGTCCAACGATCCGTATAAATCGTGGCAACGAAGTGCGGCTTGCTTCGGTTGGAGGGCTTGCTCGGCTTACGCCGAATGGTTTGCTGAAACAGCACGCCGGTGTTGACGTGAAGTGTCTGAAACCAGCCCTGCTGAAGCTGTTAAAGCGTGTCGAAAACAAATACGGCGAGAAAGTTATTGTAACTTCGGGGTATCGAAGCCCGGCACGAAACCGTCGCGCCCGAGGCGCCCGGAACTCGCTTCACATGTACTGCGCGGCAGCGGACATTCAGGTCAAAGGCGTGAGCAAATGGAAGCTGGCCTCCTACCTACGCTCGCTGCCGGGACGCGGTGGAGTGGGGACCTATTGCCATACGAAATCAGTCCATATTGATATCGGGCCACGTCGCGATTGGAATGCGCGCTGCCGTCGATAACGCCTGCAAAATCACCTTGTGAATTTTCTGAAAATAATACGCTTTGACCCATCATTCGGGTCTTGCGGCCAATATAGAATGTTTCTATAGACGCCGCACCGCGCTCCCATCGTCTAGCGGTCTAGGACGCCGCCCTTTCACGGCGGAAACACGGGTTCGAGTCCCGTTGGGAGTGCCACTCAATTTTCACTCAGTGCCCAGTTAAGCATTGCGCGCCAGTCCAGCATCCGGATCGGCGTGCCGTGGCCGCCGGTTTCAAACCGCACCATGCGGACTGGTATCTGCTGATCGCGAAGCTCAGTGTAGAAACTCTCCAGCGTTGAGACATTGAAGATCGAATCCGCGCTGCCATGGGCGATGTAAACCGGGATCTGACGTCTGCCAGCAAAGCTCGTCACATAGCCACTATCTGCGAATGAGCCTAAAAAACCAATTCCCACCGTCCGCTGTATTATCTGTCGATCATTTGCCAGCTCATGGCACACCATTCCGCCCGCTGATCCACATGCGAGAAACAGTTTTGCTGATTGGTTGAATTCCAGATGACCGATCAACAACTCTCGGATTTTGACAATCTCTTCGTCCGAAAAGTCACCCGCATCGGGCACAAGATAGAGCCCGTTGTTTCGAACCATCAGGTTCTTAATCCGGTTGAAATTACCGCCGAAGCGAAAGTCGTTCATTCCAAGCGTTCGATCCCCACCTCGCCCATGAATAAATACGGTGATAATGCCAGCGCTATCTGCGCGTCCAACTGTCGAGAAACGAATCACACCCCGAGATGTCCCGTAGCTGAGGTCCCGGAGGCTGTCGTTGACTGAGCGGTCAATGTAGGCATTTCGCACACGGCGTTCCGGCACCGCGTCGCGCCGATTGATGTCGCGAACCTCGCGATAGTCGACTTTTCGCCAGCCACCGCTGTCACGCTCTTCCAACGTTGCTGGAGAGGTGAATAACCGATCCTTGAACGGCGCTAATTGTTCTGCTGCGTAGGTTTTGCATGACAGCGCGAGCAGCGCTATGAAGCTGTATTGGAAAAGCCGCCAAATTCGCCCATATCGGTTGCATGGCGCACAAAAAACCGAATTTGCCCGAGAAGATTTGCGCATGGTGCGAACGTCCGATGGTGTGGCGCAAGGCTTGGGCGAAAAACTGGAACGAAGTCAAATATTGTTCCGACCGCTGTCGTCGTGAAGCAAAATCTGCCAACAGAAAAACAGCTTAGGCGAGGTTCTTTTCGCCACGCCGGGCCAAAACAATCTCGGCAATGATAGAAATCGCAATTTCTGCTGGGGTGGCTCCGCCAATATCGAGGCCGATAGGCGCGGAAACCCTCTGAATGTCAACGCGTTCCGCGCCTGCTTCCTCCAACCTTGCGATACGCTTTGCGTGTGATTTCCTGCTACCGAGCGCTCCAACATAGAAGCATTCCGACGCAATCGCTTTTCTCAAAAATGGATCGTCAATTTTCGGATCGTGGCTCAGCGCACATGCGGCGGTGTATCGATCAAACGCGACATCTGCCTCCTCAGGCCAGCTTTGGAGCACCTGAGTATTCGGAAATCGCTCCTCGGTCGCAAAAGCCTGTCTTGGATCAATAACAATGGGTTCGAAGTTTGCCGCATGTGCAAAAGCTGTCAGTGGTTGAGCGATATGAACGGCGCCGCAAATCAATATGCGGACCGCGGGAACATGCGCCGCCAAAAAATACTCGGTATCTCTATGCGTGAACATGGACGATTTACCGGAGCGCATCGCGTTTGCGATTTCTATTCCCAACTCACCTGGGACGTTAGTCGGATCGGTGACGAGACGATCCCGTCCGCTCGCAAGTTCGGTGACGACGACACACGGCGTGCGGTTCGCCTTCGCTTTATTCAGCTTTACGAGGAGCTTGGGATCCATAGGCGGCTGTGATTGCCCACCGGCCGACGAGTGTCAAAGCTTATTAAACTCGTCTTCGTCGCGCGGAATCAAAATGACCGCTGTCGCTACGTAGGCAGCGGAAAAGGTTGATCCGAACGATATCATCAAAAGTGCGATCACCGCGCTTTGGTGATCGCTATTGGCGAAGAGCGTACCCATTCGACCGAAATCGAAATAGATCGTGCAAAATACGATGAACCAGCCCAGCGCAAGCCCTATGACGGCGTTGGAAACTACGAAGCGAATAAGCTTCGGTAGTTGCTGCCATTTCTCAAACCAATTCATGTTTTAGCTCCGCTGGATTGGCGCTGCGAACAATGGTCTTTCGCGAAATCAGAATTCGCAGATCAGTTTTTTCCAAATCCACGACCAACGACATGCGATTAGTGCAGCGACAAGAACAAATTTGTTGCGATGCGGCAGATCAAATTTCTGAATAAAAACTGCCACATAGCGTGGAACATACGCGAAGCAGACTCTTTTGTTCCGCAATGCAGCGACGAATTTGCTTGCAGCGAAAGCCGTAACCGATAAGTTTAAATTGTCGCGCAGGGAGGCTCGGTATGAACTTATCTCGTTCAATCAACATAGTCGTTGTATGCACAGCTTTTGCGTTTGTTCTCGCGGTCTCGTTCGGTTTAATGCCGTAACAACAGCACACCGAAATCACGAAAAAGGCTCGACGATTACGTCGAGCCTTATTTGTTTTTGTGAAGAGTGATTACGCAGCGATCGCCGCGATCTTTTCCCGCGCAGAACCGAGGCTTTCAGCTTCCTTGCCCATCAGCTCGTCGGCTCCGACAAAGCTAACATCTTCGATGCCGAGAAAACCGAGGACATGTCGCATATAGCCAGTGGTGAAGTCATAGGGTGACTCCAGAGGCACGCCTCCACTGGTAATGACGACATAAGCCTTCTTGTTTTCCAGCAAGCCAACGGGCCCCTGCTCTGTGTATTTGAACGTCAGTCCCGCACGCGCTACCAGATCAATCCATGCTTTCAGCGCACCAGAAATCGTGAAATTGTACATCGGCGCGCCAATCACGATGATGTCTGCAGCCTTTAGCTCGGCGACGAGTTCGTCGGATTTAGCCAGTGCTGCACGTTGCTCGTCGCTGCGCTCATCTTCTGGCGTAAAGTTCGCAAACACCCATGTCTGATCCAACAAAGGCAGCTCAGCAGACGCCTCGCGTTCTACGACGGTGCTGTCTGGATATTCAGCCTGAAGCTTTTCTAAAAGTTCTTTGCTCAGTTGACGGCTATGCGAGCCATCAACGCGAGCCGATGATTGGACGGAAAGAATATTGGTAGCCATGGTGACCTCGATTTCTGTTTTCGAGATCAAGATAGACGCCACGTGCCCGAGTGATAGAGGGCAAGTTTCTCACACAATGTTCGATAATGATGAACGATCACTCGGCTAGGCGGCGATCTCGGCCGCCTGTTTCTCCCGCAGACCGATCAGACGACACATGGCAAACACGAGATCTGGACGGTTCATCGTGTAGAAGTGAAAGTCTTGAACACCACGTTCGGCTAAATCCAGAACCTGCTCAGCGGCAATGGCTGCTGCAATCAACGCATGTGTTTTCGGATCATCTTCGAGACCGTCAAAGCGTTCTTCCAACCACGCTGGAATATGAGTGCCGCATGCGGATGCGAAGCGCTTAACCGCCTTAAACGAGTGAATCGGCAAAATTCCAGGCAATACCGGTATGTAAATGCCAGCTGCACGGACCCGCTCGACATACTTCTCGTAGCTGTCATTATCGAAGAAAAACTGGGTGATCGCCCGCGTCGCGCCATTGTCGACTTTGCGCTTTAGCATGTCGATATCGGTTGCGAAGTCAGGGCTTTCGGGGTGCTTTTCGGGATAGGCTGACACGTAAATTTCATAGTCTCCCTGCCCTTTCAAACCCGCAACCAAGTCTGCTGCGTTTACATAACCTTCTGAATGGGGCTGGTATTTCGTGCCCGGTCCGGCTTCGGGATCGCCGCGTAACGCTACAAATCGTCGAATGCCAAGGTCGGTAAATTCGCGAATTACTTCGTCGGTTTCTGCACGTGATGCGCCCACGCATGTCAGGTGCGCTGCGGCGTCAATATTTGTGGTTCCCAGAATTCGTTTCAGGGTTTTCAAGGTTGGCTCTCGGGTAGAACCGCCCGCCCCATAGGTTACTGACACGAAATCTGGCTGTAGTGGCGCAAGCTTCTCCACAGTGTCGCCCAGTGACTTCGCCATGGCGTCGTTCTTCGGCGGAAAAAACTCAAACGACACCCGCAAATCGCCGGAGCGCGCCGCAGCCTGGGTTTTGGTGAAAGTCTGCGCTCGCATTACGCTACCCTTTTTTGTGAATAATTGTCGTCGGCGATCAACATCCGCGTGTCCTGTGCGGTCCAGATCATGACGGTCAATGGATCGGATTGATCGGCAACTTCTGAACTGATCGTGATCTCCGGCTCCGTTCGAAGATCGGCGTCTTCGAGCCAGCTTTGGATCGTGTCAGTCGAGAACCCAAGTCTTTGATGTTGGTGCTGATCGCGGAGGTGCTCGTTTGCGTGTGGCGCGAAATCGACAATGATTAGGCGACCCGAGGGCGCAAGTGCCCGAACAGCTTCGCGGATTGCTGCCTGAGGATTATCTAAGAAGTGGAGAACCTGATGGATGACAATTAGATCGAACTGATCGCGTCCGAGCGACAGATCGTAGGCATCGCCATAACGCACTTCGGCATTGGCTACCCCGCTTGCGTCTAAATTTGCACGCGCGACGTTGAGCATTTCGCGACTGCTGTCGATGCCAATGGCAGAACGCGCTTTCGGTGCTAACACTTCGAGCAACCGTCCTGTGCCGGTGCCGATATCCAACACGTGATTGAATGGTCCCTCACCCACGATGCGGCTGAGTTCAGCCTCAATGACCTCATCGGCCACATGCAACGAGCGGATGTCGTCCCAGCTTTGCGCATTGGCTGCGAAATACTTCTTTGCGCGTTCACGACGCTCCGTCTTCACTGCAGTGAGGCGCTCTTGATCACGCAGAAAAATGTCGTCGGCCTCTAATACGGCCTCGAAAATGGGAGGTAGCAGCGCCGCAGCTGCACCAGTGCGCGTAACGCGGAATAAGGCCCACGAACCCTCTTGCCAGCGGTGGATCAATCCGGCTTCCTGTAGCAGTTTCAAGTGCCGCGACACCCGCGGTTGTGACTGTCCAAGGATCATCGTCAGGTCAGAAACCGTCAGATCGTTGGCACGCAGAAGTTTCAAGACGCGCAAGCGGCTGGGCTCGGCGACAGCCTTGAGCGTTTCCACCATGTTGTCTAAGCCAAGAGCTGTCACGCAGTCCTCCAAAACATATAAACATATCTTTATATCGTTTTTCTGCACACAGCAATCGGTAAGTTGTCTATGGCGACGCAAAGGCAAAGAATGGTGTCAGAAGCGCTGGAGAGCCTTATCCCGCACGCGCCACTATCGGAAACGACAGAGATCAAAGCGCTTGCAAATCGTGAGCATATGCGTGGTCTGCCAGTATCGCGTGCGATATGGTTGTCGACTGTGACCCATATTCGACACGCGCACACGGCGTATCATGAGCTTCTTGCAGATGGGTACGATCGTGATGCGGCGCGGCACTTTGTGCTGGAGGAAACCAACGATGTGCTGGAATCGTGGGGCTCGACCGCTCGGCTGCAATTTGACGATCAAACCGACGTCTGATCGACGTCCACCGGATAAATCCACTGTTCAGGCAGCTGCACCTTTACTGCCTCGCCCATTTGTAGGGTTCCCGGCTTTTCAACCCAAGCGACGACGCCGCGACGCCGTTTGGCGTGCTTTGGGAAACCAGCGGCTATCTGCTTGTCACCGGGCTGTCCGAGCGCGTTAGCGATCTCCATGCCCGCGAATTTGCAGGGTCCGTTCTGAAAATCGATCTTCACCGTTGCGCCATTCTCAAAGAACAATAGCGTACCGGCGGGCAGCATTGAAAACATCGGTATGCCCGCAAGGGTAACGTTCGCCCCGATCCATTCCGGTTCAATCCGTTCGATCTCCATGGACCGCGCAACGGTTGTCAGCTCTTCCCGACACACGATTGAAAGCTGACGCTCATTGCGCATTTCTGTGCCGCGTTTGTACCATGGCTCCCGCCCGCCGGACTTGCGTGTAAGACCGCCATGGAGATCGCCCGGTATTCCCTCAAACGTCAGTTCAAGGTTCGGGACCGCTTCGGTCACAAACGTTTTGCCATTGGCGACAAACAAACCATCAACACTTGCACGGAGCTTCCGCGTCCTCGTGATTTGCGGAATTGTTTTCAGAATCTCATTCATGGGAGCCCGCCCGTTTTGACACATGCATTCACCTTATTATCGTAAACCTTAGCGCATGATCATCGAAGTGACACTTTCTAAACTGAGACAACCGCAATGGTCGCAGACGCGATGAAATTGAAAGGAATAGTGATTTGAAACGGTTTTTTCTCGCCCGCTTGAGCATGGCACTGCCGCTTTTGTTTTCTGCCCACGCAGCGCAGGCTGATTTTACGGCCAATGAGTTGGCTGATGCCCTTATCGCTTCACTTCAGAAATCAGGCGGTGTTGCATTCACATACAAGAGCGCAGCGCTTGATGGATCGGACGGCGTCGTGATCAACGGGCTGACATTTGGCGAGGCAGGAGACCGGTTAACGCTCGATGAAGTGGTGCTTTCCGATATCGAAGAACCGGTCGATGGGAATTTCATCATCGGTGAGATCGCGGTTCCCGGTTCCACGTTTAGTCCCGAAGACGGTGCGAGCGTCACCATCGGCGACGCGACCGTAAGTGATTTTCAGGTCATCACCGCTCCCTCCGATGAATACTATGATGGTTTTTATAGCAGCGCCGAAGTAGATGGATTGACGGTGAGCGTCAGCGGTCAAGAAATTGTTTCGGTGGGCGAATTTCTCGTGAGCATTTCGCCTTGGTCGCCGGGAGCTTCTATCGCGAGTGCCACGAACATTTCTTCAATCGTTGTCGATGTGAATGCACTGCCGCCCGGACCGGGAAGTCAGGCCTTAGTTGGAATGGGATACGAAGAGATTCGCGCCGACCTTAATGCGGAGGGCAAGTGGAACACCGAAACCGGCGCGTTTGATCTACAAGACACCACGATTTCTGTAGACGATATTGCCGACTTGACGCTGACCGCGAAGATCGGCGGCTACACGATGGAACTGATGGAATCTCTTAGAGACATGCAGAGCCAAATGAATGCTGATAATCAACAGGCGATGGGCATGGCGATGTTTGGTTTGCTGCAGCAGCTAGAGGTCGAGAGCCTATCCATAAGCTTGAAAGACGAATCCATCACCGGTCGCGCGCTTGATTTTGCAGGCTCTCAGCAAGGCATGAACGGCGACTCAATGGCCGCTATGCTGAAAGGCCTGCTGCCGCTCGGCCTCGCCCAATTAGGCAATCCTGAGTTCGCGCAAAACGCGCAAGCTGAAATCGGTGAGTTTATTGACGATCCAGACCGGATCACCATCACGGCTGAACCGGAAGCACCGGTGCCGTTCGCCGTGCTCGCAGGAAGCGCGATGGCTGGAAATCCCGCTCAACTGTTGACAACGCTCAACGTTCAAGTTGAAGCAGAATAATCGCCCGATTGCCGCAGGATCAGTCCTGCTTTTCCTGCGGCATCAATCTCAGGCCAAGATCGCGTAGCTGTTCGTTGGTCACATCGCCAGGTGCCCCCATCAGCAGGTCCATCGCCTGTTGATTCATTGGGAACATGGTGATTTCGCGCAGGTTCTTTGCACCTGCGAGCAGCATTACGATACGGTCCACACCAGCGGCCATTCCACCGTGAGGCGGAGCGCCATAATGGAAGGCGCGATAGAGACCACCGAAGCGTTCTTCCACGACTTCCTTGCTGAGACCCGCGATTTCAAAGGCTTTGATCATTGTATCCGGCAGATGGTTTCGGATGCCGCCTGACGCGATTTCAAAACCATTGCACACCAGATCGTACTGGAACGCCTTAAGGCCCAAAAGCGCATCATTTCCAGCCTTTTGGGCTTCCTCAAGCGCTTCCATTCCGCCTTGCGGCATTGAGAACGGGTTGTGAGAAAATTCGATCTGTTTTGCTTCTTCGTCCCACTCATAAAATGGGAAATCGACAATCCAGCACAGTTCAAAGCGGTCTTCGTCGATCAGCCCGCCCTCTTCGGCAGCCTTGTTGCGCGCATCGCCTGCAAATGATGCAAATTTGGCCGGATCGCCGGCTGCGAAAAACACGGCGTCACCGATGTCCAAACCGAGTTGCGTTCGTATTGCCTCGGTCCTTTCTGGACCAATGTTCTTGGCGATTGGACCTGCTGCATCGAACTTGCCCTCTAACTCACGCCAGAAGATGTAACCCATGCCCGGCTGACCGTTTTGTTGCGCCCATGAGTTCATGCGGTCACAGTGTTTGCGGCTACCGGCACCCTTGACCGGAATGGCCCAGACCTCGTTCTTTGGGTCGGCATCCAGAATTCCGGCGAAGACCTTGAAGCCCGATCCGCGGAAATGCTCGGACACTTCCTGCATCTCGATAGGGTTGCGGAGGTCTGGCTTATCGCTGCCGTATGTACGGATGGCATCGTCATAGGCAATCCGGCGGAACGTCTGCGTGACTGGCTTACCATCCGCGAAATCTTCAAACACCGAGCGCAGCACCGGCTCCATGGAGGTCAGCACGTCTTCCTGTTCAACAAAGCTCATTTCAAGGTCGAGTTGGTAGAACTCGCCCGGCAGGCGGTCCGCTCGCGGGTCCTCATCACGGAAGCACGGCGCGATCTGGAAGTAGCGATCAAAACCGCTCATCATGATCAACTGTTTGTACTGCTGTGGAGCCTGCGGCAGCGCGTAAAACCGTCCGTTGTGAATTCGGCTTGGCACCAGAAAGTCACGAGCGCCCTCGGGCGATGATGCGGTCAGGATCGGCGTTGAAAACTCGGTAAAGCCACCGCTTTCCATTTTCTTCCGCATGGACGAGATGATCCGCGTGCGCAGCTTGATATTTTCGTGAAGCGTCTCACGCCGCAGATCCAGAAAGCGGTATTTCAGGCGAATATCTTCGGGATACTCCGGCTCGTTGAACACCGGAAGCGGAAGCTCGTCTGCCTTGGAAAGCACTTCCATCTCACGCGCGAAAACCTCGATTTCGCCTGTCGCGAGTTCGGCATTGATTGTCGCGTCGTCTCGCTTTTTCACATCGCCATCAATGCGGATAACCCACTCGCCTCGAACGGTTTCCGCTGTCGCAAAACACGGACTATCGGGGTCAGCAACCACCTGCGTGATACCGGTATCGTCTCGCAAATCAATGAAAAGAACGCCGCCATGGTCCCGCACCCGGTGAACCCATCCTGAAAGACGAACCGTCGATGTGGCGTCGGCGCTGCGGAGTGCGCCGCACGTGTGACTGCGATAGCGATGCATTATTTTTGACCTTTACTACAGCGAAGAAACGGACGCCTTCGCGCGTATCTTGAGTTGCGGTGGGCAAACCCGATGGTCGTTAGAATGTCAAGAAATGAAGAAGGTTGAGTATCCCGTGACCAACAACGTGCAAGTTCTTTCGGTCACAGGTGCCATTTGACTGCTGCAACCGATTGACCTAATTCGCGAGTGCCAGGGGCGCCCACGGGCTGAGAAGTACCCTTTGAACCTGAACCAGATCATGCTGGCGTAGGAAGGCTGTAGCGGGATGACGCCCGCGTGCCCTCGTACGCCGACGAGGGACGATATGACACCGAATGATGCGCTTGAAAATCTGCGGACTAAATCGCCGCTTGTTCACTGCATAACGAACTATGTGGCAATGAACATTGCAGCGAACGTGGTGCTGGCAGCAGGCGCTTCTCCGGCGATGATCCACGCCGAAGAGGAAGTGGCTGACTTCGTTCCAATCGCCGGTGCGCTTTCGGTCAATATTGGGACGCTTTCCGCGCCTTGGCTTAATGCAATGCTGCTCGCTGCAGAAGCTGCCAATGAAAGCGGCAAGCCATGGGTGTTGGACCCGGTTGCGCATTTTGCAACGCCATACCGATCGCTCGCCGTGCAATCCCTTATTGATCTTGGCCCGACGATCATTCGTGGCAACGCGTCCGAAATCATGGCTCTGGAGGGCAAATCCGGCGCTGGAAAAGGCGTGGACAGTGGCGATGAGGTTAATGCGGCAAAACAAGCGGCAACCGACTTGGCGCTGACGAAAAACTGCGTTGTTGCGGTGACCGGCGAAGTCGATTTCATAACTGACGGCAAAAAGGCAGCCAGCATTCATGGCGGGAGTGCCCTGATGCCCCAGGTGACAGCACTCGGGTGTTCGCTGACAGCGTTGGTCTCGGCTTACGCAGCGCTAGATGCACCACTTGATGCAACCGTCGCCGCCCTGCTTCACTTTGCCGAGGCTGGAGAGCGCGCCGACCGAGGCGCGTCGGGGCCTGGAACTTTCGCTGCTGATTTCCTTGATCAACTTAGCATCGTGAAGCCGGGCGCACTGGATGAAGGCAGAATTCAATGGCACTGAGCTCGGAAGCCCTCTGGCTTTACTTGGTCACCGACGCCGATTTGTGCGCAGAACTGGGCGTCGTGGAGACGGTGGAGCGAGCGACCCGAGGTGGCGTGACGTGTATTCAATTGCGCGATAAAACCACCGATCATGGGGACTTAATCGAACTTGGTAGGCGTTTGAAAGAAGCTTTGAGCGGAACTGGCGTCCCCCTCATCATCAATGATCATCTTGAAGTAGCAATCGCGTGCGACGCCAATGGAGTTCATGTCGGGCAAGGTGACACCGATGTTCGTACCGCACGCGAAGCGCTTGGGCCCCATAGAATCGTGGGCCTGTCCTGTGAAACGGCAGCCCACGTTGAAGCCATCGACCCCACGATAACGGACTATGCAGGCATTGGACCTGTGTTCGGCACTCCAACCAAGTCGGACCATAGCGAGCCCATCGGACTGGACGGCCTTGCTCATCTGTGTTCGCTTTCGCCAATTCCCACAGTCGCAATCGGCGGTCTCAAAGCTGATCACCAACATGCTGTTCTTGATGCCGGTGCTAACGGCCTCGCGGTCGTTTCTGCCATCTGCGGGCAGCCAGACCCCGAAGCAGCAGCCCGGCAATTTTCTTTCCCTTCTGCGAGATAGCAATGATACCGAACGTACTTTCAATCGCTGGTTCCGATCCGTCCGGCGGCGCGGGAATACAAGCCGACCTCAAAGCGATGTCTGCGAATAAAACCTTTGCCATGGCCGCGATAACGGCGCTGACGGCCCAGAACACGCAAGGCGTGACGGGCATAGAATTGGTCCCGCCCGCTTTCGTTAAGCAGCAGATCGCGACAATCTTTGAAGACATTCGCGTCGACGCTGTGAAGATCGGAATGGTGGCAACGGCACACATTGCTGAAGCGATTGCCGACGCGTTGGAAGAACATCCCGATGTTCCGGTCGTTCTCGATCCTGTCATGGTTGCAAAGGGAGGCGCTCGGCTTCTGTCGGGGGATGCTGTGGCTGCCCTTCGGTCACGGCTCGTTTCGCTTGCGACAGTCATAACACCGAACCTGCCGGAAGCTGCCGACCTTCTGGGCGTTTCAACGGCGAAATCACGGGCTGAAATGGAAGAGCAGGCAACGCAGCTCCAGTCGTTTGGCGCGAAAGCGGTTTTGCTAAAGGGCGGCCATCTGGAGGGCGATGAGAGCCCGGACTTGCTGATGTCCGATGCTGGTGCCACGTGGTTTGAAGGGGCACGGACCAAGACATCGAACACGCATGGAACAGGCTGCACGCTTTCCGCAACACTGGCTTCACATCTTGCAAACGGTGCCGACCTTACGACCGCGGTTGCGGCGTCAAAAGCCTTCATCGCGGCCGCGATTGCAGGAGCTGACCGGCTTTCTGTGGGCCACGGGCATGGCCCGACACATCATTTTTCAGAACTTTGGAGTAAATAGCATGAGCCTGGAAATCAGCGATCAGATCGTTCTGGTCAGCGGAGGCGGTCGCGGATTTGGAGCAGCAATCGTTCGCGCATTTGCAAGACAAGGCGCACGTGTCGTTATCAACTATCGCAAGAGCGAGGACGCAGCCGAAGCGCTCGCTCATGAGCTTGGCGACCGCGCGATAGCGGTCCAAGCAGACGTTCGCGATGCGGCTAGTGTGAAAGAAATGATCGCGCACGTGACGAGCAAGTTCGGTGCACCGACGACTGTCGTCCACAATGCGCTCGCTGACTACAGCTTCAATGGCGACGCGCGAGACACGCTCGAGACACTGTCTTCGACTTCCCTGTCGGCGCAGCATGAAACCGCCGTCAACGGTGCCCTGAACCTCATCCAAGCGACTTCTGCCGGTATGGGCGCGTCTGGTTTCGGGCGCATCATCACCATCGGTTCGAACCTCGTGCAGAACCCGGTCGTGCCGTACCATGATTACACGTCGGCAAAGGCGGCGCTCATGGCCTTGACGCGCACCGCAGCCGCTGAGCTTGGGCCAAAGGGCATCACGGTGAACATGATTTCAGGCGGACTATTGCGGACAACCGATGCCAGTGCCGCAACGCCGGATGCAGTGTTTGATATTATCGCTTCAAGCACACCGCTACGATCCGTGACGACACCGGAAGAAGCTGCCGATGCGGTACTTTTCTTTGCCAGCCCGTGGTCACGCGCGGTGACGGGTCAAAACCTGATTGTCGATGGCGGTCTCGTGTTTGGGTGACCGCGTTTGTCTCTTTTGACGAAGAGGCGACAAAACCTTCGACATGGCCATAACCTTCCACTACGGGATGCGCCATGACGACGATAATTACCGAAACAGATGCGCTCGCCGAAGTCTGCGAGCGCTTTCGCCAATCTCCCTACATCACGATTGATACTGAGTTTGTCCGCGAGACGACGTTTTGGCCGGACTTGTGCCTCGTGCAAATTGCAATGGATGACGATGCGGTGCTGATCGATCCGCTCGCAAAGGGCATAGACCTCGCGCCGCTAATCGCGCTTCTTGAGGATCAGACCGTCATCAAAGTCTTCCATTCAGCGCGCCAGGATCTAGAGATTTTCTACAAGCTGATGGGCTCGGTACCCATGCCCCTATTTGATACGCAGGTGGCAGCGATGGTCTGCGGATTTGGTGATCAGATCGCCTATGATCAGCTGGTCAAGCGCTTGACGGGTGCTCACATCGACAAGACCTCGCGCTTCACCGATTGGAAGCGGCGGCCGCTGACAGAAAAGCAAACCGACTACGCGCTGGCCGACGTCACGCATTTGCGCGATGTTTACCGCCTGCTTTCAGAACAATTGGAAGAAACCGGTCGCGCCGGATGGGTAACCGAGGAGATGAGCCTTCTCGAAAACCCCGAAACTTATGACATGCCGCCGGAAAACGCTTGGCAAAGAATGAAAATGCGCGTGCGCAAGCCGCTTGATTTTCAGATCATGCGTGATCTGGCGCAGTGGCGCGAGGAAACGGCACGCGAAAGAAACGTGCCACGCAATCGCGTTATGAAAGACGATGCCATCTATGAAATCGCGCAGCAGCAACCCATCACGGTGCAGGCGCTATCGCGACTGCGGGCAGTCCCGCGCGGGCTGGAAAAGTCATCTAAAGCCAGCGCAATTATCAGAATTGTTGAGGCAGCAAAAGAACTCGATCCCGATGACTTGATGAGAGTACCGCGACCACCCGCATCGCAAGAGGGAACCGGGGCGGCGGTCGACCTTTTGCGGATTTATCTCAAGATCGTGAGCGAGCGCGAAGGTGTTGCCGCAAAGGTGCTCGCGACAACGGCGGACCTCGAAGCGTTGGCGAACCTAGGTGAAGACGCAGACATAGCCGCGCTCAGCGGATGGCGTCGCGAACTCTTTGGTGAAAGCGCTTTACAGCTGGTCGCTGGCAAGCTCGCCATCCGGTTCAGTGATCGCGCTCTGACCGTTGAGCCCGTTTGATCTTCGGTCGTCATCAACGACCATTTCTACCGTCCGGTCCATCACTTTCGATAACTGGTTCAGTCGACCGTTCAAGCGTTCTCCGCGCATCTTTGCGAGTTCAGAAGGCAGATGCAAACGAAGTGTTTCGTCATCGGAAGCGGACCACTTCAATTCCGGCAGCACACCCGGCATCGCGGCTGTAAGCAGGTAACCAACCCGCATGAAAGCCGCCAGATACCGCGCTCGGCTCAAGATACGCGGCGTTGCAACCTCAATGAGTTCCGGCGCCAAATTGTCATTCTTGATGCCTTGATAGCGGAAATAGTTTGCGAGGCTTATGAATGCCCTGCCCTGATGGGATATCTGAACGAAATGCCCATAGGCGATAATGGCCAGCGCCTGTGCCGCACGATAATCCGGGTGCGCACGCCAACCGATGTCCGCTAGGCGACACGCTGCAAGGCGATAGCGGGACTCCTGTATTGTCTCGTCAATGCCAAAGGCTTTGAACGACGCCGACGTCCATTCGGCCAATTCACGCGCGTGTTGAGGTGAGCGGGAACGCAATATGGCTAGCTCGTCAGACGCTTCTAGTAGCGCATCGCTAACTTGCACCGCTGGATGAAGCTTTGAGAAAAGAAAGCCCTCACGCACGCCATAGGCCGAGAAGATGATCTTCGACGGCGCAAACTCTTCGATGAGTGCTTTCAGAACTGTCGCGCCATAGGGCAGCAACGCACGCCGTGATTTCGACACCTCGTCGATACCCGGCAGATTGTCGATTTTGTTGGAAAGCAGTTCATCCAGAAATGTGAGAAGCTCCAGCGCGTCCACTTCGTATCCGTGGGTTACCCGCAGCGGATATTTTGCAGCGTGCATGTGAAGCTTAGCGAGGTTTCGCCACGTGCCACCAACGCAATAGAATGGTCGACCAGATGCGTGTTTGCCTAACTTGCTCGCCTGAAGATCGGTCGTCGCGAGCTTGCGCGCGGTCTTAAGAGAAGCCTCCGAACGTTCCTCAAGGCGGATAACCCCCAGCGGCAGCGTGATGCGCTCTTCAATTTGTTGTTCGGCAATATTGGTCAGTTCAAGACTGCCGCCACCTAGATCGCCGACGAAACCGTCGGGTTGAAAAAATGCCGACTTGATACCGGTCGCAGCGTAAAGCGCTTCTTCTTCACCCGTTAGGATCGTGATTTCGGTTCCGAGCGCGCCCTCAGCCTCGGCAATAAACGATGGTCCGTTTTCAGCTTCTCGCGCTGCTGCGGTTGCCAGAACGAACTTTTCGGAAACGCCAACTTGATCACAAACCGCTGAATAACGCCGAAGCGCCTTGAGAGCAGAACAGACGCCGTCGTCGTTCATTCGTCCGGTCTTCTCAATGCCGCGACCGAGTCCGGCCGAGACCTTCTCGTTAAAGAGAATTGAGGGCGCGCGGACCATGCCCTCAAAAATGACCAAACGAACGGAGTTCGACCCAATATCGATGATAGCGACGGGCTCGCGATCCTTAAGACGACCTTGGGCGTCGGGGCTGTCCAGCAAAATCACACCGTTGCAATCTAACTCGCTCAGCAACGCATGTGCTGATCGTTAGTTCTGTACCTCTAATCGCTTCCGGTGTGCAATCAACCTGGGTGCAGAAGACTTCAATGATTTTCCACGGCCAGACAGGCTTGGGTTTGTCATGAAGTAATGCTGACAATTGAAGGGCTCTTCGTCATCGCCAACCACGACGCGTCGCGCTCTGCCATCCGACATCACCTCGAAGCTTTGTAAATTATCGAGAAGGTTCGCGAGCATGATTTGCGAAAGGACTTGTTCGTGAACGGTCGCATTCTCGAGCGGGGTGAGCGTTTCCACCCGACGATCAAGATTACGCGGCATCAAGTCAGCCGAACCCATATAGATGATTGACTTGTCATTGGGCAGGTGGGCACCATTCCCGAAACAGTAAATACGGCTGTGCTCCAGGAACCGTCCGACGATAGATTTAACCCAGATGTTGTCGGAAAGCCCCGGCACCTGAGGTCGTAAGCAGCATATCCCACGAACGATCAAATCGACTTGGACGCCCGCAGCGCTGGCTTCGTAGAGCGCGTCGATGATTGCGGGGTCCACAAGAGAATTCATCTTCATCCAGATTTCGCCCGGACGCCCGGCGCGCACGTGCTCAATCTCTTCACGAATATGACGGATAATCCTGTCGCGCATGAAACGAGGCGACACCGCCAGCCGCAAATCGTCCTCCGGTTGTGCATAGCCCGTTACGAGATTGAACACGCGTGCAACGTCGTCAGCAAGGGCGGCGTCGCAGGTGAAGTAAGATAGATCGGTGTAAATCTTGGCCGTGATCGGATGGTAGTTGCCGGTGCCGAAGTGAACGTAGTTCTGAATGCCATGGGCTTCTTTGCGAACCACCATGGAGAGTTTTGCGTGGGTCTTCATCTCCACAAAACCGAAGACCACTTGGACGCCCGCCCGTTCAAGATCGCGTGCCCAGCGGATATTGGCCTCTTCATCAAAGCGGGCTTTGAGTTCCACAAGCGCCGTCACTGACTTTCCAGCGTCGGCGGCGTCGATCAGCGCTCGGATAATCGGCGACTCACTCGAGGTCCGATAAAGCGTCTGTTTAACGGCGATTACATTCGGGTCGGCAGCGGCCTGTCGGAGAAACTGCACAACAACATCAAACGACTCATAGGGATGATGAACGACAATGTCCTTCTCGCGGATTGCAGCAAAGCAATCGCCATTGTGTTCACGAATGCGCTCGGGGAAACGCGCGGTAAATGGGGTGAATTTTAAATCGTCCCGCGGTGCGCGAACCATTTGTGAAACGGTTTCCAGCGCAAGAATGCCCGGCTGAACAGCAACACGGGATCGTGGCACATCCAGCTCTTTTGCCACGAAGTCTCGGAGCGACTTCGGCATTTCATGATTGAATTCGATGCGGATCACTTGGCCGCGCCGGCGGCGTTTCAGTGCGCTCTCAAAAAGGCGAACCAAGTCCTCTGCTTCTTCCTCAACCTCGATATCGCTGTCTCGAATGATGCGGAATGTGCCCTGCCCCCGGACGTCATAACCGGGGAACAACCGGTCTATGAATACGCCGACAACGTCTTCAAGGGTGATGAAACGGGCAAATCCCTGTTCGCATGGCAGGGCAATGAACCGATCAAGTGCCGTTGGCAGGCGCAGAAGCGCGTTCATCGCTTCGCCGTTTGTGCGGTTCACGAGTTGCAGCGCGATTGAAAATCCCAAGTTTGGTATGAACGGAAATGGATGCGCTGGATCAATGGAAAGCGGCGTCAGGATCGGAAAAATCGTGGTCTGGAAGTGCTTGGCGAGCCAAGCCTTGTCCGCGTCTGTCAGATTTTCCGCGCGCACGAGATCGACATTTTCAGGCTCAAGCTCTTCGAGGATCTCTGAGAGCACAACCTGTTGTTCGGTCTGGAGGCGAGCGATTTCATCGAGCACCATTTCCAACTGCTCCGACGGCAAAAGGCCATCGTCGGATCGTTTTGTGATGCCCTCGCGCACCTGTCCGGCAAGACCTGCGACACGGACCATGAAAAACTCATCGAGATTGCCCGCTGAGATCGAAAGAAAGCGGAGGCGTTCCAGCAACGGATTTCGCGTGTTTCGTGCTTCTTCCAACACGCGCCAATTGAACTGCAGCCACGAAAATTCCCGATTAATGAATCGCTCCGGGTCATTGTTCGCCACCATCTCAACGGGTGAGGCCTCGGTGTGAGAAGGCTCTTCGTTCAGTTCAGGTGTATCTAGCTTAAGAGGTTGGCTCATGGCGTCCGTGGTGCTTTTGGTCTGCGTGCGAAGAGCAATGTCAACGTTTTGTGACAGTAACACGACTTTCCAAACTTGACGTGAAAAGTGACGCCTACTGACGCTTAAAATACTGCAGAACTTCGCGCGCCAACGGCTTTGTCACGGGCGTTTTTCGCGAAAGTGCGGCCTCATCGAGCGCTCTCGCGATATCAACAGCAGCTGTCAGAGATCGCTCGATGCGTATGAGCAGATAATCAATAACACCGGTCGCGACTGTTACCTGCCGATCGGCGAAGAGCTTCATCATCACAGCTTTTAAAAGCTCGTCATCGGGCGGTGACAATTCCACGGAAATGGCGGAGCGGATACGAGAAATCAGATCGGGCGTATTAATCCGCCACAATGAGGGATGAAAACGAGATGTCATCAGCAGCGTTTTCTGGTTCTGGCGGACCAGATTGAGCGCGTGGAACAGTTTGGTTTCGTCAATCTGACCGGGTGTCAGGTCCTCAAGTAGAAACGCTTTAGCATCGTAGAAGCCGCTATCGAGCTCTGCAATGTCTAGCTGAATTGCCTTCGACCGTTCAGTCCAAGCGGCTGCGATATGCGTTTTACCGGAGCCCTCGGGCCCAATGATCAGCGCAAACGGTGACGACCATTTTGGCCAATCGTCAATCAGTGCAACTGCATCCCTGTTGGCAGATGTTTCGACGAGCGCTTCGCGATTGAAGTCTTCAAGAACCGGAAGGGCTAGCGGAACCTGTTGGTTCATTCTGCGGCATCCCGATTGTCTTCATCGAGCGCTCGCAGACCATCTTCATAGAGATCGCTGTCTTGGTATTGCGCGATTGCGAAACGGACCAAAACGCCGATTGCGGCTGCTGCAGGGACGGCAATGAGCATTCCGGTGAAGCCGAATAGCGAGCCAAATGCGAAGAGCGCAAACATCAGCCAAACTGGGTGGAGATTCACACTTTCTCCGACCAGCTTCGGCTGCAGGAAATTGCCTTCCAAAAACTGGCCAGCGAAGAAAACGCCCGCGACGATCCCGATATCGATAAAGGCCGGTAGATAACCCGTGGATGCGACTGTTTCGGCGTCTGGCCAGAACTGCACGAGCGCGACGCCGATTGATAAAACCAGACCGATGAGAGAACCCACGTACGGTATGAAACTGATCAAACCTGCAAACAGTCCAATGAGCAGCCCGAAATTCAGCCCGGCTACGGTCAATGCAATTGCGTAAAATAGGCCAAGGATAACGCATACCGTGCCCTGCCCGCGCACGAAGCCTGCAATCGCTGCGTTAACATCGCGGCCCAGCTGACGAACGGCATCCACATTGCGTCGTGGAATGCAGTCGTCGATTTTCTCGATCATCCGATCCCAATCAAGCAGCATATAAAATGCGACAACGGGCGCGATCACCAGAAGGCCGATAATGTCCAGCACAGCGGACCCGCCGGACCAAATACCCTGCAAAATTGATCGAATGACACCGGTTGACTGTCGCAGGAGGTCGTCGACTGAACCGCGCAGGGTCTCGCTGTTCAGCCCAAGAAACTCTGGCAACTGAAGCCTTTCAACACTGAGTGAAGCCATCAGATCACGTAGCTGCGAGACATAACGCGGAAGACTGTCGGCAAATTCAAACGCCTGACGCGCCAGTTCTGGAACGATCAAGATGAGCGCAAAGATAAACAGCAGCAGAAAAACGACGAGGATTGAAACCGTCGCCATGAGACGGGACAGCCCTTTGGTCTCCAGCCAATCGGCAACGGGATCAAGGAAGTAGGCAATCGCTATACCCGCCAAGAACGGAAGCAGGACGGACCGGAAGGTGAAGAGAAATAGACACAGCAAAAACAGCGTCACAGTCCAAAAAATGAACTGGCGACGCAGCATGTCGCGAGAAATGTGGGTGGCCATGGCTTATCCCGTTTATTGGCCACACGGCAAAGCTGATGTGCGGTGCGGCATTGGCTCCAAGCTTCAATAGTATGAAATGGGGTTATTTCCACCGTTTTAAGGCGCACTGCATTTCGTTTCGGTTGGATTGGCAGCAGATAGTGTGCATAGGGCGCGCAAATGGAATGCTGTGCAATCACTGAAATACCTGTAAAATGACAGATACTCCCGGAAAAAATGGTCTCACCTACAGTGATGCTGGCGTCGATATCGACAGCGGTAACGCGTTTGTCGACGCGATTAAGCCATTGGTGAAGTCCACGACTCGGCCTGGAAGTGATACGGAAATCGGCGGTTTTGGCGGTCTATTTGACCTCAAGGCTGCTGGGTTCAAAGATCCGGTGCTGGTCGCTGCAAATGACGGCGTGGGGACAAAACTCAAATTGGCGATCGAGAGTGGAATTCACGATACTGTCGGCATTGATCTGGTCGCGATGTGCGTCAACGATCTCATTGTCCAAGGCGCAGAACCGCTTTTCTTCTTGGACTACCTGGCCACGGGAAAGCTGGATGTGGACGCGGCGAAGTCGGTCGTCGCGGGCATTGCGGCAGGGTGTCAACAAGCCAATTGTGCGCTAATCGGCGGAGAGACTGCCGAAATGCCAGGTATGTATCAAGGTGACGACTACGACCTTGCCGGGTTTTCTGTTGGCGCTGCCGAACGCGGACACTTGCTGCCGCGCGCAGACGTAGAAGTTGGCGACGTACTCCTTGGATTGGGTTCGAGCGGAGCCCACTCGAACGGCTTTTCGCTAATCCGAAAGATCATCGAAATTACCGGTCTAGGCTTGGATAAACCAGCACCCTTCTCGACCGAGAAGTCACTGGCTGAAGCGCTGCTGACGCCAACAAAAATCTATGTGAAGCCGATTATTGAAGCGTTGAAAAGTACAAACGGCATCAAGGCACTAGCGCATATCACGGGGGGCGGCTTCACAGAGAATATTCCGCGCGTTTTGCCGGCCCATCTGGCGGCGACGATCAATCTTGAAAGCTTTGATTTTCCTCGCGTATTCCAGTGGATTGCGAAGACCGGCGGTGTTGCTGAGGTCGAGATGTTGCGCACGTTTAACTGCGGCATCGGTATGGTTGTTGTTGTGGCAAAAGACGAAGTCAGTGACGTGATCGACGCCTTATCTGTCGACAATATTACGGTATTCCAAATCGGCGAATTGATTGAAAATTTCGACCAATCAGTTGTTTACAACGGAAACCTGAAGTTTTGAATCTGGTTCGGAAGGTCGGTGTCGGCGTACTCATCTCAGGACGTGGCTCCAATATGGAAGCACTGCTGGAAGCGACGCGAGATGAGAATTACCCTGCAGAGATCGTATTTGTAGGGGCCGACAAGGTTGATGCGCGCGGGCTTCGAACTGCGGCAAATTTTGGTATCTCCACAGCTGCGATCCCGCGCATAAAAGGCATGGCCAAAGCCGACCATGAGACTGCTGTTTTACAAGCATTGGCTGATCACAACGTCGAGGTGCTTTGTCTTGCCGGATATATGCGCCTTCTGACGGAAAATTTCATCGATCAATGGAGTGGACGGATCATCAACATCCACCCCTCTCTCCTTCCAAAGTTCAAAGGGCTGGACTCACACCAACGCGCGATAGACGCAGGCGAGAGCAAACACGGTTGTAGTGTCCATCATGTGACTGCGGGCATGGATGAAGGGCCTGTGATCGCGCAGGCTGAAGTCACAATTTCCGAGCATGAAACGGCTGAAAGCTTGGCGGCGAAGGTTTTGGTGAAGGAGCATGAGCTTTACCCAAAGGCGCTGCGCATGCTCATCGAGAGTTTGAATTGAACTACCGCCACGGTTTCCACGCAGGAAACTTTGCCGATGTGTTCAAGCACATTATTCTTGCGCGCTTGGTCACGTATCTACAGCGCAAGAGTGCCGGATTTCGCTATATCGACACCCACGCTGGCCGTGGTCTTTACGATCTAACCGCAGATGAAGCGCACAGGACGCACGAGGCCGATGGCGGAATTCACGCCTTCTGGGCTGGGCTCGACAGCGCCCCTGACGCGGTTGCCAGCCTCCTGCATCCGTATGTCCACGCACTCGAACTGGCCCGGACGCGTTTTGGCGACCTGGCCTATCCCGGCTCGCCGCGCGTGGTACACGAGCTGCGTCGATCACAAGACAAAATCGTCGCCATTGAGAAAAACCAACTCGAATTCGTAAAGCTTCGCGATGGGTTCGTCGGCGCTCACGGCATCACCACGCTTCATCTTGATGGCTATACCGGTTTGAAAAGCCAGCTACCCCCGAAGGAGCGCCGCGGGTTAATTTTGATTGACCCGCCATTTGAGCTCCGAACCGAGTTTGACGATATACTAAAAGGCTTGCGGGAGGCGTTGAAGCGTTTTCAATCGGGCACCTATGCCATCTGGTATCCACTCAAAAACCAAGCAGCCGTCACTTCATTCAAAAATGGGCTACGAACGCTGACAGATGACCTGCTCATCGTCGAGATTGAGGTCGGTCCGAAGTCGAACGCCGACGGAAAAGCCATGTTCTACGGCTGCGGTATGGTCATTTTAAAGGCTCCATACGTTCTGAGTGACGAACTCGAACAAATCATGCCATGGCTAACGGGCGTTCTCGGCAGAAGTGCCACAGATGCGAATTTCCGTATCGAAAGTCTGCGATAACGAGCATTCGGGCTTGGTCAGTGAAATTTTGAAATGCTAAAAACCCTTAACGAATGGGGAAGCGCATCATGCTGAAGCAGTTAAGTCGTTTGATCTTTACCGCAGTTCTCTTTGCTGCGGGTGGGAGTATTGCGAACGCGCACGAAGCGTATTTCCGCGACGCGCCTTCTCCAGAATGCTCCACGCCGACGATGATTGCCACGATCCAAGAACGGTTCCGCACGCAGGCTTTTAAAGTGCACAACCGACCACACTTCCGGATTTTAGAACTTAGCGGAATTCACGAGCATCGTTACGAAGATCAGGATGTGCACCTTGGGCGTCCAATTGCTCGGCGTTATTGCCACGCGACAGCAGTATTCAGCGATCATACTCAACGGCCGATTTGGTATCTCATCGAGGGCGGCGTTGGGCTGTTTGGTCAAGGCCAATCATATCTCGGCTCGATGAAGTTCATTCGTGAGAAAATCCACCGGGACGGTCGCTTCGTGAACAATGTGGAATTCTGCATTGAAGGCTTGGACCCCTATCGCGTCTATGGCGGCGGCTGCCGGGTACTGCATTGAGTTTTACAGTGCGGGTCCTCGCTTGCTTGTTCTCGGTTTTATTGCTCGCTTCATGTAGCGACGAGAGCGAGGCAACCGTAAATGAGCCGGGTCCTCAAACTAGTGTTGTGTCCCCTTATCTCGGTCAGCAAGACTTCGACTTTTACGTTTTAGCTCTGTCCTGGTCTCCCGGATATTGCCGCTCCGAGGGCGATCGCGCCAATCAACAACAGTGTGACCGCGCGGACCCGTTTGGTTTTGTCGTTCACGGTCTCTGGCCTCAATTCGACGATGGCTATCCAGAGTTTTGCGGTAGCAACGAGGGATCAAGTGTACCGCGCGAAATTCAAGCTGAGATGTTCGACATCATGCCATCGCGTGGCTTGATCAATCATCAGTGGAAGAAGCACGGTACCTGTACGGGATTGCCGTTGGACGTCTATTTCGACGCGACTCGCGTGGCGTTCGAAGAGATCACTATCCCGGACGCGTTTCTTGACCGCTCAAATACCACGTCGATTGATCCAGATGATGTTGAGACGGCGTTTCGCGACGCTGATCCAGAATTAGCTGCTGACGAAATCGCGGTCACCTGCGACCGAAGATTTTTGCGTGATGTGCGGATATGCATGTCCAAAACACTGGATGAATTCGTTTCGTGTCCACAGGTCGATAGGCGGTCTTGCAGACGCGAGACGGTCGTTGTCCCCCCGAATTAACAAGGACCAAGATGCCAAAATTACTGTACGCGCCTGCATCGCCATACTCGGCTAAAATTCGCATGGCAGCAGCTTTGCACAGTCTTAAGCTTGAGCTGCAGACCGTTTCCACTTCTGATGAGCCTGACGCTCTGACGTCCGAAAACCCGCTTGGAAAAATCCCGACGCTTATCTGCGATGATAGCTTCGCCGTGTTTGATAGCCGTGCGATTATGCAAGAGCTTGATCGCCTGAGCGGGAAAAAACTGTTTCCGCGAAACGCTGAAAAGCGGCGTGAGGCTGAAAGGTTAGAAGCTGCCGCTGACGGACTTTGCGACGCACTTCTCACTCAAGTCTACGAGCGGCGGATGCGTCCTGCTGAGAAGGTTCACGGTGAGTGGCTCGACTATCAAGCACGCAAAGTTACGCGCATGCTCGATTGGTTAAATGAGAATAGTGGCCGGGTTTCAAAGTCGCCCCATGGAGGACACCTCGCGCTTTATGCAGCGCTTGGGTATGCCGATCTGCGTTTTCCGGATTTGAATTGGTCGCGCGGCAGACCAAAGCTCAAACGTTTGGTCGCTCGCCTTGAAACGGTATTTCCTGAAATCACTCAATTCAGACCGGCCTAGCGGTCGATCACAACAATCCAATCGACGTTTCTTTGCATCGGGTATGCGCTCGCTTATATCCAGCGCACACACGCACCAAATGGCCCCCTCATGATTCTCGACATTGTATTTCTCATCGGCGGGCTGATTTTGCTCGTATTTGCCGGAGACTACCTGGTCAAAGGATCGGTGGGCCTCGCCGAGAAATTGGACATTCCAGCGCTAATCATCGGTTTGACGATTGTGGCGTTTGGAACATCAGCGCCTGAACTGTTCATCTCACTGCAATCGGCATTTGCCGGGGTTGCTGACATCGCAGTCGGCAATGTCATTGGCTCCAATATCGCAAATGTCCTGCTGGTTATGGGCTTGCCTGCTTTGATTGCGGCCATTCATGCTAATCAACGTGGCTTATCGCGGAATGCCTCCGTGATGCTCGTTTTTACGATTATTTTCATGTGGATGATCAGCGATGGGCTGCTTTCGCGCATCGAAGCGGGTGTTCTTTTTGCCGGTCTCGTAGTCTTTTTGGTGGCACAAATTCTGCGCGCCCGTGCCATCATGGCCGAAGATGAAGATACAGACGATTTGCCACCCGACTATCAAAATGATGTCGGCGAAGCCCCGCATTCAGCCGGACGCATCGCAGCCTATTTACTTGGCGGAATTATCGGCTTGCCGATTGCCGCGCATTTGACTGTGACCGGTGCTTCCAATCTTGCGACGGTTTTCGGCATTTCCGAAGCCGTCATTGGTCTTACCATTGTGGCGATCGGCACGTCCCTGCCGGAACTGGCGACCTCGTTCATGGCAGCTTGGCGGAAAGAGGCCGATGTCGCGCTTGGTAACATCATTGGTTCAAACATCTTCAACATCGCCGCCATCATGGGGATCACCGGCATGGTGATACCGCTGCAGATCGCCAACCAGTTATCCAACTACGACATGTGGATCATGGCAGCCGTCGGCGTGGTGCTTGCGGTGATCTGCTACGCGAAGATGACAACCGGCAAAGTGCTCGGCGCCGGTATGCTCATCGCCTATGGCGCTTATATCATCTCCGTATTTTGACGGAGGGGTCATTGATGGTTGAACGTCCAGTCGCGCTTATAACAGGCGGTGCCAAACGCGTGGGTCGCGGTATTTGCGAGCATCTTGCTGCCCGAGGCTTTAACGTCGTTGTCCACGCAAACACATCGGTCCGTGACGCAGAGATCCTATGCGAAGAGCTCCGCGATACGACTGACGCGTCCGCATTCAGTGCAGCCGCTGATTTAACAAATTGGAACGCAACAGCGTCACTTGTTTATCAAGCGATGACACTTGCTGGGCGCGTTGATCTGTTGGTGAACAACGCCTCTATTTTCGAAGACGATTCTGTAACGGACCTCGATGAACCCGGTTGGGACCGGCATTTTGCGGTGCATCTGAAGGCGCCTGCCCTCCTCGCGCAAGAGTTTTCAAAGGCTCTTCCGGGCGATCGCGCGGGCCTCATCGTCAATATGATTGACGAGCGGGTTTGGGCACTTAATCCACGGTTCTTTTCCTATACGCTCTCAAAATCAGCGCTGTGGACGGCGACACGCACCATGGCACAAGCGCTAGCGCCGCGAATTCGCGTTAACGCTATCGGTCCGGGCCCAACGCTTCCAAACGAACGTCAGGATAGGTCGGCCTTCGACGAGCAGGTTGCCGCAGTGCCTCTTAAACGGGGGCCTGAACTTTGCGAAATCGGCGAAGCAGTCTATTTCTTTTGGAAGGCGAAATCGGTCACTGGCCAGATGTTGGCGCTTGACGGCGGTCAACATTTAGCTTGGCAGACGCCGGACGCGACCGGTCAAGAATGACGCGTTCAGCGCGGAGCACAAGACGAACAGCAAAATGGAAACGCTCGATACAGAACACGAGGAAAAGACCGTAGCGGCCAAAAGGCCGGTGCTGGACACCGCTGAGGATGCGCTTAGCTGGACTGCCAGCGGTGAGGAAAGCGACACGGCCAATCTGACCGGCGCGGCACTTATCGAGGCTTATGTGAAGCGTTTGCCCAGTGCGCCCGGCGTTTATCGCATGTTCAACGGCGATGGCGATGTGCTTTACGTCGGTAAGGCGAAGAGCCTGAAAAATCGTGTATCGAACTACTCGCGCATGGGTGGTCACACCAATCGCATCGCGAAGATGATTCAGCTGACGCACGCGATGGAATTTGTGACAACGCGTTCCGAGACCGAAGCGTTGCTTCTTGAAGCAAACCTTATCAAACGGCTGCGCCCGCGCTTCAACGTGCTCCTGCGGGACGATAAGTCCTTCCCTTATATCCTGATCACCGAAGACGAAGAAATTCCGATGCTGATCAAGCATAGAGGTGCGCGCACGCGAAAGGGCAGCTATTTCGGGCCATTCGCCTCGGCCAGCGCCGTCAATCGAGCGATCAACACGTTGCAAAAAGCGTTTATGCTGGGAACGTGCGGACAAACCGTCGAAGAGACGGGCGGACGCCCTTGCCTCAACTATCAAATCAAACGCTGTGCGGGCACTTGCACCGGCGACATGGATAAGGCTGCGCACCTTGAAATGGTGGAGGACGCTAAGGCATTCTTGTCCGGCAAATCGCGCGCTGTTAAATCGAAATTGGCACAAGAAATGGAAGCCGCTGCGGAAAGTCTGGAATTCGAACGCGCCGCCCGGCTACGCAACCGTATATCGGCCTTATCGCAAATCCAAAGTCACCAAGGCATCAATCCCCAAGGCGTGGAAGAAGCAGACGTCTTCGCGGTCCATCAGGACGGCGGCCAAACCTGCGTGCAGGTATTCTTCTATCGAACGAGCCAAAATTGGGGAAACCGCTCGTATTTTCCGCGTGCGGATGCATCCCATTCAGCAGCCGAAGTTCTCGGTGCCTTCGTATCGCAGTTTTATGATAACAAACCTGTGCCCAAAATGGTGCTGCTTTCGGAAGACATTCCAGAGCGCGAGCTTTTGCAGGAAGCGCTTGAACTGCGAGCGGAGCGCCGTGTTCTCGTAAACGTGCCACAGCGAGGCGAGAAGCTGGCGCTCGTGAAAGATGCGCTTAGCAATGCCCGTGAAACGCTGGCTCGAAAGCTTGCAGAAACATCTACCCAAGCGCGCTTGTTAAAGGGGCTCGCTGAAACATTTGAGCTTGAGGACGTGCCTCAACGGATCGAAGTTTTTGATAACTCCCATATCATGGGGACAAATCCCGTTGGCGCGATGATCGTCGCTGGACCGGAAGGTTTTGTGAAAAATCAGTACCGCAAATTCAACATCAAGTCGGAGACCATCACACCGGGCGACGATTTCGGTATGATGAAGGAGGTCATGGAGCGCAGGTTTAAGCGCTTGGTGAAAGAAAGCGGCGAAAAACGAGAAAAAGCAGATCCGTCCGACGGCAAGTTTAGCGAATGGCCAGACCTGCTGCTTATCGACGGCGGGCTAGGCCAGCTGAATGCTGTCAAAAGTATCCTCGAAGAGCTCGGTATCGCAGACAAAATTGCAATGGTGGGAGTTGCAAAGGGACAGGATCGCGATGCAGGCCGTGAGCGGTTTTTCATTCCGGGAAAATCAGACTTCTCTTTGCCCCCACGCGATCCGGTGCTTTACTTTGTGCAGCGCCTTCGTGACGAGGCACACCGCTTTGCAATTGGAACTCACCGTGCGCGACGCAAGAAAGAGATGATCAAGAACCCCCTCGATGAGATCGACGGCATTGGTCCGTCGCGCAAACGCGCCTTGTTGAATAACTTTGGCTCAGCAAAGGGTGTTTCACGCGCGACCCTTCAAGACTTGGAAAAAGTTGAGGGAATTTCGGACGCTATGGCACAGATGATCTACAACCATTTTCGCAATGGTTGACCGTCCGCTTGGTTTATGACCAAACCGCCACAAGAAGCTGTTTTGTAGGACTGCCTTGTCTTCTTCTGCGCAACCAGATCACACATTTTCACTGCCGAATTTACTCACATTCGCGCGGATTTTAGCCGTGCCCGCCATTGTGGTGTGCTTCTTCTCGTCTGGAAAACTGGAGTCCACGGACTTTGCCCGATGGAGCGCTTTCGTGATTTTTACAATTGCAAGCGTGACAGACTTCTTCGACGGCTACCTCGCGCGAAAATGGCAACAAACGACAGCGATTGGTCGAATGCTTGATCCCATCGCAGATAAGCTGTTGGTCTCGGTAGTCCTGCTGTTATTGGCTGCTGAGGGTTCAATTGCCGGATGGTCTTTGTGGGCGGGTGTCATCATCTTATGCCGAGAAATTCTGGTCTCCGGTCTTCGCGAGCACTTGGCCTCGATCAAGGTGTCGGTTCCGGTGACAACGCTAGCCAAATGGAAGACCACAGCGCAGTTATTTGCAATCGGCTTTCTGTTGATTGGCACGGCGGGTGATAAAGTCGTGCCGCACGTATCTGATATCGGGATCGCACTTTTGTGGTTCGCCGCGCTTTTGACCCTGTACACCGGGTACGATTACTTTCGTGGCGGCCTTAAGTATCTCCTACAGGATCAGCCAAAATGACCGCAGTGAAGTTTGTTTATTTCGCATGGGTCCGCGAACGAATTGGCCGGGGTGAAGAAACGTTGGACCTTCCAATAACGGTGAAAACAGCCAGTGATGTCATAAACCATCTTCGGTCACTTGGCGAAGAGTACGAGCACGCTTTGACCGACGCATTAGCTCTTCGTGTTGCGGTAGATCAGGAACTGGTGTCAATGGATGAGAGCATTTCATCGGCAAGTGAGATTGCGATTTTTCCACCCATGACAGGCGGCTAGTCCATTGATGGCCGCGAGAAAAATCGTTGTCACATCGGATGAGCTCGAGCCGGTCGAGCTTTCTTTCCATCTCTCCAAGGACGCCGCTAACGGCGCGGAAGCAACATTTGTGGGGCGTTGCCGAGACGAGGACGGGAATGTTGCTGCCCTGGAACTCGAGCACTATCCCAGCATGGCTGAAGCACAACTTGATCGCATCGCGAGTGCCGCAGCCGAAAAGTTTAAAACCATCACCTCTTTGGTAGTTGCGCATCGCTATGGTGTTATTCGTCCCGGTGAGGTGATCGTTTTTGTTGGTGCCACATCGCCTCATCGAGATGCCGCTTTTGATGCAGTGCGCATGGTCATGGACTACTTAAAGACCGAAGCACCCTTCTGGAAAAAAGAGCACCTGGCCCACGATCAGGGCACACGCTGGCTTGAGCAAACCAAGTAGCGTGCGCCGGCTACGCACATGCGATCCGAGCAACGAACATTTTGCTGCAGCGCAGCACATCTCATGAAGAATGAGGCTTCACCAATCCATTCGTCTGACATACTTTCGAAATAGAGGAGACTGATTGGAGTGGCTCATGCGAATTATTGATCGGATTGAATATCGTTCAAAACCTAAACCCCTTACGATGGATGCCGACGACACGGTAGCGGACGCCGTGGCTGCGATGTCGTCGAAAAACTACGGCTCTGTCGTGATAACCGACGGTAAGGGCGGTATCGCGGGGCTCGTAACGGAACGCGATGTCATGAAGCGGCTAGTCAATGAGCAGCGCGATCCGAAAAAGACCAAACTGTCCGATATTATGACCACGCAGGTGAAAACGGCCAACGAAGACGATGACGTGCGCGACTGGCTTCGCGTCATGTCTAACGAACGGTTCCGCCGCCTTCCAGTTGTCGATGGCAACGGGAGACTGATCGCCATGATGACCCAAGGCGATTTTGTCTCTTACACTTGGCCCGAATTGCTCGATCAGATTACCGACAAAGCCGCCGAGACAGTCGGAAACCGATATCAGCTATTTTTGATTGGCGGCGGCGTGCTGCTTTACTCGCTCGTCTTGGTGTTCATGCTTGGCGGCTAAGCTGTCAGGAATGCAGACGCCGCGATGCCAATCGCGGTGTAGTGCATGGCTGAGCCAGCAACGACGAACGCATGCCAAATCGCGTTGTTGAAGTGCATCCCTGACGCTTGGTGGAAATACACACCAGTCGTATACGTAATCCCGCCAAGCGCAATGAGCGTTAAGGAAAGTCCCGGAAGTGCATGATACATGGGCCAGATCAAGAGCAGACTGGCCCAGCTTAAAGCGAGATACATGGAAACCGTGTAACGGCTAAGACGTTCACCTGTGAACATCTTGAACGCAGCGCCAAGTACCGCACAGCTCCAGACAAATGCCAAAACGCTGAACCCAAACGTCGTGCCGATAATGAATACCAACGGCGTGTAGGTACCAGCGATTTTGAAAAAGATGGCGGATTGATCAAGCCGCCTTAGAAATGGACGAAGAGTCTCGACCGGTGTATGATGGTAAGCGCACGAGCACATAAACAACGCAATCACAAGAACTGCGTAAAGGGCAACAGCAATGCCTAGACCGGTATGAAAGTTTGCAAATCCTATACCCCATAGCCAACCGCAAGCGAACAGGCTGGCGACAATCCCAACAGCGTGAATGATGGCATCTGCGAGCTTTTCTTCGGCTGTATATAGGGGATAGTCGTCGACGCTTTCTACGTCGATTGCAATAATCTCTCGTTGGATGGCAACCATGCCACCTCCTCTCTACCTCCCCAAGCAAACGCAAACCGGCTTGCGGTTCACTCCAAACACAACACTAATCGAGGCCGGTAAAGAAGTGACAAAAGGCTTGTTAACGCGACTGTAGCGATGAGTATCACTTCGTTATCATACTGAAAACGCAACCAAAGTGAGCGAAGCTGAATGCCGTTTTATGCTCGAGAGACACAGCAAATTCTGCGCTATGGCGACACTGATCGACAAGGACACATCAATAATGCCGTTTACTCGACTTTATTTGAGAGCGGCCGTGTAGGCGTTTTGTTCGATGCAGCTAAAGGCCTTCCGCCCGCGGGTCACTCGTTTGTATTGGCACAACTGAACATCTCATTTGTGACAGAGATGTTCTGGCCGGCAACAGTGACTATCGGCACCAATGTAGCGAAAATAGGGACGTCATCGGTCCGGTTCGCCCAAGGCGTTTATGTTGGCGAGAATACGCATGCCACAGCAGAAAGCGTCGTTGTATTCACGAACACTGAAACGAGAAAATCCACGCCGATACCGACGTGGATCAGAGATTATTTGAACGAACTATCGATCAGTGAATAGCTGCGTATCGTTAGCCAACGACTTCGGTCTCTGCGAACCAATAGGCGATCTCTTCCGCTGCTGTCTCAGGTGCGTCCGAGCCATGGACCGAGTTTTCGCCAATTGAGTTGGCGTATAGCTTGCGGATCGTACCGTCGGCGGCTTCGGCCGGGTTTGTCGCGCCCATGATTTCGCGGTTTTTAAGGATAGCGCCTTCGCCTTCAAGGACCTGAACAATAGTCGGGCCAGACGACATGAACTCACAGAGCTCGTCAAAGAACGGACGCTCTTTGTGAACGGCATAAAAACCTTCGGCTTGCCGGCGGCTCATCCACACCCGCTTTGAGGCGATGATGCGCAGTCCGTTTTCTTCGAAAATCTTTGCAATAGCGCCCGTAAGATTTCGCGCCGTTGCATCTGGCTTGATCATGGAAAATGTGCGCTCTACAGCCATCTTGGTTGTCCTTTTTTGAAATTCGGAAAGTTTGCGCCGCTATATGGAACAGGTGTTTAAAAGCCAAGTGAAATTGAGCCGTCGCGGTTCGCTTTACGTAGATGGCGCGATCAAATCTAATCCCGCTGCCCGAGGACGACCATGATCACCGTCCGAGATATGACTTTTCGCATTGCGGGAAGAACGCTCTTCAAGAGCGCCAGTCTCGTTGTCCCCACGGGCGCAAAGTGCGGGATTGTTGGTCGAAACGGAACGGGCAAGTCCACACTCTTCAAAATTCTCACCGGAGAAATGCAGACCGAAAGCGGCGATGCGGAAATTGCGGCGGGCCTCAGTGTTGGTTACGTGCGCCAAGAGGTGCCCGGCACGGAAACAAGTGTTCTTCAGACGGTCATCGAGAGCGATCATGAGCGCATGACACTCCTCCGCGCTGCTGAAACCGAGACAGACGCCGAAAAAATCGCGACCGTTCATGAACGTCTTGCGTCAATTGACGCTTACAGCGCGGAGGCACGCGCGGCGTCTATTCTGAACGGCCTCGGTTTCACCCACGAAAAACAACAGGACGCTTGCGCGACCTTTTCTGGTGGTTGGCGGATGCGTATTTCGCTGGCGACAACGCTCTTTAATCGACCGGATGTACTGCTGCTCGATGAGCCCACCA
Source organism: Pseudomonadota bacterium (assembly GCA_038745535.1). Classification (GTDB taxonomy): domain Bacteria; phylum Pseudomonadota; class Alphaproteobacteria; order Rhizobiales; family Rhizobiaceae; genus JBCDLI01. The sequence continues at coordinate 36,054 of JBCDLI010000003.1, read as the reverse complement.
ACTATCTCGACCTGGAGGGAACTGTTTGGCTGGAGACCCATCTGAAACGATACGACGGCACCGTTCTTCTGATCAGCCACGACCGCTCCCTTCTCGACGCTTGTGCCGGTCACATCGCCCATCTGCAAAATGGCAAGCTCACGCTCTACAAAGGCAATTTTGAGGCCTTCCAGCGCAAACAAAGCGAGCAAGCGCTGGCGGACGAACGGTTTCGTCAAAAGCAGGCCGACAAGCGCAAACATATGGAAGCGTTTGTGGAGCGGTTTCGCGCCAAAGCGTCCAAAGCCAAGCAGGCGCAAAGTCGCCTGAAGGCGCTGGAGAAAATGGCAAGTATCGAATCGACGGTTTCTGAGAATGTTGTGGCAATCAATCTCGGTGAGCCGAAACATGAAGCCCAGTCGCCAATCATTGCACTTGAGAGGGCAAGTGTTGGTTACCAGCCGAAGGTGCCCATCCTCCAACAGCTAAACCTCCGACTCGATGCCGATGATCGCATTGCGCTGCTCGGTTCTAACGGGAATGGCAAATCGACATTCGCGAAGCTGTTGTCAGGCGAGTTACAAAATGAAGTTGGTGCGAAAACGATCGCGCCAAAGCTTCAAATCGCGATGTTCTCCCAACACCAGATGGATGATCTCGATCCTGCTCATTCCGCATTCGAGCATTTCAAAGTGCGCTTTCCAGCAGAAGGCACTGCACGGCTTCGCGCGATGGTCGCGCAGATCGGTCTGTCCACTGAAAAGATGGATACGCCCTCATCTCAGCTTTCGGGCGGTGAAAAAGCGAGACTGGTTCTCGGCCTCATGGCGACCAAGGAGCCGAACCTCGTCATACTCGATGAGCCGACAAACCACCTCGACATGGAAAGCCGCGTAGAGCTTGTCGAAGCGATCGCGAGTTACCCCGGTGCCGTCATCGTGATTTCACACGACCAGACGCTCGTTGACGCCGTCGCAGACCGTCTTTGGATCGTAGAAGACGGCACCGTCAGAGCATTTGAAGGCACGCTCTCGGATTATCGCAATCAGGTTCTGAGCCTGCGCGGCGGAAAGTCTGTGTCAAAACATGCAAATGGCGACGGCAAAGCGAAAGCCGATCGAAAAGAGGCGGCACAAAAACGAACTGACCTCGTGCCCCTCAAACAGCGCCTAGGGAAACTGGAAACCCTAATGGAATTGGCGGGAAACGACATCGCCAAAATCGACAAGTTGCTTTGCGATCCAGATGTGCTGCAAGACACTGTCCGTGTTTCAAAGCTTTCTAAAAAGCGCGGGCAAATTGAAACGAAGAAAGATCAGGCCGAAGAGAAGTGGCTTGAATTGAGCGAGGAGTATGAGACGGCGATCGCAGCTGCTTCAGCTTAGTCGCCCCTGCCCCACTTGGGCATTTTTCCGGCGCTCTTTTTGGTCGTTCCACGAAGCGGGGCGGCTCGACCAATGTCCGAAGCGCGTTTTCGACCGCTTTCAACCCGTTTGCCTTTCGGGCGCATGCCGCCAGCCACAAAGAGCATCATCCCACCCAGCGCGATCAGGCCCGCCGCCACTCCCCAGTTTGCAGGCGGATAATCAGCGGCGTTTGCAACGATTGACACATCAAGTGCGAGCAACTCAAAGCCTGATCCGTCCACCGAACTCGCGTTAACTTCGTAAGTGCCGGGTTCCGAAATATCAAAAATCGACGATGCAAAATCAGTGCGGCGACGGGACCCGCCAATTTCTTCTACTTCCTCGAATGCGCACGTGATCTCATCGGAAAAAACCGTCTCAGTTCCAAAATCGACACTCACTGGTAGTACCAGCGCGAGCGGGCTTTTTGATTGAACGGGCAGATACTGCGCAACCATTCGTACCTGATATGGATTGCCATCCGGAATAAGTTCGGCACGAAAGCTGCCACTTCCGCTTTCCACATTGACCCGATGCGTAACGATTTCATTGTTGAAAAACGCCGACATCGCCGCTGGATAGACCGTGATCATCGCGACGCCCACCACAACCATCAGGCCACTTATGAAACGTGTTAACCAGCTCATAGGGCAAATCTATCCATTGCGCTCCCAACGATCTTCTTCTGTCTGCTTGTAGTAGGTCAAGTCATGACTTTTTGGCTTTAACTCTCGCCACTGGTCTCGAGCCAAGGCCACCTTCTCTTCATCTTGACCGTCGAAGACAATCATGAGGCGTGTATGGTTTTCAAAGTTCTGTGGCAGCGGAGCGCCATCAAGCAAAAATCGAATTTGGTGGGCGACACCTTTGTTCGGTTCTGCGGTTACCAACACATCCGCCTCCGACGCATCGTCGTCGTCATTAGCGTGAACCAAAAAGCTCTCCGGTTTGTAGGACCACAGAAGATCGTCGATCTGGCGAGCGTTTTCCTGTCCAACGGCCTGAATTGCGACGGTCCATTCGCGGTCAAGGCACTTTTCAACAAGCGTCGGAAGAGCCTCGGCCATGGAAGTTGCGGTCAGGTGATAGAACAGGACTTGGGTCACCAAGCTCAGCTCTCGTAGTGGTCGCGAACCAATTGGTCGAGAAGGCGTACTCCGAATCCAGAACCCCAAGACGTGTTGATATCGGTGGAAGGCGACGACATCGCCGTGCCTGCCACATCAATGTGCACCCAAGGTACATCGTCCACATAGCGCTGCAAGAATTGCGCGGCCGTGATAGAGCCAGCCCAACGGCCACCTGTGTTCTTCATGTCCGCGAATTTGGAATCGATCATCTTGTCGTATTCGACACCCAAAGGCAGTCGCCAAACCTTCTCATCGGAAGATTTGCCCGCTCCTGTCAGCTTTTCGGCTAGCTCGTCATTGTTGGAGAAAATACCAGCGTGATGCGAACCAAGTGCGACGAGTATCGCGCCCGTGAGGGTCGCGAGGTTGATCATGAACTTCGGCTTGAAGGTCTCTTTGCAGTACCAGAGTGCATCGGCGAGGACCAACCGTCCTTCAGCGTCGGTGTTGATGATCTCGATTGTCTGGCCGGACATGGACGTCACTATGTCGCCCGGACGCTGCGCGTTTCCGTCCGGCATATTTTCGACCAATCCGATGATGCCAACTACGTTACACTTCGCCTTGCGCGACGCCAGTGCGTGCATGAGACCAGTAACGGCTGCTGCGCCACCCATGTCGCCCTTCATGTCTTCCATGCCACCGGATGGTTTGATGGAAATGCCACCGGTATCGAAAACAACGCCTTTTCCAACGAATGCGACGGGCTGGTCTTTCGTTGCTCCGCCGTTCCACTTCATGATTGCCATACGCGGCGGTCGAACCGAGCCCTGCGCGACGCCCAAAAGCGCGCCCATGCCGAGCTTCTCCATCTCTTTTTCGCCGAGCACCTCAACTTCAACGCCAAGCTTCGTGAGATCAGATGCGATTTCTGCAAATTCTACAGGCCCAAGTGCGTTGGCTGGCTCATTGACCAGGTCACGGGCGAGAAGCACACCATCGGCAACGCCTTGGTCGGACGCCCAATGCTTCTTGGCATCCATGGCGTTTGCCCCAACAATCTGCACCTTTGAACTCTTTGGTTTTTCGTCGTCTTTCTTCTTGGTCTTGTATTTCTTGAACGCATAGCTGCGCAGGTACCACCCCTGTGCGAATGCGGCGAGGTGTGGTGCGCCGATGGTTTCATCGTCACCGGCAAAACCAAAATCGACCAATATGTTTGACGCTTTGCCCTGTTTGCCTGCCAGTGCACCGCCGAACTTCCGAAAGGTGATTTCAGAAAAATCGTCTGTCTTGCCGAGCCCGAAGAAAACGAGCTTATCTAGTTTCGAACCAGCGGGAGCCAGCATGGCCATTGACTGGCGAGCCTTTCCGGTAAAGTTGGCCGCTGTCGCCGCCCTTCCCGTATCTACGTCGATTTCAAGCTCCTTCGCGATAGGCGCCAAAGCGGCATCCTCCAACACAGGAATGACCAGAACGCCTTTTGTGGCTTTGGCCTGTTTCGCAAAGGAGAATTCGGGAAGCGCGCTCATGCAATTTGTCTCGTTCGTTTTTCAAAAAATCTTGGTGCGCCTTGATTTTGGCGCAGGTGCTGGCGATAGCAAGAAGGCAGGCAAACAAACGTTTGGTTAACCTTCTTTTTTCGCTGTTTTTTAGTCACGCCGAGTCAGGGTTAACAGCACGTTGAAATCGTTCAAACGTTTTTAGGGATAAGTGGGCGGCTGATAGAAAATGAATGCGCTGGAACGCTACATTTTCAGAAAGATTGTCGTGAGCGGCCTGGGTGGTGCGTTGGCAATTTTCGCCGTTGTTTGGGTATCACAGGCCGTCACACGGATCGATTTCGCCACAGGAAGCGGCCAAGGCATCCTGGCTTTTCTTGCCCTGCTGTCAGCCATCTCACCGCAGCTCATCGCGATTGCCCTGCCCTTCGGTATGCTCATCGGGATGGTTCAGGTTCTCAACGGCCTAAACTCCAACAGCGAATTGTCTGTCATGGCAGGTTCCGGCGTGAGCAGGTGGTCGATAGCGAAGCCGTTTTTCATTTTCGGCATGCTCGCAAGCTTCTATACGCTTTTTTCTGCGCATTTCATCGAGCCATACTCCAACCGGGCAAAGCGGGAGCTAATCGTTGAAGCACGGGCCCAATTGTTAAACACGGTCATCGTGCCGGGTCAGTTTCGTAACCTCGAAAAGGGGATGACGATCTACATCGACGGCAAAGATGGCGAGGTGCTTCAGGGCCTGATGCTTGCGGATCGGCGCGATCCGAACAACGAGCTCATTCACTACGCACAGGTCGCGCAATTGTCGAAAATTGACGATGAAGACATCCTTTTGCTCGGCGAAGGACAAGTTCACCGGCGAGAGGCGGCGGACCGTGCTGCATCAATTGTTAGTTTCGACACGTATGCTGTGAGCTTGGCTGAATTCACGGGATCTGACGGTACGCCCACCTACAAGGTGGTGGAACGACCCACGAGCGAGCTTTTGTCGCCAGACCCCAACGATGGCTACGCGCAAAGCCGAATACTCGAATTTAACGGCGAATATCACCGCAGATATAGCGATTGGCTCTATCCGTTTTTATTCTCTCTTGTCGCACTGGTGTGTGCTGGACAGGTTGCGTCGCACAGGCAGTCGAACTTCTCAGCACTTGGCTTGGCATTTCTCGCAGCCCTTGGATATCGGGGCACCGCCTACTTTGTGTACGGCGAAAGCGGAGGTACGCGCATGACCTTCTGGTTTTATGCGATCCCCATTGGTGGCATGCTGGTATCGCTCGCGATGTATCACTTGGAAATTAAGCCAGCGGTGCCAGCTTGGCTCAATCCGAAAAATGCATACAAGGCCGCCCGATCGGCACTCCACGCACGTCTTTCAACAAACAGCGTGGCGCGGGCATGATTAGCACGACACTCAACCGATACATTTTCCGCAAGTCGCTGATGATGATCGTCTATTTCTGCCTTGGCGCATCGGCGATCACCTTCTTGGCCGACTTTACAGAATTCGCAAACCGGAACGGCGACCTGCCGGAGTTCAGTGCAGGTCTCGCTGCCACAGCAGTTATGCTTCGCGTGCCGTTTATTCTGCAGATCGCGATACCCTTCATAATTCTTTTTGCGACGATCGCGACGTTGATCGGATTGAACCAGAAGTATGAACTGGTGATCGCACGTGCATCCGGAGTGTCTGCATGGCAATTTCTTCGGCCGGTTTGGTTGGCGGCACTGATTGCAGGGCTATTCACCGTGTTTGTGATCAATCCTGTTGCAAGTTACGGCTTTTCGTTTGCTGAACAGATTGAGGGCGAATGGCGATCAAAGCCAAGTGGCAATCCACTCACTGCACGCGAATATCCTTGGCTGAGGCAAACGGGTGAGGATGGTGGAAGCATTCTCATTGGCGCTCGCAGAAGTGCCCAAGGCGGTCTGACTTTGTTCCAACCAAGTTTTTTAGAAATCGACGCAGATGGTGAACTTGTTCGCCGGATCGATTCTAATGAGGCGCGGCTCGCAGGCGGTGAGTGGCAATTGCAAAACGCCACCGTGACGCGCCCTGGAGAGGTGCCTGAGTCGCTTGGCCAAATGCAAATTGCGTCAACTTTAGACGAGGCGGTGGTGACTGACTCGCTCTCTCCGCCCGAGATGGTTCCATTTTTGTCACTGCCAAAGCAAATTGATACCGCCCAATCATTTGGGATAGCGGCCTATCCTTTTCGTATGCATTGGCATTCGCTTATAGCTTTGCCTGCACTTCTCGTTGTGATGACGTTGATTGCCGCAACTGTTTCTTTGAGATTTGCCCGCTTTGGGCAGTCAGCTAGTATGATTTTAGGCGGAATAATCGCTGGTTTTGCTCTCTACGTGGTCATCTCGATCGCGAAGTCGTTTGGCTCTGCCGGATTGATAAGCCCGGTGGTGGCTGCATGGTTTCCCGTCGTCGCCGGCGGCATGTTCGGAACCACCTTTCTGCTTTATCGGGAAGACGGCTGACCATGTTTAATCGGGGACAGGGACAACGCATTTCTTACTTATTAAAGCGCGGCTTAACCGCCTCGTGCGCAATTGCAATCGCCAGTGCGCTTTCTGCTACAGCACTTTCTTCTTCAGCATACAGCCAGGATTTAGGCGAGTTGGTTGAGCCTGATCCCGATGCGCAATTGCTCCTTCAAGCCGATGAACTGATCTATAATCAGGACGAGCAGACAATCTCGGCTGTGGGTGAAGTGCGGATCGACTATGACGGAACGCGTCTTGTGGCCGACACGGTCACCTACGATGAAAATACTGCACGCGTCATCGCAGTCGGCAATGTCGAGATTTTGCAACCCGATGGAAACCGGATTTTCGCAGACGAAATCGATGTAACAGACGATTTTCGCGATGGATTTGTGAACAGTCTGCGAGTGGTGACGCCTGATAACACACGGTTTGGCGCTGAAAGCGGTGAGCGGATCGACGGGACAACTACGGTTTTCAATAACGGTTTTTATACCGCTTGCGAGGCGTGTAAGGAAAACCCAGACAAACCGGTCACTTGGCAGGTCAAGGCGCAAAAAATCATATGGAACGGTGAGGAAAAAACAGTGCGTTTTGAAGGTGCGCGTTTTGAGTTCCTCGGAATTCCAATTGCCTATCTTCCGGTGTTCACCACAGCGGATCCCACTGTCCGCAGGAAAACCGGCTTTCTCACTCCCCGTTTTAGTTTCAGCGATGAGTTAGGTGCTGGCGTTTCAATTCCCTATTTCATCGCCCTCGCCCCCAACATGGATTTGCGCCTAACCGGTACCGGCTACTCGAAGCAGGGTTTTCTGGGCGAAGCGGAATTTCGCCACCGTCTGACGAATGGTATTTACACCCTTAAGCTCGCAGGCATTCATCAGCTCGAAGAAGAGGCGTTTGACCCCAATACGGTCGACCGAGCTAATATCGATCGCGGTATGATCGGCACCACGGGTGACTTTGAAATCAATAGTCGCTGGTCATTCGGCTGGGACGTACTTGTCCAAAGCGATGACAATTTCGCCAAAACCTATGAAATTCAAGGGTTCAACCAAGCGACGCGGCGTGATCACGTCTACCTTACCGGACTTGGAGAACGGTCTTTCTTTGACGCTAAGATAATCAAGTTTGACCGCCAAGAAGACAACGAAGACCAAAAAGCGGATGAACGCGATCCAACCGTTCTGCCGACTATCGATTATAATTATATCGTCGATCGAGACATTCTCGGCGGTCAGTTTGCATTCAATGTCAACACGCGCTCAATTTCGCGGGAGTTAGCGGACACGCCAGCGAGACGTGGGCGACGCTCAGTGATTGGCGTTGAAGGCAACAGCTTCCGAACTGCTTTGGAGACCGAGTGGAAACGCGATTTTGTAACCACCGGTGGACTTGTCCTGACACCGATGCTGCATGCGCAGGGCGACATTTTCACTTACAATTCTGATACGGTGACCAAGTCGTTCACTAACGCCCAATTAGACGGTGATGACACGCGTTTTCGGGGCATGGTGTCTGCGGGCTTGGAGGCCCGTTGGCCGATACTCTTCTCGACATCGAGTGCGACGCATGTGCTCGAGCCTGTTGGACAGATTTTCGTCAGACCGGATGAGACAGGCGCTGGCGAATTGCCGAACGAAGACGCACAAAGCTTCGTCTTTGATACGACCAACCTGTTTGAGCGCGATAAATTTAGTGGGTACGACCGTATCGAGGGCGGCACGCGGGCCAATATCGGCCTGCGATACAACGCAGACTTCCAAAATGGCCTTGGTCTCTACGCGGCAATTGGCCAGTCTTATCACCTTTCTGGTGATAATCCGTTCGCCTCGCCAGATTTCGTCAATGCGGGCGTGGAATCAGGACTGGAAACCGACGTCTCCGATGTCGTCGCTGCCGTCGGTTTGAGGTATCAAAATCGCCTAAGCTCAAATGTGTCGCTGCGTTTCGACAAGTCAGATTTCGATGTGCAACGCGCTGATGTCGATGTGAAATACAAAGACGACATATTCGCTGCGAAGCTTGGATACACCTTTATTAACGAGCAGCCCGGCTACGGCTTTGCGGTAGACCGTCAAGAGATAAACACATCAGGATCAGTCCGCGTTCATGATCACTGGACGCTCTCTGGCGGAATGATCTACGATCTCGAAGAACAGCGAATTACGCAGAACACGTATGGCCTTATGTTTGATGATGAGTGTTTCATCTTTGGCTTTACATACACCGAAGACCGCAAGAAGCAGGACACGATCGAACGCAGTGTTGGCTTCCGTTTGTCACTGCGCACGCTTGGCGATTTCGGTGTTGGCTCAAACGAGTTTTGACACCCTACCCGGCAGCTGGCTAAACGAGATTTTCATTTGAGCCACATTGGTTCCTTAGTTATTTGTTTGGGACCAATCGCGTGCAGCGAGTTCGATAAGGTGCCTGTTGATGACCATTTTTAAAGCGGCGATTTCATTTTTAGGGTTATGGGCGGTTGTCACTTTGGCATCCGCAATCGGCACGGTGCCGTCACATGCAGCTGAAATCCGTGCGACCGTGAATGATGAGGTCGTCACCACCTATGACGTTTCCAGGCGCGTCGCGTTTCTTCGATTGCAGCGGCAAGGCGGAAATTTGAATGCAAAGGCGACAGACGAACTGATCGAGGAAGCGTTAAAACGTTCAGCGATCCGACGCGCGGGCATCCGAATTCCAGACTCGATGGTCGACCAATCGTTTGGCCGTTTTGCGAGCCGGAACAACCTCACTCGCTCGCAAATGACACAGATTTTAAATCAAGCTGGCGTCACTGCAGCGCACTTTAAAGAATTTATTCGCCTGCAAATCGGTTGGGGCCAAACGGTCCAACTCCGCGAGCGCCGCCAGGGTCGCCAGATGATGAGCGAGCAGGAGATGGTCGCGAAAATGCTGGAACGGGGCGGCGATAAGCCAACGTCCACCGAATATGCACTGAACCAAGTAATTTTGGTCGTACCCGACAGTCGGCGACGTGAGTTACTCGGTGCACGAAGAACTGAGGCCAACAACATGCGGTCGCGCGTAAATGGCTGCGAAAACCTTTTCGAACTCGCTACCGCAGCCCGCGATGTCACCGTGCGTGACCTTGGGCGCGTCCTTGAACTAGAGCTGCCGGAGCGATGGGCCAAAGATGTGAAAGGCCTCCAAGCCGGGCAAACGACACGTGCACTAGAGACGGAGCGAGGTATTGAATTCCTCGTGGTGTGTCGAGCGCGGTCCGTCAGTGATGACCGGGTGGCGCAGCTTCAATTTTCAACCGAGGCGTTGGAAGAGGCTGGAGCCGAGGGAGGCGCCGATTTCCTCGCAGAGTTGCGCAAATCGGCCCGGATAAAACGCCGTTGAAGCAGCAAGACTTTTCGGCCTTGCCGATCGCTGTTTCTTGCGGCGATCCATCGGGTATCGGTCCGGACATCATTCTAGCCGCTTACGCGCAACGGAATGCGCTTCAGCTTCCAGATTTTTTTGTTTGCGGCGACGCAGAGCAACTACGTTCTCGAGCAGCAATGCTCAATCTGGATGTATCGATATCTTCAATCAATCCGGCAGAAGTCACCAATATTTCCTCGCAGACCCTTCCGGTTATGCAGCTTCGAAATACCTTGTCAGAGGCACCGGGAAGGCCGCACGCAGCGAATGCGAAAGGCGTCATCGAGGCTATTGAAACTGCCGTAGAGGCTGTATTTGAGGGTCACGCGTCGGCTGTTGTGACGGCACCGATTGCAAAAGCGGTACTTTATGCGGAGGGATTTAATTTTCCCGGTCATACGGAAATGCTGGCGCATTTGGGCGAGCAGAAAACGGGAAAAGCAACTACCCCAGTGATGATGATTGCGGGGCCTGATCTCAAAACAGTCCCAGTCACGATACACACGTCACTGCGGCAAGCAGTCAAAGATCTGACCGCGGCTCGCATCAGCGAGACGTGTCGCATCGTAAATGACGAAATGAAAGCCAAGTTCGGCGTTTCGAAGCCTCGGATCGCAGTCGCTGGACTAAATCCTCACGCAGGCGAAGACGGAACAATTGGCCGCGAAGATGAAGAGATCGTCAGGCCAGCATGCGAGCATCTTCGCAGCGAAGGTATCAACGTAACGGGCCCCCTTCCCGCCGACACCATGTTTCATGCCGCCGCTCGAAGCACATATGATGTCGCTGTCTGTATGTATCATGACCAGGCCTTAATCCCTGCGAAAACGCTGGCATTTGATGAAGGCGTAAACGTTACCTTGGGCTTACCGTTTATCCGCACAAGCCCAGATCACGGAACAGCTTTTGAGTTGGCTGGTACGGGCAAAGCCAGGATTACAAGTTTCGTCGAAGCGCTACGGCTAGCGGCGCAGCTCGCTCAAAATTCGACCACGAAATGAGGCCAGAGATCGCAATTGACGGCCTGCCTCCGCTTCGTGAAGTCGTTGGCAAATATGATCTGAACGCGCAGAAATCCCTTGGCCAGAACTTTCTTTTCGATCTGAATTTGACGCTGAAGATTGCCCGGCTTGTTCCTCAGATTGAGCAGAAAACAATCCTGGAAATAGGGCCTGGCCCCGGCGGCCTTACCCGAGCACTTCTTCATGCAGGCGCAAAACGGGTGATTGCGATTGAGCAAGACGAGCGATTTCGCAAGCCTTTAGATGAAGTCGCAGGTCATCACGACGGCCGATTGAGCATTCACTTTTCCGATGCGTTGAAGTTTGATTTCGCGTCGCTCGGTGAAAACGTACATATCGTAGCAAACCTGCCCTACAACGTCGGTACAGTGCTGCTGACTAACTGGCTCGAAGACGAAAGCTGGCCGCCGTGGTACAGCTCGATGACGCTGATGTTCCAACGTGAAGTAGCGAATCGGATCGTTGCTGAACGAAGCACCCCAGCGTACGGGCGACTTTCAGTCTTGGCACAATGGCGGTGTCATGCAGCACGCTGTTTCGATATTCCTGCCAGTGCGTTTTTTCCCCCGCCGAAGGTCACATCAAGCGTAGTGCAATTAATGCCACTTGCCGCGCCAATTCCGGCTGACCTGAAAAAATTACAGATCGTTACGAAACACGCATTCGGGCAGCGAAGAAAAATGCTCCGCCAATCATTGAAACCTATTGGTGGCGCTGCACTTCTGGCGACTGCCGGAATTGAGGAAACACGCAGGGCCGAGACCCTCGACATGGAAGAATTCTGCCGCCTCGCAAACAGCCTCTGACTGACGTTAGTTAGCGTTGGACAGCAACTCCTCGGTAAAATCGAACAGGCCATTGCGACGTGCGCGTCGCAAGCGTTCGGCACACAATATTGATCGCACCTCGTCAAATGCACGGTCTAGGTCGTCATTGACGACAACAAAATCGTAGTCCCGCCAGTGCGTTATCTCTTCCTGCGCATTCTTCAATCGGTCTGCAATGACCCCAGGCGTATCTTCTGCACGCCGATGCAGCCGTGATTTCAATTCTTCCAGCGACGGGGGAAGTATAAAGACGGAGACGACGTCAGCGCGCATTTTCTCAACCAGCTGCTCAGCGCCCTGCCAATCAATATCAAACAGCATGTCGCGGCCCTCTCGTATCGCCTCTTCAACGGGATCACGCGGTGTTCCGTAGCTATTGCCATGAACCTGCGCCCATTCCAGCAAGCCATCGCCGTCTCGACGCTGAGCGAACTCCTCCTTAGATATGAAGTGATAATGGACGCCATCGATCTCGCTGCCGCGGCGCGCACGCGTAGTCACGCTCGTAGACATCGTAAGCGCTGCTTTGCCGTCCGGTCTTCGGTCTGTTTCGAGAAGGTTTCGAGCAATCGTGGATTTTCCAGCACCGGACGGAGATGAAATGACGAAAAGTACGCCACGACGGGAAATTTGCCTGCTTGTGTTCACGGGGGGCGACGCTCCGGAGGAATCGATTCGTATCACAATATGTTACGCCATCCGAGCGCTCGAAACAGGCTCAGCTTTCCTCCCGACCGATCAAGCGAGATTGGCAGCCTGCTCGCGAATTTTATCGATTAGGGCTTTCATATTGAGGCCAATCTCCGTGATCTCGGCGTCCGGCGATTTAGAACACAGCGTATTCGCTTCTCGGTTCAATTCTTGGCAAATGAACTCCAAGCGTTTGCCGACAACTCCGCCCGCGCTCAACAAGTTATCAACGGTTACCAAATGCCCATCGAAGCGATCTATCTCTTCAGACACATCAGCTTTCACCGCGATGATCGCTGCTTCAGCGGCTACACGATCTTTTTCAATGGGCGCTTGATCCTCCAAGCTGGCAAACAGTCTTGTGAGCTGTTCTCGCAGTCGCGTTGAGATAGCCTCCATCGATAACGCGGGGTGATCCCGGACCTTTCGGGAGCCTTCGGCGAGCCCATTGCGGTGCTCCTTCAGAACTTCGACAGTGCGGCACCCTTCTGCCTTGCGCTGAGTGCTTAATTCGGCGATCGCGTCTCGCAGCGCGCGATCGGTCAGCGCCGACAGTTTTTCCTGTTCGGCATCTTCATCGACAGGAGCATCGGGAAGTTGGGTCACCGACCGAAACGATAGAATATCTGCGACTGTCGGTGGCGACAATCCGTTCTCGTGTGCGAGGCTTTTCAGGCGACTGGAAACACTCGCGAACTCTTCTGCGTTAAGCCTCACGCTTGATGTTTCATCCGAACGCTCAATTGATATTGAGACCTGCAAGTTTCCGCGCGAGACAGCTGCCTTAAGCTTTTCCCGAACGGTTTTCTCAGCAAAAGAGAGAACGTCTGGAAGTCGCAGGCGCATGTCCAACGCTCGTCCATTTACCGACCTGATTTCAACCGAAACAGTTGTGCCATCCATTTCGGCTGTGCCGGAACCAAAGCCGGTCATTGACTCGATGTTTTGAGTGATCGTCATTGCGCGAAAAATCGAAACTAGTCCGTCTCAGCAGCTTCCGCCGCACGTTCGCGTTCAATCTCACGCCAACGGGCAACATTCTGATTATGCCCTTCAAGGGTCTCGGCGAAGGCATGGCCACCGGTGCCGTCAGCGACGAAGTACAAATAGTCCGACTGTGCAGGGTTCGCCACGGCTTCCAGCGATGCGCGCCCGGGTATCGCTATCGGTGTCGGCGGCAATCCATCAATGGTGTAGGTATTGTAATCGGTCGGCGTGTCGATGTCAGAGCGATAAATTGGGCGATCGGCAGGTTTTCCCTCGCCGCCGAAAATGCCGTAGATAATTGTTGGGTCCGATTGAAGGCGCATCCCGCGTCGGAGGCGGTTGATGAACACCGAAGCAACGAGCGGTCGTTCTTCGCCCTGCCCTGTTTCTTTCTCAACAATTGACGCGAGTGTCATGAATTCATTGATATTTCCGATCGGCAAGTCTGGCTGACGGTTTGCCCAAACCTCTTCCACCATCTGAGCTTGAGCATCGACAAACCGGCTCAGTACGACGGCACGGTCAGTACCGCGTGGGAAGCTCTTGGTATCGGCAAGAAGTGCGCCCTCCGGCGGTAACTCGGCTGGCAAATCGCCTGTGAATGCAGCATTCGAGGCGATGCGCTCCACAGCTTTCGTGACAGTCATACCTTCTACGATGGTGACCGCGTATTCAATCGCACGCCCTGATACGATTTTCGCCATCACCTCTTTCATTGAGGACCCTGGCTCGATCAGATATTCGCCCGCCTTGATTTGGCTTGCATGTCCCGTTGCACGTCCGGCAATCTCAAAAATAGTAGAATTCGATATCACGCCGCCGCGGCGCAGGCCCGTCGCGACCTGATTTAACGAAGCCCCATTGCGCACGACATAGGTCGTCTCCGCTGCGAGCGGTCCTTGGGCTGTGTACTCCCGCGCGCCGAAAAATGTGACCGCCCCCACAGCGATGAGCGCCAATAGGACCAATGAGAAGCAAAACTGAAAGAAGACGAAAATCTGCCCCTGATGGGCACGCTTCTTCTTTTTCCCTGATGGCTTTTGCGATGTTTCGGCGACCGCATCAGCATTGTTCGACATGTTTTGGACCCGCTTGGTAGACTTGTCTTATGACCGCTCGTTGCAACACCTCTGCAGTTTCAAAGCGGCAAGAATTTGTATCGCCGTAGGGCGTGGAGCGCTTTTCGACTATTGTACCCGCTTCAACACGAGCGACGCGTTGGTTCCGCCGAAACCGAAAGAGTTGGAAAGCGCCACGTCAACAGCCCGCTTTTTGGCCGTGTGCGGCACGAGGTCAATCTCGGTTTCCACGTCGGGATTGTCGAGATTGATTGTCGGTGGCACCACTTGGTCACGGATCGAAAGGGCGCAGAAAATGGCTTCTACCGCGCCGGCGGCACCCAGAAGGTGACCGATGCAGGACTTCGTCGAAGACATGGAAACGCCGGCGGCGTGCTGGCCCAGAACCCTTTCAACCGCACCAAGCTCAATTGTATCGGCCATCGTCGATGTGCCGTGGGCGTTGATGTACCCGATTTCGCTCATGTCCACGCCTGCACGGCCCAAGGCCGCTCTCATGCATCGTTCGGCGCCTTCGCCGTCGGGTGGTGGCGCCGTAATGTGATAGGCATCGCCCGAAAGACCATAGCCCACAATTTCGGCATATATCTTCGCTCCGCGCGCAACGGCGTGTTCGTGCTCTTCAACGATGACGATGCCCGCGCCCTCACCCATAACGAAACCGTCACGGTCGCGATCATAGGGGCGTGAAGCCTTTTCAGGTGCATCGTTATAGGCGGTCGAAAGTGCCTTACACGCTGCAAAGCCTGCAAGAGAAAGCCTTCCGACCGGCGATTCTGTTCCGCCCGCCACCATCACATCGGCATCGCCGAGCGCGACTAGTCTACCAGCGTCTCCGATAGCGTGGGCGCCGGTAGAACATGCCGTCACGACGGAGTGATTTGGGCCGCGAAGGCCGTGTCGAATGGACACTTGACCACCTGCCAGATTGATCAACCGGCCTGGAATAAAGAATGGCGAAATGCGCCGCGGACCGCGGTCGCGCAGTGTATCGCCAGCCTCAACGATGCCCTCGAGACCACCAATGCCCGAACCAATCAACACGCCCGTGCGAATTTGGTCTTCGTCGCTTTCCGGTTTCCAGTTGGCGTCTTCCAACGCCATTTCTGACGCGGCCATGGCATAGGTGATGAACGGATCAACTTTGCGCTGCTCCTTCACTTCTTGCCAATCGCTTGGATTAAAGGTTCCGTCGCCAGCAGACTTTCCTTCACCAACCGGGATTTGACACGCGATCTGCGCCGTGATGTCGGAAACTTCGAAGCTGGTAATCCGTTTCGCCGCGCTTTCACCCGCTAACAGGCGACGCCACGTGGTCTCCACGTCGCCACCGAGCGGACTGACCATTCCAATGCCGGTTATGACGACTCGTCTCAAAGTCATTTTTCACCTCACATTCGGATCACGGGTCCCGACTACACGGTCAACGCCGGATACAAAAACGGCGTGAGTCCGCTTGGACCACGCCGAAAATTGGTTCAAGCCTTGGCTTTCTCGATGAACTTGATTGCGTCACCGACAGTCAAGACGCTTTCAGCGGCGTCGTCTGGAATTTCAACGCCAAACTCTTCTTCAAACGCCATAATCATTTCAACGATGTCCAGGCTATCTGCGCCCAGATCATCCATGAAGCTCGCGCTTTCATTCACTTTTTCTGCGTCGACGGTCAGGTTCTCGACGACAATCTTCTTCACGCGCTCTGCGACATCGCTCATGGTTTTTCCCTCGTTGTCCGAATTGGGTTTTTGGTGTCGTTATCCGCCAACGACTAGGTAATCAAGATGGATAACGCTGTAGTTTAATTGTTTGCACACGCCTACAGAACTTTAGAACATCGCCATTCCGCCGTTCACGTGGATCGTTTGGCCCGTAATGTAAGAGGCGGCATCAGAGGCAAGAAAGTTTACTGCTGCTGACACTTCATCTGTAGATCCGATGCGGCGCAGCGGAATGGAAGACAAGATCGCCTCTTTTTGCTTCTCGTTCAATTTGTCAGTCATCGCACTTTCTATAAAGCCCGGGGCGATGCAGTTCACGGTCACGTTTCGAGGAGCAATTTCCTGCGCCAGTGCCTTGGAAAACCCAACCATGCCGGCTTTGGACGCGCAATAATTGGCCTGGCCGGGATTGCCCGTAGCACCAACAACCGACGAGATATTTATGATCCGACCACTCCGCCGACGCATCATCGGGTGAGCAAGTTCGCGGGTCAGGCGGAAGGTTGCCGTCAAATTGACCTCAATGACGGCATCCCAATCGTCATCGCTCATGCGTACCAGAAGTCCGTCGCGGGTGATGCCTGCATTGTTGACGAGAATATCGACGCCCTCAAGTTTCTCTTCAACCGAAGAGCCCAGAGATTTGACCGCATCGCGATCTGACAGGTTCGCTGGAAATACGTGGACACGATCGCCAAGTTCTGCTGCTAACGCATCAAGCTTTTCTTGCCGGGTACCATGAAGCGCAACAACCGCTCCCGCGCCGTGTAGTGACTTCGCAATCGCTTCACCGATGCCACCAGAAGCGCCCGTGACAAGTGCTTTTCGACCTGTGAGTTCGAACATCGCTTTTCCAGTATCGTTGAAATTTAGGTAGCTTGTGCAGCGAGAAACGCGTCTATATCGCTCGGCGACGACAACGCAACCGCGTTAATACTGCGATCAATCCGTTTTGCGAGGCCCGATAGTACTTTTCCAGAGCCAATCTCGACCAATTGGGTTACTCCGTTTGCCGCAAACCACTCGACGGTTTCGCGCCAACGCACCTGCCCAGTAACCTGTTCGACTAGACAGGAGACGATTTCGGTTGGCTCTGAAACCGCCGCCACACGGACATTTGCGATGATTGGCAGCGATGGCGAAGTCGTCGCCACCTCGCTCAACGCTTTTTCCATTACGCTCGCAGCTGGTTCCATCAGTGCCGAGTGAAAAGGCGCAGACACCGGAAGAAGCAGCGCGCGTTTTGCCCCGGCTTCTTTCAGTTCGGCAGCTGCTTTTTCAACGGCAGCTTTTGATCCCGAAATTACCAACTGTCCGCCACCATTGTCATTTGCGATTTGGCAGCAGCTTGATGTTTCAGCAGCGATCCGCTCGCAGACGTCTGTTACGGTGTGTGCATCAAGCCCGATGATCGCAGCCATTGCCCCTTCGCCCGATGGTACTGCGGCCTGCATCGCGTTACCGCGCGTTCTTAAAAGTTTCGCGGTGTCGGAGATGCTAAACGTGCCGCAGGCCGCATAGGCTGAATATTCACCAAGTGAATGTCCTGCAGCGTATTTGCCGTTTGCGGCGAGATCATAACCCTTCGCTTCCAACACGCGTACAACCGCGATGGAAACCGCCATCAGTGCGGGCTGCGCATTCGCGGTCAATGTCAGTGCTTCATCCGGGCCATTCCAAATCGTGTCGGAAAGCTTTTCGCCGAGCGCATCATCGACTTCTGCAAAAACTGCGGCCGCTTCTGCAAAAGTGTCGGCGAGATCCTTGCCCATGCC
The DNA here is from genome assembly GCA_038745535.1 of Pseudomonadota bacterium. Taxonomy (GTDB): domain Bacteria; phylum Pseudomonadota; class Alphaproteobacteria; order Rhizobiales; family Rhizobiaceae; genus JBCDLI01. The sequence continues at coordinate 18,101 of JBCDLI010000003.1, read as the reverse complement.
CACCGATTGAGACCCCTGACCGGGGAATACGAATGCCGTCGTCATCACTAAATCCACGCGTTTTCGCGTTGGATATCGCCGAGACTTCCAGAGTCAATGGCCACGAAGGTCTGCGACGGTTCGATAATGCTTGCTTTGGCGGAAGAAATGGATAGGACGACGATTGCTGGTTAGCTGGGTGCTGAACGGTGGAGCCGAAGTGCTTATGCAGTGGCAAGTTTGCTGCACCACCCGTGTGTCCGTTCCGAACCATGAGTTTGAAGCGCCTTTCATCAATAGATGTTCAGGGTGCGGAAGCTTCGCGTTGCCCGGCAGATTGAAACAAGAAAGGCGTGTTTATGGCACTCTACGAGCATATTTTCTTGGCGCGACAGGATTTGTCCAGCCAAGGCGTTGATGAATTGGCGGAAGCTTTCAAAGGCGTGATTGAAGAAAACGGCGGTTCCGTCGGCAAGGTGGAAAACTGGGGCGTGAAGTCACTTCAGTACCGCATCAAAAAGAACCGCAAAGCGCATTTTGTTCTGATGAACGTGGAAGCTGGTGGCCCAGCGATCCACGAACTTGAGCGCCAGCAGCGCATCCACGAGGATGTCCTTCGTTACATGACAATTTCTGTCGACGAGCATGAAGACGGCCCATCGGCAATGCTACGACGTGCAGAGCGCGACGACCGTCGCCGTCGCGATTGATCAGCGCCAAAGGAGATAAATGATGGTAGATATTAATCAGATCCCAACACGGCGCCCGTTTAATCGTCGCCGCAAGACATGCCCGTTTTCTGGCGATAACGCGCCAAAGATTGACTACAAAGACGTAAAGCTCTTGCAGCGCTACGTTTCTGAGCGCGGCAAGATCGTCCCGTCGCGGATTTCAGCTGTATCGATGAAGAAGCAGCGTGAACTGGCAAAAGCGATTAAGCGGGCACGCTTTCTTGGCCTGCTGCCCTATTCTGTGAACTAACCTTTTGACGACAATCCGGCGCGGTCCGCGCGCCGGAGTACGCCGGGGCGGACCCGGAAACACACAACCGAGTTGGGCAAAGCCCTAACTGCCGAAACGCAGGACAGCGACAAATGGATTTCGACGCACAAACAATGCTGGTCGGCGCGGTCTCAGGGATTGCGACAATTGTTTTGTGCCTTGGTGTGGCGACCGGGTCGAGCCTCGCACTTCTCCTTTTCGTGTTCTCGCCGTTGCCGATCATGGTCGCTGGTCTTGGCTGGGGCGCGTCGGCAGGCGTGGTTGGCCTTCTCATTTCATCGGTTGGTGTAGCGATTATCGCAAACCCCGAAACCGCTGGATTTGTGCTTCTGACAACTTCCCTGCCGTCGGCAATGGCGGCTCTTTGGCTGACACTGGCACGCCCAGCATCAGAAATGGGCGGTCCGAACGACAAGGTTGCTTGGTTCCCGCTTTCACAGATCATTTTTCGGCTGGCTGTGATGACCGCTGTGGCTTTTATAGCGGCCGGCTTAATTGCCGGGTATGGCCGCGATTTCGCGGTACTCATCGCTGATCAAATGGTTGAGCGTTTGCAAGAGCAGAACGCAGAGTTCGGCTTTTCTCCGGACGCGCGTGAGGCCTTTGTTCAGAACATTTTAGTCGCCGTGCCACTCCTACAGCCAGCGTTTTGGCTCTTTTTGCTGGTCATGAACCTATACATAGCAATTTGGCTCTCCAAACAGTCAGGCCGTCTGGCGCGACCGCAAGACCTTTGGCCGCTGGCGATGCGTATGCCACGCAACGCACTCTTCGCGCTCGCAGGCGCGGTGCTGTTAACGTTTGTCGGCGGAAACATCGCACTGGCCGCATCGTGCTTGATCGGAGCGCTCCTGGCCGGTTTCACCCTTTCCGGCTACGCGGTGTTCCATCATCGAACCGTCGGTCAGCCATGGAGACCGCTGGCAATGATTATCGCTTATGGATCGACGGTCATTTTCCTTTTTCCCGCGCTCTTCTTTACCGGCGTCGGTCTTTTCAATCCAGCCAATAACATGCCTGTTTCGCCTTCCGGTGGTTCAGGCACTCCACCGCCCATCACTTAAATTCCAAAAATCCAGACAACAGGAGCAGACATGCAAGTCATATTATTGGAACGCATTGCAAAACTTGGCACCATCGGCGACGAAGTCACCGTGAAGCCGGGCTTTGCCCGAAACTTCCTTCTCCCGCAGGGCAAAGCATTGCGCGCGAACGCAGCAAATCGGGCAAAATTTGAGGCCGAACGCGCGACAATTGAAGAGCGTAATAATGAGCGCAAGGACGCTGCTGCACAAATCGCAGAAGGTCTCGATGGAAAGACATTCGTTGCAGTCCGCTCAGCCGGTGAAACAGGTCAGCTCTACGGCTCGGTATCGACCCGTGATATCTCCGATCTGCTCGCAGAAAACAACTTCACAGTCTCGCGTAATCAAGTGGACCTAAAAAACCCAATCAAGACGATCGGGCTGCATGACGTCGACGTTATTTTGCACCCTGAAGTGGAGACCAAAATCACGCTTAACGTTGCGCGTACGGCCGACGAAGCTGAGCGTCAGGCCGCGGGCGAAGACCTCACGACTGCCGAAGCAATCTACGGTGAGGACGAAGACCGCTTTGAGTCGCTCGCAGACGTGGATGAGGATCTATTAGAACCTACAGAAGCAGAAGCCAGTGAAGAGAGCGAAGCTTCAGACGAAGACTAGCAACCCATTTGGGCGGGCCACACGGTCCGCCCAATACGCTTAACGAGAAGCGTTGAAATATGCGTCGGCAAAGAGATAACCGACAAATCCGGTCAAGATGACCGCGTTGAGAATTGGGAATGCAAGTTCAGACATTTTCGTCACCTTTCATCCCGATCTTGGGCTTTTGATCAGCTGCAGTGTGAAAAATCACGCAGCGGTATCGCAACAGATGACGTCAGAAGCGCACATGCGACAGCTTTATCAGGAGCTGCTCCATTCCGTGTTTTGACTGAAAAAACTGTCAACTGATACCATTGTTAATTTCACAGATTCGATGTGCCTGTGATCAACGGTGAAATTTGATCTCCGTTGTCGAAAATCGAGCGAATCGCGTTATCCCAAAACAAGGAAAGACGGGGTCGAGACATGGCAGTGGCGCAGCTTAGCGAAGTAAGTTCAGAGACAGATCAGGACCCGCTTTTTCGAGAAGCCCCCGGCAATATCGAGGCCGAGCAGGCTCTCTTAGGCGCGATTCTTGTCAACAATGATGCGTTTTACCGCGTGTCTGATTTTCTCAAGCCTGAGCACTTCTACGAACCGCTTCACCGACAGATTTACGCGACTGCAAGCCAACAGATTCGCATGGCCAAGGTCTGTAACCCGGTCACCATCAAGACGTTTCTACCGGCGGACGAGAAAGTCGGTGAAATTACAGTCGCGCAGTATCTGGCTCGGCTCGCCGCTTCTGCGGTTACTATCATCAATGCGGAAGACTATGGCCGCGCAATCTATGATCTTGCCACCCGTCGCGCGCTGATCGGCATTGGCGAAGACATGGTGAACATCGCCTACGATGCGCCAGTGGAGATGCCGCCGCAGGAGCAAATTGAAGACGCGGAGCGCAGACTGTTCGAACTCGCTGAAACTGGCCGCTATGATGGTGGGTTCCAGCCTTTCAATGAAGCGGTGCGCAACGCAATTGAGATGGCGACGGCTGCTTTTCAGCGTGACGGGCACCTTTCCGGTATCGCCACGGGCTTATCCTCGCTGGATGAGAAAATGGGCGGCCTGCAATCCTCTGACTTGATCATCCTCGCCGGTCGCCCGGGTATGGGTAAAACATCACTGGCAACCAATATCGCATTCAACATCGCCGCGACGTATGAAGGTGAGCAGCAAGCCGATGGCTCTGTGAAAGCGGTCAACGGCGGTGTTGTTGGCTTCTATTCGCTGGAGATGAGTTCGGAGCAGCTTGCGACCCGCATTATCTCTGAGCAAACGGAAATTCCCTCCTCCAAGATCCGTCGCGGTGAGTTGACCGATGCTGACTTTGATCAGCTGGTCCAGTGCTCGAACATGGTTCAGCAGATGCCGCTTTTCATCGACCAGACCGGCGGCATTTCGATCGCTCAGCTGGCGGCTCGTGCTCGACGTCTGAAGCGTCAACGGGGGCTGGACGTTATGATCGTTGACTATGTGCAGCTGATGACGGGTTCGTCAGCCAAGTCGAGCCAGAACCGCGTGCAGGAAATCACAGAAATCACCACGGGTTTGAAGGCACTCGCGAAGGAACTGAATGTTCCAATTATTGCGCTGTCTCAGCTCTCGCGTCAGGTTGAAAGTCGTGATGATAAGCGTCCGCAGCTATCAGACCTACGTGAATCAGGTTCGATTGAGCAGGACGCTGACGTGGTGCTGTTCGTCTTCCGTGAGGAGTACTACGTGAAGAATGCGGAGCCGCGTCGTTCGGCGGAAGAGGTTCGCGACGATATCAAAACCGAAGAATACATCGCGTGGGAAGAAAAGATGCGGAAGGTCGAAGGCACTGCTGACGTGATCGTCGGCAAGCAGCGTCACGGACCAACCGGAACGGTGCAGCTTGGGTTCCAGGCGCAATTCACGCGGTTTACCGATCTGGCGCCCATGGACCAATTGCCTGAGCGGTTTGAGTAAGCTGCATTTCTGCGCTTGCCGAGAGAAGGCTGTTCTGCGACAATAGAACAAGACAAGAACGTCTAATCCGGAGCGGCGGCATGGACAACAAGGAAATCGGCGAGAAGCTCGTTGCGCACTGTGATGCGCATACAGAGCGTGAGGCTTTGGACACACTTTATTCTACGGATGCGGTGTCTGTGGAAGCCAACCCAAACCCGGAGACCGGAAGTGCCGTGGTCGAAGGACTGGATGGCATCAAAGCAAAACACGATTGGTGGGATAGCGCGATGGAAACCCATAGCTACCATGCCGACGGTCCCCACCCCCACGGTGACAATAAATTCGCGGTCATTTTTACTGGCGAGGCGACGGATCGCGAAAGCGGAAAGCGTTTCGAACTGAAAGAAGTCGCGATCTACACCACCGACAACGGCAAAATCGTACGCGAAGAATTTTTCTATTCCATGTGATCGACGTGAGGCGGCGCAGTGAACTCTGAACACCTCGCGGGGGGCCGCCTGACGGTTGATCTCGGCGCGATTGTCGAAAACTGGAAACATCTGAACCGTCAATCGCGACCGGGCAAAGCGTCTGCGGTTGTAAAAGCGAACGCCTATGGCTTGGGTATTTCAGAAGTTGCACCGGCACTGGCCAAGGCAGGTTGTGACACGTTTTTTGTTGCGCTGCCTGGCGAGGGCGTAAAGCTTCGCGCGCTGTTACCTGAGGCTACCGTTTACGTTCTCAATGGCATCCATTCTGATGTTTCTAAAATAATGATCGAGAACGAACTACGACCGGTCCTTTCAAGCTACGAGCATGTTGGAACATGGAAAGGCACACATGGTGCGCCCTGCGCGATTCAGGTCGATACGGGCATGAACCGGCTTGGCGTCTCCGTCGAGGACGCAATTTCTCTGAGTTCAGAAAGGCCAGTCAATTGCACGCACGTTATGAGCCACTTTGCATGTGCCGATACCCCCGCGCACTGGCTCAACAATCAACAAATTGAGCAATTTCAATTGGTAAGCGAGAAATTCTCAGGCGTTGAATCCAGTCTGTCAAATTCAGCAGCAATAATTTCAAAAGGCGCCCTTGGCCACGATCTGACCCGTCCGGGCATCGCGCTTTATGGCGGTGAAGCGGTGAACGGCATGGCAAATCTGATGCAGCCTGTAGTGTCTTTGGAGGCGCGGATTGTTCAGGTTCGCGAAGCTAAGGCAGGAGAAACTGTCTCGTACGGCGCAACCCATACGTTAAAACGCGATAGCCGCTTGGCCATTGTCTCCGTCGGTTACGCGGATGGATATCCGAGATCTGCTTCAGGGTCAGGCGTTCCGCTGCGGGACACCGTTCAACAAGGCACGTTTGGCGCGATCAGAGGACATCGTATTCCGCTTCTTGGCCGGGTAACTATGGACCTCATGTGCTTCGACGTGACCGACATTCCGACAAAAGACGTCGACGAAGGCTGGATCGAACTTTTGGGCCCGACAATGTCTATAGATGATGTTGCGCGCGCGGCGGGCACAATCGGATACGAAATTTTGACGTCGTTCGGTGCACGATACGCCCGTCGATCTCGGAACCTGTGACGGTATGGATTTCTCAAAAGCCCGCAAAGAGATTGAGGCTGGCCGACTGGAACGAGCGCGAGAGATCGTGGCGAGTAAATTGTCAGGGGCAAAATTCTCGGAACAAGGCACGTCCCTTTTGGGCGACATTCTACTGCAGCTGGGGGAGTTGTCTGAGGCTGGTCGGTATCTGTTATTCGTTGATCGGAAGAGTGAACAAGTCGAAGCGGCATGCCAAGCATTTCTGAAGCAGCACGGTGCTTCTGCGACCCAATTGGTGTCAAAACTACCAAGCAGCGCGATTGTTGCTGATGGGGAAATTTTTAATACTGAAACGCTGAAACGAAGGCTAATGGAAGCTGGCATCGACTATACGCAGTTCGAAGAGGCAGTCGCTGCGCGCGCCGACAACAAAAGCGGCGTGGGGAAAGAGAATAAAAACAAAGAGGAAAATACGCTGCTGGCTTGGATCGTTCGCTTTTTCCAGTTGTTCAGCTGATTGGCAGGTTCAGGATGTCACCGTTCACCATGGAAAAATGGCAGATGAGGGAACGGAATAATGGCTAAAGCTCGTGCTCTCTTCGTATGTGGGAATTGCGGTGCGCAGTATTCCCAATGGTCTGGCAAATGCGACGCCTGCGGCGAGTGGAACACAATCAGCCAGGAAACCGCTGGCGCAGGAGTTGGCGGGGGCCCCGGTAAAGGCGTGCGCAAAGGGCGCGCTATCGAGCTATCGCGCCTTGATACGGTAGTGGAAGACGCGCCCCGCATCGTATCACGTGTCGCAGAGCTGGACCGCGTCACAGGCGGTGGGTTTGTGCGGGGATCGGCTGTCCTCTTAGGTGGCGAGCCCGGGATTGGAAAATCCACACTTCTTATGCAGGCCGCAGCAGCGCTCTCACGCGGCGGTCAATCGGTCATTTATGTCTCTGGCGAGGAAGCGGTAGCGCAGGTTCAGCTGCGTGCGCAGCGGCTGAATGCCCATGAAACGGACGTACAACTCGCGGCCGAAACGAATGTGGAAGACATCTTGGCAACGCTCAAGGAGTTGCCGCGTCGTCCTGATTTTCTGGTGTTAGATTCCATTCAGACACTGTGGACCGAAGCTGCTGACAGCGCGCCGGGAACGGTGACTCAAGTTCGAAGCGCGGCGCAGGCGATGATCCGATACGCAAAGACGTCTGGCACAACGGTGGTGTTCGTTGGTCACGTTACAAAGGAAGGCACGATTGCTGGTCCGAGGGTGCTTGAACACATGGTCGATGCCGTGATGCAGTTTGAAGGCGACGGCGCGCATCAACATCGTATTTTACGCACGACGAAAAATCGCTTTGGGCCGACCGATGAGATCGGCGTGTTTGAAATGACGGCGGCGGGCTTAAAGCAGGTGCAAAATCCGTCAGAACTTTTCTTGAGCGAACGCACCGAACATGCGCCCGGAGCATCGGTGTTTGCCGCTATGGAAGGCACGCGGCCTGTGCTCGTAGAAGTGCAAGCGCTCGTTGCCGCCTCGCCCCTCGGTACTCCGCGTCGCGCGGTTGTTGGCTGGGACTCTTCGCGACTTGCAATGGTCTTGGCGGTTTTGGAAACCCACTGCGGTGTCCGGTTTTCGCAGCACGATGTCTATTTAAACATCGCTGGCGGTTACCGCATCACCGAACCGGCGGGTGACCTCGCGGTCGCGGCTGCTTTGGTCTCGTCTCTGACCGGTATTGCCCTGCCGGTCGATTGGGTCTATTTCGGCGAAATTAGCTTATCTGGAGCGGTGCGGCAGGTTGCACACGGCGAACAGCGGATGAAAGAAGCGGTTAAGCTTGGCTTTTCCTCTGCAGCTCGACCAGCAAAAGGCAAACTGGACGCGCGAAACGACGACGGCGGAATACAGGTAGACAACCTAATCGATCTTGTAACGCGAATTGCCGGTGGAAAAGACATTCAATCAACGCCTGAGCAACGGCAAACGGCTTAAATTCATTTATCAATAAAATGGGCCGAGTGGCCATAAGAGGTAGATCATGGTCATTACGGTGCTTGATGTGGCGGTCATCGTGCTCGTACTGCTTTCTGCGGTTCTCGCAATGGTGCGTGGTTTTTCCCGTGAAGTGTTGTCCATCGTGTCTTGGGTGGTCGCTGGGATTGCTGCCATCTACCTCTACGCACGTGTTACGCCGTTTGTTCAAAACTACATATCAAGCGAGTTGATTTCTCAGTTGGTTGCGGGCGCAGCAATTTTCTTTCTCGTGCTCATTGTTGCTACGCTGGTAACAATGCGCATCGCTGACACCATCGTCGATAGCCGGATCGGACCACTCGATAGGTCGCTCGGCTTCGTGTTCGGCGTTGGGCGTGGCGTGATCGTTTGTGCGGTTGCCGTCTGGTTCCTCGGCTTTTTCGCGTCCGACCGAGAGATAACCTGGATTGATGACTCCAAGTCGAAGCCATTCCTCGATACGGTCGCAAACAGCATCGTAAACCTCCTTCCCGAGGACATGGACGAGCTCCTTTCCGGTAGCGAAGAAACGGAAGCGTGATCATGACAGGCATCGCCGACCGAATTGACGACAATCTCGATGCGGATGGCGATACGCTCCGCGAAGAGTGCGGTGTTTTTGGAATTCTCGGGCATCCGGATTCCTCCGCGCTCACAGCCCTCGGACTCCATGCGCTTCAACACCGGGGCCAAGAAGCCGCCGGTATCGTGACCTACGATGGCCAGCAATTCTATTCCGAGCGACGCATGGGTCTGGTTGGTGACCACTACACCAAACCGGAACTGCTTAACCGCCTGCCCGGTGACATGTCGATCGGCCATGTGCGCTATTCGACGACCGGCGAGACTGCACTACGCAACGTTCAGCCGCTCTTCGCGGAATTAAACGAGGGCGGTATTGCAATTGCCCATAACGGCAATTTCACCAACGGTCTGACGCTTCGAAAGGAGCTCATTTCTAAAGGCGCGATTTGTCAGTCGACCTCGGACACCGAGGTTGTATTGCACCTCATTGCCCAGTCGCGGCGTGAATCATCGGCGGATCGGTTTGCAGACGCCATCTCACGGATTGAGGGCGGTTATTCCATGCTCGCGGTGACACGCACAAAACTCATTGCGGCACGCGACCCAATTGGAATTCGGCCCCTCGTGATGGGCGATCTCGACGGCAAACCCATCTTCTGCTCGGAAACCTGCGCACTCGATATCATCGGCGCAAAATACGTTCGCGACGTGAAAAACGGCGAGCTCATAATTTGCGAGAAACAACCGGACGGGTCGATCACAATAGAAAGCCGACGCGCGCCGGTAACGCAGCCGGAGCGCCTGTGTCTTTTTGAATACGTCTATTTCGCGCGACCGGACTCCACGGTCGGGGGACGAAATGTTTACGAAACGCGCAAGCGCATGGGCAAAAATCTTGCCGATGAGGCGGGCGTTGAGGCTGATGCTGTGGTGCCAGTTCCCGACGGCGGGACACCGGCCGCAATTGGCTTCGCCCAGCAAAGCGGAATTCCGTTTGAGCTTGGCATCATCAGAAATCACTACGTGGGCCGAACCTTTATCGAGCCGACGCAGCAAATTCGTGCGCTTGGTGTGAAGCTCAAGCACTCGGCAAATCGCGGTGTGGTTGCGGGAAAACGCATTGTTCTCATCGACGATTCTATCGTGCGCGGAACAACGTCGGTGAAAATCGTACAGATGATGCGGGAAGCCGGAGCGCGCGAAGTACACATTCGCGTTGCATCGCCCATGATCCACTATCCCGATTTTTATGGGATCGACACGCCCGATAAAGACCAATTAATTGCGAATAGTCACCGTGATCTGCAATCCATGTGCGACTACATCGGTGCAGATTCATTGCTGTTCCTAAGCATCGAAGGTTTGTATGACGCGGTCGGCGGCGTGACCCGCGATCCACAAAGGCCACAGTTTACTGACCACTATTTCACGGGTGACTACCCAACACCGTTGGTCGACGAAAACGGCCCGAGTAACATCCGCCGCCTTTCGATGCTCGCGAACACGAACTGAGCTTTTTCAATGAATGATAATGGACTGCCGGATCTCACTGGTCGTGTCGCGCTTGTAACCGGGGCGTCACGGGGGATTGGCTATGCACTCGCGCTGAAAATCGCTGCTGCAGGGGCACATGTCATTGCGGTTGCCCGGACGCAGGGCGGGCTCGAAGAACTCGATGACAATATCCAGGCCGCGGGTGGGCAGGCTTCATTGGTGCCCCTTGATCTGACCGATATGGAAGCAATTGATAGGCTCGGCGGTGTCATTAACGACCGCTGGGGGAGACTTGATATCCTGGTCGCAAACGCTGGCGTTCTTGGTCCGATGGGTCCGATCGGACAGGCAAAAGCGAAAGACTTCGAGCGCGTTGTCGATTTAAACGTTCGCTCTGTTTGGCGGTTGATCCGCTCCACCGACCCCCTTCTGCGCAAATCGGATGCCGGACGAGCACTCATCATGTCCTCTAAGGCAGCCCATTTTGCGAAGGCCTATTGGGGGCCCTATGCGATGTCGAAAGCGGCGGTCGAAGCGCTGGCGCGTTCTTGGGCCAATGAGACCAAGCAAACAAAGCTAACCGTGAATTCAGTCAACCCGGGGGCGACGCGTACGCATATGCGGGCGCAGGCAATGCCTGGCGAAGACGCAACGACGCTTCCCACTCCCGAAACAGTTGCTGCCTCGATTGTTCACCTTTGTGGACCTGCAAGCACCGAGACTGGCAAAATCTGGAACGTTCGCGAGCAAAGCTGGCAGTCCTACTCCAACCCAGAATAAATGCGCAAAACAGCACTGCTTTGGTGATTTTGGCTAGCATTGCTGCGACTTAAGGCTAAACTGATACGCGAAGCAGGTCATTCAGGGAGGCGACATGACCGTTTTGCTTATTGGGCTAATCGCTGTTGTGCTTGGGTTCTTCGGCTTGGCAGCGTTTCAAAAGCATACGCTTGCGAATACTTGGCGTCAGGCACTCGCGCTCACACCACTCAAGGTTTTCTACCGTTTAGATACGTCTCGGATTGGAAAGACATCCGACATCGCCGGTCCGCTCATTTATGTGATTTCTGAACAATCAAAACTCGATGCGGCGATCATGCTTGCCACGCTGCCAGATGATACCCTTCACGTTTTAAAGCCTGAAACGTCTCAGAATTGGCTGGTGTCGTCTCACCGTTCGCTGGCTCGTTCGGTCGTATTCGATAAAGAGCGTTTGATCGCAAATCGACGTCTGCTTCGGCACCTGAAAGGTGGCGGTCGCATGGCCGTTTACGTGCCTGAAAATGTAGAACCGAGCGCAGAAGAATTCCGGCTTTTTCGGGCGATTACGCTGCTTGCTCGAAAAGCGAAAGCGCGCATTCAGCCAATCCACATAAGCGGTTCCCGCTTTTTACCCTCGTCTTTTACGCCCGAAGAAAAAGCACCGCGGCAGCGGTTTCCCGCACTAGCGGTTCATGCGCTCCCGACCGAGACCATCTCATCGCTGGCGGAAAAAGGCGGGCCACTTCCCCTCCCTGCTGCAAATGCCCTCTTTGACATTCTCGCTCTCACACGGGTCAACACGACTGATACCAGTGTTGGGTTGCATGCCGGTTTGGTGAAGGCTGCCAAAACCTACGGTCCGGGACGAATTATTTTAGAAGACACCGTCACGGGTACCCTGACCTACAAGCGCACACTGATTGGCGCCCGGGTTTTAGGCAAGAGGTTCGCAAAATTTACGAAGCCCGGCGAGGTTGTCGGCGTGTTTTTGCCCAACGCGAACGGCGTTGTCGTGACATTCTTTGCCTTGCAGAGCGCTGGGCGTGTGGCAGCTATGCTGAATTACACGGCTGGTCCATCCGTGATTGTCTCGGCGATCAATACCGCGCAGATCAAAACGGTGCTTTGTTCTCGCGCATTCATTGAAAAGGCTGAGCTTGAGCCTGTCGTCACCGCAATCGAGGCAAACGGTACAAAGATAGTGTGGCTCGAAGAGCTTCGGGAGACGATAACACCGCTGGAGAAGGTGGCCGGCGCACTGCAATGGAAATCCAGTATCGCAAAAGTGGATGCGGTGAAGCCAGCGGTGATCTTGTTCACGTCAGGGTCAGAGGGCACACCGAAGGGCGTCGTACTTTCGCACCGAAATCTTCACATCAATGCTGCTCAGTCCGAAGCACGTGTCGACATTTCGGTCACCGACTGCCTGTTTAACGTCCTCCCGGTTTTCCATTCTTTCGGGCTAACCGGCGGAACAATCCTACCGCTCTTTTACGGGGTGAAGCTGTTTCTCTATCCGTCACCGCTCCACTACAAGCTGATCCCGGCGGTTGCGCGGCGTGTGAAGCCTACGATCATGTTCGGCACAGACACGTTCCTTCGAGGTTATGCGCGAACAGCAAAAGACGGCGATTTTTCATCGCTTCGTTTTGTCGTGGCGGGTGCCGAAGCTGTGAAGCGCGAGACCGAAGACATCTATCGCGAGCGTTTCAACTGCAAAATCTTGGAGGGCTTTGGAATGACCGAAGCCGCGCCTGTGGTCGCTGTTAATACGGCAATTCACGGGCGTAACGGCAGTGTTGGTCGCTTGCTACCCGGCATCGATGCGCGATTGGAACCAGTTCCCGGGATAGACAATGGTGGCCGCTTATGGGTTTCCGGTCCAAATATCATGCTGGGCTACATGACCTCGGAAAAGCCGGGCCAGCTTCAACCAATGGCTGGCGATTGGCACGATTCCGGCGACATCGTTCACATTGATCGCGAAGGTTTCGTCGAGATTCGCGGTCGGGCGAAGCGTTTTGCAAAGATCGCTGGCGAAATGGTGTCGCTAGGCGCTGTAGAGATGCTTGTGCAATCGCTGTGGCCAGAAGAACGCCATGCCGCCGTGGCTGTACCGGATAAACGCAAGGGAGAACGCATCATTCTCGCGACCACGCTCAACCGCGCCGACAAATCAGCACTCATTAGCCACTCAAAGATTAGCGGTGTGACCGAATTGATGGTTCCGTCCGATATTATCCATGTTGAGAACATACCGGTGCTGGGGTCGGGCAAAACGGACTATGTATCCACACAACGGTTCGTAAACGAGACGCTCGGCATTACTGACCGGGCCGCGTAGCAGCCAATTACGGCTATTCCGGCTTCGGTTCGTCGCCGTCTGTCACCGCGTTTGCGCGCTGGGCTTTGCGATATCGCGAAACGGAGTACGGCAAGAACGCAATGTAAGCGAAGGCTGACACTGTAACGGTGGTCCATGTGAAATTGGCAATCATTGCTACGTAAAAGACGACGCTTAGTAAAAGCGGCATCACCGCGGTTCGCCTAACGCCAGAACCGAAAGACTTGGCTGACCAAACCGGCAGGCTGGATACCATCAACAGTCCAATAGCGATGACGTATATTGACACAACCGACGCCGTAATCCAGTGCGGTGTCACGCCTAAAAAGCTCAAATAGACCGGGAGCAGAACAAGCGCAGCACCTGCCGGGGCCGGAACGCCTATAAAGAAATCTTGTTGCCAGACGGGGCGATCGCGATCACCGGACATCACATTGAACCGAGCCAGCCTGAGCACGCATGCGATCGTAAATATCAAAGCAGCGATCCAACCAAACTGACGAGCTTCATCAAGCACGTGGATGTATAAGACGATTGAGGGAACCACACCGAAGTTGATGGCGTCGGCAAGAGAGTCCAATTCCGCACCAAACTTCGATGATCCCTTCATGAGTCTTGCAACACGACCATCAAGGCCGTCGAGCAGAGCTGACACCAAAATGAGGCCGATGGCTAACTCGAACCGATCTTCTAGTGCCATACGAACCGCTGAAAGACCGGCGCATATTGCCAACACCGTGAATATGTTTGGGATGATAAATCGGATTGGCACTTCGCGAAGACGGCTTGGCTTGCGCATGACGCGGCCATGCTGCCCGTCGATGGGACCATCTGGCTCAAACGGCGGAAAAGCGTCTTCCACGGGCACGTTTAGTCGGTCCGCGTTGTCGGTTCGATGGAAACATCAGCGCCGGAGAAATGCGCGATGACCGTCTCTCCAGCAATCGCATTTTGACCAATGGCAACATTGGGGGTCACGTCGTTGGGCAGGTAAATATCCAACCGTGAACCGAAGCGGATGAGACCGAAACGTTCGCCCTGCTCGATTTCATCGCCAGCGCTTTTCCAACTGAGGATACGTCTGGCGACAAGCCCGGCAATTTGCACAGCAGCGACGGGGCCATGGGACGTTTCGAAAACGAAACCATTGCGTTCGTTTTCGGTGCTCGCCTTGTCCAGATCAGCGTTCAAAAACTTACCTGGTTTATGCACTTGGCGGATGATTTTTCCGGCTACGGGCGCACGGTTAACGTGAACCGAGAATACGTCCATGAAAACAGAAATTCGGGTTCGCGGCTCTTCGCCTAGATCAAGCTCTTCAGGCGGTACGGCTGGACCAATCGCAGAGACAACGCCGTCTGCAGGCGAAACAACCCAGTCAGGATTGATACGCGTCACCCGCTCTGGATCGCGGAAGAAGTAAGCGCACCATCCTGTCAGCAGCAGACCAAGGTAGAAAAGCGGGTCCCAAATCCACCCGATAATCACGGCGACAATGAAAAACGCTGCAATGAACGGCCAACCCGCCTTGTGAATTGGAACCGCGGTTTTCTTGATCGTATCGACAAGAGACATTGGAGATTTGTATCCAGTTTTTGCGTCAGCATTGACACACTGATTTTTCTAACGCTGCTTTCGCAGTTCGCGGTGCTGTGTCAATGCTGTTTCGTCGTCGCCACTGTCTTCCGGCACACCGAAAATCTGTCCCGGCCAAATCCGGTTCGGATCCGATATGTTATTCGCGTTGGCCGCGTATATCGTCGTGTATTTTACTCCGCGCCCGTAAACGCGTTTCGATATTTCCCAAAGAGTATCGCCGCGACGAATAACGACGGATTCCTTTGTCGGCACCAAATTTGGTTCGGTGACCGTTTCAGCGGCTTCGATGTCTGGAGGCCCCTGCAAAACGCCAAGCGATTGTGGGATTGTGGTGGCACCTTCTCCTTGCGAGGTTGCTAACTCATCAAAGGGAACAGTCGGGGCGGTCTCCGGCAAGGTTGGAGCACGCGGCACGCTGACAGCGACTGCAGCCAAGCGCTCACCCTCCGTCCGCTGGAAAGGCACCGAAGCGCGTGCCAGAACCGCGCCGCTGGATGGCTCAACAATATCTGCCCGGATAATATAATCGCCCACCGGTAAATCGCGGCGAGCCTCTACCAGAAAATTGCCGCCCGGATTGACAACGGCGTCCCCCAGCAAGATTTCGTTGGCATAGATGCGAACTCGACTACCGGGATTGGCTTCACCGGCTACGAAAATCTCATCACCATCGATCTCTACGGCAATCAATCGTACGCTCGGCGCAGCATCTTCTACTGAAACGGAACTATCAGTCTCCGGTAACACGTCATCCGCGGCCGCCTCGCCATTTGCTCTCTCCAGACGCGGTAAACCGTTCGTGTCCAACTCTCCGCTTGGCTCCGGTATCACCGCTGCGATCTGTTCTTCGCGGTCGACGGGGTCGACGGCAACAAACTGCTCTTCCGCATTATCATCGGGAACTGAAATCAGCCGCGAAGCCTCGCCCGGCTGTTGAACAATTGCCAACACCTGCTCTGTTTCGGTTTCCGGGATGTTTACGATAGCGGTTTGTTGGGATGTCGCCGATTTTCCGTCTCGCCGCGTCTGGCGAAGAACAAGCTCATAGGAGCCGGGCTCCAACTCATTGTCGATGATGATCACAAAATCGCCATTTGTCTCCGCTGCTGCTTGGCCAAGCACGTCGGCTCCGGTGAGCACTTCAACATTCGCCTCCGGTAAAGCCTGTCCCGCGATAAGCACCGAACCATCGGGTTCGACGCGTAAGAGATCGAAGGTCGGGGCTATAACTGCTTCAACTTCGTCTGTCTCGGACGCATCGGCATTGTCTTCAAGAGGTTCTGGTGGCACTTCTACCGCACCATCAGGCGTCTCTTCTGTGATTGGAGCCTCGGTAATCTGTTCCGGTAGCGATTGATCTGCCGGTGCTAAAGCGACATCAACCGATGTTTCTTCAACAGTCGCAGGTTCCACGTTTGAGCCGCTGTTTCCCACTGATTGATAGAGTACCGTTCCGCCAGCAACGGCTGCGCCCGCCAGAAACAGACTTGCGATCTTCGTTTGAATCGACAATGTCGTCATCTTCAGAATCCTACTTTCAATGACGTTTTAACGGTGTCATTCGACGCTGTCACATTATGCGTTTGGCCATACTATTCTAAAGGAAGACTATGCTCTCGTCAGTCTGCGTTTATTGCGGTTCTTCTCCCGGTACCGATCCGAAATTCATTCAACTTGCCACTGACCTCGGTAGCGCTATCGGTCTTGCGGATGTGGAACTTGTCTACGGTGGCGGCACAAAGGGATTGATGGGCGCAGTCGCCAATGGAGCTTTCGCAGCGGGTGGTAAAGTAACGGGCATTATCCCGGAATTTCTGATCGAGAAGGAAGCGTCGCGAGAAGCGTTGACAGAGCTCAGTGAGTTGATCGTTACCAAGGATATGCACGAACGCAAGCATACGATGTTTGAGCGCGCGGAAGCGTTTGTCACACTGCCCGGTGGAATAGGCACTTTAGAGGAAGTGGTGGAAATCATGACGTGGGCGCAACTCGGTCGCCACGACAAGCCGATAATCATCGCGAACTGGAACGGGTATTGGGACCCGTTCGCTTCGCTCCTGCAACACATGGATATCGGGGGCTTTCTGCATTCCTCCGACAGCATCAAACCTGTCATCGTAGAAAGCGTGCAACAGATTATGGAGGTGCTGGCATCGTCACCTGCCGGAGCAGGAGCCGATAGCCTTAAGGAAGTTCTGTAATTTACTTCAACCCGGATTAAGCTGTGGCAGTTTCCCGATTGCTTTGCGCTCCATTTGTCCGATCTTTCGCTTGCTTACTCTTCATGCCGTCCACCATGCGCGCTGTTCGCGGATCGTCTTCGCCGGGACGCGCAGGCCAACCCTCGCGCTGCTTGGATCGCATGCCATCGTGCTCTTCGGTCTGGTCGTGGAATAACATGACGTTGGTCGGATACGGCATATCGATACCGGCCGCGTCGAGGTCTTTGTAGACCTGCTCAATGACACGGCCGAAGGTGTGGATGACCGACGCGCGGTCAGAAGCTGTCCACCACCGTACACGAATATTGTTTGAAAAATCGGCAATGGCGATGGGAATGCACTCGGGCTCAGGATCAGAAGTGACCCCCTCCACCTTCGCCACAGCCTTCAAAATGACGTCTTTGGCCTCGTCCCAATCGTCATTGCAACCGACGCCGACATCATACTGCGAGCGGATATGTTTGAAGGCAGTGTTCACGGTCACGGCATCCGTATAAATGTCTGAGTTGGGGATGACGACACGGCGACCATCATAGGTTTTGATAAACGTGGCACGGGTCTCGATCTTCTCCACCGTGCCCTCGTGGCCGCCGGAAATAATCTGATCGCCCACCTCGAAGGGCTGGCGCAGTAGGATCAAAATCCCCGCCAGCATGTTTTGCAAAATGTCTTTAAAGGCGAAGCCAATTGCGACCGAAGAGACGCCAAGTCCCGCGATTAGATCACCGGGGGAGATCGACGGCGCGACAGTGGTGATCGCAAGCATGAAGCCGATGATGATCAGAGCATAGCGTACCAGCGAGCCGCCCACATTTCCAAGACTATCGCGGTCGCGCTTTTTTCCCATGCGCTACGGTGCGACCCACGAAAACGCCCAAGGCAATGAAAATTAGTAAGACGATGATCCCAACTGCGATATTCGGCAGCAAGGTGAAGAAGCCGTCAATCCAGGCGTCGACTTTCTCAAAAATATTGCCGGTATCGGCGTCGATT
>JBCDLI010000002.1:0-81347 GCA_038745535.1 Pseudomonadota bacterium | reverse complement strand
GTCCGGCGCGGACCGCGTTTGCAGGCCCCGACGGCGAACTGAACTGGGACAAGCTCCCAGGCGGTGGCGTCTACACCGGGCACATGGCGACACGGTTGACGGGCACATCCCACGGCGGTGCGACCACACACGCTTACGGCGTAAAGGTTCACCACAACTCCTTCGGTCTCAACCGAACGGAAGTCATCACGGCGGCTTCAGGAAAACAGATGTCGATTGCCGAAGAAGCGCATGAAGCTGGCAAAGCCGTTGCGCTTGTCCAGTCCGGTCACATTGCTGAACCTGGTACCGCGGTTTTCGCAGCCTCTTCGGAAGAGCGTGGCAATCGCGAAGACATCGCGCGGCAGGTCATTGAATCGAATTTTGCAGTCATCATGGCTGGCGGTGAGCGGTATCTGCTTCCTGAGGGCGTTGCAGGACGTCAAGGCGAAGGCGAGCGCGAAGACGGTCTAAACCTGATCGAACGGGCAGAAGAGCTTGGCTACACGATCGTTTACACCCGTGACGAACTGATGGGTCTCGATCTTGCCACCGTCGATAAGGTGCTTGGTGTGTTCGCGCACAACCACACGTTCAACGACCAAGAGCGTGAGCGGAACCTCATTGAAGGCAAGCCCACCTATGTCGAGTCAGCGCCTACGATTGCAGAAATGGCAGACGCTGCCCTGCAGGTTATCTCGCGCGATGAAGACGGTTTCTTCGCCGTCGTCGAAGAAGAGGGCACCGATAATATCCCAAACAACATGAATGCATTCGGTACGCTGGAAGCGCTTCGCCGCGCCGATGACGCCGTAGGCGTTCTTCATGACTATGTGAACGCTAACGACGATACGCTGTTGCTGATGGCAGCCGATAGTCATGCGTCCGGCATGCATCTGCTTTCCGGCAGCGAAGCGCCCGAGGGCGGTGCTGTTGCGGCGACCACACGCGGCGGTGGCGTACTGCACGGCCAGCAAGGCGCGTTTGGTGATGTGTTCATGTCTGCACCCGATGCCGAAGGCGTCCGTCATCCGTTTGGTATCGCATGGGTCGGCTACAATGATGTTGCCGGTGGTATTGTCGCTCGTTCGGCAGGCCTGAACCATGAGATGCTTGAGCCGCTGGTGGATAATACCGAAATTTACCAGATCATGCACACAACGCTGTTTGGCGAGCAGACGAACTAAGCGCCTACGCCTTTACCGACCCGCGCGATGCAATGGCATCGCGCGGTTCTTCAATGGTGTGCACGTCGGTAGGCCCTCCTGCGGGTCCAAGCATTTGCGGCGCTAGAAACTGCGCCCATGCATGATAACCATCGGCATTTGGATGAAACCCGTCCCGCGCGAAGCCCGCATCCGACTTGATCGGAAACGGCTCTGCTGCCATTGCGCCTCTCTCATTGCACAGACGCCGCCCCATCTAGTTGATCAACTCCGCTCTTGCCGCAAGCACGCGGCCCAGTTGCTTGGGCAGCGCCGGAAACTTTCGCATATCCGGAATTGTAGTCCAGAGGATACGTGCTCTGGGAAAGCGGGTGCCTAGGCCGTAAAGCAGAGCGCCGAATTCGCGCTTAAACCGGCTGATCAGGTGAAAATTCTTCATGTCATTTGTGCCGACCGAAACCAGCACGTGGGTAAAGTTGCGCGGTTCAATATGCGGTAGGACATGACGTTCCAGATCGCCGGAGGATGCCGAATTCGCACCTGCGGATCGCCAGATGATCGCTCTGCCTGTCCGTTCATGCAGCGCGTTTGCCATCGCATATGCGAACGTGCCGTCCAACTCCTGCACGCCGACGCTCGCAACTGTTGAGTCACCGATCACAAGCAGACGAATAGGATCGTCGTTACCCGAAATTTCGCCTTCGACCGGCAAAGCTGCAGGTTTCAGGCGTTCAATGCGCATTCTGACGCCGATGCCCTGCCAGACATAGACTGGGAACATGAGCCAACTGAGTGCGGATAGATGCAGCATGGGATTAGATTATGGATTGAGCGTTGGAAGGGAAGCTTTCAATAAGAAAGTTGCCGCCGCAAGCCCGCGCGCCATCTCCTTATCATCACAATTATGACCGTTTGATTTCTTAATGCGACTAATTCGCATTATCCTTGACTTTGCGACTGCCTCGCAATAGCTTTCACCGTATCGGGAAGGATGTGACCAAAATTCCCACGGAGATTTCATGATTTTCACAAAACGGGCGTTTGTTGCCGCCGTAGCTTCGGCAGCGCTTATGTTGAGTATGGGCGCAGGTCTCGCTGAGGAGAAGCTGAAAGTCATCGCGACAACCGGCATGATCGCTGATGCGGCAGCAAACATAGGCGGCGAGTTGATAGACGTTGAATCTCTCATGGGCGAGGGCGTGGATCCCCATGGTTATCGCCAAACCCGCACCGACATCGTGAAGCTCGCCAACGCCGATCTGGTGTTGTGGAACGGCCTATTCCTCGAAGCGCAGATGGAAGATTTCCTGCTTGGACTTGCTGAGGGCGGAACTGTGGTGGCCGCAGCCGAGCGCATTCCCGAAAGCCTGTTGTTGAATTCGCAAGATTATGAAGGTCGTGCTGATCCCCACGTTTGGATGAATGTGAACCTTTGGAGCAATGTCGTCGTTACCATTCGCGACGCCATGATTGATGCCGATCCAGAAAACGAAGGCGGTTACAGAGCCAACGCTGACGCTTACCTAAGCGAGTTATCAAAGCTTGCGCAGTACGTGGTGCAGGTGCTTTCGACGGTCCCCGTTGAGAGCCGCGTGATCGTATCAGCCCACGATGCGTTCAACTATTTCGGATCCGCTTACGGTTTTGAGCCCATCGGTATCCAAGGCGTTTCGACCGATTCTGAAACCGGATTGCAGCAGATTGGCCAGATGGTCGACATGCTGGTGGATCGAAAGATCGGCGCGGTGTTTGTCGAGTCTTCTGTGTCGGATCGCAACATTCAGGCGGTCATCGAAGGCGCTGCTGCGAAGGGTCACGAAGTGATCGTCGGCGGCGAAATTTTCTCTGATGCGATGGGTGAGCCCGGCACTTACCGCGGCACCTATATTGGTATGATTGATCACAACGTGACGACGATTGCAGAAGCACTTGGCGGCGAGGCGCCCGAAGGCGGTATGCAAGGACTTCTTGCCGATGGTTGACGCACTCACGCGGATTAAGCAGCCTTTCGTTGTTGCTCAGGACGGGCTGTCTTTGGAACCGCCTCTTGTTCCGGCTGACGCGCCGCTTGCGGCCCGTGGGCTGACAGTTTCCTACGGCGAAAAGCCTGCAGTGTTTTCAGTTGATGCTACATTCCCGGCTGCAAAGATCTCAGCGATCATCGGTCCAAATGGGGCAGGTAAATCAACGCTGTTGAAATCGGCCTTGGGTGTTATTCCGCGCCTTTCTGGCGAAGTGTTCGTCTTCGGTCAGCCGATTGAGAAGGCGCGTCACCGCGTGGCTTACGTTCCCCAGCGCGCAAGCGTGGACTGGGATTTTCCGACGACGGTGAAAGACGTCGTTGAGATGGGGCTTTATCGGAAGCTGGGTCTTCTGGGTCGGCTTTCGGGCTCGATGACCGCACATACGATACAGTGTTTAGATCGCGTTGGCATGGCCGATTTCGCCGACCGGCAGATTGGTCAGCTATCGGGCGGCCAACAGCAGCGGGTCTTCATCGCACGCGCGTTGGCTCAGGATGCCGATTTTTATGTGCTCGACGAACCGCTTGCAGGTGTTGATGCAGCAACCGAACGGTCGATCATTGCTGTCTTGAAGAGCCTCAAGGATGAGGGCAAATCCGTGATTGCGGTTCACCACGATCTTTCGACGGTGCGCGAGTACTTCGACCACGTGTTCATGATCAATGTGCGTCGCATGGCGGAAGGCCCGGTCTCGGCGGCCTTCAATACGGACAATCTTCAGGCGGCTTATGGTGGCCGGTTGGGCGCAACGCATCTGACCGAGTTGGCTGCAGTCGTCTGAAGCGATGAGCGCTTTCCTCGAAGCACTGTTTTTGCAAGCGGGTTACAATGCCTCGCTTGTCACCGTCGGGGCGACGCTGTTGGGTTTTGCTGCCGGCGCGTCCGGTACATTCATGTTCTTGCGCAAGCGTGCCCTTGTCTCGGATGCACTGGCGACATCCACGCTTCCTGGCGTGGCTATTGCTTTTATGGTCATGGTCACCTTTGGCGGAGACGGACGCAATCTTGCGGGATTGTTAATGGGAGCTGCAATCACTGCCGCCATAGGACTTCTCGCCATTGAGTGGATACCGCGCCGCACGCGGCTTGGTGAAGACACCGCAATTGGCTCCGTTCTTGGTGTCACCTACGGCTTGGGCATTGTGCTGTTGACTATTGTGCAGACCATGAGCACCGGGCGTCAGGCGGGGCTTGAGGATTTTCTTTTGGGATCAACCGCAGGAATGCTGTTTAACGATGCGATGTTGATTGCAGCGGGCGGCTCGCTTGCAGTGCTCGCGACTTGGCTGATGCGCAGGCCAATGACGCTCGTCGCGTTTGACAGCGAATATGCGGCGACTGCCGGATTCAATGTGCGGCAGACCGACTTGATCATGATGGGACTGGTGCTTGCAATCACCGTGACAGGTTTGAAGCTAGTGGGCCTCATTTTGATCGTAGCCATATTGATCATTCCGCCCGTCACAGCTCGGTTCTGGACCGAGCGCGCGCAAAACGTGATTTGGATCGCGGGTGGCGTCGGCGGTGTCTCAGGTTATCTCGGCGCTGTCATTTCTGCGTCCGCGCCAGCGCTTCCCACAGGTCCGCTCATTGTCCTCGTCGCGACTTCTATCTTTGTGTTGTCGCTTTTCTTTGCACCCTGTCGCGGCGCTGTTGCGGCCTTCATTCGCCATCGACGTTTTCAGGCGAAGGTGCATCGCAGGCAGGGTTTGCTGGCTCTGGCGGCCCAACACCCCATCCGCGAAGCCTACACTATGCGGCTTCTTGCGCGCGAAGGTCTTGTGCGCCGTGACGGGGTGCCGACGGACAATGGCCGTGCTCAAGCTGCGAAGGTTGCACGCGATGAGCACCGTTGGGCGATCGCGCGTGAAATCCATCAAGATACAAATGTTACGGGAAAGTATGACGGGCTTACGCCAATCGAAGAGGTCTTCACGGCTGACGAAATAGAAGAGTTTGATCGCCGGATAGGGCCGCCGGTGGCGGTCGGGTCGGTCTAATGGGTGCCGAGTTTGTTCAGTTTTCGCTGACGCCCATTTTTATCGGCGTGCTTGCGTCGATTGCTTGTGCGGTGCCGGGCAACTTTCTTATTTTGCGCAGACAGGCGCTCATCGGCGATGCAATCAGCCACGTGGTTTTGCCGGGCATCGTAGTCGCATTCATCCTCACCGGCTTGGCAACAACCTACATTATGATGGCTGGGGCTGCTGCCGCTGCTATCGTCGCGGTTATCTTGATCGAGGCGATAAAGCGGCTGGGCAATATTGAGCCCGGCGCAGCGATGGGCGTGGTGTTCACTGCAATGTTCGCTGCCGGTGTTTTAACGCTTGAGCGCGCGGATCTCAGTAATGTGCATTTAAGCGTTGATCACGCGTTGATGGGCAATCTGGAGTCGCTCGTTTGGCTGCGCGCACAAGGCTGGCACTCGCTTTTCGATCCTGTGGCGCTTGGAAGACTGCCAGAGGAATTGCCCCGGATAGCCGTCGTGTTCCTGCTTGTTGTCGGGCTCACGGTTGTGTTCTGGCGATGGCTCAAGATGTCCACCTTTGACGAAGCGTTTGCGAAAGCGCAGGGCTTGCCGGTGACATTGATAGGCTTTGGATTGGTCATTACGGCAGCGATTGCTGCGGTTGCAGCGTTCGATGCTGTTGGTTCGATTATCGTCATCGCGATGTTCATATGTCCGCCTGCTGCAGCGCGGCTGATAACCAACCGCTTGGAGCATCAGGTGTGGTGGTCGGTGCTGTTTGCTACCCTCTCGGCAGTGCTCGGTTATGTGTTTGCCGGATACGGCCCGCTTTGGTTCGGTGCTGACGATGCAGTCAGTGCAGCGGGCATGATTGCCGTTGTTGCGGGCGTAATCCTAGCGTTGGCCTGTGTGTTCGGTCCCCATCGCAACCGCGTTGGCAGCCCCAAGCAGAATTCCGCGATCTGAATCGCCGCGGCAATGGCTGAAAAATGAATCCGCCAAATACCCGCCAATGCAGAAACTGTATCGCCATTGAACCCCATGCGAGGAATTCCTGTTCCTTCGCTTGGCCGCGCTTCCTCAATATTCTGTGATTATCAATAAACGTTGGGACACAGATTAAGATGAACAACTTTTCGAAACTCCTCGGCGGCGCCGCGCTGACCGTCGCACTTTCTTCCACTGCGTTTGCCGGTTCGGCTGAAGGCCCGCTTGTTTCCAGTGACTGGCTCGCAAGCCATCTGGATGACCCGTCGGTTCATGTCTTCGAAGTTAGCGTGAACCCGAACGTTTATTCAGAAGGCCACATTCCAGGCGCAGTAAATCTCGCGTGGCACACCGATCTTGTCGATCCTGTTCGTCGCGACATCATAAGCAAGGCGGCACTTGAAAAAGGGTTGCGCGAAGCAGGCGTCGACGAGGGCGACACGATCGTCATCTACGGCGATACAAACAACTGGTTTGCAGCCTGGGGCGTTTGGGTATTCGACATTTACGGCGTTGAAGCTAAGCTTCTCGACGGTGGCCGCCAACTCTGGGCCGCAGAAGGTCGCGACCTCGTGACAGACGTTGCAGAAGCAAACGTTGAGGCTGGCGACATTGAGCTTTCGGCTGCAAACGAAGACCTGCGTGCGCGTCTTGTTGACGTGGTCCGCGCTTCGGAAACCGGTGCTGCAGACATCGTCGATATCCGCTCGTCTAAGGAATACTCCGGCGAGTTGATTGCACCTCCCGGCCTGAAAGAAACAGCGGTGCGTGCCGGCCACGTCACCGGTGCTGTGAATGTATCCTGGGGCAATGCGGTTGCCGAAGATGGCCGCTTCAAGTCACCAGAAGAACTGCGTGAGATATACGCTACCAATGGCGTCGACGGTTCCAAGCCGGTTATCACGTACTGCCGCATTGGTGAGCGTTCGAGCCATACTTGGTTCGCTCTGTCGAAAATCCTCGGCTATGATGCCAAGAACTACGACGGTTCATGGACCGAGTACGGCAACTCTGTCGGTGTTCCGATCACCAACGTTGCTGGCACCGTTTGGACTGGAAAGTAATTTGGTCTGACTGGTACCGAAAACGGGCCGGGCAGGGAAACTTTCGGCCTTTTGCTTTGAAGATTAAGCAGCTTTTGAAGCCTGGTAGATGCCGTCAATGGAGTTGCCAAGCATGGAATCAAAATCGTCCTTCGACTGGCCATGCGAAAGACCTTCGGCAAGGGCGCGCGAAAATGATGCAATCATGCCGTCGTTTTCTGCCAGCTTCGCGTTTGCGTCTTCCCGGGAGTAGCCGCCTGAGAGCGCAACAACGCGCATGACGCGCGGATCATCGATTAGCGGCTTGTAAAGGTTTGCCTTTGTTGGAATCGACAGTTTGAGCATCACTTGCTTGCCACCTGTGACGCTTTCCAAATTCTTTTGAATTTCTGCAAGCACGATGTCTTCGGCTTCTGCCTTGTCGGCGATTTTGATGTTCACTTCTGGCTCAAGGATCGGCATCAGGCCGTGCCCGATGATTTGGTGACCGACATCGAACTGTTGTTTGATAATAGCAGCGATGCCTTCCGCGTTAGCTGCGTTGACGACAGACCGCATCTTCGTGCCGAAAATGTTCTTTGAGACTGCGCGTGTCAGGAGCGCATCCAGCTCAGGCATTGGGTTCATCAGTTGAACACCGTTTTCTTCGTCGGCGAGGCCTTTGTCCACCTTCAGGAATGGCACGACGCCTCGTTTATTCCAGAGATAGTCAGCGGTGGGGATGCCATCGATTTCACCATCCATGGTGCGTTCAAAGAGGATGGCTCCTATGACCTTCTCGCCGGAAAAAGCTGGCGACTTGATAATTCGCGCCCGCATCTCGTGGATCAGACCAAACATCTCCTCTTCGGTAGACCAAGCGTCGTCAGAGACGCCGTATTGGCCAAGTGCTTTGGGAGTTGAGCCCCCGGATTGATCGAGCGCTGCGATAAAGCCGTCTGCCGACGTCATCTGCTTTGCCATGGCTTCGGTATTTGACATGCGTGTTCCCCTTTTTGGACCTTATGTTGAATGATTTGCAGCGGCTGTATCAGAGCCTTTATTGGATTTGAATTATTCGGGTGGGTAATGCGCGTCTTTACCGGTCTCACGCACGGGTAAAATTCGGGTTTCCTTTCGAATGGTTTCAGAAACGTTTCGCGCCCAGCGGTGCGTTGTGATGAGGCCGAGAGGCGCGTGGCGAAACTGGCTAGGGAGCTACGGAACCGTTGGTAGCGCAGGACGTTTATGGCCCAGTGAATGAGGCTCCCGTGACCAGAACAATCGAATATCAAGATAGGCAAACCGACACGCTGATATATCTGAGTGAGCTAAAACATCAGATACGGTACGCATGCGATGAGCTTGCCGATGTCGATGAGGGCGATCGAACATCCAAAGGGCTCGCTGACCGTCTTTTGCGTCTTCACGCAAATCAACTTGAGAAGGTGAATGAGTCTCTGGAGCTGTTGGATCGCGGCCGGTATCTCGGGCGCCCTATGAGTAAGCGTTTGGATGAACTGCGGAGAAAACTGGTTGGAGCGATTGCAGACACGCCGCTCGGCTCGGGAGAAACGCGCAGCGAAATTGAGATCATTGAGGCTCCGGTTCTAAGCGCATTTAATGATGCGATCACCGTGGAAACTGCGGACCCAACGCGCGGTGAACTGGAACAAATGAAGTCGGAACTGCTCGAATTGCTCAACCAAGCAAAGAATGACTAGGTCGGATTGCTTGGTCAGTGTCACCAGTGGATAGGCTTGCCATCCTGGAAAAATCCACCGCTTGGCCCATCTTTGGAAAGAGTCGCGGCCCAGACAACGCTTTTTGCTCCCACCGGAACGGGCCGCCCACCGCCACCCATATCGGTCGCCGTCCATCCAGGACAAACGGCGTTGACCAAAATTTGGTGAGGCCGCAGTTCCGCAGCAAATTTGATTGTGAGTGCATTCAGTGCGGTTTTTGAAAGACCATAGCCGGGGGTTTCCGATCCCATTTCAGCAAGAGAACCCGATTCCGAGGAGACGTTTACAATGCGTCCGTGACTGCTTTTCCGGAGGAGGGGAATAGCTGCCTGGGTAACTTCCCACGTACCAAATAAATTGGTCTCCATCGCTCTTCTTGCGCGTGAGAGGTCTGCCGTCGACGGCTGCTGATCGGTATCGTAATCAATCGCGGAATTGTTCACGAGAACGTCTAGCTTTTGGTGGCCTTCTGATATTTTTGCGATCGCGGCATCAATTGATGCGCTGCTCGTGACATCTAGGCGAACGGCTTTGGCATTTTCGCCAATGGATTGTGCGACGGCATTACCTGCCGCGAAATCGCGGCTCCCGACATAGACAAAGAAATCGTGTTCGCGGGCAAGCTGCCGGGCGACCTCCGCGCCAATGCCGCGATTAGCTCCTGTCACGAGTGCTATCGGTTGGGCGTTGGTATCAGGGATAAACGAAGACATGCCTTTGAGTAGCGTGCAATCCGTGGGAGTGTCTACAGACAGCCATTGCTTGAGGTTACCTGAATTCAGACCGCGGGGTGTGTGTCCGCGAGCTCTTCAGTTTGCTCATTTTGTGATTGTCTGAGCTTCACCTCGGACATCATCAATTATGTCGGATAAGTGCTGCCAGCTGTGAAAATGCGCGCTGACATACTCTGCGCAATATCACTCAGTGCGACTGAGATGTTCAGCAATTCCGAAACCGTCGTTGGCGTTACGACGCCGGCGAACTGAAATGCACTTGTTTCGATGAGTAGTGAACAGGAGGAGAGGACCTCGGCGAGTGCTTCTCCTCCGCAGAGTTCTGCCGCCAATGCGCCTTCGCCTAAAGGTTCAAGCTCGATTTGCGCCGTTTGAGTGATGTCGACTGATGTTTGGTTGTGTTGAATTGCAGATGACATTCCGTTCCGCTCCCTCTTTTTTGTGCCAATGCTGAGTAGGAAACTTTACGCGCGTAACATATAACGTAGTCACGTGATTACTCTGCGTAATATATGAGGCCTCTGCCAACGCCGTGGATTGCCGCGCTTGTCCTATCGCTAACGGAGAGCTTCGCGTAGATCTTGCGCAGATGGGCATCAATCGTATTTGGCGACAAAGCCAAAATGGTTGCGATCACAGAATTAGATTTGCCCTTCGCAACCCAATGCAAGATTTCCAGCTCACGCTTCGAGAGCTTCGCCTTTTTGCGACGTTCATTAACGATGGTGCAAAAGCGGATGTGCGCTGCTTCGGCGACCATGTGAAATAGGAATAACTGGTGGCGTGAAAAACGCCGCGGGTCGTTAGCGAAACCAACGCCGATGAACGCGTTCTGAAATCCATTGCCATAGACCGAGATAGCAATTCCATCGTTTGGCACTTCCCTCTGCAGTTCGGACAAGTACCAGCGTTCTTCGTCGGTCAAATTGTTTAACTTGGCAGCATCGCTCCAGATGAATGGTTC
Organism: Pseudomonadota bacterium; assembly: GCA_038745535.1. Lineage (GTDB taxonomy): Bacteria > Pseudomonadota > Alphaproteobacteria > Rhizobiales > Rhizobiaceae > JBCDLI01. The sequence goes on along the minus strand of JBCDLI010000002.1, from coordinate 70,757 downwards.
ACTTCGCGTGGCGCTTTGCTTGGGGATTGGATCAATGTCCTCAAGTCCTTCCGAGATATACCTGTTAACCCATTTCTCAGGAAAGCCTTCCGCTTTTATTCCAAGCCGTACACCGTCAAGAGAAACGGCATGGTAGCTGATCATTGTCGCGCCATGCTCTCTATAATAATCGCAAAACATGGGCCAGAGATCGCGGAGACGCTCTGCAGCGGAGATACTCTTTAATTTGTTTTCGAAAGCATCCATCACTGCCATCTATTCCCAAAGCTAAGGCCTCAAGCTTCAGTTACGGTGTAGGCAGTACGAAATTCGGTGCAGGCTCTGACACTTGTTCGACGATCATTTCGCTTCCGTTCATGTCAAACACATTACGCGTTTTCCAAACGAACATATCCGCCACCCCTACCCAAAACTCGCTTGTTACCGCACCGCCGGTGGACGTAAGTGTGTAGTCAGCTGCGAGGTAATGAACAGCCTTACCATCGAGATTCCGGTTCATTTCACAGCGAAAGCCGGTGGCATTGTCGACTTGTGTGGTCGCGTCTTGTCTCAATTTCTGACGCTCTTCGTCTGTATACTTCCGCGCTAAACCCCATGAAGCACCACCGTCTTCGGTCATGTAAAAAGCGCCATCATGGAAAAGCGTCTGCGGTTTTCCATCAGCGCCGAGCCCCAAAAGCTCATTGAAGCCCGTTGAGAAGCTCGTGTTCTTGGTTTCCTGCCCGCCGAAGATCGTCGTGCTTTGATGCTTCACGGCCGGACGACCTGTCGAGAAGTCCGTCATTATCGTGCGGATTATGGCCCCGCACTCTTCTGCAAACGACGGATTGATCTGGCAAAGTGGAAGCGTTGCAAGAAGACAAATGCCTGCCAGTGTTTTCATCTTGACCCTCAATTAATCTGTCGAGACATGTTTAGCTTCCAGTAGAACGAAACCGGAAAGGACCAATGCCCCAATCATGGCGGAGAATGAACCCAAGCGCTATCTCGGTAAAGTGTATGAAATGAAGGACGGTGACGAGACGCGGGCACTCTACAATGAGTGGGCTGAGGTCTACGACGCTGAGCTTAGCGAGAACGAATATCAGACACCACGTCGAGTGGCAGAAGCCCTTCGGAAAATGATTGACCCTAATTCGACCGTTTCTGTGCTCGACGTTGGTTGCGGATCCGGGCTTTCGGGCATGGCCTTACATCCGGAGGGGTTCACCACTATCGACGGGTGTGACTACTCTACTGGTATGCTCGCCAAGGCAAAGGAGGCGGGCGTTTATCGGCGATTGTTTGAAGCCGACCTCAATGCTCCGCCGATGGATTGTACCAGTAGCACCTACGACGCGGTCGCGCTTGTCGGCGTGTTCTCATTTGGCCATGTGATGGCCGACGCGCTTGATGATGTGCTGCGGGTTGCGAAGACCGAAGCGCCGATCATCATCGGGATGAACAATCATTTCTACGAGGAGGGCTCAGTGCCTGCCAAGCTGGAGGCGTTGGCCGCCCAAGGAAAAATCGTGGACAGACAGGACGAGATCGGTGACCATCTACCGGGCGTTGACCTGAAAGGCTGGGTAATCACTTTCCGTAAAGTCTGAAGAGCATCATCCCAACGCGACGACGCCGGGAAGTTCTTTGCCTTCCATCCACTCCAGAAATGCGCCGCCGGCCGTTGAAACGTAGGTGAATTGGTCGCCAACGCCTGCATGGTTGAGCGCTGCGACCGTGTCGCCACCGCCGGCCACAGAGGTAAGCTGACCATCCGAGGTGCGCCTCGCGGCAAATTTCGCCGACGCAACCGTGGCCACATCAAAGGGCGCGATTTCGAAGGCGCCCATGGGACCATTCCAAACGAGCGTTCGGGCCTTTTCGATCCAGGCATTGACCCGCTCGATGCTTTCCGGGCCCACGTCGAGGATCATTCCATTTTCAGGAATTGCGCTTACGGAAGCGATCTTGGAAGGGGCATTGGCTTCAAATTTTTTCGCCACCACTCCATCGACAGGCAAGACGATGTCGCAACCGGTTTTGTCGGCCTCAGCAAGAATTGCTCGGGCCGTGTCCGCGAGGTCGTGTTCACAGAGTGATTTGCCAACGTCGAGGCCCTTTGCGGCCAAAAATGTGTTCGCCATACCGCCACCGATGACAAGGGCATCCACCTTGGACACCAAGTTTTGAAGAAGATCGATTTTGGTCGAGACCTTTGCCCCGCCAACAATCGCGACGACAGGACGGGAGGGTTTGCCAAGCGCTTTGTCCAACGCCTCCAATTCGGCTTGCATGGTCCGACCTGCGAAGGCGGGCAGCAATTTCGCAATACCTTCTGTTGAACCATGAGCGCGGTGGGCTGCTGAAAATGCGTCGTTGACGTAGATGTCGCCATTGGCAGCGAGCGCTTTTGCGAAGTCTGCGTCGTTTTTCTCTTCGCCTGCGTGGAAGCGCGTGTTCTCCAATAGCATCACATCGCCCGGTTCCATATCATTGATCGCGGATGTGGCATCGGGACCGATGCAGTCGGCGGTAAACTCGACGCGATAGTCAAGTTCTTCCTCGACCGCGCGTGCGACCGGGCGCAGGCTCATGTCGTCGACCCGTTGCCCTTTCGGTCGACCAAAGTGCGCAAGCAAAATGACCTTGGCGCAGCGCTCGGTGAGTTCCGAAATTGTCGGTGCGATACGCTCAATGCGGGTCGCGTCGGTGACCATGCCGTCTTTCATGGGCACGTTCAGGTCCACGCGAACCAGCACGCGTTTGCCGGAAATTTTTTCGGGCAGATCATCCAGTGTTTTGAATGCCATGGATTTGATGCCCCTCTGTAGTGCGTTGCGTGCTCGTCGTTTATCGCAACACGGGGGTCGGTCAATTCTAAAGCTGTTGAATTTATGCGATCACTGCTTGGACATATGACCTAGGCGCGCTTCCTAAGGGTCTCACAGGTCACCGCTTAGGTCACGTTCCTTGGCTTCGTGCGCAGCTAAAAACTCGGTCTGCCGTATATCTTCGCCCGGCATCTCTCTATGAAGCGTTTTGCGCATCAGGCGAGATACGATCAACGCAAACACGATGATCGCAAAGCCAATTCCGGTAAAAACGAGCAGGCCTGATTCCATGGAGTGAAGGTGGCGGCAGCTGGTCGGCTCGTCAACGGTCTACCAACTCACGCCGTTGGCGTGAGAACCTCATTGCAACGCGAACCGGACAAGCCCACGCTTCCGGTGTCTTTGGTGATGTTGAAGTTCACGATTGTACCCTCCGAATTCACCGTAATGACCGCCTCACACGACAAGCTGCGCGTTTGCGCTGGACGCACCAAGCGTTGTCCGGGAGGTGCCTGATTTGGCCCTGTGTTGATGTTGATCGTAGTGTTGTTGGCTGTTGGCGGATTTACACTGAAACCGCTGCTTGTTCGCTCGGTCGTGGTGACCGTGGTGTTTGCGTTTGGACCGCTCACAGTCGTCGTGGTGCGGGTTGTTGATCTGGCAAAACCGCCATTGTTTACCGTTGTCGGTTGGTTTGCAGCTGATGTGGGAGTTGTCGGCTGCTGGATCGGCGCATACTGCGCAGGGGTCGTGACAGTCGTTACACCGCCACGCCACGTGTAACTCTTTCCGCCGTTGTCAAGCGCGAACTCTGTGAGCGGAACGCCGTGCGTCGCAAAAAACAGGTCAGACGGCTGTCCGATCCACTTCGACTGTACGTTTGTGTTGACCTCTTGTGTGCTCACGCATCCGCTAAGCGCGAAAGCAGCAAGTGACGCGACAAGCGCCTTCAATTTGGAAATCTTCATGCCCGTTCCACTCGATCAATTTTTCTCGCCCCGCAGAACGAATATCGCAAAACTTGACGTATCGGTAGCGTGAAAAAATCACACCACGGTGAATTCACTCGATGACGGGCTGCGACTCTCGGAGGTGGTGGAAAACGCCTTCGGCTGCCGCTGCCAGATAAGAGACGAGGAGGACGCCGACATAGGTGGAGGGAGTGTTCAAGCAGTTCGGCGCGGTCACCGACGACGACGTCGAAGACAGCAAAGCCGAAGAACACCAGAATTGAAATCGCAATGGCGCTATCGAACCTGCGGATTGCACCGGCAGCCTGTTTGAACATCGCGATGATTGCCCAAGCAAGCACGCCCGCGACTGCTGCTTCAACAGCTAAGGCGAACATAAGCGTTACCTCGACCCATTCGGCTCCCCAGCCAAGGCGCTCGAAGTACATCGTGAGTTTCTCAACGCGGTGATTGCCGTACCAAGTAATGGCCCCGAAATTGACGCGGGCGAAAATCTTGTCGAGCGCATTGAGTAGCCAGAACATGCACCAATAGGCGGCAATGGCGAATACGATAGGGCGTTCGGTGATGACTTTCATGGCGACGGCTCCGATCTTTGGCGGAGCGATATCACCAATCCGTCACTGCGCGTTTCCCGAAGAGGGTTGACCCGCAGTGCAAGAAACGGTCGCCCAAGATGGGCGACCGCGTTTTATATTATGGGCTTAAGCAGACCAGCCGAGTTTGTAGACGTGGATCTCAAATGTCGGGTGCTGTTCTGCACCGATTAGGCCCGGCTTGTTGTGGCGATAGGTTGAGCGCCAGTAGGGCTGAACAATCACGCCTTCATCCCGCATGATCGTTTGGATGCGCGTCATGAGCTTTCGTCGCTCATCTGCATCGGGAACGGCCATTGCTTCGTTCAGAAGCTGGTCAAATTCCTCATTGGCAAAACCTGCCTCGTTCCAGGCTTCGCCCGAACGATAGGCGAGTGAGAGCACCTGCACGCCAAGAGGGCGCTGGGCCCAGTCGGTGGCGCTGTAGGGGTACTTTGCCCAGTCGTTCCAGAATGTGGATCCCGGCAGGACCGTTCGCTTCACGTTGATTCCTGCGTCTCTCAATTGCGCTGCAACGGCGTCGCAGGTCGGCTTACGCCAGCTGTCGTCGATGGAAATGAGCTCGTGCTCGAAATCGCCAAATCCCGCTTCTTCCATGAGCGCCTTAGCGGCTTCTGGGTCGCGTTCTACAGGTTCCAGTTCAGCGTACTCGGGGTGGATGGGGCAGACATGGTGGTTTTCACCAAGCGTGCCGAGCCCGGCATAACCAAGCTGCAAGCAGGTCGCGTTGTCCACTGCAAGCGCCAGAGCACGACGCACGCGGGCGTCGGCGTAAGGCTTTTGACCGTCGATTTCTGCGTTCTGGTTTGGACGAATGACCACGGTGTTGGCAGTGACCGCTTCGGTCTTTTCCCAGCCGAGCGTGTCCATGATGGCGACGAAATCGCCGAGGCTTTCGTAGATCATATCCACTTCTTCGGACTCAACGGCGGACACGATTGCAGACTGCTCAGTGCCGTAGTCGATATACTCGATGGTATCGAGATAGGCGCCTTCGCCCCACCATTCGTGGTCTGTATTCTTATTCAAAACGCTGCGTGTGCCCACCTCGTATTCACCCGGTAGGTAAGGTCCGGTGCCGATTGGGTCTGCAAGCGGATCGCCGTTAAAGCTCTGGTGCACAATCTGCGCTGGGTAGTCCGACATGCCAGCGATGAGCGTGATGTCGGCGCGCGGCAGGTTCAGCTTCACCGTGTGGCTGTCGACGACTTCAATTGCGCCCTCGCGCGCAGTGTTGGTGTCGGGATCAATGATCGCGTCAAAGCGGGCCGCCATTGAGTTACCTTCAACATCGCGCTCGCACCAGCGGGAGATGTTGAACGCCACGTCTTCAGCGGTGAAGTCATCGCCATTGTTCCACTTCACACCACGGCGCACATTGAGCGTGTATTCTGTGGCATCGTCGCTCACTTCCCAGCTTTCCAACAGCATTGGGCGAATGGTACCGTCGCGGTTGTATTCAACAAGATACTCCAGATAGCCGCGTGTGAAATTTGACATTTGCGGCCAGTCAAATGTGCGCGGGTCCTTCAGCGGACGGACTTCGCTTTCAATGCGAAGAATGCCGCCCTGCATCGGCGTCGCTGCGCGTGCTTTAGGGATTTTCGCGCCGATGAGCGCATAGGCCGCAGCAGCGCCAACACCGAGGGCAGTTGCGCGGCTCAAGAATTCTCGTCGGGACATTCCACCCTCGGCGACTTCGGCTGCGTAGGCTCGGCTGGCGGGGTGAACGGGCTTCTTTTTGTCAAATGACATAGACGAAATTTCCTATTTCGGTTGCTGGTGTTTCGGAACGTAACACTACGGCACGACCTTCGATTATCAACCGAAAGTATCGAAACGTATTTGTGTCAGCATCCAGAAACACTAAACATCAGCGCTCACTCCGGCAGGGTGAGACTGTTGAAGAGAATAAAGAACTGCTCTGCTGCCAACGGAAAAGCGCTTCGGCGCGTGAGGCAGTTTTGAACCAAGCGCCCGCGCGTCGTGTCGACGATTACGACCTCACCGCGGACATCTGTATTGCCCGGACCAAAGAGCGGATCGACGGTCAGCCTGTAACCGCTGAAACCCTGTTTCTCGATGATGCGGAAAGACTGAACGGCAAAGGCTGAACGAAATACCTGCCTGAGCAGTCGTCGTCGATCCCGGCGCAGCGTATTCGCGTTCACCGCTTCACGGCTCAAGTTCGCATTTTGCGAAAACTCGGTAAATCCGACCGAGCAATTGAAGGTATTGGTGCCAACAATCGGAAGGGATGGATTTTGAAACGTGACGCTAAACGCTTTGTCGAAGCGCGCGCTCGAAAGAGGTTTCGCATTGTAATTTGGGGAGGACGAAACGCTGAACTCGTTTGTCGAGGGGGGAAACGTATTCAGGTCTTCTAAGTCGGTTGTGGAGCAAGCGGCGAGCAGAAACAGGCCCGCCGCTATGATTGTTTGAAAGCGCAGTCGCCTCAAATGAGCTTTGCCATGGCGACGGCAGTGTCGGCCATGCGGTTGGAGAAGCCCCACTCATTGTCATACCAAGACAGGATGGAAACGAACGTGCCGTCCATGACCTTTGTCTGGTCCATATGGAAGACCGACGAATGTGGATCGTGGTTGAAATCAACCGACACAAGCTTGTCTTCGGTGTAGCCTAGAATGCCCTTCATTGGCCCGTCGGCGGCAGCTTTGATCGCCGCGTTGACTTCCTCGACCGACGTTTCTTTCTTCGCAATGAACTTCAAGTCGACAACCGAAACATTCGGTGTTGGTACGCGCATGGCAAAGCCGTCGAGCTTGCCGTTCAGTTCTGGAAGCACAAGGCCAACGGCCTTTGCGGCACCCGTCGATGTTGGAATCATCGACATCGCTGCAGCGCGGGCGCGGTAAAGATCGCCGTGCATGGTGTCGAGCGTCGGCTGGTCACCGGTGTAGGAGTGGATCGTTGTCATCATGCCCTTTTCGATGCCGATGGCATCGTGGAGCACTTTGGCAACCGGCGAGAGACAGTTCGTCGTGCACGACGCGTTCGAGACGACGACATCGTCGCTCGTCAGTACATCATGGTTCACGCCGTAAACGATTGTTTTATCCGCACCAGCAGCTGGAGCGGAGACGAGAACGCGCTTCGCGCCAGCTTCCAGATGCAGCGAGGCTTTCTCTTTGGCTGTGAAAATGCCCGTGCATTCCATCACGATGTCAACGCCCATGCTGCCCCATGGCAGTTTGGCTGGATCACGTTCTGCGAGCACTTTGAAGCTCTCTGAACCAACGCTAATCGTGTCGCCGGAAACAGACACATCCTGCGGAAACTTACCGTGGACAGAATCGTAACGCATCAGGTGTGCGTTGGTCTCGACCGGGCCCAGATCGTTGATCGCGACAATGTCGATATCGTCCCGGCCAGACTCGTAAATTGCACGGACGACATTTCGACCGATCCGTCCGAAACCGTTGATTGCTATTTTGACTTTATCTGCCACGTGATCCCTCCGATCGTATTCATGCTTTTTCGTTTTGCGGCGTCGCACGGTGGCGCGGCGCCTTAAATCTATTCCGTGCGTGCCCTAGCCCCTCGTAGGCTGGCGGTTCAACGGGCAAATGAAAATAACGTTCAAACTCATTCTAAATTACGAGTGAGTGGCTCCATTTTCGTGAAGACGGGCTTCGGCTGCCTCAACCGCGGCTTCGGCTGTGATGCCGAAGTGATCGTAGAGGTCTTTATAGGGGGCCGAGAGGCCAAATCCGTCCATGCCGATGAAGACGCCTTTGGAGCCGATAAAACGGTCCCAGCCTTGCCGAACGCCGGCCTCGATGGCGATGTTAACCGACGCATTGCCGACCATCTCGTCTTGATATTCGTCTGACTGCTGGGCAAACAGCTCAAAGCAGGGCACGGAGACAACGCGGGTCGGGTGTCCATTTGCTTCCAGCTTCGATGCGGCATCAAGCGCAATTTCCACCTCTGAACCGGACGCAAAGATCGTTACCGCTGCTTCATCGGACGCAGCTTTGAGTTCGTAGGCGCCTTTCGCACATCGATTTGCTTCTTCGAATTCAGTGCGAACAGCGGGTAAACCCTGACGGGTTAGCGCAATCGTGGACGGCGCATTGTCCTGCTCAAGTGCTGCCTGCCAGCATTCGGCGGTTTCTGTCACGTCGGCAGGACGAAACACGAGATGGTTGGGGATCGCGCGCATCGCTGCGATTTGTTCCACCGGCTGGTGGGTTGGGCCATCTTCTCCAAGCCCGATGGAATCGTGCGTCATAACGTAGATGACGCGGATGCCCATGAGCGATGACAGGCGCATGGCCGGTCGTGCGTAGTCGGTGAACACGAGAAACGTCCCGCCATAGGGAATGAGACCACCGTGTAGCGCAATACCGTTCATCGCAGCCGCCATGCCGTGCTCTCGGATGCCGTAGTGCATGTAACGGCCCGAGAAATCGTCAGGGGTAACCGGAGATGTCTGTGATGTCTTTGTGTTGTTGGAACCGGTCAGATCGGCAGAGCCGCCAAGCGTTTCGGGCAGCGCTTCGTTGATCACTTCAAGTGCCATCTCCGAAGCTTTGCGCGTGGCGACCTTCGGCTGTTCGTCGGCCAGCTTGCGCTTGTAATCAAGAATAGCATTCTCGAAGCCGACGGGAAGGTCACCGCACATACGGCGCTCGAACTCGCCACGTTGGGTGTTGTCTTTTGCCGCCAAACGCTCTTCCCAGGATTTGCACTCCTTGCGGGCTGAGAGGCCCGCAACGCGCCAATCGTCCAAAATATCAGATGGCACTTCAAAAGGAGCGTGCTCCCAGCCGAGCGCTTTGCGTGTCTCGGTGATTTCCTCGTCGCCCAGCGGAGAGCCGTGTGCTTTTGATGTACCAGCGCGATTTGGCGAACCGAAACCGATGGTCGTCTTACAGGCGATCATGGTTGGTCGATCATTTGCTTTTGCGCGCTCAATGGCAGCGGCAATCGCATCGGGGTCGTGCCCATCAATCGACTGAGTGTACCATCCGCACGCTTCAAAGCGGGCTTGCTGATCGGTGGAGTCTGAAAGCGAGACTTCGCCGTCGATAGTGATGTTGTTGTCGTCCCAGAGCATAATCAGCTTGTTCAGCTTCAGGTGACCTGCAAGCGCAATGGCTTCTTGGCTGATGCCTTCCATCAGACAGCCGTCGCCAACGATGACGTAAGTGTTGTGATCGACGATGTCTTCGCCGAACTCATCGCGCAGCTTACGCTCGGCAATCGCCATGCCCACGCCGTTCGCTATGCCTTGGCCAAGCGGGCCTGTGGTCGTCTCGATGCCGGCGGCGTGACCGTATTCCGGGTGGCCTGCGGTTTTTGAACCAAGCTGGCGGAAGTTTTTGATCTCGTCGATCGTGATGTCTTCGTAGCCAAGCAGATAGAGAAGAGAATACATCAGCATGGAGCCGTGGCCTGCTGACAGGATAAACCGGTCGCGATCCGCCCATTTCGGGTCAGCCGGATCGAACTTCATGAATTTCGTGAACAGTACCGTAGCGATATCGGCAGCGCCCATAGGCAGGCCCGGGTGCCCGGAATTTGCAGCCTGTACTGCGTCCATGGATAGAAAACGTATGGCATTGGCCATGCGGTCGTGCTTTTCGCGTGAGATCATTTGAAAACTTTTCCGATGTGTCCGTTGCTGCGGGACGATCCAGACTCTGCCTCGTCAAGCGTATTTACACACGCCCCGGCTGCTGGCCGTGCGCTTAACAGAACCGGACATGCTGTCAATCGTCGCCATCGGCTACATTTTGAGCGCACTCGCGCCTTTCCACCGGAAATCTGTGCAGTTTTTGGCTCACAAGGGCCGTGGTGTTGAAAGTGTTTGCAGCTTTGCGTTTCACATGACAATCAGGCTGTAAGCATTGAGACAATCATCGTTTTCCCATGTCGGGAGCAATCAAATGAATACCAAGCGCGTAGGTCCGCTACCCACGGTCAACGAGGCTATCGACCGGCTGGAAGCTTCCCTTGCGCGCTTGGATGATCGTTTGGGAAGCACGCTTGAACAGCGGCAGGATTACAAAGATGCCGAAGAAGAAGTGCAGCGTTTGAATTCGGATCGCTCGCGTTTGGCGTCCGCGCTCGATGAAAGCGAGGCGCGCGCGGAGCGTCTGGTTGAGGTGAACAGTGAAGTGTCCCGACGTTTGGTGACGGCGATGGAAACAATTCGAGCCGTGCTCGACCGATAAGCTGATGGAAACGGCGCGGGCGGAATAGATGACACAAGTCACAGTCACAATAGACGGTAAAAGCTACCGCATGGCCTGCGATCCCGGCCAAGAGGACCATTTGATTGATCTCGCCTCGCGGCTTGATCGCTATGTAAGCCATTTGAAATCATCTTTTGGCGAGATCGGGGACCAGCGTCTGACCGTGATGGCCGGCATAATGGTCATGGACGAGCTGGTGGAACTTCAGCGCAAGGTCAAAGGGCTTGAAGCGGAGATGGACTCGGTCCGTAAGACACGCGATCAGGCGCTTGCCAAAGCTGACAAGGTTGATGAGCATTTGTCGGAGCGGCTGGTGGGACTGGCTGATCAGATCGACGGTCTCACGCGTAAGCTTGGTTGAGCTTGGCCTGCGAGCGCCGGCAATCTCCCGGAATTATTTAAATCACGTCTTTCTCTCGGTTCATTGAGCCCCTATGTCCGTCCTGCTGACTGCGCTTTGCGGCAGAAGACATAAATTTCGGGGCCTTACGCATCCTTAGGGAGCTGGCGCTGCTTAGGCTCGTGGGCTTTTGCAACTGGCACCCACCTACACTTGTAGGTCTCCGGATTGCAGTTCTTCACCGACTGATGTGGTTGGCGCTTGTAATTCTTATGTTCAAAGGACTTGCGCGTAGCGGCGCCTAGCGTGCGCTTTTGAATGAGCCGGGGTGGTGCCACTTGACCAAAGCTGAGCTTCGACGGGCGGTGCTGGCAGAACGCGACGGTCTTGCGCCAGAGTTTCGCCAGCAGGCCTCTTCTGCACTCGTAGATTACGTCGATCAGCTTCCCCTCGAGCCAAGCTGCATTGCTTCTGCTTTTCTGCCAATCCGATCCGAGATTGATCTTCAGCCATTGATGAAAGTGCTGGCGCAGCGCGGCGTGCCACTCTGCCTTCCGGTGGTGCTGGATCGCGAGACAATCGTGTTTCGTCGCTACGATAGGAAAGCGGACCTAGTGGATACAGGTTTTGGAACACGTGGACCCGGGCCAGAAGCGGAGACCGTCGATCCTGATGTGATGCTGGTGCCGCTCGCCGCCTTTGATTGTAGCGGAAACCGCATCGGTTACGGGGCTGGGCACTATGATCGCGCGGTCGCGCGGCTGACCAATGTAAGGAAAAAGCCGCAGCTAATCGGTTGCGCATTTGCCTGTCAGGAAGTTGAGTCGATTCCAGCGGAGCCGCACGACGTGCCGCTTGATGCGGTTTTGAGCGAAGAAGGTTTTCGCCGCTTTCATCGCGACCCATAACCGTCTACGAATTCGCAATGCACATTCTTTTTCTTGGCGACATGGTTGGACGGTCGGGCCGCACCGCGGTTTTTGAAAAATTGCCCGATTTGATCGAGCGAAACGCCATCGATTTTGTCATCGTCAATGGTGAAAATTCGGCTGGTGGGTTCGGCATTACGGAAGCCATTTTGCGTGAAACGCTGGATGCTGGCGCTGACGTTGTCACCACAGGCAACCACGTTTGGGACCAGCGCGAAGCTTTGACATTTGCGGATCGCCAACCGCAATTCCTGCGTCCTGCGAACTTTCCGAAAGGAACACCCGGCCTCGGCTGCAATGTGTATGAGGCACGGAACGGCTCCCGCGTGCTTGTCGCAAACATCATGGGTCGCGTGTTCATGCATCCCGATTTGGACGATCCATTTGCTTGCGCAGAAGCAGTTTTGGGGGACGCGCAGCTTGGTCGCGAGTTCGATGCGGCGGTGTTTGATTTTCACGCAGAGGCCACGTCGGAAAAGATGTGCTTTGGCCACTATCTGGACGGGCGCGTCAGCCTCGTTGTCGGTACTCACACGCACATGCCAACCGGCGATCATCAAATATTAAACGGCGGTACCGCCTACATGAGCGATGCAGGTATGTGCGGTGATTACGACTCGTCACTCGGGATGGACAAAGAGGAGCCGCTTAATAGGTTCCTGACAAAGCTTCCGCGCGGACGCTATGAAACCGCGAGTGGAGAAGCGACGATTTGCGGTGTCGCGATCAAAACATCGGACAAAACGGGCTTGGCCGAAGAGGTTCACCCCGTTCGCATCGGTCCAAGGCTTCAGCAAACACAGCCGTCATGGTGGAATTGATGTATCGGAACGCGTTTGTCTTCTCTCTGCTCTGCGCACTTGGTTCAGTCGCGCAAGCTAATGAGATCACCGATGAAGATCGCGATGCGTTCGTCATCAATAATTTAATCCACATCCTTTACCACGAGGCCGGGCATGCGGTGATTGACCAGTTTCGTTTTCCGGTGCTCGGGCAAGAAGAAGACGCAGCCGATGCGTTTGCAACGCTGGAAATTATGGAGACGTTCGATGATCCGCTGCCGATATTGGCGGATGCTGCGGTCTCCCTGTTTATTCTTGACGAGCGTCTGGGTGACGATATCGAAGCTGCGGATTACTACGGCACGCACGATCTCGATTTACAGCGCGCCTACCGCATCATTTGCTTCGGTGTCGGGCTTGATCCGGAGAATTTTCTCGGTCTCGCGCGCGATTATGAGATTTCGCCGGAGCGCCTCGAAACCTGTGAGGATGACAGCTGGCTTGCAGCTGACAGTTGGGCCATGGTGCTCGAGCCCGTGCTCAATGATGAGGGCGAAATTTCAAAGCGTGTAACTGTTCAGGTGGATGAGACGACACTGTCTGATAATCAGCAACGCTTGCTCATCGATAGTGCTGTCTTAGACGACTTCGCCCTTTACCTGAGTGAGAGCTTCCGTTGGCCACAAGCTGTTACGATCACAACGGAAGTTTGCGGCGAACCGAACGCTTTTTACGACCCGCAGTCAGTCAGCGTCATCATGTGTGCGGAATTTGTTGATGAGCTCGTGGCTATGGCTGCTGCGCTTTAAGCAGCCACATCCGACTTGGCGGGCTCTTGGGCATCCCGCACGCTTGATGCAAAAATCATTCGCTGCACCAGTCTTGAGACGAATTCAGGAGGGGCGCTTTTCACGCTCTTAATATTGACGGGCATTTCTTCGATATCATGATTGCCGAACTCGCATTCGGCCAACACCGAAGCTGCCAAAATCCGGTCCGCGACCATCTGCGCTTGTTCTATGCTGGCGCCTGGGAGGTAAATTGCAAAATTGCCTCTGCTAAGTTGCAAAATATAGTCGTCGTGGCGAACACAGGACGCGATAAGCGATTTCAGCGCTTTGCGGTATTTGGCGAGGCGATCAATGGGCCACACGGGCTTCATAGATACGATAAGCGGACACTGAACGGCGATGAGTGAGCCGCCGTCGAGAGGGTCATGTCTGGTAGCGCGCTCTTCTTGCATGGCTATTTCCCCCCTTAGGCAGCCAGCGGCGCGGACGTTCGCAGGTAGGTCTTCATCACCACATTATTTCGACCATTGGTCTTTGCTTGCTTTAAGCAAGTGTCTGCCCAGCTGATCTGGTCGCTCATATCCATTTTTGGTGGAACGATGACGCCACCGATTGATACCGTAAGCGTGTGGCGAACATTCGCTTTGGGCTCGAATGTCATCCTAGCCAGCGCCTTTCGGATACGTTCCGCAATCCGGCCGCCCTCGGTGAGTGTCGCATTGTTGACGAACACGACGAAGCGATTGCCTTCGAGGTACGAAACGACATCGAACTCGCGAACATTTGAGCAGATCGCTTCTTCGACCGCTTGAATTGCTAGTTCGTGCGCCACTGGTCCCCATTTATCGGTGACAGCGGAGAAATTGTCTCCGTCTAGAAGCAGCAGCACGCCCTTGCGTTCGGCGTTAGCCGCACTGGCATGTTTGATGAAGCTACGACGTTCCAAAAACTGTGTCATTCTTATCCCCTGCGTGATGAACTTGTTTTTGATCACTCAGAGGTAGCATGAAGTTGTAGAAGCCTGTTTAAGCCAATACCGACAATTTTAATCGCGTCTGATTTTGAAACCTAGCCTCTCACCGATAGGCTTATGGGAACCATAATAGTGGGTTGCCTGGGAAGCGTTCGTATCGATAGCTCCAGCGTGTCACCTTCAAGAAAATCGACTGCCCAGTTTGACCCCATCATCGACGTGAAGGACGAAATTGAACGCCCGCGCAGGTGCATCGGCAGGACCACCGATGATCGAAGCCTGTTCGTTAGGTCCGCCATCGCGGCGTGGGAGAGCGTTAGGCCGCCATCCACCGGCACCATGACGACATCCAGCCTACCAATTTCGGCAAAGTGGTCCTCCGTTAACGGATGGTGAAGGTGCCCCATATGGCCGATGCAAAGTCCGGCTGTTTCGAAGATGAAAATCGAGTTGGCGTTAACCATCATGTCACCGCCCCACGAGCGGATGTCCGTGGCCACGTTGCGGATGTAAACGTCGTCAACGACAACATCGTGATCGATACCGCGCGGATCGACATTATCCCATCCGGGCAAAACGACTTCTATCGCTGGGTCAGGATTGAGCGTGTAGTGGGTGGAGTGCGCTCGGTTCATGGTGATGACACGCGGTGCCGGGTTTGCGCCGTAGGACCCGGAAAAATCGGTCGCAATTGTCACGCCTTCAGGTGTTGTGATCCGCCAGGTTGAATGTCCTTCAAATTTAAAGCCGACCGTGTCGTTCTCGCTGATCGTGTCGAGCGGGTTCGCCGACATTGATGCGAACATAACCGGGAAATCGTCACCGATGTTCTGCGCGATCGCCATGCATTGGCTCGGCGGCAGTTCCGCCTCCTGTGCCATTGCGTGTTTTGCGATCGGTGACGCAAGACTGGCAAGTGATAGCGCGGTGAGTGATAAAAACGTCTTGGTCAATGATCGAGCCATTAGTCTCTCCAAGCAAAGCGAACTCTACCGATAAATAGAACAACAACGACGGCTGGCGAGATTTTATGATCAACCGTGGCAGACTTGCAAGATTGGTAGACGCCCAGTTCAACCGATGAAGCCGCGGCCTTCTGCTTTCTTGATTAAGCCGCGCGCTTTGCCGTTGTGGTCACGTTGCAGTCGCTCATAGGTGCGGTGAATGATCGTCTTGCTCGGATTGCCCATGGAAGCGTTTGCTTTTTCCATCGCGGCTAGCGCGTCTGCACCTTCCTCAAGCTCGGTCAGGAAGACGTGGGCTCCCACAGCGCGTTTGCCGCTCTTGGTGTTGTGCCTCAATAATAAGAAGCCGATGAGCGCGACGGTAATGAGACCGATCAAGATGTCCATGGGGAAATCCGTAGATATGAGAACACTGTCTGGACGCACTAAACGCGGTCAATTAAGAACCGCCAACCAACATAACCGATAAAATTTCCGGGCAAAATCGTATGGCAGGTCATTCCAAATTTAAAAACATAATGCATCGCAAGGGCCGGCAGGATGCTGCTCGGTCCAAATTGTTTTCCCGCTTGTCGAAAGAGATCACTGTTGCGGTGAAGATGGGTGGCGGCGTTAGTGATCCCGATATGAACCCGCGTCTGCGGTTGGCAATCCAAAATGCCAAGGGTCAGTCGATGCCGAAGGACAACATTCAACGCGCGATCACCAAAGGAACGGGCGCTGGTGGCGAAGATTATCAGGAGATGCGTTACGAAGGTTATGGACCGGGCGGCGTTGCCGTTATCGTTGAGGCGCTTACAGACAACCTTAACCGGTCGGCATCCAATATTCGGGCAGCATTTTCCAAAAACGGTGGCTCGTTAGGTGAGACCGGATCGGTCTCGTTCATGTTCGACCGCGTTGGCGAGATTGTCTACAAGACAGAAGCGGGTGACGCCGACGCTATGATGGAAGCTGCCATTGAGGCCGGTGCCGAGGACGTGGAAAGCGATGAGGAACAACACACCATTACCTGCGCGTTTGAAGATATCGGAAGTGTCTCAAAGGCGTTGGAAGCCACGCTGGGTGAAGCTGAAGCTGTGAACACCATCTGGAAGCCGCAAAACCAGACCCCCGTTGACGAAGATAAGGGTTCAACTTTGTTGAAGCTTTTGGATGCGTTGGATGAAGATGACGACGTGCAAAATGTCTATTCCAACGAAGACATTGCTGACGACGTTATGGAGCGCTTGGGTGCCTAAACCATAAACACACGGTCCCACAGCGGCATCGCGATGACCGCCGCGGCCAGGATTAGGAGCAGTGCGACTGTGCGATATTGCTCGTCACTTGCACCTTTAAAAAACCGCGAGCCGATTTCGATACCGATAAAGTATGCCGGTGAAACGGCGAGGCCGAGTACGATGCGATCGGTTGTGAGCACTTCGTTCCACCAGAAGAATGCAAAGCCGGCAATCGTGGTAAGTGCAAACAAGACGATGAGGTTTGCTCGGATTTGGTCGGCTTTATTCTCTTGCGCTAGCCAATAGAGGATAACGGGCGGTCCATTCATGCCTGTCGATCCGCCGAGCGTGCCAGCCATGCCGCCGACAATTGCGCGGACCATTGCGTTGCGCGGTCCACGGTACTTCCAGCCTGACCATAAGAGAGCGCAGGCGAGAAAAACGACCACGCACACGAACCATCGCAGATTGCTGGGATCAGTATTGAAGAGGATCCAAATGCCGAGCGGAAAAGCGCATAGATAGCCGATGTAAATAACGATCAATGAGCTGAAAATGACCTTCTTATAAGCGCGAAGCACGAGCGGGATTGTTGGAAATGTATCTGCGACGAGCATCGTGACCAACACCGTGGGTGCGGGCAGAAATATCGCGCCTAAAGGCATCACGACCAATGCGGTGCCAAAACCCGCGAAACCGCGAATGAGGCCACCAAATAAGAAGATAATGCCGAGGATAAATGCACTTGGGTCCATTGCGGTATACATGGTCTATCTCATCGGAGCGAAAAACTGGCTCTTTCCATGTGACGGGACTGACGGCAAGCGGCGAGGAAATGTTTGTGTTTTGTTCACTTGGTGTGTTTACAGTTGGGCATGACACTTGCTCGCATCATCGGCATTGATCCAGGTCTGCGCCGCACCGGCTGGGGCGTGATAGATGTGCAGGGTTCGCGCATCAGTTTTATTGCTGCGGGAACGGTGCGATCGGACGACAAAGCTCACCTTGCTGATCGACTCCATCAAATTCACAGCGGTTTGATGGAAGTGATGCGCGACCATTCACCAATTGAAGCAGCGGTCGAAGCGACATTTGTCAATCGCGACGCCACGGCCACGCTAAAGCTCGGACAGGCTCGCGGTGTTGCGATGCTTGTGCCGGCGCAGTTGGGATTGACGGTTGCGGAATACGCGCCAAACGCCGTGAAGAAGGCAGTGATCGGTGTGGGGCACGGCGACAAAAAACAAATTGCGATGATGGTGCGCACGCTTCTCCCCAAAGCGAGATGGGACAGTGAAGACGCTGCTGATGGGCTGGCAATCGCGATTTGCCACGGCCATCACCGGCAATTGAGCGCGAGAATGGAGCGGTTCGCTCAAGTCTAACCAGCCGTTTGTTCTTTACTTGTTCTATCGGTCGCTGTAAGTAATACCCCAGAGGTATTACCGATGCGCGTGACCGAAAAAGGCCAAGTGACCATTCCAAAGCACATCCGCGAGAAGCTCGGTATTGTGCCGGGCAGCGAGGTGGAGTTTGCCGAGCACTCTGATGGGCAAATAACAGTTGCGGTGCGGGCGACGTCACTCACCGAGAACGACTCTTTTGAAAGCGTATTGCGAAATTTGTCTGGGACCGTGGACTTACACGGCACGTCAGTAGATGAATATCTGCGATCAACACGGGGCGAGCGAGATGACCTCGACCGTCATTGATACCAATGTAATTCTCGACATTCTTGGACCAGAGGACGTTT
This sequence comes from Pseudomonadota bacterium, assembly GCA_038745535.1. GTDB lineage: Bacteria > Pseudomonadota > Alphaproteobacteria > Rhizobiales > Rhizobiaceae > JBCDLI01. The sequence goes on along the minus strand of JBCDLI010000002.1, from coordinate 52,397 downwards.
TTCAGTCTTGGTCGGTTAGGCGATTGGCCGCGTCAGCATCAGAAGGAGTTCTGATCATTAATCCGATAGTCGTCTCCGAGTTGGCACCTGCGCTTTCAAAGTCCTCACTCAAAGCGATGCTAATGAAAATGATGATTGGACGCGAAAATATTAATTTTGACGCCGCACATGCCGCGGGCGTGGCGCATGCGGCGTACCGGAAGGCAGGCGGTCGGCGCGAGCGGACGCTGCCAGACTTTCTTATCGGAGCGCACGCGTCGGTGTCGGGCCACCGCCTGTTGACCCGCGATCCAGCCCGGTATCGAAGTCACTTCCCGGAGATTGAAATCATCGCGCCGGATACGCACCCATGATCGGCAAGCTTAAAGGAACAGTGGATGAGATCGCCGATGATCACGTCACGATTGATGTGCACGGCGTTGGCTATGTAGCCAGCTGTTCAAGTCGAACTTTGTCTTCTCTGAGCATGGGGGAAGCTATCGTTCTCTTTATCGAGACCTACGTCCGAGAAGATCAGTTGAGACTTTTCGGTTTTGACAACGCGCTGGATCGTGAATGGTTTAGGCTTCTGCAAAGCGTGCAAGGCGTTGGTGCCAAGGTCGCTTTGGCGATCCTCTCAACGTTGAGCGCGGCGGACCTCGCAAATGCAATCGCACTACAAGATAAAGACATGGTCGCACGCGCACCGGGCATCGGACCAAAGGTGGCGCAGCGCATCGTAACCGAATTGAAAAACAAGGCTCCGGCCTACGCCGGTGAGTCTATCAACATCGCGCTGAAACAGGAGATCGGCGAAGGTGTTGCGTCGAGCGCGGTATCTGATGCGGTGTCTGCCTTGTCGAACCTCGGATACTCCCGGGATCAAGCTGCAAATGCTGTGGCTGTGGCTTTGAAAAATGCCGGGGATGGCGCTGACGAAGCGACCCTCATCCGCATGGGATTAAAGGAACTCGCTGCGTAGTTTTCCGCCAAAATGTGTGCCATTTTGCATACGAATGTCCAAAACTGACCGGCTCTTTTCAAATATCGTGGTTGTTATTGCCGCCTGCCTCGTTTGGATCGTGGTTTCTGAGTTTCTGCTCGCAATCGGGTTGATGATCATGGATGGCGGATTTGCCCGTTTGGAAGCGTGGCTCGCGCTCCCACGGACCACCTATTTGCGGGTGATCGGAGATTGGCCCTTCAGTGGTCTGATGGTCATGGCAGCGTTTGTTTGCGCCGTATGTCTACTTCAAATTATGGACAACAAGGCTTCCCGACCGCTTGTGTTTTCATTTGTTATTCTCGCGGTGTTTCTCGGCCTCAAGAGCGTTTTGTCTCCAGCGTTGTTCGATGCTCAACCGCGCGCGTGGATCGTCATTCTCGTTGGCGTGTTTGGAGGGGCATGGATATCGTTTGCAGTTGTCGAATCGCTTTTCAGGCGGAGTAACCGTCTCATGCGCTGACTTGGCTCACCCATTTCTTTTCTGAAATTGTCTACAAATCTTGCTTGCAGCGCTGTTCCATTGCAATCACCGCGGAAAGCATCGTGGAACTGGAAGCAGATTTTGGAACGCAGGAGATTTAAGTGGACACAAGACCTCGCCATTCTCAGCGTTGCTTCTCTGCTTTGGTTAGGCATATCCGCGCTGCTTTCGTCTGTCGGCTTTCTCTTCATCAGTAATCAGGCTGGAAGGCTTGAAGCGTGGCAAAACCTACCAACAATCACGCGCCTTCGTTTTCTCGGTGAGTGGCCAATAAGTGGGATTATGATCGCGGCGACACTTATTCTCGCTTTTTGCTTGCTAAGGTTTATTCGTGGTCGCGCCGCGCGGTACGGTGTCTTTGCCACTCTGATTTTGGCGATCTACCTGCTGCTCAGCATTCGGTTGGCACCGGTAATATATAGCAATCCCGATGCGCGTGTTTGGCTTTCAATCATCGTCAGTATCTTCGGCGGCGCATTGATTTCTATTTGGCTTTCGATGCGGGTTGTCGGTCTGTTCTCGAAGACGTAACACCGCTGTATGAGCGATGCGGACCGATTGATATCAGCTGAAAAGCGTGACGAGGATTTTGACACGTCGCTGCGCCCGCAGACGCTCGATGATTTCACCGGCCAGGCTGCTGCGCGGGCGAATTTAAAAGTGTTCATCGAAGCAGCTAAAAAGCGCGGAGAAGCGCTGGACCACGTCCTTTTCGTTGGCCCGCCCGGGCTTGGAAAGACAACGCTCGCGCAGATCATGGCAAAAGAGCTAGGGGTCAATTTTCGGGCGACATCTGGCCCAGTGATTGCCAAAGCGGGCGATCTGGCGGCGCTCCTCACCAATCTAGAAGATCGGGACGTCCTCTTTATTGATGAAATTCACAGGCTCAATCCAGCCGTGGAGGAAATCCTCTATCCAGCGATGGAAGACTTCCAGCTTGATCTGATAATTGGTGAAGGGCCTGCGGCGCGGTCTGTAAAGATTGATCTGGCCAAGTTCACGCTGGTTGCAGCCACCACGCGTCTTGGCCTTTTGACCACGCCGCTGCGCGACCGTTTTGGCATTCCGGTTAGGCTTAACTTCTACACCGTTGATGAGTTGCAAAGCATCGTCACACGGGGTGCGCGCATAATGGGCCTGCCAATGCCGGAGGACGGTGCGCGTGAAATTGCAGCGCGTGCGCGAGGCACACCGCGTATCGCCGGACGGCTCCTACGCCGGGTTCGTGACTTTGCCGATGTCGCCGAAGCTGAACAGGTGGATGCCAAGGTCGCTGACGCGGCGCTTACACGGTTGGAAGTCGATGCCATCGGCCTTGATGAGCTTGATCGTCGGTATCTCAATCAGATCGCGAAAAATTTCGGCGGTGGTCCAGTGGGCATCGAGACAATCGCGGCTGCCCTATCAGAACCACGCGATGCAATTGAGGATATCATCGAGCCCTATCTCATTCAGCAGGGTTTTATTCAGCGGACACCGCGAGGACGGATTTTAACCGCAAACGCGTGGGGTCATTTGGGTTTGACTGCACCGCAGGATTTGGCCGCTGCACAAGTGGGTCTGTTTGATGAGGATGCATGAGACCAGTGAGGTCTAGCGCAGCACCTCATCGACTAGCGGGTTGTCGAGAGAATTTCCGGAAAACTCTTGCACCATCCCAAAAGCACCTCCGAAAGACCACATGGACCAGCCGAAACCGTGGCGCTCGGACAATGAAATGATGTCTCGTATGAACCCAATCCGCCATTCCGCGCGGGTCGCAGCTGGACGTTCCCATTCCTGACGGATCATCCCGAATTCGCCGAGGAAAATGCGGTCGCGCGCGATGCCGTGCTGATCGGCCCAGGCGGCAACCTTTTCAAACGGCTCTGTCATCTCCCGGACAAGTTCTGCGTCACTGCGAAGGCGATCAATATCGTAGCGCGTGCCGTCTGCGATCTTCATCGCTTGTTCTCCGATTAATGAAGCAAAGATGCGCGTTTTGTTTTCTTCAATCAGTGCCGCGGCTTCCGCATTACTCAAACGTGATGGCGGGTAGGGAATGTTGGCGATGTGCTCAACCCAGGGCCCGGCCCATGTGGCGCTTTGATGCGTCAGCTTGAACGGTTCGTAGTGATGAAAGGTCCAGATGGTATTCTCGTCGTTTACGATTGCGGGATTGATGACCTGCAGACCCTCTGCCTTGCCCAAACATGCTCCGGTGAAAACAAGCGTAATATCTGGATTCTTTGCCCGTGCGGCCGCGTGGAGGCGACGAAGCATATTTTCATAAGTCGTTTGCGCGGTCTTATCGATGCAATCAATCGTAGGCTCATTGATGAGTTCGAAGGCAACATCGTTGGGCGAATAATCCCGAAGCCGCGCTGCAATCTGGCCGACAAGATTGAGATAGGCATCGAAGACCTGCGGATCACTCTGGACTTTTTCAATTCCAATGGCGTTGCTGTCTCCGCGCGGAATTGTGTGCATGTCGACGATAACTTTAAGGTCGGCAGCGCGAAGGCGATCAATCGCTCGTTTCACGCCTTCAAGCGCGGTGTTCGTACGAACGATATCACCGCTCTGGAGGAGGAATCCGGGATCAATCGGCAGGCGCACGGTGTCGAGGCCGGCTTGGCGCAAATACCGAAGCTCGTCATCGTTGACGAAACGCAACCATTCGGGAAAATTCTCAACGACGGCTGGCTCGTTCCAGCGGTCCGGTCCGGGCCATTCGACCCACTGGTCCATGGAAATTGCGCGTGAGACTTTAAAATCAGCCACGTGGCCAGCTCCCGGAAAGCAGATCGCGAAAATGATCGCGAAGCCGAATAGACGGAAAAGTCTTGAAATCATTTGCGGTTTCCCTGCATGCCCGTGAGGCTTTTCGAAGCCAGCAATGGAGTGACACCGTGGTAGGTCAAACAGGTAAAAGCGGTGATAATCCGGCAGTGGAAATTGCTGGCCGAATTGATGCGGATAATGTCCATCGGTTGGTTGCGCGCGTTTACTATGCCGATACCGATTTTTCTGGCGCCGTTTATCACGCGCGATATTTGGAATGGCTGGAGCGCGGTCGGTCAGATTTCTTGCGCCTTTTTGATGTTCACCACACTGACCTACAGGCAGGCTCCGAGGGGGAAACGCTCTACTGGGTGGTGCGGCGCATGGAGATCGATTTTCGGCGCGCGGCGAGCATCGACGATTTGCTGACAGTCAATACGAGCGTGGCCCATGTGGGTGGCGCTCATGTTATTATGTCCCAGACGGTCGGCAAGGATGATGCCACCCTCATATCCGCAGTGGTGACTGCCGCGCTCATCAACGCCGAAGGCAAACCGCGTCGTTTTCCCAATCAGTGGCGAACGCGTTTTGAGGCCGTGTCTACCGGCTAGAATGCCCGGGTAGACGGGTGAAATCATTCCTAACGATCCCTTAACCATAAACTGACACTTTTACTTGTGCGGTGCCGATTGTGCGCTGCGCCTAAAATTCACCCCAATTTTCCGCGAATTCGCACGTCGGAAGTTGGTCTGTTCAGCTCGTTTTGTGCGGTGGGTTCACCGCACTCCGATTGTCACCATGTGTCTGAGGGACACTTTCAATTCTGGGGAATTGTGATGGAACACGACATGTCCGTTTGGGGCCTGTTTATGCAGGCCGGATGGATCGTAAAGGCAGTTATGGTCGGCCTTCTGCTGGCCTCCATTTGGTCGTGGGCGATTATCTTTGAGAAAATGACGTCATTCGCGCGCATGCGTAGTCAACTGACGCGGTTTGAAGAAAATTTTTGGTCAGGCGCGTCACTGGAAGAACTTTACCGCACCCTTTCTGATCGCAAAACGACTGGCATGGGTGCGATCTTCGTCGCCGCCATGCGGGAATGGAAAAAGTCCTTTGAGCGTGGTGCGCGGACGCCGATCAGTTTACAGAGCCGCGTGGACCGCGCGATGGATGTGGCATTGTCCCGCGAGATGGATCGTTTGGAGGCGCGCCTAGGGTTTTTAGCGTCTGTCGGCTCTGTTGCGGTATATGTCGGTCTTTTCGGCACGGTCATCGGCATCATGACCTCTTTTCAGGCGATTGCCGGTTCAGACTCCACTAACCTCGCGGTCGTTGCACCGGGCATCGCCGAAGCGCTGCTCGCCACAGCCATCGGCCTTGTTGCCGCTATTCCTGCGCTGATTGCCTACAATAAGCTTGTTGCAGATGCAGGCCGTATTGGAGCACGCATGGAAGGGTTTGCGGACGAATTCTCGGCCATCCTTTCACGTCAGTTGGACGAACGAAGCCAGCCGCAACAACAGGCAGCGGAGTAGGTCCAGACCATGTCAGGCACAGCTGCAGGTTTCATCAGTCGCAGACGGCGCAATCGTCGCGGAACGACATCACGCCCCGTCGCAGAGATTAACGTCACCCCGTTTGTGGACGTGATGCTCGTGCTCCTCATTATATTCATGGTTGCCGCGCCGCTGTTGACTGTTGGCGTTCCGATTGACTTGCCCGAAAGTCGGGCGCAGCAGCTCAATTCGGACACGCAGCCAATCACGATTTCGGTCCGTGAGGATGGCGAGATTTATCTCCAAGAAACCGTTATTGCGGTTGAAGAAGTGGTTCCTAAACTCGAAGCGATTGCGACGACAGGATACGATGAGCGCATCTATATCCGTGGTGACCGCAATGCCGATTACGGAACAATCATGCGCGTGATGGGTCGCATCAATCAGGCTGGCTTCCGCAATCTAGGCCTCGTCACGCTGAGCGAGCAGGACAACTGATCCGATGCGTACCGGCCTCGCCGTTTCCGCAATACTTCATGCTGCAGTTCTTAGCTGGGGCCTTCTTAACTTGAGCGAGCCTGAGAGCTTTGAAGTCGACGATGTTGAGGCTTTGCCAGTCGATTTGGTAGAATTGGCTGAAATCAGTCAGGTGCAGGAAGGGTCTGAGACCGCGCCGGTCGATGGTCCAGCCGCGCCAGATGAGGTTGAAGTCGAAACTCCGGAACCGGATGCGGTGAACCTCGGCGACAACGCTCTCGATCAAGCGACACCGGAAACCGAAGAGCAGCTCCCCGCCGAAGTGGAACAAGCGCGTCTGCCGAGTTCAGATGCTTTGCCTGTGCCGCGCCTTCCAGAGCGAGTGGAACCGACGCCGGAACCGGAGCCGCAGCCCGAAGAACCGCCAGCTGCGCCGACCACAGAAGTTGCGCCTGAGCCTGCGCCGCAGCAGGAGGTGACACCTGATCCTGTCGCTGAGGCGATTGAACAAGCGGAAGCGGAGACCGCGCCCGAGGAGCAATTTGTCGAACTGCCGTCTCAGTTGCCGACAATCGCGGCACGTCCCGAGCGCCCTCAAGCACAAACGGCAGAAACGCCTCGCCGTGAAAACCGCGAGTCCCGCGAAGTTCAATTTACGCCGCCGCGTAATAACGAGCAGGACACAGCCGATGATGAAGTCGCAGCACTCATCAATCGAGATCGCGGGTCTGGCGGCGGTGCTGCGGCCAATAATCAGCAAGCATCACGCGGCGGTGAGCGCACCACATCCGGCACAACGTTGACCCAAAGCGAAATGGACGCGTTGCGTGGGCAAATTCAGGCGTGCTGGTCAATTCCGGCAAGTGCGCAGGGCCAACAGGGTTTGCGGGTGTCGGTACGGTTTAACCTTGAACGCAGCGGCCAGCTTTCTGGGAACCCGCGTATCACGTCATCGTCTGGAAATCGTCAGCTTGATGAAAGCGCGCGCCGGGCGGTGCTGCGCTGCGGACAAAGCGGTTATCGTCTCCCGTCAGATAAATTCGACGCTTGGCAGACTGTGATTGTCAATTTTGATCCAAGCGAGATGTTCCGGTGACAAAATTTCTGCGAAATGATGCTGTAAGCGCGGCGGACAATATGAATTCGGATCGGCGGCAGACGAGTGAGCTTTTCAATGAATAATCTGATGAAGTGGCGTTTTTTGACGTCGATACTTGCCGCACTAGCGCTGATCCTTGCCGCAGTCGCTCCCGCGAAAGCGCTGGTCGAGATCGATATTAATCAAGGCAATATCGAACCGCTGCCAATCGCTATCACTGACTTTCTCGCTGGTGATGAACTCGGTGTACAAGTTTCTCAAGTCGTCACTGAGAACCTCCGCCGTTCGGGGCTTTTCGCGCCGGTTGCGAAGGGCGCATTTATCGAACAAATATCTAATCCGGATGTGTCTCCGCGATTTGAAGACTGGCGCGTGATCAACGCCCAAGCACTGGTGACTGGCCGCGTGACACGTGAAGGCGGTGGAAGACTTCGCGCGGAGTTCCGTCTTTGGGACACATTTGCTGGTGAACAAATGACGGGCGAACAGTTCTTTACCACTGACGACAATTGGCGCCGTGTGGCACACATTATTTCCGATGCCATTTACGAGCGTCTGACGGGCGAAAAGGGCTACTTCGATACGCGGATAGTTTTTGTCTCCGAAAGTGGCCCGCGCAATGATCGGCGCAAGCGTCTTGCAATTATGGATCAAGACGGCGCGAATGTGCGGTTTCTGACGCAATCCAACGATCTGGTACTGACGCCGCAATTTTCACCGTCGCGGCAGGAAATCACCTACATGGATTTTAACGGCGGGCAGCCGAAGGTTTACCTGCTGCAATTGGAAACTGGACAGCGTGAACTTGTCGGTGATTTTCCGGGAATGACGTTCTCGCCGCGTTTTTCACCCGATGGCAGCCGCGTAATTATGTCTTTGCTCGGCGACGACGGCAACGCAAACATTTACGCGATGGATCTGTCGAGCCGGTCAACCACGCGTCTGACCAATTCGGTGTCGATTGACACGTCGCCTTCCTATTCGCCCGATGGCAGCCGTATCGTGTTCGAGTCTGACCGTGGTGGTCGTCAGCAGCTTTATGTCATCGGTGCGGGTGGCGGAGGCGCTCAGCGTATTTCATTCGGCAATGGCTCCTATTCTACACCTGTTTGGTCACCGCGCGGTGATCTGATCGCGTTCACCAAGCAGTCCGGTGGGCAGTTTTCTATCGGCGTGATGCGGCCGGATGGTTCCGGCGAACGTATTTTGACAACAGGCTTTCATAATGAGGGGCCCACCTGGGCGCCGAACGGTCGCGTGATCATGTACTTCCGGCAACCTGCTGGCGGCGGCGGTCCTCAATTGTGGTCAATTGATGTGACGGGCCGAAACGAGCAGCGAGTGCAAACGCCGGAATTCGCCTCCGATCCGGCTTGGTCACCGCTCCTTGAGTGATTTTTTGGTCTCAGCTAGCGACCAAGCTTGAAGGTTGGTTTTTTCAATGCGCCGCATGCCGCTAAATTGCCGCAAATGGCCTACACCCGCAGTGTCATCGAAAGGCTATAGCGCATTCACCATTGGTTAACCGTTATTCTTGAACGGCGGTTAAGCAAAACAAGGTTATCAGCCGGTAACGAAATTCGTTAGAGTTCAAAGGAACCTGCCATGTCTTCAGCAAGTGGCGCATCTTTTCCCAAAATTGGTTTTCGCAACGCGACGCTAGCGCTTTGCCTTGCCCTGGCAGTGACCGGTTGTGCACGCAACCAAAGCAATTTGCCAAACACGGCCGGTGATCTTGGCCTGACAAATAATGGTGCGACGCCTGGTTCGACACAGGATTTCACGTTGAATGTTGGCGATCGCATCTTCTTCGATACGGACTCATCGTCAATCCGAGCCGACGCACAAGCCATACTGACGCGTCAGGCACAGTGGCTGAACCAATATCCGAACTACACGATTACATTGGAAGGTCACGCCGACGAACGCGGAACACGCGCCTATAACTTAGCGCTTGGCGCACGGCGCGCGGCAGCCACAAGAGATTTTCTATCGGCGCGGGGCGTCAATCGCTCACGGATCAACACGATTTCATACGGTAAGGAACGTCCAGTGGCGACGTGTGATGACATCTCTTGCTGGTCTCAGAACCGTCGCGCTGTGACTATTCTCGGTGGTGGTTCGAGCTGATCGGAAAGCGGTCATCAGGCAGCCATAGTTTGGATGTTTTTCGCGAGGCGACGAGAAAAAGAGGCTTTTGAGTGACAACCGTGTTGCGTCCCACACTCTGTTTATTTGCTCTATTCACGGCATTTGTCGCGCCGGCAACGGCGCAGATGGTCGATCCGCGGGTACCGGCCCTTGAAGAGCAAGTGCGCCGATTGACTGGTCAGGTCGAAGAGTTGAACTTCCAGCTCCTGCAGATGCAGGAAAATTTACGCCGCGCCCAAGAGGATATGGAATTTCGCATTCAGCTTCTTGAAGAACAGCAGCAGGGGTCTCTCGCCCCGTCAGCAACTCCTGAAACCGATGTTGCAACGCCTCCGCAGCTTGCTGAAAAATCTGATCGTTTAGACAACGTGGGCTCGCAGATTGCAGCCGATTTGAACCGCATTCCTGCTCAACGGTATCCGAGCAAGGTAGCACCCGGTGCAGATGATCTGGGTCCGCGCAATCTTGGGACTTTGAGCGTCGATGCCGATGGCAATGTCATCGGCGCTGAATTGGACTTTACCCCTGCCAGTGTCGCATCGGCCATTGATGGGGATGTCGTCGCCAGCGTGACGCTCACCGGCACGCCTGAGGACATCTATAGCGAAGGCTACAGTCACGTATTGAACGGTGACTATGGCCAGGCAGAAGCGGTGTTTTCATCATTTGTGGCCACCTATCCAAGCGATCCGCTTGCGGCAGATGCGAAATTTTGGCTGGGCGAAAGCTTGTTGGCGCAAGGACGATTTGAGGACGCTGCAGAAACCTTTATCGATTTGCGCACTGAACATCCGTCAGCGGGAAAAGCGCCTGAGACCTTCTTCAAGATTGGGAAGATCATGAATGCGCTGGGCAACCGTGATGTGGCTTGCGCAACCTTTGAGGAGGCGGTTGCGCGATTTGACGGCATGTCGGCGCGCACTCGACAGATGATTGACGGCGAACAGCAAAGAGCGCGATGCTGACTGCGGTGGGCGTGGAACTCCAACGCTCTCTTTCCTCAATTGATTTCAACGGGCGACCATCTGTGCTGCTTGCCGTCTCGGGCGGTAGCGATTCCATTGGTCTGCTAACGGCCTACTCCGAATTCGGCGCCGATTTGCCAAAAGCAATTGTGTGTACGGTCGATCACCAACTGCGTGTTGAGAGTGCGGATGAAGCCGAGGGTGTTGCGGAATACTGCACGAAACTTGGCGTTCGACACGTCACAAAAAGGTGGGACGGCTCAAATCACACGCCCGGAACCATGTCGGCGGCGCGGGAGGCGCGTTATCACCTTTTGAGTGAAGCGGCTAACGAAGCCGGAACCGATCTTGTCTTAGTCGCCCACACACTGGATGATCAACGCGAGCTTTTCGCTATGCGGAGTGCGCGAAATGATAGCGGTGGGGTAGGTCTTGCTGGAATGGCCCCCGCGTCGCTTTACGATGGGCGAACATGGTTCGCTCGACCATTCTTGCAGCACCGCCGCGTTGGCATTCGCGAATATCTTTTATCCAAGGCCACCTCGTGGATCGACGACCCAACAAACGATGATCAAAATTACGAACGGTCACGCGTGCGACGCAGTTTTTCATCGCTGGATTTTGCTGTGGTCGACCAGCGTATGAAAGATGCCTCGGCAAAACGTTTTCAAAGGGCTGCTGCTGCTGCTGAATTGATTTGCGACGAAGATTTTTTCTTGATGCGCAAAGGACCCGTTGACGCGTGTGGCCGATGGCCGAATTGCGCAGTTTTGAATTCTCGATACCACGAGGTGCGTTGCTCAACCGTCGATGCCGTAGAGTACATATCACGTGTTTTTGCTGCCCGCCGATACCCGCTTTCGCAGGATCGCTGGCAGATGTTGCAGACATTTTTGACAGGACGCGGGCACGCCGCGCTCACACTGGGTGGCTGTGTGTTTCAACACTGCCATGGCTACGTGAACATTCGCAACGATCCTCGCAATTTCAGGGCAGCTGCTTTTCCGCCGATTACGCCATTGTTTGATTGGCCGACCTATTGCGCCCTAAAGCTTCGACTTGGCGACACACGACCATCGCCGCCGCCAATCCAGCGCTTAAAGTGACCATTTTATCGCATTCAACTACGCGGTGCTTGGCAAAGGACAGCCGCAGGCCTATCTTTTGCTCTCACACATCAAGAAAGCACCGGAAATCCGGCGAGAAAGCTAAATGAACCCAAATTATCGTAATTTTGCTTTGTGGGCCATCATTGCTCTGATGCTCATCGCGTTGTTCAATATGTTCCGCGGGAACGATGAGACGTCGGCGAGCCGTGAAATCTCCTACACGCAATTCACTCAAGATGTTCAAAATGGCCGTGTTCAATCCGTTACCATTCAGGGTGAGCGCATAATCGGAACGTATTCCGATACACAGACGCGGTTCCAGACTGTGACGCCTGGCGACCCTAACCTTATCTCTCGTCTTGAAGATCGCGGCGTGGATATTCGTGCGCGTCCGGGCTCAGAAGGGCAAACGTCGTTTGGGTCAGTGCTCCTATCGTGGCTGCCGATGATTATCATCCTCGGGGTATGGATTTTCTTCATGCGCCAGATGCAAGGTGGCAGCAGCCGGGCGATGGGTTTTGGCAAGTCAAAAGCGAAACTGCTCACCGAAGCCCATGGTCGTATCACCTTCGACGACGTCGCCGGTGTCGATGAGGCCAAACAAGATCTTGAAGAGATCGTCGAATTCCTTCGCGATCCTCAAAAGTTCCAGCGCCTCGGCGGAAAAATCCCGCGTGGTGTGCTTCTCGTGGGACCACCGGGAACCGGCAAGACGCTGCTTGCACGTTCTGTTGCAGGTGAAGCGAATGTGCCGTTCTTTACGATCTCAGGTTCTGACTTTGTTGAAATGTTTGTGGGTGTCGGTGCGAGCCGCGTTCGCGACATGTTCGAGCAGGCGAAAAAGAACTCACCGTGCATCATCTTTATCGATGAGATTGACGCTGTTGGTCGTCATCGCGGTGCCGGTCTTGGCGGCGGCAACGACGAGCGCGAGCAGACGCTCAACCAGCTTCTTGTTGAGATGGATGGCTTTGAAGCAAACGAGTCCATCATTCTGATTGCGGCGACAAACCGTCCAGACGTCCTTGACCCTGCGCTTCTGCGTCCGGGCCGTTTTGACCGCCAGGTTGTTGTACCGAACCCGGACATCATTGGACGTGAGAAAATCCTTAAGGTCCACGTTCGCAACGTGCCTTTGGCTCCAAACGTTGATCTCAAAACGCTATCGCGCGGTACGCCTGGCTTCTCCGGTGCAGATTTGATGAACTTGGTGAACGAAGCTGCGCTGATGGCGGCTCGTCGTAACAAGCGCCTTGTGACCATGCAGGAGTTCGAGGACGCGAAAGACAAGATCATGATGGGCGCGGAGCGTCGCAACAATGCGATGACCGAAGAGGAGAAAATCCTGACCGCCTATCACGAGGCGGGTCACGCTATTACTGCGCTGAAAGTACCGTCGTCTGATCCGCTTCATAAGGCGACTATCATTCCGCGTGGACGCGCGCTTGGTATGGTGATGCAGTTGCCGGAAGGCGATCGCTACTCGATGAGCTACAAGTATATGATCTCTCGCCTCATAATTATGATGGGTGGTCGTGTGGCCGAAGAGATCAAGTTCGGAAAGGACAATATTACGTCGGGTGCGGCATCTGACATTGAACAGGCAACGAAACTTGCCCGTGCAATGGTCACGCAGTGGGGCTTCTCTGACAAACTTGGCCAGGTAGCCTATGGCGAAAACCAACAGGAAGTCTTCCTTGGTCACTCCGTGGCGCAATCCAAGAACGTGTCGGAGGAAACCGCACAGATCATTGATGATGAAGTCCGTCGTCTCATCGACGATGCTTACACAGAGGCGCATCGCATTCTCACCGACTTCAACGATGACTGGATCGCCATTGCCGAAGGGCTTCTCGAGTATGAGACACTTAGTGGCGACGAAATCCGCGGTATGCTTGAAGGCAAGCCGCCTTCGCGTGATCTGGGCGACGACACACCGCCGTCTCGCGGTTCGGCGGTTCCGACCGCAGGCGTGAAGCGTCGCAAGAAGTCTGCTTCAAAGAATAAGGGTGGCGAGGCCGATCCCGGCATGGAGCCTCAGCCGAATGGCTAGCCTATACAGTTGAAACTGCCCCAATCTTATCGCAAAGGCCGCCTATCTGGGCGGCCTTTACGTTTTTCTGTACGTTTTCTGCTAGAGCTCGAACAAGAAGAATTAAACCGGGGACACACGCATGGCGCGGAAATACTTTGGCACCGATGGCATTCGGGGAATGGCGAATACCCATCCCATGACACCGGAGATAGCCATGAAGGTTGGCATGGCAGCGGGAATGGCGTTCAAGCGCGGTAAGCACCGTCACCGCGCCGTTATCGGCAAGGATACAAGGCTGTCTGGTTACATGCTCGAACATGCCATGGTTGCCGGGTTCACCTCCGCGGGCATGGATGTTTTCTTGCTTGGCCCTGCGCCAACTCCTGCGGTCGCGATGCTGACGCGCTCTTTGCGCGCAGACATCGGCATTATGATTTCTGCCTCTCACAATCCCTATGACGATAACGGGATAAAGCTCTTTGGCCCTGACGGCTACAAACTATCTGACACAATCGAGAAGCGCATAGAGAAGCTGATCGATGAGGATTTATCTGGTCGTCTTGCAAAGGGCGACGAGATCGGTCGCGCGTCGCGTGTTGAGGGCGATCTTTATCGCTACATTGAGTTTGCCAAGCGCACTATCCCTCGTGAGATGTCCCTTTCCGGCATGCGCATCGTGGTGGATTGTGCAAATGGTGCCGCTTACAAAGCGGCGCCGACTGCCCTTTGGGAACTTGGCGCTGACGTGGTCTCAATTCACAACGAGCCTAATGGTCGTAACATCAACCGCAATTGCGGCTCGACGGATACGAGCAGCCTTTCGCGCAAGGTGCACGAGGTCCGCGCTGATCTCGGCATTGCGCTGGATGGTGATGCGGACCGATGCGCGATTGTCGACGAGAATGGAGCTCTGATTGACGGCGATCAACTTATGGCGCTGATCGCTGAGAGTTGGCACACCCAAGAGCGCCTTCGCGGTGGAGGTGTAGTTGCGACTGTTATGTCGAACCTTGGCTTCGAGCGCTTTCTTTCAGGTCTCGGGTTGGACCTTGCGCGAACGCAGGTTGGCGACCGGTATGTGGTCGAGCATATGCGCCAACACGGCTACAATGTTGGCGGCGAGCAATCGGGCCACATCGTGTTATCAGATTATGCAACGACAGGCGATGGCCTCGTAAGTGCGCTGCAGGTTATCGCTTGCATAAAAACCGCCAACAAACCGGCGAGCCAGGTGTGCCGAAAGTTTGAACCCGTTCCGCAGGTTTTGAAGAATGTTCGCTTTGGACGGGGCAAGCCGCTCGAAAACGAGAAGGTGAAAAGTGCCATCGACGCCGCCCGTATCGATCTTGGCAATTCGGGCCGTCTGGTCATTCGTCCATCAGGCACAGAACCGCTCATCCGTGTGATGGCGGAGGGCGATGATCCGGTGAAAGTAGAGTCCGTCGTCGATGGCATTGTGGAGGTCATTTCTGACCTTCGTGCAGCGGCTTGATTGGGCGCGTTTGTAAAGAAATACGGTAAAAAAGTACGGTTAAGCGCCATTTAACCTTTCGGTTTCAATATGTCCCAAAGTTGAGGCGTATCCCGCTTTCGCGGGCGTGAAAGGATAAGTGTGATGAAGCGTTTCGGTCAGCTGACTTTGGCAGTTTCTGCCATGGCAATCATGAGCCAAGCCAATGCAGCGGACATGATGGTTCCGCAAGTGATTGAAGCTCCGGTAATGGCGGCACCCGAAGTGCACCACAAGGCAAGCGGCAACGGTTGGTATCTTCGTGGTGACGTTGGCTACTCATTCAACAACATCAAAGATATCGACTACATCACGCAGGGCATTGGCCGAAATGGTCGTTCGTCACTCGACGGTGATCTAGACGACTCCTATGTAATCGGTGTTGGTGTTGGCGCACATATCAACAAATTTTTGCGGGCTGACGTCACGCTGGATTACCTGACCGAAGCAGACTTCCACGGCAGCACGTCTGGCTTTTGTACGGGCCTCGGCCCCGACGGTGTGGCTGGACCTAACCCAGCGCTCGGCGGCGTGAACGATGACGTCGCTGGTGCAGCATGCTCGTCTTCCGACAAAACTTCATTCAGCGCCGTCACGCTCATGGCCAACGCCTATGTTGACCTTGGCACCTATGGCCGCGTCACACCTTATGTCGGCGTCGGTATCGGCGGTGCTCACGTGAGCTTTGACCACCTTGAGAACACTATTCCGGCGGGCTTCATCCAGAGTGGAACGGTCAAACACGGTGGCAGCGAGGAGTGGCGTTTTGCCTATGCGCTTCATGCCGGGGCCTCTATCGATGTGACGTGTAATGCGGCGATTGACGTTGGCTACAAGTACCAGAAGATCGAAGGCGGCGAGATGTTCCAATACGCCGAAGCTGATTTCGGCGCAGGTCCAATTGGCGCCGGCGGTCCTGGTTTTGACGACGGTATTGAGAGCCACCAAATCCGCGCTGGTCTCCGGTACAAGTTCGGCAAGAACGACTGCGCACCAAAGCTTGTTCATACGCCGGTTCACCAGCCCGTTTACAAGTAATAGAGCTCAAAGTCATGCAATCAAAACCCGGCCATGTGCCGGGTTTTTTGTGTTTGGCCATGAAGTTAATTCTTATGCTTAACGGCCATTTAAGACTTATCGTTGATATTTGGTTTAGAGACCATTTTGTCGAGTAAAGCGGGTATCGGTGATGTATAATTTTTTGCGCAATTACGGCTTGGTTGCTGCGGTTTGCTGTGGCGCGAGCCCAGCATTTGCAGCTGATATGGACCCGGTGTTCGCCGATGATGCCAATATGCTCAAACCGATTGAGCTCGGCACGGGTTGGTATTTGCGCGGAGACATTGGCTATAACATCGATGGTGCCCAGTTTCGTGATCTTAATTTCGACGTGATCGAAGACCGTACCGAACAGGGCGACTTTGGTGAGCGTCTGTCCTACGGCGTTGGAGCCGGTCTGCAGATTACCCCCAACATTCGCGTCGATATCACGGGCGACCGTCTTAGCCATTACAACACCGAATTTCGCGCTTATCGTGGTATTGCCGGTGTTCGTCAAACACCGGTCACGAACGTGACAACAACAACGACTTTGCTTCCCGGTTCCACTATCACATCGACGGTTATTGGCGCTGGCGGCCTGCCGATTACTTCAACCTCAACGTCCCCCGATGTTATCCAAGAGAGCACGTCGATTTCGGAAGTGGATAGAGAGGTGATATTCGACCGCTACGGGCAAGTGCTTTCGAGCAACTGTGTCAATCTGAGTACAGCAACAGTCGTCAGTGCGGATCAGAATTGCCCAAGCGTTGGGTCCACTGTCGTGCCGATTAACGGCACAACCAACACCGTGAACGATTTCTCATTGTGGTCCGTGCTTGCCAACGCGTATTACGACGCACCAAACCCCACGCCTTTCACACCATATGTTGGCGCGGGTGGCGGTTTAACCCGCGCGGTATTGGACTATTCACAGACAGTGACGTGCGATCCAACAGATACTGAGGATTGCCGCATGCCAAACGGTGCTGGTGATCCGAACGATTCCAACATCGTTACGCTCGCTGGAACATCTGCGAAGTGGCTGCCAACGTTGGCGCTGAGCGCAGGCGTTGCCTATGACATCACGCCAAAGGTGAAGTTCGATCTAGGCTACAAGTACACCCACATATTCGGCACCGATGAGTTGTTCGCCGATGCTGGATTTGAGGCCGATGACAGCATTCAGGTGCATTCGGTACGCGCTGGCGTCCGGGTCTCCACTTGGTAGTGTGCCGCTCACGTGATGTGGTTTCGCAGATGCGGAACCACATTTATCTATGCAATCCAACTTGACTTCAAATAACGAGTGGTCCACCTGCGCCGTGGGACACCTCTCCCCAACGAGAGGCAAACTATCTGTGAGGATAGCTATCATGGCGACCACTACGAGACCGGACACGCGTCCGGCAAACCCCAATTTTTCTTCTGGCCCTTGTGCGAAGCGACCCGGCTGGTCTGCCTCGTCACTTGACACATCTGCGCTTGGCCGTAGCCACCGATCAAAGATCGGAAAATCCAAACTAAAAGACGCGATAGAGCTGACGCGCGACGTGTTAGGTGTGCCGGCCGACTACAAGATCGGTATCGTGCCCGCATCTGATACGGGCGCTTACGAGATGGCGATGTGGACCATGCTCGGCGAACGCGGTGTGGATCTGCTGGCCTGGGAAAGCTTCGGCGCAGGCTGGGTCACCGACGCGGTGAAACAACTCAAGCTGGATGATCAACGTACGATTACTGCAGATTATGGCGTGTTGCCCGATCTGGCCCAGATCGATTTTGACCGCGACGTCTGCTTCACATGGAATGGCACGACCTCCGGCGTGCGTGTGCCAAATGCTGACTTCATTCCGGCTGATCGGAACGGTTTGACGCTTTGCGACGCCACCTCTGCGGTGTTTGCGCAGGACCTCGACTATTCAAAGCTCGATGTGGTCACCTTCTCCTGGCAAAAGGTCATGGGTGGTGAGGGCGCACATGGCATTCTCATTTTGTCGCCGCGCGCCGTTGAGCGTCTGGAAACCTACACGCCGCCTTGGCCGTTGCCGAAGATCTTTCGGCTCGCCAAAGGTGGCAAGCTCATCGACGGCATCTTTTCGGGCGCAACCATCAACACGCCGTCCATGCTCGCGGTTGAAGACTATCTTGATGCGCTGAACTGGGCGAAGTCCATTGGTGGTCTGCCAGCTCTTTTGGCGCGCGCAGACGCGAATTTTAAAGCGGTTCAGGACTTCGTGGACAACACGCCTTGGCTTGAAAACTTGGCTGGTGAGGAAGTCACGCGCTCCAACACCTCAATTTGCCTGAAGATAGTTGACGCGGACGTGGTCGCCATGTCCGAAGACGATCAGGCAGCCTTTGCAAAAGGCTTAGTTTCCTTGCTCGAAAAAGAGGGCGTGGCCTTCGACATCGGCGCTTACCGCGATGCACCTCCCGGACTTCGGATTTGGGGTGGCGCGACGGTAGAAACTGCTGACCTTGAAGCGTTGATGCCTTGGGTCGAATGGGCGTTCCACCAGCAAAAAGCGACGCTCAAGCAGGCCGCTTGATCTTTCGCACTGTTATTCGAGCCGCGCCGTGTGCGCGGCTTCACCTCCATCATCAAAATTGAAAGCAAACACCATGGCTGCACCACGCGTGCTTGTCTCCGACAAGCTATCTGAAACCGCTGTTCAAATTTTCCGCGACAACGGCATCGACGTCGACTTCAAACCAGAGGTCGGCAAGGACAAAGAAAAGCTTCTTGAGATCATCGGCGACTATGACGGTCTCGCGATCCGCTCTGCGACCAAAGTCACCGAGAAGCTAATCGCTGCTGCTGACAACCTTAAAGTCGTTGGCCGGGCCGGTATCGGTGTAGACAATGTCGATATCCCCGCCGCCTCAAAGCGCGGTATCATCGTGATGAACACGCCGTTCGGTAACTCGATCACCACGGCCGAACACGCAATTTCACTGATGCTAGCGGTTGCTCGTCAGATTCCTGCCGCCGACGCCTCTACGCAGGCGGGTAAGTGGGAAAAGTCGAAGTTTATGGGCGTCGAGGTCACGGCGAAAACGCTCGGCCTGATCGGTGCTGGCAATATCGGTTCCATTGTTGCCAGCCGGGCGATAGGCCTGAAGATGAGAGTCGTGGCTTTTGACCCCTTCCTTTCAGCTGACCGAGCGAAGGAGATCGGCGTTGAGAAAGTGGAACTGGACGAACTGTTTGCGCGCGCAGACTTCATCACGCTGCACACACCGCTGACCGATAAAACGCGCAACATCATCGACGCAGACGCAATCGCGAAGATGAAAGACGGTGTCCGTATCGTGAACTGCGCGCGTGGCGGTTTGATTGTGGAAGAGGCACTCGCCGATGCGCTGAAATCTGGCAAAGTTGCCGGTGCCGGTGTGGACGTATTTGAGACCGAGCCTGCCACGGAAAATCCTCTATTCGATCTGCCGAACGTGGTATGCACGCCGCATCTTGGCGCATCGACCACCGAAGCGCAGGAAAACGTGGCACTGCAGGTCGCCGAGCAGATGAGCGATTATCTGAATAAGGGTGCAGTCACCAACGCGATCAATATGCCGTCGATTACGGCGGAAGAAGCGCCGGTGTTGAAGCCGTTCGTGAAGCTCGCAGAAGTTCTGGGCGCCTTTGTGGGCCAAGCGACAGAGAGCTCGATCAAAGAGGTTGAAATTCTCTACGACGGCGCGCCTGCGGCCATGAATACCAAAGCGCTGACAAGCGCTGCTCTAGCAGGTCTCATTCGCCCCATGGTGTCTGACGTGAACATGGTTTCGGCACCCATTATGGTGAAAGAGCGCGGCGTTCAGGTTTCAGAAGTGACCCGCGACAAGTCCGGCGTTTTTGACGGATACATCCGCCTCAATGTTGTCACGGAGAACCAAACGCGTTCGGTTGCGGGAACGGTTTTCTCCGACGGCAAGCCGCGTTTTATCCAGATTAAGGACATTAATCTTGATGCGGAAGTTGGCCATCACATGGTGTACGTCACCAATCGCGACATGCCGGGCATGATCGGCCACATGGGCTCAACCTTCGGTAAGCACGGTGTCAACATCGCGAACTTCCATCTTGGGCGAAAAGAGCCGGGCGGTGATGCCATCGCGCTTCTTTACGTGGATGCTCCTGTTGAAGCAGCAGTGCTCGACGACCTGAAGCAGCATGAGGCGATCTTGTCGGCAAAGTCGCTCTCGTTCGACGCCTAGGCTGCTACTGAAGTGCGCGGCGGCTGCGGAGCGGATCGCTCTGCACCGCCTCGCGCTGAACAAATTTCAGATGGCCGATTGCCTGCAAAAAATCCTGGTGGGCGGGCTTTTTCTCCAGATAGTCCATGAGCCGATAAATATTGATCGGCTGGGATTGGATAAGCTTTTTGGTGCGTTCCACGGCTTCGGTATTGCTATAGTGATCAATGAATAGGCAGGCCGTCTGCGTGGGTGTCAGAATGTAGTAGTCCTGCTCCCGACGATTTGTGTATCGCGTTATATCAAACGGAGATGCGCCGAGCGCGTGGAACTTCGGCATCATGCATCGCACGCCGCTGTCGCGATGCTCGATCACCGTTCCGGTCTTCTGCTTAAAGCCGATCTGTCCGAGTTTTTTGATCACGTGACTGCGCATCGGTGGTGAAAGCAAATCCGCGTCAGCGCGGTCATATTTCAAATCGTCAAAGACTGACAGGATACGAAGCTTCGGGTCGGCAAGGGTCAGGTACGGCCCAAAGTCCCAGCGCTCGCGCTCATCAAAAACAGACACGGCGGCTCCTCTGCTTTTCCGTTCTTGCCGCGTTAATAGATGATGGACTTATCGATCGGGGCAAGTGGATGGCCCGCGAAAAATGAGGCCGACTAGGCATCCTTCGCCCGGGCTCGTTCAGCGAGCGTGATACCGCCCAGCACGAGAACGAGGGCGAAAGCGTGATGCCATCCGAACGCTTCGCCAAGAATAACCACCGCAAGAAGAGTGCCGAGAATCGGGATCAAATTGATGAACAAGCCGGCACGGTTTGGGCCGATGAGATCGACACCGCGGATGTAAAACACCTGGCAGAGGATCGCAGGAAATACAGCGGTATAGACCGCGATGATCCAGCCTGACGTTGTTGGAAAAATGCCGCGCGGCGTACCCAGTTCCCAGATTGCGAACGGAATTGAGGTTAGGAGAGCAGAAAACGCCATCACAATGAGAAGTGATTTCCAGTGGACGTCCGGCTTGTATCGCAATGCAATGGAGTATGCGGCGTAAAAGATGCCCGCTATTCCCATGAGAAGGTCGCCGCGGTTGAATTGAAGCGCGAGCAGGTTTGTCAGGGAGCCGTTTGAAGCGACGACGATTACACCGGCAAGTGTGAGGCTGAATCCCACCATCTGACCGGTTGTGACTTTGATGCGAAACAGCATGAAATTGCCGATGAAGATGAGCAGCGGTATCGCGCCTTGCTCAATGGTGACGTTGATCGCGGAGGTATAGTTTAGCGCTGAATAGAGCGCGATGTTGAAACCCGCAAAGCCGACAATGCCATAGCTGAGCAGAACCGGCAGAGCGGGTTTCACCCTTTGCCAATCCTTCTTCAATTGCGGTCCGCCAATCACCACCATGATCGCAAACGCCATCACCCAGCGCAAAAGCGTGAGTGTCATCGGCGACACGTGTTCGACAGCGAGCTTTCCTGCGATGGCATTGCCTGACCAAAACAGCGTTGTGAAAAACAAAAGCATGTAAGCGGTGAGGTTCACCGAGTTTTGCGCGTTTTTCCGGGTGTGGAGATCGACCATGGTCGGGCAGATATGGACGGTTTGAGCCTAGTGTCCAGAAACAACCTGTATTCAGTGCATTAAGACGTTCGCCGCTCGCATCGCTGCACACATTTGACTATAGGAACCGAAAACATCCGAGGCGTGGAGCGGAATAAATGGGCAATGTGGTCGTGGTCGGCTCCCAATGGGGCGACGAGGGCAAGGGCAAAATCGTCGATTGGCTATCGGAACGCGCCGATGTGGTCGTGCGATTTCAAGGCGGGCACAATGCCGGACATACGCTCGTCATTGATGGAACGAGCTACAAGCTGTCGCTACTGCCTTCCGGTGTCGTTCGCGGCAAGCTGTCAATGGTCGGCAATGGTGTCGTGTTTGACCCCCATGCCTTCGTGGATGAGCTGGGGCGTTTGAAGGATCAAGGCGTTGAGATCACGCCTGATGTTTTGAAGATCGCCGAGAATACGACGCTTATTCTGTCAGTGCATCGCGAGCTTGATGGTCTGCGTGAAGATACTGCTTCAAACTCGGGGACAAAGATCGGCACCACACGCCGGGGGATCGGCCCAGCTTATGAAGACAAGGTTGGACGCCGGGCTATCCGCGTGATGGACCTTGCTAATGTCGCTTCACTGGAAGCGAAGGTGGACCGCCTGCTGACACACCACAACGCGCTCCGTCGTGGTCTCGATCAGCCAGAGATTTCGCACCCGACGATCATGGAAGAGTTGACGTCGGTCGCCGATAAGATTTTGCCGTTCATGGACAAGGTCTGGAAGGTGCTCGATACTAAACGCCGAGCGGGTGAGCGCATTCTTTTTGAGGGCGCACAGGGCACACTTCTCGACGTGGACCATGGCACCTATCCGTTTGTGACGTCGTCCAATGTGGTTGCAGGCCAAGCAGCGGCTGGCTCCGGCATGGGGCCGGGTGCGATCAATTACGTGCTTGGCATTACCAAGGCCTATACGACGCGAGTCGGCGAGGGGCCGTTTCCAACCGAACAGGATAATGATGTGGGCGAGCACCTTGGCACTAAGGGGCATGAATGGGGCACCGTGACATCGCGCAAGCGCCGCTGTGGATGGTTCGATGCGGTGCTCGTTCGCCAAGCGGTCGCGATCAACGGCATATCCGGCATCGCGCTGACAAAGCTCGATGTGCTCGACGGGATGGACGAGTTGAAGGTCTGCGTCGGATACATGCTGGACGGCGAGCGTATAGACTATCTGCCAGCAAGTCAGGGCACGCAGGCGCGCGTTGAACCGATCTACGAAACACTTGAAGGTTGGGCCGATAGTACCGAAGGTGCTCGGTCGTGGAATGATCTTCCCGCGCAGGCTGTGAAATATGTGCGCTACATTGAGGAACTTATTGAAGCGCCCGTCGCTTTGCTTTCAACGAGTCCTGAGCGCGAAGACACGATACTTGTGACTGACCCGTTTCAGGACTAAGACTAGCTAACTATCTGGTAGTAAACGGGTTCTGATATGGCAGATTTTGCCGCCACACTGCGTAATACTCTTTCCAAACTCGGCGACCCATCCGGCGAGGTGCGCGAGAAAGTGTACCAGAAGGCGAAAGAAGCACTCCAGCGCAAGATCGATGCGCTTCCGAGCACCCCTCCGCAGGCCGTAATTGATCGTCAGTACGAGAAGCTTGACGCGGCTATTACCGAAGTTGAGCAGGAGTACGTTCCAGCGCCGGTCGACGATCCGTTTGACGCATTGTTCGACGATGATTCTGTCGAAGTGACCGAAGTCTCAAGTACGGATGCCGATGCGGTGGAGACCGATGAGGTCGTTTCCGTCGAAGCCGGTGAGCCTACACCCCCGCCAACCGATGAGCCTGTTGTTCCTGCCGATGAGCTCGTTGAGCCAACGACCGATACGGACCCGGTTCTGCCACCGGTGATTGGCGAGACCCTCGATGACGAACCATCGGAGGAAATACCAAGTTCTATCGATGAGGTCGTCGCCGAAATCGCCGATGATACCGTCGAAACAGCGCCGGAAGTCGAGCCGCTGTCCGCGGATGATCAACTCGGCGATGTTTTGGTTGCTTTGGAAGAGAATGCTCCGCCCATTGCTGAAGTCCCGGTCGACAGCATCGCGGTTGATGCAGCCGATGACGAGGCAGATGAAGCGCTCAAGGCTTTTCTGGACCAGACGTCGCTTGACACACCCCAAGTTGAGGAGAAGACCGCGGAACCGGTCGATACGCTTTCAGCGGCCTTGGCATCCTTGGATGCGAAAACCGATGATGGTGAAACTCCGGAGGCCGACTTAGACCTCGATGCTCCAATCATGGGTGAGGTCACTTCCCAAGTTGATGATTTCACTGACAAGAACACAGAGATTACGCCCCCGCCCGAGGAGACTTCGGCGCCGCGTTGGGGACTGCTCGGCGTACTTGTGGTCGTCTTAGGCCTCATCGGTGGCGGTGTGTATGCCTGGGGTCAATACGAGCCGCAGATAAGAGATGCACTTGGCATGGCCGAGGCTACGGACACTTCTGAGGACGGTGTACCGGTCCGGACAGTACCCTCAACGGTCGTAACACCCGATAGCGAGACGGCTGCGAATGAACAGCCTCCAGAAGAAGAGGCGAGTGAGATTGCTTCCGCCACCGGGGACGATGATGTGACCAAGTTCACTCAGCGGCTGACAGCCGATGGCACAGAAATTGATGATGGGCCTGTGGGTACACCGGTGAGCGAAGGTGAGGGATCATCTGTTGCGGAACTGTCGACTGGAGAAAGTTCAGTCGAAGGTGCGCCCGATGCAAATACCGCAGCGGACGAAGACACCGCACTATTGGACAATAACACCGCGCCGGCGCCTCTTCCCGTGGGACAGCGGGCAGTATTCTATGAGGAACGCACTGGTAACCAAGCGGGAACCACGTTTAGCGGGGCAGCTATTTGGAGCGTTGTTCAAGAAGCGCCGGCATCTGGCCAGGAACCCGAGCCGGCTATTCGCGCCGAGGCCAGTGTCCCCGATTTGGGATTGGTTCTTGAAATGATTATCAAGCGGAACGGTGATGATACTTTCCCCGCAACGCATTTGGTAGAACTGTTTTTCCGGGTCCCGGACACGTTTGAGGGTCGCGGCGTTGCAGAAGTTCAGCGGATTGCTTTGAAAGAAACCGAGGGCGAGCCAGGAAATGCGCTCTTCGCCGTATCAGCGCCGCTGGATACAAACATCTTTATCCTCGCCCTCACCGATGCCGAACAGGCGGAGACAGCAAATTTAGAATTGCTCGGGCAGCGCAATTGGGTCGACGTGCCGATGCAGTATGTCAGTGGTCGTCGTGCACTCATCACGATGGAGAAGGGCTCTTCGGGTCGCGATGTCTTCGATGAAGTGCTGCAATATTGGGGTGCAAATCCGCTCTGATCCAAGTCGGCACTGATTTGGTGTAGAGCTTGCCAGATTTTTTCGAATCTAAGTTGTCATATTCCTCACGTAGATTTGTTTTCTAGTTCAATGCTCATTCGTTGATCGCGCTTAGGCGTGCATCATTTGCCGCATTTCAACGACAACCGACCTTTGGAGAAAGACATATGAAAAACAAACTGGCCCTTGGTGTCATCATAGCTGCACTGGGTTCGACCGCAGCGCTTGCCGATGCGGAGACGTATAAATTCGACCCCGATCACTCGACGATCAAATTCACGTGGACGCATGGCGGGTTCTCCACCACCTACGGGATTTTCTTCGACGTTGACGGTGAAATCGCCTTTGACGAAGATAATCCGGCTGCTTCATCCGTCACCGCGACTGTTCCTCTCGGGGAGATGCTCGTCGATCCCGAATTAAAAGGTCATCTAGCCGGTGATCGCTGGTTCGGTGGATTTGACGAAAAAATGGTTGAGTTCACATCAACCAGCATTGAGGTTACCGGCGACAAGACAGCCACGATTACTGGCGACCTGTCAGTTAATGGTGAAACCAAAGAGGTTGTTCTCGATGCTGTCTTGAACGGCAAAGGCCCTGGACCTCGCGGTGGAACGATCGCTGGTTTCGATGCGACGACAACGATTTTGCGGTCCGACTTTGGAGTTGGCGCTTTTGCGCCGTTCGTCAGCGATGAGGTCGCTGTAGAGATTTCAATCGAAGCAAGTCCTGCCTCATAACTCTATGACCAACAAAAAAGGGCACCCTAACGGATGCCCTTTTTTTCAGATTTGGCTCTTGTGTCAGCCCTGATGCTCTAGGCGCGCTTGCCCAGCATCAGCGAGTTTGGCCGCCGCGACCATAGCTTCTTGAACCTTCTCAAAGGCACGAACCTCAATTTGGCGAATGCGCTCGCGCGACACGCCAAATTCACCGGACAGATCTTCCAGTGTGATGGTGTCCTCGGACAGACGGCGCGCTTGGAAAATGCGTCGCTCGCGGTCGTTCAACACGTCCATCGCATCGCGAAGCATTGACCGGCGATGATCAAGCTCGTCGCTTTCAACGAGGATTTCTTCTGCGCTTTCGCTGTCGTCAACCAACCAGTCCTGCCACTGACCGCTTTCACCACCGGTGGACTTGATGGGCGCATTCAAAGATGCGTCGCCGGTTAGTCGCTGGTTCATCGAACGCACGTCTTCCTCAGTCACTTGGAGGTCCGTAGCGATCTGTTTGACCTGGTCGGGATTAAGATCAGCGTCACCAAGCGCTTTAATCTTCGTTTTCGCTTTCCGCAGGTTGAAGAACAAACGCTTTTGGTTGGCTGTGGTCCCCATCTTCACGAGGCTCCACGAGCGCAAAACGTATTCCTGAATCGACGCTTTGATCCACCACATCGCATAGGTCGCAAGCCGGAAGCCGCGCTCGGGGTCAAACTTTTTCACAGCCTGCATGAGGCCGACATTGCCCTCGGATATCACCTCTCCCATTGGCAGGCCGTAGCCGCGATAGCCCATGGCAATCTTTGCAACGAGGCGAAGGTGACTGGTGACGAGTTGGTGAGCTGCGTCAGTATCATCGTGTTCGAGATACCGCTTGGCGAGCATGTATTCCTGATCCGGCTGAAGCATCGGGAAGCGCCGGATTTCTTCCATGTAACGATTGATGCCGCCTCGACCCGTGACGAGGCTCGGTAATGTGGCTTGGGCCATTGATGCACCCTTTCTCTGTCTGCCCCCGCAAAACGCAGCAGGCTCTTGATTGTTCAAACCAGGTTACGCGTTTGACACCATGGTGGATGACATCGGATTTGGGCGATTTCAAGGAAAGTGAACGACTGTTATAACCCCGTGAAGGCGTCGATAATGGCAGCCATGTCTTGCGGAGGCTCAGACGTAAATTCAACCATCTCGCCGCGTGTTGGATGTTCAAACGCCAAAAGGCCCGCATGGAGCGCTTGTCTTTTGAAGGTTGACACCGTCTCAGCGGTCTTCTCATCGAGCGTTGCGATTTTCGTTTTAAAGCCCGCACCGTAGACATAATCACCGATGAGTGGATGGCCCATATGCGCCATATGAACCCGAATCTGATGGGTGCGTCCGGTCTCAAGACTGCATGCGATCAGTGATGCGATATGGTTGTGGCCGCTCGCGCCGCCGAAGCGCTGTGTCACCTCGAAATGGGTGACCGCGCGTCGCGCGTCTGGCTGATTTTCCGAAACGATGGCCTGCTTGGTCCGGTCCGAGGATGATCGCCCGAGAAATGTGTCGATGGTGCCCTTGGTGGTTTGCGGTGCGCCCCAAACAAGCGCCTGATAGACCCGACGCAGGGCGCCTGATTTCCCGTGATCGGCGAACTGCGCTGAGAGGTGGCGGTGGGCTTTGTCGTTTTTTGCGACTACCATCACGCCGCTGGTCTCCTTGTCGAGACGGTGCACGATGCCCGGCCTTTTCACGCCACCGATGCCGGACAGCGTGTCGCCGCAATGGTGAAGAAGCGCGTTGACGAGTGTCCCGTTTGGCGTACCTGCACCCGGATGCACCACGAGCCCCGAAGGTTTGTTTAAAACGATGAGATCATCGTCCTCAAAGAGGATTACGAGGGGGATGTCTTCTGGTTGAGGATCGGGGTCTTCGAGCGGGGGAAGGATGAGCGACACCTCATCTTGGTCAGCAACGCGTTTCTTCGGCTCTTTGACCACCACGCCGTTTAGGGTGACCGCACCACCGAGGATGAGTTGTTTAATGCGCGAGCGCGACAACTCCAATGGGGTCGCCTCGTTCAACCACTGGTCGATACGCTTGCCCGTGTCGTCTTCATTTGCGGTGTAGACTTCCATTGTTCCTGTCCATTGCGTATGCCCGCATGCGGTCGCCTATCGCCGCCAAGATGTAAACAGGCAAGCCTATGAACGAAATGCCCCGACCACCAATCGATGCCGACGAAGATGAACTTGATCCCGCTTTAGAGAAGGTTCGGGTTAAGATGATCCGTCTGTTGGCGGTCTCAATCGGCATCATGGTCGTCGGGATTTTCGCCGTGTTCATTGCAATCTTCTGGCGGCTAAACCAACTCGACGATGCGACGCTTACGGAGGCCGATCTGATCATTCCTGTCGGCTTTCGCGTGCAGTCGGTTACAAGCGGAAGCGATACACTGACGGTGTTTGGTAGTGATTCGGAGGGTGCCCAACGGGTGCTTACCTACGACGTTGAAGGCGGACAGGCACTCGGTAATTTCCGTCTAACAGAGGCTTCAGACGCAGCGCTCCCCGACGAGTGACCTAGCGGAATAGGCCTTAGCACGAGTCAGACCGCGTCAAAAAGTTCCGTTTTGCCCTTTACATTGGGTCGCCCAACGTCGTTGTATTGGGCCAAGGGATTAATGCGATTGGATCATCGTTGGCCTCGCCAACGACCTGTCACGGAGAAAGATGACTTCCACACGCGGCGCCGCGGTCAGATATGACAGCGTTCAAAAAAGCTACGATGGTGAGATACTCGTCGTAAAAAATCTCAATCTGGATATCGGACGTGGTGAGTTTCTAACGATGCTCGGGCCGTCGGGCTCTGGCAAGACCACGTGTCTCATGATGCTTGCGGGGTTTGAACCTGCCACCCACGGCGAGATTTATTTAAACGACGATCCTATCAACAATGTGCCTCCGCACAAACGCGGCATCGGCATGGTGTTTCAAAATTATGCGCTCTTTCCGCACATGACGGTTGCTGAGAACTTGGCCTTTCCGCTCAACGTGCGGGGAATGGGTAAGGCGGAGCAGCAGGAGAAGGTTCAGCGCGCGCTCGACATGGTTGAGCTCGGTGCATTTGGCAGCCGGCGACCAGCGCAACTTTCCGGCGGTCAACAGCAGCGCGTTGCGGTGGCGCGTGCGCTCGTGTTCGACCCTGAACTCGTGTTGATGGATGAGCCCCTTGGAGCACTCGACAAGCAATTGCGTGAGCAGATGCAGTACGAGATCAAACACATTCACGAAAATCTCGGCGTTACGATCGTATACGTGACCCACGATCAGACCGAAGCATTAACGATGTCGGATCGTGTTGCGGTGTTCAATGATGGCGTCATCCAACAATTGTCATCGCCCGATGATCTTTATGAAGGCCCAAAGAATTCGTTCGTCGCTCAGTTTATTGGTGAAAATAATAAGCTGACGGGCACGATTGAGGATGTGAGACAGGGCGAATGCGCCGTTCGCCTCGGTGACGGAACTTTGCTCACCGCAGATCCGGTAAATGTCGGCGCGAAGGGGTCCAGAACCACAGTTTCACTGCGCCCAGAGCGCATCGAACTTGAGCCGGAAAACGGCACAGACAATGTCGTCAGCGGAAAGATCGAAGAGCTCATTTATTTGGGTGATCACATACGTGTTCGCATGAATGTGGCGGGCAATGACGAGTTCATCGTCAAGGTTCGCAATCGCCGCGACAAGCGTCCGATATCCGAAGGCGACACTGTCAACGTTGGCTGGTCTGCCGACGACTGCAAGGCCTTAGACGAGGTCGCATAATTTAAGAAATTGACCGGGTGCGAACGGCATCTCGGCAATAGGCTCTGACTGGATACCAACGGTCGAGCCGATACACGAAAGGGAGTATAGAATGAAACTGAAAGCCATTCTTTTGGCCACTGCGGCCACTGCAATGTTTGCTGGCGGAACAGCGGTAGCCGGCAACCACAGCCTTGCACTTGAGCCATGCGAAAACTGTGCAGATGAGTTGACGGTTGTGTCATGGGGCGGCGCTTACCAGCAGTCGCAGATCAACGCCTACTCAGCGCCATACACGGAAGCAACGGGCGTCACATTTACTTGGGACGAGTCTTCAGCTGAAGCCGTCGCAAAACTTCGTGCGATGAATGAAGCGGGTAATGTGACCTGGGATCTCGTCGATGTGGTTGCGTCTGACGCGCTTCGTCTTTGCGACGAGGGCCTCGCTCTTGAGCTTGACGGCGACACCGATCTCGCGGCCGCACCAGATGGCACGTCGGCTGACGAAGACTTCGGCGCGCTCCGTGTGAATGACTGCTTCGTTCCACAGATCGTCTACTCGACCACATTTGGCTATCGCACCGATATGGTTGGCGACAATCCACCAGATGAAATCTGCGATATCTTTGACCTTGAAGCGTATCCAGGAAAGCGCGCGTTGCAGAAGCGTCCAATCGATAATCTTGAGTGGGCAACCTACTGTAATGGCACCGCGAAGGAAGACATCTACGATGTTCTTTCAACCGACGAAGGTGTTGATGCTGCGCTTGCCAAGCTCGACACTATCAAAGACGAAGTTGTCTGGTGGACAGCGGGTGCGGAAACACCTCAGCTTCTGGCCGATGGTGAAGTCGTGATGGGCTCAACCTACAATGGCCGCCTTTTCTCGGCGATTGTTGAGCAGGATCAGCCGATTGGCATGATGTGGGACATGCAATCGTTCGACCTTGATGGTTGGATTGTTCCAACTGGCCTGTCCGAAGAAAAGGCGAACCGGGTAAAGCACTTCCTCAAGTTTGCGACAGACACACAACGTCTCGCAGATCAGGCGAAGTACATTTCCTACGGTCCAGCACGTGCGTCTTCGGCACCGCTCGTTGGTAAGCATGAAGAGCTTGGAATTGAGATGGCGCCGCACATGCCAACCGATCCGGCAAATTCTGCAAACGTCCATAACTACGACTACACATGGTGGGCAGATAACCGCGACGATCTGGATGCAAAATTCCAGGCGTGGCTCGCGCAGTAATCGCATCTGACCAAATGAGGAGGGCGGCATTGTCGCCCTCCAACTCTACCGGAGTATTCCATGAACAGCGCAGTCACTGACACGATGGAAAGCATGCCCGATGACGGTGTGATGCGCGCTGCTGATGGAACACCCCTGAAGAAAAGCCTCGCTCGCGCTTTGCGCCGCGAGAAATTGCGGTCTTTCGTTTTGATTGCGCCGCTTTTGCTCTTCATCCTCATCTCGTTTCTTGCTCCAATCGCAGACATGTTGTTTCGCTCGGTGCAAAACGACATCGTTTCCGACACGCTTCCCGAAACGGTGCAGGTGCTGGCAGACTGGGATCCGACGAGCGGTGATGCGCCAGATGAAGCGGTTTTTGCCGCGCTTTATCGCGATTTCTATCAAGCGCGGGAGCAGCGCATCCACACACGTCTTGGCTCGCGGTTGAACTATGAGAGCCCCGGTTTTTCTGGAATGTTTCGCCGGACTGGTCGCGAAATTCGCCGCTATGATGAGGCTGGACCTTACAAGTCGCAGTTCATCGAAACCGATGAGGATTGGGGCAGCGTCGAGACATGGCGCATTATACAGAAGTTTTCGCCACGCTATACGCCGGGCTATTATTTGACGGCAATCGACGCAGAAAGCACGTCGGACAGTCTTCAACTGAAGCCGGAAGACGAACGGATTTACCTAAAACTGTTTGTGCGCACTATGTGGATGTCGATTGCGATTACCGTGTCGTGTCTGCTGCTCGGATATCCTATTGCGTACCTTCTGGCGCACGTGAAACGATCAACTGCTAATGTGCTTTTGATACTGGTGTTGCTGCCGTTTTGGACATCGCTTTTGGTTCGCACGTCTGCGTGGAAGGTGTTGCTGCAACAGCAGGGCGTCATCAACGACATTTTGGTATGGGCCAACCTCATCGATGATGCGGGTCGCCTTGTTATGATCAACAATCAGACGGGCACAATCATCGCGATGACACACATTTTACTACCGTTTATGATCTTGCCGCTCTATTCAGTTATGCAGACGATCTCGCCGTCTTATGTCCGCGCGGCCAAGAGCCTTGGTGCGACCGACCTTACCGCATTTTGGAAGGTCTATTTTCCAAACACTATTCCGGGCATTGGCGCGGGTGCGATCCTCGTGTTCATACTTGCTATTGGCTATTACATCACGCCTGAGTTGGTAGGTGGTACGCAGGGAGTGTTCATCTCAAACCGCATCGCTTTCCACATTTCGACCAGCTTAAATTGGGGTTTGGCCGCTGCGCTCGGTGCAATGTTGCTGTTGCTCGTACTGGCATTATTCTATTGCTACGACCGCATTGTCGGCATCGACAACGTGAAGTTAGGGTAACAGCCATGGCATCTGCACTTCCCCCCTATGCTTCCACCGGTCAGATCGCCTGGCACTACGGTTTTCGCGTCATCTGCGGGCTGATTTTTTTCTTTTTAATTTTCCCGATCATGGTGATCATTCCGCTGTCGTTTAACGCACAGGATTTTTTCACCTTTACGCCGGAGATGCTGCGGCTTGATCCCGAAGGCTATTCGCTCAAGCACTATCAGGATTTCTTCACGAATCCTGACTGGCAACAGGCCCTGCGCAACTCGTTTGCAATTGCTCCAGTTGCCACAATTCTCGCGACCGCGCTTGGTACATTAGCGGCGATCGGACTTTCGCAAAGTCATGTACCGTTCAAATCGGCTATCATGGCGATCCTGATCTCGCCGATGATCGTGCCACTCATTATCTCAGCTGCGGGTATGTACTTTTTCTATTCGCGCGTTGGGTTGCAAGGAACCTATTGGGGCGTTGTTCTGGCGCATGCGGCACTCGGTACGCCGTTCGTTATTATCACCGTAACGGCAACGCTTGTGGGTTTCGATCGATCATTGACCCGTGCTGCTGCGTCGATGGGTGCCGATCCGGTTACCACGTTTTTCAAAGTGCAAATGCCACTCATTCTACCCGGTGTCATCTCCGGTGCATTGTTCGCGTTCATCACGTCATTCGATGAGGTTGTGGTGGTGATCTTCCTTGGTTCTGCCCAACAACAAACGCTACCGTGGCAGATGTTTACAGGCCTCCGCGAGCAGATTTCACCCACCATTCTGGCTGTCGCAGCGATCATGGTCGTTTTGTCGATTATGCTTTTGAGCACGCTGGAATATGTGCGCAGGCGTTCGGAACGTTTGCGTGGTATGACGCCGAGCTAGAACTTCGCAATATCTAGAAATGGTAGCAGGGAGCAGACTTGAACTGCCGACCTCCGGGTTATGAATCCGGCGCTCTCACCAACTGAGCTACCCTGCCAAACCATATGCCCACTAACGGGGGCGTCGCGGCTATAGAAGCGCGTGCGCGTATAAGTCAAGCAGCCTATCACATTGGACGTCTTGTTTTTACCGTCGCGCCAAATTAGGCGCGAGAGCAATGAGCACAGGAATTAAAGCTGCCGACAAGCCTCGCATCGCCGTGATCGGCTGCGGGTACTGGGGCATCAATCACGCGCGGACTTTATCTAACTTAGGTGTGCTGGCGGGCGTTGCCGATATTGATGGAGAACGCGCTCTGGCTGTGGCTGAGAAACACTCATCTGCAGCGATTTCGCTTCATGAAATTGCACACGACACCGAGATCAATGCGGCGGTGATTGCACTGCCTGCCGATCAACATCCTGACATTGCCAAGCGCATGTTAGAGGCTGGTAAGCACGTGCTTGTGGAAAAGCCTATGGCGCTGACGTCAGCGAATGCAGCCGAAGTGGTCGTCGTCGCCAGAACGCAAAATCGGGTTCTTCTCACAGGCCACATCCTTAGGTTTCACAATGCGTTTCGGCGGATTGTTTCACTCATAGGGGAGGGTGCGATTGGCGATATCAAACATATTCAAAGCCACCGGCTTACATTCGGAAAGTTCCATCGGCATTTTGACGCGCTGTGGGACCTAGCACCTCACGATCTATCGCTCGTTCTTGCACTCACAGGTGAAGCGCCTTCGGCGGTAGAAGGAGAGACTGTCTCGATGACTGGCGGGCAGGCCGATGCCGGTCATATTCATATGACTTTTGGAAATGGCATGACCGCGCACGTCCATGTTTCACGCCATAGCCCGTACCGTGAGCGGCGATTTGTGGTTACCGGTACGGCAGGCATGGTGCTTTGGGATGATTTTGCTGACTGGCCGGAAAAGCTGTCGGTCCACAAGCACCGGGTATGGTCAGAAGGTTCAGAGCGCCGTTGCGAGATTACCGAACCGCAATACGAACAACTTGAAGGTAATATGGCGCTTACCGACGAGCTCGAACACTTCATTGACTGCATCGCGGGAAAAGATGCGCCGCTCACGCCGGGGCAACAGGGCCTTGAAGTCATTCAAATTTTGGAGAAAGCAGGTCAGCATAACTGACATGTTTTCACCATCCGTTACATAAGGCCCCATTGTTTGATGGGTAATGATCTATTCACCAAGACTCGTGTTGATTATGCTTGAAGCAACAACGCGGCCTGACCGCATATCTTTGACGTAGGTGCTCCATGAAATTTATTGATCTCGATGCGCAGCGTGCGCGGCTCGGTGGTGCACTTCATGAAAAGTTGATGGGTGTTGTTGAGAGCGGTGCTTACATTTTGGGGCCCGAAGTCAAAGCATTCGAAGATCAATTGTCAGAGTATCTCGGCGTCGAGCATGTTATCGGCTGCGCGAGCGGAACAGACGCATTACAAATTCCACTCATGGCTTGGGGGATCGGGCCGGGCGACGCGGTGTTCGTTCCGAGCTTCACTTTCGCTTCCACTGCGGAAGTAGTGGCGTTGGTTGGTGCGACGCCCGTGTTCGTCGACATCAATCCAATCAGCTACAATATGGATGTCGCCTCGCTAGAGGCTGCGATTGAGATGGTCGCAAAGCGGAATGATCTGACCGCAAAGGCTATTATCCCCGT
Source organism: Pseudomonadota bacterium (assembly GCA_038745535.1). Taxonomy (GTDB): domain Bacteria; phylum Pseudomonadota; class Alphaproteobacteria; order Rhizobiales; family Rhizobiaceae; genus JBCDLI01. Next base: position 17,425 of record JBCDLI010000002.1, on the reverse strand, counting down.
CGATTTATTTGGAATGCCTGCCGATTACGCTTCGATCTGCGCGGTCGCGAAGTTGCACGGTCTGAGAGTGATCTCTGATGCCGCGCAGTCGGTGGGCGGGAAGTCTGGCGACAAGCATCTGGGGTCATTTGGCGACGTCGCCTCGACAAGCTTCTATCCTGCCAAACCGCTGGGCTGTTACGGCGACGGCGGCGCGATGATGACCAATGACGGCGAGTTGGCCGAAGTTCTTCGTTCGGTGGCGTTTCACGGAAAGGGCGCTAGCCAGTACGACAATGTTCGCATCGGCATGACGTCTCGCTTGGATACGTTGCAGGCAGCGGTGTTGCAGCTAAAGCTCGACATTTTGGAAGACGAGATGCTTGCGCGCCAAAAAGTGGCGCAACGCTATCATGAAGGCTTGAGCGATATCATTCAGACCGCCCACAACATTGGCGACGCGCGCTCTGCTTGGGCGCAGTATGCGATTGAGACATCGGAGCGCGACGGTTTAAAGGCGCATCTTGGTGAAAAGGGAATTCCTTCGGTCATCTACTATGTGAAACCGCTTCATCAGCAAGAAGCATACAAGGCGTTTCCGGTATCACCGAGCGGTATGTCCGTGACAGACGCGAAGCCACAGACGATCCTCTGTCTGCCGATGCATCCGTATCTTTCAACGGACGACCAAGATCAGGTCATCGACCAAATTCGCACTTTCATGGCGACGAAAATCGTACCGATGGCAGCAGAATAAGCCGATTACCGATTACGCTGCGGTATCTGCAATCAAATTCGCGAGTGCCCGTTCCACCTCGGGCATCCGTTCGGTGCGATGGATGAACCCACCGCCTAAAACCCGCGAGCCGTAGCCTTCACCGTCGTACAAGACACAGGCTTGACCGGTGGCGACACCATCCTCGCCATCGACCAGTTCCACAGTGATTTGGCCGTCTTCGTGAAATAAGAGAGCCGGTTTTGGCGGTCTTGTTGAGCGGACACGGGCTAAGACCTGCATTCCGCCGGCAGGAAGCTCTGACTGCGGTATGTCAGCGAGCCAATTCACTTCGCGAAGAACCAATCGTCTCGTCCCGAGCGCTTCACGGGGTCCAACAATGACGCGTTTTAACCGCGCATCGAGTTTGACCACGTAAAGCGGCTCGCCGCCACCGATGCCCAAACCGCGACGCTGACCAATGGTATAATGTATGATGCCGTCATGGCGACCAAGCGTCCGGCCATCGAGATGCACTATGTCGCCACCGAGACCAGCATCCGGTCGCAGCTTCATGATGACGTCTGCGTATTTTCCTTCGGGAACAAAACAGATGTCTTGGCTGTCTGGCTTATCGGCCACGATCAATCCCATCTCGGCCGCGATCTCCCGTGTTTGATCTTTGGTAAGTTCGCCCAGCGGAAAACGCAGAAAGTCGACCTGTTCCTGCGTGGTCGCGAACAAAAAATAGCTTTGATCGCGGTGGGCATCGCGCGGTCGCAAAAGCTGCCTGCGCCCAGCGCTTTGAGCGCGGGACAGAATGTAATGGCCGGTTGCTAAACAGTCCGCGTTCAGCTCTCGCGCCGTTTTCAAAAGGTCTGCAAATTTCACTGTCTGATTGCACGACACGCAGGGTATCGGTGTTTCCCCTGCCATGTAGCTGTCTGCGAAGGCATCGATGACGCTGTCGCGAAAGCGGCTCTCATAATCGAGCACGTAGTGTGGGATGTCCAGTTCTTCGCAAACCCGACGTGCGTCGTCGATGTCTTGGCCCGCGCAGCACGATCCGGTTTTCTGTACCGCTGCTCCGTGGTCGTAAAGCTGCAATGTGATGCCGATGACCTCATAGCCTTCCCGGTGAAGGATGCCCGCAACCACAGAAGAATCCACACCACCAGACATGGCGACGACCACGCGAGTGTCTTCTGGCGCTTTAGCGATGTCGAGCGAATTGAGCTTCATTTCTACCTCGGGAACACTGCTGCATATAAAACATGTTGCTCCGCACGAAAAGTAGCAGACCGCGATGCTAGCCGTGCCGTTTTGACCGGCTGAAAAAATCTAGAAGCTTACCAGACCGTTAGCCGGTGCTTAGGTGGTTTTTAAGGTTGTGTCCGTAATGTGATGTTCTGTGATCAGTCTTCTGAGTGTGTAGAGAGTCCTATGACCGATCAAATCCGACCAAGGGTCAAATATGTTATTGGCCCAGATGGTTCGCCTTTGACGATAAATGATTTGCCTCCGCCAAGTACGCGGCGGTGGGTTATACGGCGTAAAGCCGAAGTGGTTGCAGCTGTGCGTGGGGGCTTACTAAGCCTCGATGAAGCTTGTCAGCGATATACGCTAACCGTGGAAGAGTATCTTTCGTGGCAAGCCTCCATCGATGACCACGGCCTCGCAGGTCTTCGGACGACGCGGATCCAACAATACCGCCACTAGTGGTCTAAGCGCGTGTTCTGTCTTTTGAGACAATGTGCGCAGCCAGGGTGGCCGTAATTGCTGAAATGGCGAAAAAGCAAATTCCAGGCTTCGTGACGGCGCTCGCGAGGCCCGTGGTTTTGGCTGCAAATATTGCAATTGCGACGAGCATTACGTCCAGCATCGACCATTTCGAAAACGTGTTTACGAGCCGAGCTGTCGGTCCGGCATCAGCATTGCCATCACTAGCGATCTGAAGGCCGATGACGAGAAGTTTCAGCAGTGGAAAGAATATGGAAACGACGAAGATCAACGCTGCGATTGCGTAGTCAGTTTCATTCCAAACTGACGCGATGATGTCGATGATCGAAGGTGTCGTTGAAAGAAAATAAAGCCGTTTGAATTCCATCACCGGTAAGGTGAGCCCAAGCGGTAGCGACAGTGCGCTGATCACCAAAAGCGTTGAGGCAAACGACTTCATAAATATCCGCTAACGGGAAGCATGTCGTCCCGCAAGCGTTAGAATGTGGGGCGGTTGTGCTAGCCGATCATGACGCGTGGATCGGGCGCCTGCGGCTCGACCTCTACGGGCCGTGAGTCACGAACCTCAAGCATTTCAGCTTTCTTGAGTTCAGCTTCTGCATCGGCAAGGGCACTTTCAGCAACTTGTAGCTGTGAATGCAGGTCTTTGATTGACCCTTCCAAGTTCTCACACCGCGTACGTGCTGCTTTTGCGAAGGTGGGATAGGCAAAGTTCTTGACATCTGTGATGCCGGACTTCCGCTCCTCGGTCTCGATCTGCTTTTGCAGATCGTCTGCCATACGCTGAAATTCCTTGATCATCGTTTCAATCTGCAAAACTTGACGGTGTTTTTCTGACACCTGAAATTGCTTCAGCCGAAGTAGGCTGTTTCTGGATTTCATACGCAATACTCCAAACCCATGCGGTAAAAGATCGGGCACACTCACGCCCGTCCGCACTCCCGGCATAGCCAACAACGTTTAAGTTGCAGTAAATTTCCCCTTGATGGATTTGGTAAACGGAGGCGGCGCGAGCGGAAAAATAAAACGTCACTGGCCGGGCCGAAAATGGTTAATGAAAATTAATAATTTCGCGATATTTCAATATCTTATCAGGTTGAATTAATTTTATTTGAAGGGTTGCGAAGCGTCGATATGTTTTGTTAACCAATTTGGGTAACGGTATGCGTATGGTTGTCAGGGTGGCGGGCCTGCTCTTCCCGCCAGGACAAGGGGAATAATAATGCGCGTATTGCTAGTCGAAGACGATAGCGCCATCGCACAAAGCATCGAACTGATGCTCAAGTCAGAAAGTTTCAACGTATATACTACAGATCTCGGCGAAGAGGGCATCGATCTCGGTAAGCTATACGACTACGACATCATCTTACTGGATCTGAACTTGCCGGATATGTCTGGCTACGAAGTGCTTAGAACGCTTCGCGTATCGAAGGTACAAACACCGATCCTTATCCTGTCGGGCATGGCAGGTATCGAAGATAAAGTACGCGGCCTGGGCTTTGGAGCCGACGACTACATGACCAAGCCGTTCCATAAAGATGAGTTGGTTGCCCGTATTCACGCGATAGTACGCCGCTCAAAAGGGCATGCGCAATCGGTCATCACAACCGGCGATCTCGTGGTAAACCTCGACGCAAAGACCGTCGAAGTCGGCGGCCAACGTGTTCACCTCACCGGCAAAGAATACCAAATGCTGGAGCTTCTATCGCTCCGCAAAGGCACAACGCTCACAAAAGAAATGTTCCTTAACCATCTCTATGGCGGAATGGACGAGCCTGAACTCAAAATCATCGATGTGTTTATCTGTAAGCTTCGCAAGAAGCTTGATGCCGCGTCAGGCGGTGTGAACTACATCGAAACGGTATGGGGACGCGGCTATGTTTTGCGCGATCCGGAAGGTGTCGCGATCGCTGAGGCGAGTTAGGCGCTAGGTCAACATCCATTTTTTAGAAAACCGCGCCTTCATGAGCGCGGTTTTTTATTGGCATCATCTAAGCAGCCATTGATCCGTTCTGGGCACCATGAAAGGCGGCAACCAGCTGATTGCGATCGAACGGCTTTAACATAAAGTCCGTCACCCCAACGCGCTTTGCCTTGGTCATCGTGACCAAATCACGTTCCACCATGAGTGCGATAATAACCGGCTTGTCCCCGCCTTTCATGGCCCGAACTGTGTGGATCAAATCAAACGCGCGCCCGTCGGGAAGCCCCGTGTCAACAATGATGGTCTGTGGCATGCCGGACTGGCAGGCGGAAATTGCTTCGTCAAAGGTCTCAAATTCAGCCGTTGAGACACCTTCCTTGGCTAGGATGCGACTGGCGACTTTGCGCACTACGCTTGACCGCTCGACGATCATGCAATGACCAAGTTCCATGATTCAAACCCTCGAAATTACCAATTCGAGGTCAGTACCACTTTCGTCTTCAGGAACCTGAAAACCGATCATTCAAATTTTAGATATTTTTGCACGCTCATGCAGCGCGGATCACGACCTTGTTCTCGTCTTGGCTGACAGTAATCGTCATGCCCGCTTCCCGGGCGAGCAACAATGTGTAGAAAAATTGAACGTTGTGAGCGTCGACCTGGACTTCGGAACTTGTCGCGCCGAGCATTTCAGACAATGCAGCCGGCACTTTCGCCATTCGACCGGTTGCAGTAGCTGCAATCGTCTGGGTCTCGGTCAGCGCGCCTTCGACTTTGAAGTCAATCTCGCCTCCGCGAGGAAGCGATGCATTGGCAACTATGAGCACGTTCAACATCAGTTTGACGCGGTTTTTCGCAAGCAAAGCGCGGTCACAGGACCAGGTCATTTCCGGCTTTTCGTCCTTGATCCAAGCTGTCGCCACCTTTTCTGCGTCGCCGGTATCGATCTGGACGCCGGCAGAACCAGCAGCACCGAATGCAATGCGGAAGAACTGTAAACGCGACGAAGCGTTCACCGCGCTCGTCTTAATGAGGTCCATCGCGCCCTCGTCGGGGCCGATGTCTTCAATGAGTTCCAGCCCGTTATTGATCGCACCCACTGGCGAGACGATGTCGTGGCAAATTCGGCTGCATAGAAGAGCAGAAAGGTCAGCTGGCGACAGGTGGTCGAGGTCGATCATGGGTGTATCCAAATTGTGTGTAGACGATCATTTCGCATCCCATGGTCACGTTAAGAACCCGTTAACCATAGCGGTCGGTTTTCCTTAATTCTGCCAGTCGAATGAACATGATTTACAACCCGTAAAGCCGAAGGCCTCAATTTGAATGTCTCAGTTTGGAGGCTCAACTTATGGTAAGTTCAACAATTCACCTTCGTCAGCGTTTCTACGCAGCAGCACTGCGCCTTGCATTCGGTATCACGTTGATAGGCGCATTGCTCGCCTGGAGCGCTCAGCAGAGTTTCGCGACACAGCTCAATGACAATGGAACATATTCCTCGAACGAAATCGTCGACATTGGTCACAAATTCTTCGGCTCCACCGCAAGCTCGTTGGCCATGGGCGTAGAGCGCATTTTTGCGCGGTACGGACTGCCCAACGGCTACATTCTGGGCGAAGAAGGTTCCGGCGCGATTGTCGGCGGACTGACCTATGGTGAGGGTCTGCTTTATACCAAGAACGCTGGTGACCATCAGGTGTTTTGGCAGGGTCCGTCTATCGGCTGGGATTACGGTGCCAACGGATCGCGGTCGATGATGCTTGTCTACAATCTTGACAGTATCGACGCGCTGCATGGTCGTTACGGCGGCGTTGCAGGCCAAGCCTATCTTGCCGCAGGTGTGGGCTTCAACGTTTTGAAACGGAACAACGTCTTGCTTGTCCCCGTGCGTACCGGCGTCGGTGCGCGGTTGGGCGTTTCTGTGGGCTATTTAAAGCTAACGCCGCAGCCGACCTGGAACCCATTCTAAGCCACGCTTCCGTGGCTTTGCTATCACGTTGCGCAAAACAAAATTCGCCCGCTACACATGCGCCCTTACCTAGTGCTTGGCTGCCTGAGGTGGGCTTGATAAGAAGGCGCAAAGACAGCCAATGCGGGCGCTAGACGCGAGTGATACAGTCAACTCTGACATTTTTATTCGGCTTTGTCGTCGCAACGTTCCTCGCGTTGTTGATCGCTCCCACCGTATGGCGCCGCGCTGTCTATCTTACGCGCAAACGCATTGAGGCCGCCGTCCCGCTGACGGCAAACGAGCTGCGTGCGGAAAAAGACAAACTGCGAGCCGAGCACGCAATCCAGGTTCGAAAGCTCGAAGCGCAGATAGAAGCGGTATCGGACCAGTTTGCTCGGTCTAAATCGGATGTTGGTCGACTTTCTGAAAGCGGAAAGGAGCTCATATCTGAGATTAAAAGGCTGACGGGCGATATCTTGTCTCTTAACCGAACGCTCGGTGAACGCGATGTTGTGATTTCCGGTTTGGAAACGAACGCAAATGCTCAAGGACTGCAGATCGAAACGTTGAGGGCAGATGTTCTCACCCGCAACGGGCAGGTTGAAAACCTTCAACGGGTAAGCGACGAAGTCCGTCGTAAGCTTTCGCAGGCCGAAGAACTCGTCGCTGCGCGCGACAAGGAATACGAATTTAATCGCGAAGAGATTGCCCAACTGAAAACGAAGCGCCGCGACGAGCAAATTGCTTCGCGTGAAGTGGTAAAGAAGGTAAGCGAGATCGACCAACTGCTTATTTCCGAACGAAAGAAGACCGAGGGTTTGGAAAAGCAGATCGAAAAGGCCGTTCGCTCGCAGACTGACTTGGAGGAAAAGCTGGCGCGCAAAGAGCGCGAAATTTCCCGTATCAGTGAGGAGAAAGCCAAAACCACTTCCGAAGCGGACGTGAAAGAAGACCGGATCGCGGAACTGGAAGAAGAGCGTGATGAATTGGACCGTGATTTGCGTGAAATGACGCTCGCGCACAATCGGCTGGAAAAAGAGTTGCAGGCGGTTAGCACCGGCTCTTTGGAAACTGCTCACTTGGAAGCGAAGATCGGAAAGCTCGAAGCTGATAATGCCCGGCTGGAGCGCGAGCGCAATGACGCGGTGAGCGCCGTCGTTGGTGCGCCCGGCCTTGCAGGATTAGGCAAGCCATTCGAGATCGCGAACAGCGAAACTGCCGACGAAGCGCTTCGCGATAAGGTCAATCAATTAGCCGCTGAGATGGCGAATCTGACCGCAATCTTGGAAGGCGAGGGCAATAGGGTCGATGCGCTTATTACAGATAGCCAACCGTCATCGGGAAATGTCATTTCACTGGCAGATCGAATTCGCGTCTTACGAGAAAAAGCTCTCAAAGCTGCCGAATAGTCCAGGGCACTATTTGCGTGTTTGGCGGATGTGAAACAGCGCTAGCGCAGAGGTCGTCGCCACATTGAGACTATCCATCCCAGCGTCCATCGCAATCGACAGCGTGTTCGACACGCCGAGCAGGTCGGGCCCTAATCCGGGACCTTCTGCGCCGAAAAGCACCGCGGTTTTGTCAGGCGCGCGCCAGGTTTCCAAGGGCTGACCGCTTTTGGGCGTGAATGCAAAGGTGCTGAAAGCGTTTTCATCGAGCCAATTATGCATTGCCAAAGTCGTCTCGAAGCGATGCATTGGCACTTTAAAAACGCCACCTACGGAAACACGGATTGCCTTTCGATAGAAAGGATCACAGGTCGCCGCGTCCATCAGCACCGCGTCTGCGCCAAGTGCTGCGGCATTGCGAAAGATGCCGCCGACATTGTCGTGGTTTGCCAAAGCCGACACGGCGATAATAGTTTGCCAGCGTTGCGACGCTTCAGTTGTCGGCGGTTGGTCGATTTTATTTGGCCTCACGCCTACGGCAAGGATACCCCGATGGATCGCAAACCCTGCGAGCTCGTCCATCACCTCGCGTGAAGCTACATAGATTGGCGTCTTAGGATCGACGTCAGCGAGGATGTTTTCGACTGAACCCAATCGGTTTTCCAAAATGAAAATCGACTGAATTCCAAACGTGCGCTGATGTTCGACCAGCACTGCGAGAACGCTTTTACCTTCCGCGATAAACAGGCCTTGCCTGCCGACCAGATCACGCTCGCGGATATTCTTGTAGGCGGAAACACGTGGGTCTTCCGCGCTGGTGATAGTGATAAGGCGGTCAGACATACCGGTAGTCGATTTCCGCCGGTCTTACCGTCCCTCGCGCGCCATTTGTACCAGCGTCGCTTTCATCTGTGCGGCATCGAAGAGGGGTTCTGGAAACCACACTCGACATACCTGATCACCCGCAGCGAGTGTCATGCCCTCGGTGTCCATAGTCGCGAGCTTCCACTTTGAAGAAGCTGCTTTGCCGAAGTGCGTTGCGTAGTGCTCGACGGCGTCGAGGTGATCATCATTCATGTGATCGACCGCGCTCTTCTCGCCATAAGTAAGCGCCTGCCAATCGCCCTGCATCGCAAGGTCTTGTTCAGTGAGTTCGTAGGCTTTGCCAAAGCCGCCGTTTAGGCTGGCGCCAACGATATGCAGTTTGAAGAACGAGAAGTCACCGAAATCGACGTAGAGTTCAGCCTTGGGGTGACGCGATAGGTGGCGGTGCCTCAATCGAGCGTGCTCGGGGGTATCATGCGCGATCTTTTCCGTTCGTGCGAACACAGTGATGCGTGGATGGGCGAGGGGATCGCCTTTGCCGGGCTCCCCAATCAGAAGCGAGACATTCGGCTGATCAATCATTGCCTGAGTATGCGGCGACAGCGCCGACGTTAGTACAACAAGGGCGCCGTCGGTATCTGTCGAAGTCTGCACGCGGCTAACAGACGGGTGACCTCCGGCTTCTTTGGGGTTTGCTGCAAGCGAGGCGTGGCGTGCCGTATGGATGAGTTCCTTGGCTTGCCTGATCGCCTCCGCGTCGGTGTCGCGCAATACTGTCTTTTCGGCTGTTTCAGTCATCGCTTCACCTGAGCTGTTGAGAACGGGGGCACCCGCTTCACCCATTTTATCGGAGCAGGTAGGAATGACGTCAAGGAGAGATGCGCGAAACAGATGGCCAAGCTCTATTTCAATTACGCGACGATGAATGCAGGCAAATCCACGCTGTTGTTACAGGCCGAGCACAATTACCGTGAGCGCGGCATGAACACGGTCGTTTACGTGTCCGGCCTCTACCTGAAGGAGGGTGGTGGATACATCTCTTCTCGCTTGGGCCTTGAGCGGGATGCACTCACGTTCAATGCGGGAGACGATCTTTTTGCGCAGGTCAAAGCGCAGTCGGCGTCAAAGCCAATCCACTGCGTGTTTGTGGATGAAGCACAATTCTTGGAAGCCGACCAAGTCTGGCAATTGGCGCGGGTCGCCGACCGGCTGGGCATTCCGGTCATGTGTTACGGACTGCGCACCGACTTTCAGGGCAATCTGTTTCCTGGTTCGGAAGCACTTTTGGCCATTGCTGACGATCTCCGCGAGGTGCGCACGATCTGCCGCTGCGGTCGTAAAGCGACTATGGTTGTTCGGCTCGGACCCGACGGCAAAGTTGCCCGTGATGGTGATCAAGTCGCTATCGGAAAAGACGTCTACGTTTCGCTGTGCCGTAAGCACTGGGAAGAAGAGATGGGCCGCGCGGAAGGCGATGATTTGGTTGGGTTTGTTGGCAGCTAAACGGTTGTCGACATCTTTGGTTTCTCCGGCATTTTGCGAACAAAAAAACCAAACGGCGAGCGCGAAGATTGTCGCGATGAGAAACTGGGGTGAAGCGTCATACCAGTAATGCTCGGACCATTTATCATTGTAATAGGCGTAGGCGGCTGCAGCGAGCGGTACTGCGTTAGCGATGATCAACAATGGCACCAGTCCACGAACTTTAAAGAGCGCGGTCACCGTGCCGAAAAACAGCATGAATACGGCTGAGATTGGCACAATGAAGACTGACATGATCAGCCCCCACTCGACGCCAAGAAACGCAAACGTAATCGCGAGCACCACAAAAACGCCGATGAAAAGTCCTTTGAGCCTGCGAATGGTTTCATCCCTTTCGTTTGCCCATGGATAGCAAAAGACCATTTAAAGCTGATGATGTCCAAGTCTCAAAGTTTAACGGTAGCCGATCTTTTCGACGATGAACGCCCAAGCGAGCGGGACGAATTGGTCGCCGAATATCTGCGCTTAACCCGCGAAGTCATGCCGAAAATGGCGCGGACGTCGCATAAGCACTGGCCGGTCCGGGAGGACCATTGCTTCCAGCGTATCGTGCTCGATGCTGTGTGCGGCGATGTTTGGTATCGCCATCTCAAAAAGCCCGCCTACAAATATCTTCAGGAAGGGCAAGCGCAGGAAGCGGTGCAGATGTGTGGAGAGATAATTTCTGGTGAAGCGGACCTCGATGTGCTGAATGCGCAATCGCTCCGGTTTCGCAGCAAAGCGGCGAAGTCCCATGCCTAAGCGCACATCACCAAAAGACGCGCGTCGCGTGGAGGTCGCCGACGATATCGATGCAATTGTGAGCGATAAGCGCGAGGGCTGGCGTGCTAACGCTGCTAAGGCGCGGCGGCGTCAGCGGCGTTACAAGAAACGGCTTACCGTCGCGGTTGCAGAACTTGCTATGTCTGGTGACGTTGAAAATGGGCCGGAGGACGCACTGGAAGACGACGAGGCCTGACCCACTTCCCATCGCAATCAAACCGGTATGGGAGTACACAATGGGGATGCGAGCAACAGTGGTTCTTACCGATCTGGTGATCGCTTGTGACATCGGCACTTATGAGCCGGACGACGTTGTGCCGGACCATCACATTCTCGATTTAACCCTAACGATAGCTCCGCAGCTTGTCTTCATCGACGAAGATTCGATGGAGCGCGTGTTTGACTACGATCCACTCATCTCAGAAATTGATCGCTTGGCACGCGATGGCCACTATCACACCCAAGAGCGGCTGATGACGCGGATAGTCGAGGCATGCGCAACATTCGAGCCGATCAAAGCGGTCGATATTCACCTTACCAAAGGTCCCGTTTTAGACGGCACAGGCAAATTAGGCGTGCGGCTGGTGCTCGATGAGGAAGAAATGGCGGCACAACGCAGAGTAGTGTAAAACACTTCTTCAAATTGCGACAATCAGTACCTATACGTAAGGGCAGTAACATATCTTACGCCCCGGGGGACAACGCATGGCGACCTTGCAGAATTTCGACAATGAAATTGTAAAAACCAAGCAGGTCGTCATCGATCTACAATCGAAGATGGAGCAATCGGGCACGATGCTCGAAACGCTGGCAGAAGCCGACAAGACGATCGGTGACGCTGAATTCGACATTGAAAATGCGCGTATTCAGGACGTGCTGAAGCAGCAGAAGGTGATGGAGGGCAATATTGCAGACCTCATCATCGGGCTTGAGGACGCGACAAACGTCTTCGGCGCTGAATTTGAATCGATGAAATCATACACCGGCTGGGAGAAGTTCATTGGCGTTTTCTCCAAAGACCGGATGCAGCGTATGCGTTCGGATCGCGTTCGCAATATGAGCCTTGCGGGCAATCTGCAGGAGCTGCTCGCTAAGTCTGATACAATCGTCGGAATACTAGACGAGCAGAAAAATATTCTGGAGAGCCGGTACGATTCTTCCGAGGCAAGCCTGCGTCAGGTGATTGAGCGTCGTAAGGCCACCATGGGTGAACTTGAAACCGTTCAAAAGCGCATCGAGGAAATGAACCCGGCACTGCTTGATCTTGAAAATCAGATTGCAGCGTCCACAAACCAGAAGGACCGCACCAAGCTGGAGGGCGAACGCTCGAAGCTGGCGACCGAATACAATGAGGCACAGGCAAAAGAGCAGACGCTTCTGGCCGAAAGCCAGACGCTTGAGCGCTACACGTCGATGTTCCAGACCTTCGTGGACTCATTGAACAACCAGAAGGCGGCACAACAGACACTTATCAACAAGCTCACAATCGATACCGAACAGCGGATCGTCCTTTATAAGGCATTGGAAGACTCGTTGAAGACGGCTGCCCAGCAGGATGTCGCGCACAAGATCAACACGCTCGGCGGTCAGGTGGATACAGCCGCTGAAACGACCATGGCGGGTATCGGCGCAGCAGCGCAGCGCCACATTGGTGACCTTCTGGAAATGCATGAAGGCAACATGGTGGCAACTGCCGACATCCAGCGCCGTAAGAAACTTGCAGATGAGGCCTTTGCCCGTCGGTTTGAGGCTGTGATGAAGCAGCACAACGAGGCCGATTACGTTCAGCGCTGATTGGAAACGGCGCTGAAATGAGCAACACAAAACCGCCAAAAGACACGAGCGCTATCGAGCGCTATTTTGCATCGATTGAAGCAGCGCTCGCTGGTTTGAACGTCTTCCTCACGGGATCAAAATCACCGCTGAACGGTCATCTGTTGGTGGCACAATCGGTGGTTCCCTACGTGGAGCGTCTGTCGGCGTCTTTTGATGCCTGGCGACATCGCCTTGCCTATGCCGACAAGTTTCGGATCTCGCGGTCTGACAGTGGTTTTCCGGTTTTCCAAAACACGCTCGAACTCGATAATGATCGTCGATCTGCGCCGAAGCGCTTAGCCGCACTGCCCGATGCGGAGATCCTTCGTGGCGAGATGGCGGATTTCATTTTGCGCCATAAGGCGTTCCCCCATGATTTGCGTAAGGCTATGGCCGAGCGTTTGTACCTGGAAGCGGTGAGCAAGGGGGATGTGTTTTCGCCTTACGTGTTGCCGGAGACTATAAAGGTGTCGGTCAACCCGAAGACGAAGCGACCGTTTTATATGACCCATTGGGGCGTGTTTGATGGCACGGCTAATCTTCCGCTGATCTATTCGGCAATCATTGAAGATTCGTCCAAGGACATGGTCCAGTCGCTCGTTACGTCTGACGGGAAGATGAATGACGATGTCGACATCCCTATTCCCGTCGGTGGGCTGTTAAATCACACACTCGCGCGCCGTTTTGATCAGTGGGCCGATGCCAATGCCGCCTATTCGCTATCGCCTGCCACGGTGGCGATCAATCTCGACGAAGAGTTCGAAACGCTGCATCCAAAGCAGCTACGCCGCATCGTGCTGGGGCCGTTTTATTCGGCCGGCATCACCGAGCACAACGAGACTGTGAACTCAATACTGGAACGCGTTGCGAAGCCGGAACACGCTTGGCTGCTCACATGGACCGTGCAGGACGTGTTTTCCAAACGCGAAGTGCCGGGAAAGCGCGGGTTGTGGTCGTCAACGCCAACCCGCGAAGAGTTCCATATCGATACCGACAATCTTGAAGCGGCGCGCATGGGCGTTTCCGAATTTGAGAAGCACGCACTTGTTCCGCACGAGGCCTATCAAGCGCTGTATGCGGCAGGCGAGGCCGACGCGCTGTTCGGAGGTTATCGCGTGCACATAATTTCAGGCGGACAAGTGGTGAGTGATCTTTGATGGCGGGTGCAATAGACAGCGGATTAACGCTCATCGACGAAGATGAGATCGCGAAACACAAACCGACAGCACAATCGCTGGTGACCCGGTTCGTGGTGCTGGATGCCGTCGATGGAAAGTCGTCGACAGAACTTGCGGGTACCGGTCGCCGTTTCGTCTCCACCATCTCCACGGGCGGTATGCGGAAGACCCGAGAGGTGCAACTGGCGAAGACGATAGGCGCACTCCGCGCCGATGATCCGATGCTCTCACCTGCGCAGCACAGCCTGCTTTACCGCGCACGCCGGGGTGCTGCGGTTGCGCTGACGGTAGCTGACGTGTTCGGTCGCCAAACCAATTTGGAAGACCTGAAAAAGCGCAATGCGTCGTCGCCGCTTGAAGGTGAGGACGCAGCTGAGTTCCGCTCACTGATGGGCGCGGCGGCTTATGTCTCCGCGTTTTCACTCGCCGCTTACCTTCTGCAAATGTTGGAAACCGATAGCGAACCCGGCGAAGATACGACCGAACCAGCTTACGATTTCGACACGCCGCAGGATGCGGTGAAGAGCGTTCTTGCCGGATTGGTTACAGCGATTGAAGGCGCACCAGACGATGTCTCCATGTTGCAGCGGGCGAAAGCGTTTTCACGGGTAGCCGTGGAAGGTCTTCTGCAGAGGCAGGGTCGTTTCGAGGCGCTCGGTTCTTTTGAAAACGCGCATCTGCGCGTGGAAAAAGATGACTTTACGTTGAACGGATTTGACGTCTCGCCGGGTGCGCAGCGCAAGCCGCTCACGATGCAGTTCAAAAAGCCGAACGAAATTATTGGCAACCATATTGCGAAGTACCAGGCATTGAAGCTTGCTAAGATGCTGGTCTGCTACGATTTTGAACGGCAGCTAAATCCGTTCGTTGACCTTGGCGGATTTTTGTTCACCTTCATCGGCGATGGCGCGCCAGGCACGGGTAAGACAATTCTTATTCAGATGATCGCCGGTTTGGTGAATGACTACTGCCAAGTTGCAGGCTACGCGTTCCACTACGAGAATTTTGGAGTGGATCAGATTTCCTCCTATCAGGGTAAGTCGGGTCAGAACTGTAAGCAGTTCGTTTCAAATGTTTTATCGCCCAAGGCCATTGGCTTCGGCACGATTGACGACATTGATCAGGTCGCCGCGAAACGTTCCGATGATCGCGCATCCGCAGGCCAGCAGGAAGTGACGGCGGTGCTTATGGAAAGCTTTGCGGGTGCGATGACTGTTGTGCGCGGCAATTGCTCGTTCGGTATGTTTTCCAATTACCCCGAAAATGTGGACGATGCGCTTCGCCAACGCGCCGGATCGCGCTGGTTGGTCGACGGTCCGCAGACCCGTGATGATTACATTGACATCTTCCACTTGCTGGCAGGCAAGAACCACTCAATCCCGCTTGGCAACCATGATCTTTACGAGGCGCAGGGCATTTCAAAAGCGGTAGCTGCTGCTTACGAAGGTCACGAAAAGCCGAAGGAAGAAGGCTTGCTGAACGTCTTTGACCGATTTGTTTCGACGCACGGTCAGCCAAAGACAATGGCCGATATCGGCACCTATTTGCACATGATCAAAGAGGCTGAGCCTCGCTTCACGGGCCGTGCAATCAAGAACGTCACCGACGCGATCAAAATGCGGGCGATGGATATCGAACTGCCGGACGAGTGGTTTGAGACGCCGGAAGCATTCATGCATCGCGATTACGACACCAAGCGAGATATGATTGCCGAACTGCGAAAGCCGTTCACGATTGAAACGGTGATGCAGGAGATCAACCGCTACGCGGACTCCGAATTCCGCTATTCCGACAAATCCGACAGTTCAGCGGTCGAAGAAGTCATCCGCCGTCAACGCATCTCCGAACGCGCTGCAAAAGAGATTGGTGAGCTGAAGGAGAAGGGGGTTTGGGGGTGATTACCCTCCGTCCGGCGTTGGCAGGTGACATCAACACAATCGCCCAAATATGGCACGTGGCTTGGCATGAAGCCCATGCGGAGATTGTGTCGCCGGAACTGGTGAAGCTGCGCGCATTCGAGAGTTTTCATCCTCGCATTGAGACCGATCTGAGTAACATCACCGTCGGTGAATTGAACGGAGTACTTTCCGGGTTTGTCACCGTACGCGGCGATGAACTTCACCAATTGTTTGTTGCCGCTGAGGCGCGTGGAACGGGCCTCGCGCGGGCTTTAGTCCAGGCCGCCGAAGAGCAGATCTCGAGCGCAGGTCATGATCGTGCGTGGCTCGATTGTGCTGTCGGTAATGATCCAGCTGCGGGTTTTTACAGGTCGTGCGGCTGGGAATATGTGCGTACACATCTGGAGCAAGTGGAAACGCAAAACGGTCCGTTCGGCGTAGATTGCTGGGTGTTTGAAAAAGCGTTGATCGCGTGAAGCGTTCCTAAATCAGCTAGCTTAGCTAGCTATTCACTGATAACAATATGGCAACTGGGATCCTAGCGATGACCGTACATCAATTCGGCACTTTCGAAGCCAAGAACAAGTTAAGCCACCTGCTCGATCTCGTTGAGGCAGGCGACGAGGTGATTATCACACGCAATGGTAAGCCTGTTGCGCAATTGGTGAAGTCGCCGATTTCTGACGAAACTGATGAAGAAAAGCGCGCGCGTGCCCGAAAAGCCGTTGAGGACCTTCGTGAACTTAAAAAGTCAGTCAAACCGCTCGGCGATCTTTCTGTCAGAGATCTGGTCAATGAAGGGCGGAGGTATTGAGTTTTGTTGTCGATTGCTCAGTTGCGCTTGCCTGGTTTGCACCCGACGAAGAATTTACCGATGCCGAGGATCTCTACGCGGATGCAATTGCAAGCGGTGCATTGGTCCCATTTCATTGGCGTGCTGAATTCGCGAACGGCCTCTTGATGATGGTGCGAAGAAAACGCGCGGGACAGACTTTCCCGGCTGCTGCATTTGCGAGTATAGAGAAGCTTACCCTTGAAATTGATTATGAAAGCTTGGCTCAGGTCGACAGAGCGTCGATGTCGCTGGCGATTGAGCACGATCTGACAATCTACGACTCGATCTACCTTGAAACCGCCCTTCGCCGCGCCGTTCCTTTAGCCACGCTCGACAAAAAATTAGCTGGCGCCGCTCGTAAAGAAGGTCTGAGTGTTTTAGGTCTCCGACCATCATGAACCGACTTTACGAAAACGATCTCATCTATGGGCGATTGCTGCCGATTGATCAGCCGCATTTGGTGCAGCGGTACAATGATGCGTTGAAGGCTTTTGATATTCCGCCGACCGAACTCTCAACCTTCGGCATTGATCGCACGGGTTTCTCGCCGGAGGTGGCTGAAGAACTCGACAACTACGATTATCTTGACCCGAACGGGATCAATCGGCGCTTCATCATCCTAACACCGCGCCAACAGAACTTGCCGGTTGTGCACACGCGCTTTTCCAACACCGACGCACTGATGCACGAGTTCTTTGCGGCTAATTTACGTGTCATCAATGCGCTCACAATCAAAGATGTGATCTACGGTGAAATCGAAGACAGTGTGTCTGAGATAGCGGATATTGACGACCTTTTGTCCATCGAGAAAGTGGAGTTTAAGGTGCTGTCTGCCGACGATGTGATCGGCAAGGCTAACCGCCTGCGCACACT
>JBCDLI010000001.1:0-171011 GCA_038745535.1 Pseudomonadota bacterium | reverse complement strand
GCCATGAGAAGAAGAGCCTGCGCGTATCCGGTTTCTGGTCGAAATAGGATCTGAACGAAGCGCTCAGCCGGCGGTCCAGCCACCGTCGACCAATAAGCTCGTGCCAGTGATCAAAGCGCTGGCGTCCGACGCCAGAAACACAACTGGGCCCATTATATCAGTTACTTCGCCGATGCGGTCGAGCTTGATTTTAGACTTGATCCACTCCACGCGCTCCGGATTTTCGAACGTGCTTTCCGTCAACGGCGTGCGAATAAAGGTGGGGCAGATGGTATTCACGCGAATGTTGTGACTGCCAAATTCAATCGCCATCGCCTTGGTCATGCCTTCCACAGCATGTTTGGACGCTGCATAGACCGAGCGGTCGA
Organism: Pseudomonadota bacterium; assembly: GCA_038745535.1. GTDB lineage: Bacteria > Pseudomonadota > Alphaproteobacteria > Rhizobiales > Rhizobiaceae > JBCDLI01. Next base: position 170,643 of record JBCDLI010000001.1, on the reverse strand, counting down.
TGCCGCCGACGTGTCCCATTTGCGAGGAGATGGTGATGATAGACCCGCCATTGCGGCGCTCGATCATCTTCTTTGCCGCTTCACGCGCACCAAAATGAGCCGCTTTCCAATTGATGTCTGCGACAGCGTCAAAATCGTCTAAGGTCGTGTCCAAAGCCGGTCCGTGACGGGCAAGCCCGGCGGAATTCACGAACACATCCAAGCGGGGCAGGGCGCCAATCGTATTCACGAGTGCTTCAGTGTCGGTGACATCAAGAGCAGTACTCTCCGCCGTATAGCCTTCAGCTCGAAGAGCGTTCTCCGCCTCGGCGAGCTTATCTTTGGAACGCGCGGCAAGGATCACCTGCGCACCCGCCTCAGCGAGCGCAACCGCGCAAGCAAGTCCAATGCCCGACGACGCACCGACTACAAACGCTGTTTTTCCATTCAATCTAAAAGATGGTGTCTGGGGCAAAGTCATCTGGGAAACACGCTTTGAAGATATCTGAACTTAGGAAAGTCTGCATAGCGCGCTCGCCTTTGCATGTCGCCTTCTGCGGGCATGCCATCAGGCCGCAAAAGATAGCCACGTGGCCTGATGAATGAATAAATCAGCTTCGGGTCGCGCTCGTGCCACTGAATGTTAAATGCTGCATTCTTTGGAAAAAAGCACTGTTCTGCATGGGGCAGGTGGTCATACATCCACCACGCCAAATCACGCCAGTCTCGACCCGCATTACAGCGCCGTGCAAACCACGGGATGACGATGCTTACCGTTGCTCCGAGGCAACCATTCTCATCGCGAACATCCCAGATATGTCCGGCATAATTTTTGGGATTAGCGCTACATTTTTGCGGTCTTACCTCCGTCGCACCAAAATGGTTGAGTTCCAGCGACCGAAAGCCTGACCGAATTTCGATAGGCCCGAAGGTTTCCACAAGCGGATCGAGAATGTTCTCGCATAGACCACGACCAGCCTCGATAGCGACGTCGGGATAATCAGGAATATTGGACCTCCCGTGGATGTTTGCGATCTCAGAATTCAGGAAATTCCGCATGTAGAAATATCGCGAAAGCCGTACGCGCCCAAGTTCCTCAAGCGCGGTGTAAGTTTGCGGTTTTCTCAACCGTTCTACTCAGCTGCCATCTTCGGCTCTGCGGCACCGCCGTAGGGCACGTTCCGCCCGCCGTATCGCCGCACGCGCACATTGCACTGCTCCGCATGGCCAACAAAGCCTTCCAAGATGCAAAGGCGCGAACCGTATTCCCCAATCAGCGCTGCGGCCTCGTCGGTCAGCACTTTTTGATACGAATGCGTTTTGAGGTATTTTCCAACCCAAAGCCCACCGGTGTACCGCCCCGCTTTCTTAGTGGGCAGCGTATGGTTTGTGCCGATCACCTTATCGCCGTTCGCGACGTTTGTGCGCGCGCCAAGGAACAACGCACCGTAACCGGTCATGTTTTCCAGAAACCAGTCATCGCGATCAGTCATCACCTGCACGTGCTCGGACGCAATATCGTCAGCGACTTGAAGCATCTCGTCATAGGTATCGCAGACGATCACCTCGCCATACTCATCCCATGACTTTGAGGCTGTCTCCGACGTGGGGAGGATTTCCAAAAGGCGGTCAATCTCTTCCAGCGTCGCTCGCGCAAGTTTTTCCGAATTGGTGAGCAGCACTGCCGGTGAGTTATACCCATGCTCAGCCTGTCCCAAAAGATCGGTGGCGCATAGCTCCGCATCCGCGCCGTGTTCGTCCGCAATCACCATGGTCTCGGTCGGACCGGCGAAGAGATCGATCCCCACGCGGCCAAAAAGCTGACGCTTTGCCTCGGCGACATACGCGTTACCCGGACCGACGAGCATATGCACGGGATCAATGGTTTCCGTGCCGATCGCCATGGCTCCCACCGCCTGGATGCCTCCAAGCACGTAGATCTCGTGCGCTCCACCGAGATGAATCGCTGCGATAACCGCGGGGTTTGGCTCACCTTTAAATGGAGGCGTGCAGGCGATAATGCGCGGCACACCGGCGACGTCTGCCGTCGCAACAGACATGTGCGCTGACGCAACCATCGGAAATTTGCCGCCCGGTACGTAGCAACCAACCGACTGCACGGGGATGTTTTTGTGGCCAAGGATGACGCCCGGCATCGTCTCGACTTCAACGTCCAGCATCGAGTCGCGCTGGATTTGCGCGAAGTTGCGCACCTGCTCCTGAGCGAAACGAATATCGTCCATTTCCTGCGACGATACCTTATTCAGTAGTGCGTCAATATCGTCTTGCGTTAGGCGAAATGACTTGGGCGCATAGTTGTCAAACTTCTCCGAAAGCGCGCGGACTGCTGCGTCACCGCGCGCCTCAATGTCAGTTAGCGTGGCTTCCACGCTCGCACGAACTTTGGCGTCGTCTTGTGCGCGTTCATTATCGGTTTTGGCAGTCTTAAAATGGCGGATCATGCGTCCCTCCCGACGGACGAAAAAGCGAAAGCGGGCGGCCTAGACTTGAACGCGCCCGCAGCCAGCTTTTACCCGAAAGACGTAGACCCTTGCAATCAGTTGGAGGGCGCTACTCTGCCGCTTCCAAGCGTTGTTCCGCCGCAGGGTCGGCGCCAGCACGCGGACGAATGCGCCCCGTTATCAATCGCGCACCCTTTTGTCGGAAAACGTAGGAATTGAACCAGCTCAACACGATCGCGAGCGGACGACGCACGCCGACCAAGAAGTAAATGTGCACAATACCCCATAGCCACCATGCCAACGCGCCGGAAAGTTTCATCCAGCCGAAATCAATAACCGCCATGTTTCGACCCACAGTCGCGAGGCTGCCAAGATGACGGTACTTGAAGGGCTCGTTAAATGCGCGGCCTTGCGCCCGCGCGTTGATCAGCTTTCCAAGGTATTTTCCGCCCTGTTTGGCGGCGGGGGCAATACCGGGGACGTCCAACCCATCCTTCCACGGCACCTTCGCTGCATCGCCAACAACGAAAATATTCTCAAACCCCGGTACAGAGAGATCGGGATTAACCGCGATACGACCGACGCGATCAGTCTCGACCTTGAGCCAATCACCAAGACCATGAACCTTCACGCCAGCAGCCCAAATGACCGTCGCAGCAGGCAATACTTCTCCATTTGCCACAACGCCGTGCTCTGAGATGTTTTCCACCATGGTGTCTTTTCGCACTTCCACACCGAGCTCAATGAGCGCGTCTTCAGCTTTTTGCGAGAGATCATCGGGAAACGTCGACAGCACCCGTGAACCGCCTTCCATAAGAATGACGCGTGCTTGCCCCGGGTTTACACGCCGAAAATCCTCACAAAGGCTCACCTTTGCAAGTTCGGCAATCGATCCCGCGAGCTCCACACCGGTCGGTCCAGCGCCAACAACCACGTAGGTCAGCTGACTTTGCTTCTCCGCTTCGTCACGAGCAAGTTCGGCGCGCTCAAAGGCAAGCAGAACGCGACGACGAATTTCAGTGGCGTCGATGATCTTCTTCAGTCCAGGCGCATCTTCTTCCCAATGGTCCTTGCCGAAATAGGAATGTGAAGAGCCGTTGGCGATCACAAGGTAATCGTAATCGACGACCGCCTCATCGCAGATCACTTGCTGGTTCTCGGTGTCGACATCTTGGACCCGTGCAAGCGTAACGGTGACATTTTTCTGGGATGAGAAAATCCCCCGGATCGGCCACGCAATATCGGCTGGAGAGAGGTCAGCAGTCGCCACCTGATAAAGCAACGGCTGGAACAGGTGGTAATTCCGCTTGTCGATAATCTCGATGTCCACGGGCGCATTCTTGAGCGTTTGCGCGGCGGTAATACCTGCAAATCCGGCTCCGATAATGACGACCTTTGGCTTGCGCTCGGCGATATGAGTCATGGCTACTCCGTCGTTTGGGGTCATTTTGCACTCGCACTCTCGTAATTGTGCAGTGCACTAATACCAAAGACGTAGTGCCAACGTCGGAGGAGGCCAGAATTAATTATTGTGGGTGAGTGTTCTGATGGAAAAGTTACGGAGGATCGGCGCAAAACGAAGAGCGTCGGACTTCAATGTCGTCAGACTCTAAAGCGATCTTGGCGGAGAGGGTGGGAGAGAGCCCGAACAGTCCACACTATAATGGCGCTTTTGATGCGGACGACGCTGCTATCTTTGCTGGATACGAAAAGCCGATATCCTACCCCTTTTTTCCATCCGACTATCCCGGCTATCAACACATAAACACGCTAGATGAGGGCAATAGCGCAATCGTAGATGCGAAAGACGTTGTAACCTCGGTTTTCAAGCGCAAATGCGACATCGGTTAAGACAAGCAGACAGAGGCTAAAACATGCATCTGCCAAATGGGGCGATATACGAGGCCGACTTTATTGACGTTGCAGAAAAAAATGCTCTCGTTGATTGGCTAGACCGTCTCGCTTGGGACGAGAGCTTAAAACGACGTGTTCAACACTTCGGATACCGTTATGACTATAGAGCGAGAGCGGTATTGCCAGAAGCATTTTTGAGCCCTCTGTCTCGAGAGTTATTGACCATCGCTCAACGTCTGGTTGACTGGGGCCACTTTGCAAGTCTGCCGGACCAAGTGATCGCCAACGAGTACCGGCCTGGCCAAGGCATTGGTGCTCATATTGATTGTGTTCCATGCTTTGATGACACGATTGTATCGGTAAGTTTCTTGTCTCAGTGCGAGATGGTTTTTGCCGAAAAAGCAGGGAGTTCAAAATCAAGTATAGTGCTTGAACGACGTTCCGCTATCATCCTGCAGGAAGAAGCGCGATACGATTGGACACACGCCATATCTGCGCGAAAGAGCGATGTGATAAATGGCAAAAGAGTACCGCGCGAGCGACGTATATCGCTCACATTTCGGAAGGTTGTTCAATAGCCGCTCAGTCTGATCGTTTGATCGCGCGAAACCGTTGGAATAATTTTCTAAAGTAATGAAATGGCGGAGAGGGTGGGATTCGAACCCACGGAACGCTCACACGCTCAACGGTTTTCAAGACCGCCGCATTCGACCACTCTGCCACCTCTCCGGTGGAACTTCCCATGCCCCAACGCATTTTGCTTTGCAAGATATGAAACGGGATCAGCCATCACTGTTTGACGCCTGTTTTGATCCATTGTGCAACCGGCCCGTAAATGAATGCAAACGTGGAGAAGAGACATGACAAACCCATCTAAGTTAGCACTTGCAACATTAGCAGTCGCAGCGTTTGCCGGATCAGCCCACGCCAGCACGATGAGCGGCAGCGAAATCAAAAGCGCTATCAATGGCAAGCGCATATACTTGGCGACACCATTTGGCGGCGAATTCCCGCTTTACTACCAACGTAATGGAGCAGTATCCGGCGACGGAACAGCACTCGGCTTGGGCAGGTTCTTTGCGCCGAAAGAAACCGGCAAATGGTTCATTCAAGGAAACGAACTTTGTCAGCAATTTCCCACTTGGTACAAAGGCCAAGTTTCGTGCTTCACACTACGCAAAACCGGTGAGAATCGCCTTCGCTGGCGCCGTGATGACGGCGAGAGTGGTCGAGCCCGTATCGGAAGCTGACACATTAACGCCAAAATAATACCGTCCTGCCATAATTCCGGTAGGGAAGACGCCTCGGAATTGGTGGGACGGATTATTGTTGGTTCATTTTTCAAGAGCAGCGACAGCGCTTGGTTTACTTGCGCTGGCCTCATGTAGTTCCTCACCCCGCTCTCCCACGGTCGAAGTCGCGGTTGCTGACCTCTCAAACTCCGAGAGCGTGGTACTTCCGCCTCCATCTTTGGTAAACGCTCCGACTTCCGGGACCGAATCTTTCTCATCTGCAGCATATGGCGTTGCCGCGAGCCCGCGTGTCGCCAGCGGGTCAAGCATTAAACGCGGTGGTGGATACCGAAAAGTCGGCTCAAGCTATGTCGTCAAAGGAAAGCGATATCGCCCGACCACCGCACCCAAAAAGAGCGAAACGGGCAAAGCCTCCTGGTATGGACAAGCGTTTCATGGACGCACGACGGCCAACGGCGAAATCTTTGACATGACGCACCTGACGGCGGCACACAAAACGATGCCGTTGCCAAGCTATGCTCGGGTGACAAACCTCAAGAATGGCCGCTCAGTGATTGTCCGCGTGAATGATCGCGGCCCATTTTCCAACAATCGCGTGATTGATCTGTCTAAACGCGCCGCGCAGGTGCTTGATTTCATTCAAGACGGCACCGCCCAAGTGCGGGTCGAGTATGCCGGCGAAGCGCCTCTTCACGGACAAGACGACGAGTTTCTGATCGCGTCGATGAAAAATGTGCCGGGCGTGACACCGCAGCGTGCCCGAAACCCAATACGGTCTATCTTTGCGTCAGTTCGGCCGCCCGCGAGCGTTCCTGACCGCCCCGTGGGTCCGCTCGTTTCTTCCTATGCATCAATGCGCGTACAAAACGCTTTCTATCTGTCTGCGACGGGTACTGGTGATCGGATGCAACAATTTAAAGACAATCAGACCGATTAAGGTTGCTGTCGTTGCACCCAGCAAACCGCGGGTCTATCACTGAAGGCCCATCGGTAAGCCAAGGCAGCCACGTGTTTTCGTATTTAATACGCATTTTCTCAGCGATCATTTTGACTGGTCTGGTCACAACTCAGATGTCGCAAACGGCCCATGCTCAGGCATTTGAGACAGCGGCTAAACAAGCGCTCCTTTACGACGTGCAAACTGGCTCCACGCTTTTTTCCAAAGACGCTGACAAGCAAATCCCACCCGCATCGCTCGCTAAGCTGATGACGATGGAGGTGGTCTTCAATGCGCTGAAAATCGGCTCACTGTCACTAGACGATCAGTTTCTCGTATCTGAAGATGCATGGCGTCGCGGCGGAGCACAGTCGGGCGGCTCCACCATGTTTGCAGAGCTGAATTCGGAAATACGCATCGAGGACCTCATTACCGCAGTCATCGTTCAGTCGGCCAACGACGGATGCATTATTCTCGCCGAAGGTATAGCCGGATCTGAGGACGCATTTGTTCAGCTGATGAACGCGCGCGCCCAGACGATTGGCCTGGAGGACTCGGTTTTTGTGAACTCAACCGGGTTACCAGCCGACGGTCAGCTCGTGACCATGCGCGACCTTGTTCGGCTTGCCGACCACATCCAACGCGAATATCCTGAGTACTACGCATTATACTCGCTGACCGCTTTCGAGTGGAACAACATCAACCAGCGCAACCGTAACCCGCTATTGCGGATGGATATCTCTGCCGACGGTATGAAAACGGGCTTCACAGAAGAAAGCGGTTACGCAATTCTCGGCTCCACCAACGCAGATGGTCGACGCCTGATCGCAGCAATGAGCGGAATGGAGACCCAAGACCAGAGGGCGCGTGAAGCGCGCAAACTCTTGGAATGGGGGCGTCGCTCGTTTTCAAAGTATCGGATCGTTTCCGATGACGGGGTTGTGGGACGCGTCGACGTCTACGGAGGAGAACAAAATTCAGTTCCTGTCCGGCCTCAAAACTCGTTGGAGATGCTACTTCCGCTGATCGGCGACGTAGACTCGTTTCGCCCACGCATTGTGTATGATTTTCCGCTAAGGCCACCAATCGCCGAGGGCGATCAAATCGCGCAGCTCCGCCTGATGCGCGATGATGAAGTCGCGTTCGAGGCACCACTTGTCGCTGCTGAGAGCGTTGAGGCGGGTCCAATCCATCGCCGCGCGCTCGATGCGCTGAGTGAGCTTGCATTTGGTTGGATCCCGGATCGTATTCGCCCGTGAGCGACAACGCACCGAAACCAGGCAAGAACACGGGACGCTTTATCACTTTTGAGGGCGGAGAGGGCGTAGGAAAAAGTACACAAATTCAATATCTTGCAGAGAGGTTTCGAAAACTTGGTTTTCAAGTGCAAGTTTCACGCGAACCCGGTGGTACTACGGGGGCAGAAGCCATCCGGCACGTAATCCTAGAAGCGGGCTTTGGCGAGCCATTCGGCCCTGAGGCTGAGGCGATGTTGTTTGCAGCCGCTCGCAATGATCACGTAAACCAGCTTATCCGGCCCGGCATCGCAAATGGTGACATTGTCATCATCGACCGATACATGGACTCCACCCGTGTCTATCAGGGCGTGTCCGGAGAGCTTAACGCCGATTTTGTAGCAGCTCTCGAGCGCGTTGCGATCGATGGTGTTGTGCCCGATATCACGATCCTTCTCGATCTCGATCCCGCGATTGGAATGGAGCGTGCTGCTTCCAGAAGATCGGCGAGCGAAGACGCGGACCGCTTCGAAAAAGAGCAGCTTGATATTCACGAGGCACGCAGGGACGCTTTTCTCGCATTGTCGGCTGCTGAACCTGAGCGTTTTATCGTCGTGGACGCCAATGCTTCCATTGAGCAAATCAGCGATGAGGTTTGGCGCAAAGCGTCTCAACATGATCGCATTGCACCGCTTCTGGAAAAGCGTATTGCCAAGGCACTTGAAAGCTCATGACCCCGGATTTCGAAGTCTTCACCGAAGCAGGTGATTTGGAAGACGTGCCGCCTCCAGCACTTTCGACACGGCTCTTCGGGCAGGAACATCACCTGCAATTCATGCTGGATGGGCATAAATCCAATCGGCTGCACCATGGCATTTTGCTTCGCGGTGAGCGCGGTGTTGGAAAAGCGACGCTGGGCTATCACTTCGCCAATGCGGTACTCGGTGGGTCCCTATCGACACCGGCACCAGCCTCTACAGCCTATCGACAAATCGCCCAGAACGGCCATCCGTCGCTTTTGCGCATATCCCGGGCACGAACGGACAGCGGCGCAGGTTTCAAGACAGTCATATCCATCGCCGACATTCGGCGCATTAACACCTTTCTATCCATGTCATCGGGTGGTGGCGGCCACCGCATGGTCATCATAGACGCCATCAACGACATGCAACGACCCGCGGCCAACGCGCTCCTGAAAATACTCGAAGAGCCGCCGCAGAAAACATACTTTCTGCTGATCGCCCATGGCACCCAAGGCGTTCTACCGACCATCAAATCACGAACGATGGAAATCCGCCTCTCGCCACTCGACAATGAAGCCCTGCGCCAAGCGTTGGAGGCGCTCTCGGTAAGCTCAAGTGCCGATCAGATCAAATCTGCGGTAGTAGCCGGTGGCGGAAGCGTAAGACGAGCCCTGACACTGCTCAATTACGGTGGTGCTGATTTAGGCGACGGTATCAATCGCCTTTTATTATCCGACCCATTCGACGTGAAACAGGCTCACATGATCGCCGACGTGTTCGCTAAGAAGGGCAATGATGTTCAACGCGGTCTCATTTTCGATTTGCTGGACGAGGCAATTCATCGGGAAACCATGTTGCGGGTGTCCGCTGGTCGGCTGGAAGATGCCGCACAACTTTCAAAGCTCGCCGCAAAGCTGAACGAAGATCGCGTCACATTCATAAGCTTTAATCTTGATCCCCGACATGAAGCGATTGTGTTTCTGCAGGAGGTTCACGCCGTTTTTGGCAAGCTTGCCGCCTGAGACAGATTTGCCTATGTCGCGTCGGACAATTTGAGCAATTTTGGCCAGGATCATGGGCAATCCATTTTACATAACCACACCGATTTTTTATCCCAACGGCGTTCCGCACATCGGCCACGCATACACGGCGATCGCAACCGATGTGCTGGCACGGTTCCAGCGTTTGGATGGCCGAGAGGTATTTTTTCTGACCGGAACTGATGAGCACGGCCAGAAAATGCAACGCACAGCTGAGGGCAGGGGCATCACTCCGCTTCAACTGGCAGACGAAAACTCCACCGTTTTTCAAGACCTCGTGAATACTCTCGGGTGCTCGCACGACGATTTTATTCGTACCACCGAAGAGCGCCACAAAAAGGCCTGCCAAGAGCTCTGGCGACGGATGGAAGCCAATGGCGATATTTATCTGGCCACCTACGGCGGTTGGTACTCCGTTCGACAGGAAGCCTATTTCGACGAGTCTGAAACAGCCGTTGAAGAGGACGGCGTCCGCCGTGAGCCGCTTGGTTCAGAAGTGGAGTGGGTTGAGGAGGAAAGCTATTACTTTAAGCTGTCAGCATATGGTGACAAGCTACTGAAATACTACGAAAATCACCCCGATTTTATTGCACCAGATGAGCGCCGAAACGAGGTTCTTTCCTTCGTCAAAGGGGGCTTAAAGGACCTCTCAATCAGCCGAACGACCTTCGATTGGGGCGTGCCCGTTCCCGGAAACGACGACCACGTGATGTATGTCTGGGCAGACGCACTCACCAATTATCTTACTGCCGCCGGCTGGCCGAATAATGAGAATGGGAAACTGAATTTTTGGCCAGCGACGCATATCATCGGGAAAGACATCATACGGTTCCACGCAGTCTACTGGCCGGCATTTTTAATGTCGGCGGGCGTGGACCTGCCGGAACGGATTTTCGCGCACGGATTTCTGTTCAACCGCGGAGAAAAGATGTCGAAATCCGTGGGAAATGTCATCGATCCGTTTGAGCTCGTAACCGAGTATGGTCTCGACAAGGTGCGGTACTTTTTCATGAGGGAAGTGCCATTTGGCAATGATGGTTCATACAGCCACGAAGCCATCATCGCACGGACCAACGCAGAACTCGCCAATGGCATTGGAAACCTCGCACAGCGTTCACTCTCGATGATTGCGAAAAACTGTGAGGGCCAAGTGCCTGACAACAGCGAAATGACGGCCGACGATCAAGCGCTGGTCAACCTCGCCGCAGCTGCGCTTGGCAAATCGCGAGACGCGATGGCCATTCAAGCACCACACAAAGCACTTGAAGCGGTCTACGAAGTGATCGACGCCGCAAACCAATACATCGATAAACAGCAGCCGTGGGTCTTGCGTAAAAGCGACACGAAGCGCATGGGCGTCGTCCTCTACACCGTGGCCGAGACCGTTCGGAGGCTGGGGTTACTCCTCAAGCCTTTCATGCCTGAAGCCACAGACAAACTTCTCGACCTCGTTGCGGTAGGGGAAGACGCTAGAACCCTCGCGTCCTTTGATGATCAGTTGGTGTCCGGAACTGCGTTACCTAAACCAATAGGTGTTTTCCCACGTCATGAAATTCGGGAAGACGCAGCTTGAGCCAGTCCCAGCCGGTGCTTGTCGATAGCCACTGCCATTTAGACTTCCCAGACTTTGATGATGACCGTGACGCAATTGTTCAGCGCGCGCGCGATGCCGGTCTGGTGCGCATGGTGACCATCTGCACTCGTGTGCGAAAGTTTGCGCAGGTGCTTGCAGTGGCCGACGGCTACCCGGATATTTTTTGCTCCGTTGGAACGCATCCCCACAACAGCCATGAAGAATTGGACATCGGGGTCGATGAACTCATCGAAAAATCGACACATCCGAAAGTCGTGGCGATTGGGGAGGCGGGGCTCGACTATTATTACCGCAAGGATCACGCAGAGGCCCAAGCGCAGCACTTCGCCGTTCATATCGAAGCTGCGCGACGAACAGGCCTACCACTGGTGATCCACTCACGGGACGCGGATGACGATATGATCGATATTCTGGAGCGTGAGACCGCCAACGGTGCGTTTCCCTTCGTGCTTCACTGCTTTTCGTCGGGCGCACAACTCGCCGAAATCGGCGTTTCGCTCGGCGGGTACGTTTCGTTTTCCGGCATTGCGGCTTTCAAACGATCCGATTCATTGCGTGAGATCGCAGCAAAAGTTCCCGCTGAACGCGTTTTGATGGAGACAGACGCGCCCTATCTGGCGCCGCCGCCCAATCGCGGCAAGCGCAATGAGCCCGGTTTTGTTGCCGATACCGCTGCAATCCTCGCAAAGCATTTGAATGTCGATTTTAATGCATTCGCCGCGCAAACGACCGAAAATTTCTATCGCCTCTTCTCAAAAGTGCCGAGGCACGATGACTGACGAGAGTGCTAAATTACAGCTTACCGTGTTGGGGTGTGGATCGTCACCGGGCGTGCCGCGTCTAAACGGGGACTGGGGCAATTGTGATCCGAATAACCCGAAGAACCGGCGTATGCGCGCGTCTCTCCTCGTCGAGCGTATAACGAAGCAAGGCCGCACGACTGTTGTCATCGACACAGGGCCTGACTTTCGCGCCCAGATGCTTCTGGCTGGCGTCACCCAGCTTGATGGTGTCGTTTACACCCACGGTCATGCAGACCACATTCACGGCATCGACGATCTGCGTACGTTTGTGTTCACGTCTGGACATTTGATGCCGGTTTATGCCGATGACACGACTTTTAATCGGCTGCGCGAAGGTTTCGGCTACTGTTTTGAAACGCCGGAAGGCAGCAGCTATCCGCCCACATTAAAGCCGCACCGGATTGCTCACGAAAAGGCGTTTTCAATTGAAGGGCAGGGTGGCCACCTCACCTTTCAGCCGCTTTATCAAAGACATGGAAGCATTCATTCGCTTGGCTTTCGAATTGGCGACGTTGCCTATTGTCCAGACGTCTCTGCCATTCCCGACGACACCACTGCACAGATGCAAAACTTGGACGTGCTGATCATCGACGCGCTACAGTATCGCGAACACGTGAGCCATTTCAGCATTGCTCAAGCCATCAACTTCATTGACCAGCTCAAACCAAAACGTGCGTACCTAACGCATATGCATATTCCACTGGATTACGAGACTGTGCAAAAGGAAACGCCCGATCACGTGCAACCATGCTATGATGGCTTGGTGATTGAAGTCGAATAGATGCCATCGACAACCGATCCCTGCTGTGTCCAGACACCGCTGAGTTCCATAATCCATCTTATGCGACAACTCTGTGTATAAAAAAGCCGGGCATGAGACCCGGCTCTTTCGTGATGCTTTTGGCTCATTATTGCTGCGGCAGTTGATCGTCGACGCCCTGCACGTAGAAATCCATACTCAGTAATTCGCCGATCTCCGCGCGCTGACCCGCTGGAAGCCATTCGGACCCGTCCTGCTTCGTGATCGGTCCGGTGAATGGCTCCGAACGTCCGATCATGATGTCGCGCTCGGTGATCTTTGCAGTCGCCGCAACTTCGTACGGCATGTTGCGATACGGTGCCATCGCCACATGCCCCTCAATCATGCCGCCCCACACGTCCTGCTGTTCCCACGTCCCATCGAGGACAGCTTGAACGCGCTCAACGTAGTATGGCCCCCAATCGTCGATGATCGACGTAAGCTGCGTGTTCACGCCAAACGCCTGCATATCCGATGCTTGCCCAAATGCCTTGATGCCGCGCTCTTCGGCAACCTGCATCGCAGCTGTAGAATCGGTATGTTGCGTGAGAATATCCACGCCCTGGTCGACCAAGGCCTTCGCCGCGTCTGCCTCTTTGCCGGGATCAAACCATGTGTTCACCCAAACAACTTTGAGTGAGAAATCGGGATTGACGGACTGGGCACCAAGGATGAACGAATTGATGCCGCGAACGACCTCGGGGATCGGGAAAGACGCAATGTAACCAGCGACACCGGTCTCTGACATTTTGGCTGCGATCTGACCTTGAATGTAGCGCCCTTGGTAGAACTTTGAATTGAACGTCGTCACATTTGGATGATCGCGACGGTAGCCGGTCGCGTGCTCAAATTTCACGTCGGGAAAACGTTCTGCCACGGCGTTGGTCGCTTCCATGTAACCAAACGAGGTGGTGAAGATGATGTCGCAGCCCGATCGTGCAAAGCGCTCAATCGCGCGCTCGGCGTCAGCGCCTTCGGCAACACTTTCAAGGTAAGCCGTCTCGACGCGATCGCCGAAGGCTTTCTCGACATCTAGAAGGCCTGCATGGTGCTGATAGCTCCAGCCAAAGTCGCCAATGGGACCAACATAGATCCAACACGCCTTCGCGTCTGCCGCTGCTGCCTGACCGCTTACCCCAATCACAGCCGCAGCTGCCAACAGAGCCGTCTTCACCTTGTTCATCCGTGTCACCTTTCTTTGCCCGACAGGAACGGACAGCCAGCGCTGCCCAAGTTTTGATTGTGAGCCCACTAGTGATCCGGCACGAAAGTCTTGCCAAGCGCCGCAGGCGTGTTTTGCATCGTCATCCGTCGATTGGCAGAAATCAAGACCAGTACCACGATTGTCGAGACATAAGGCAGGGCCGATAATAGCTGTGACGGAATAGCTACGCCAAAAGCTTGCGCATGGAACTGCGCAATCGTCACCGCGCCAAACAGATAGGCTCCAATGAGCACCCTGCCCGGTCTCCAAGACGCGAAAACAACGAGCGCGAGCGCGATCCATCCGCGGCCAGCCGTCATGTCCTCCGTCCATTGCGGCGTATAGACCAGCGATAGCTGCGCACCCGCAAGCCCGGCGCACGCACCTCCAAACATCACAGCGAGATAGCGAACTGTAATCACCCTGATACCCAGCGCGTGGGCTGATCCGTGGTTATTGCCAATCGCTCTTAATTGCAGGCCCGCGCGGGTCTTGAACAGAAACCACGAAACGCCAACAACGAGCGCGATGGAGATGTAGAAAATCGGGTCCTGACCAAAAAGAAGCGGCCCGACGATTGGTAAGTCGCTGAGGCCGGGAATGTTCACCGAAGCCATTTTTACGCCGGGCTGTCCAATAAAGGCCTCTCCTACCATGCCGGAAACACCGAGGCCCAAAAGCGTGAGCGAGAGACCGGTGGCCACTTGGTTTGTCGCGAGCGTGAGCGCAAGAATTCCGAACAGCAGTGAGAACGCAGCGCCGCACGCGATTGCTAGTCCGACACCGCCCCAAGCGTTTCCGGTTAACTGCGCGCCGGCAAAACCAGCAACGGCCCCGACAACCATCATGCCTTCAACGCCGAGATTGAGTACTCCTGCCCGTTCAACAACGAGTTCTCCGGTCGCGGCTATCAAAAGCGGCGTTGCAGCAGTCATCACGGTCGCGATGATGGAAACGATGACTTCCGGCGTCATGGGGCAACACTTTCAGGCGCAAGCGCAGGCGCTGAGCTACGCAGCCGTACACGATAACGAATAAGCGTGTCACAGGCCAAAACCGTAAATAGCAAAATCCCCTGGAACACCGAGGCAACTTTGTCCGACACACCAATAGAAATCTGTGCCGCCTCTCCTCCCAGATATGAAAGAGCAAGCACCAGTCCGGCTGCGAAAATACCTGCCGGGTTAAGCCGACCGAGGAACGCGACAATGATCGCGGTAAATCCATACCCGGGTGAGATCGACGGACGCAATTGTCCGATTGCACCGGAAACCTCGGAAATTCCCGCAAGCCCCGCAAGTGCGCCGGAAACGACGAACGCGAAAATAATCATCCGCTTGGCGTTAAAGCCTGCAAACCCACCTGCCCGCGCACTCTCTCCGAGCACACGAATTTCAAAGCCCTTCATCGTTTTCGACAACACATACCAGGCCACGAGGGTCGCTAAGATTGCGAACACGAAGCCAAAATGCGCACGGCCAGAAGCTGAGAACATTTCCGGCAAAATGGCATCGGCGTGAAAACGCTGGGTCTGTGGAAAGCCAAAGCCATCGGGATCGCGCCAAGGTCCACGAATAGTCCAGTCGAGAAAGAGTTCCGCGACGTAGACAAGCATCAAGCTCGATAAAATCTCGTTGGTGTTAAAACGCGCCTTTAGAACTGCGGGAATGAACGCATAGAGGCCGCCGCCGATCATTCCGCAGATCATCATTGCCGGTACAATCCACGGGCCGCGCAAATCAGGGAACATGACGGGGATGATCGAGCCCGCCATTGCCCCGATAATAAACTGACCCTCCGCGCCAATGTTCCAATTATTGGAGCGAAAACAGAACGCGAGACCAAGCGCGATCAAGATGAGTGGCGTAGCTTTTACGAGCAGTTCGTGGATCGACCACACTTCTGTAAGAGGCTCGATAAAGTAGCTGTAAAGCGCTTGGAGCGGCGGTTTACCGAGCGCTGCAAACATTAGCGCACCGAGCAATGCGGTCACCGCCACTGCGATTATTGGCGAGATCGCAGAAAACATGGCGGAGTGCTCGCCGCGCTTTTCAAGTTCAAGCCGCATGGCTCACCACGGGTTTCGCTTGTGCACTCACACCGCCCATGAGCAAGCCGATCGCTTCGCGGTTGAGATCGCCGCCCGACAGACTTCCAGACAGTCTGCCTTCGTTTAAAACGGCAACCCGGGTACAAATCGAAAGCAGTTCATCGAGGTCTTGGCTGATAACCAGGACACCTGAGCCCGACGCTGCGAGATCGATCAAACCTTGGCGTATGCGAGCCGCCGCGCTCACATCAACGCCCCAAGTGGGCTGGTTGACGATAAGCAACTTCGGCTGTCGATCAAACTCACGGCCCATTATCAGTTTTTGAAGATTACCACCTGAGAGCGTTGCCGCATTTGGGTTCTCACCGGATTTTCGTACATCCATCTCTTCGACGATCCGACGAAGTGTGCGTTTTATTGCTGTTAGCCGGATCGCGCCCAAAAGACCGCGATAAGCGCTTTTATCAGAGCGATGCCGGGTCAAAAGCACATTGTCTCCAAGGCTCATGCCCGGGACGGCTCCGTGTCCAATCCGCTCCTCTGCAGCAAACGCGACGCCAAGTTCACGGCGCGCACTTGGTCCAAGATGGCCAACCGCCTGATCAGAAATGGTAACCGCGTCTGTATTTGCACTTCGCCATTCACCGGACAAAGCCTCGAAGAGTTCCGATTGCCCGTTTCCTGCTACTCCGGCGATCCCAACAATTTCACCCGGCCAAACTTCTAAAGAGATCCGATGAAGCGGCACGGCGAATGTGCTTTGGCCCGGTCTGGAAAGCGTATCGACGCGCAAAAGCGGCTGTGTTTCGCCCCGGTGATTCTCGAGCGTATTCTCATCGCGCGAGACACCTTCTACGGTTTCGCCGACCATCATCGTCGCCAGCGATGAAGCGGTTTCTTCTGCCGGCCTGCACGAGCCTACAACACGGCCTCGACGCAACACCGTCGCGCGGTCGCAAAGTGCCCTCACCTCATCCAGCTTGTGCGAGATGTAGAGAATGGATTTGCCATCTGCACGCAGCTTTCGCAGCGTTTCGAAGAGCCTTTCAACCTCCTGCGGTGTCAGCACCGAGGTGGGCTCATCGAGAATGATCAGGTCTGGCTGCTGCAGGAGGCAACGAATGATCTCAACCCGCTGACGTTCTCCAACCGATAGATCGCCAATGAGGGCGTCAGGCTTAACCGGCAGACCGTATTGCTCGGCAAGTTCAATAGTTCTCTTGGAAATCTCGCGAAGCGAGCCCGCGTCATCACTTGCAAGCGCGATATTCTCCGCGACAGTCAGCGGCTCAAAAAGCGAAAAGTGTTGAAACACCATGCCTATACCAAGCCGACGCGCAGCCGACGGAGAGCCGATTTCTACCGGCTTACCGCGCCAAATGAGCTGGCCCGTGTCTTGCCGAAGCGATCCGTAGATAACCTTGACGAGTGTCGATTTTCCCGCGCCATTCTCGCCAAGGAGCGCGTGAATTTCGCCAGGCGCGATCTTTAAATCAATGCGGTCGTTGGCGACTAGGTCACCAAATGACTTTGAAATTTCCCGCGCTTCAAGGAGAGATGTCGTCATCAATCAACGGCTGAACACTTCGACTGAGCACACTAAGCCATGGTGCTTTCAGGAAGGGAACCCGCAAACATCACTCGTTCCCGAGTTTCCCACACACACATTGGCAACGGTCGATGCGATTTGGACGCATCGCAGGGTGATGACATCAAAGCCATCGCCAACTATCTCTTTCGCTATGAGCAAGATTTCTGAAATTCTCACAGCCGATATCGCGGTGGTCGGTGCTGGCCCTACCGGAATGACCGCAGCATTGCAGGCTGCAGACGCTGGAAAGAACGTCGTTTTCATCGCACCAAGCGGAACACACACGGATAATGATGGACGTACCACCGCCGTCATGCTTCCCGGCTTAAAACTCCTCAAAAAGCTTGGCATCTGGGACACGCTTCAGCCCAAAACGGCCCCGCTCGACATCCTCAGAATAGTCGATGCGACCAAGCGTTTGTTGCGTGCGCCCACGGTCGATTTCCGTGCCAGTGAACTCGGCGAGCCGACCTTTGGACACAATGTCAAAAACAGTGACCTGAACGCAGCGCTTGCCGACGCTGTCACTCGGGCCGAGAACATAAAACGCATAGACGCCATGGTGAGCGCCGCAGATTTCACGGATGAAAAGGCAACCCTGATTTGTTCAGACGGTACGGTTATCGAGGCGCAATTAGCGGTTGCGGCAGACGGCGCAAATTCGCTGCTGCGCAAAGCCGCTAACATCTCAAATCGTTCCTGGGCGTACCCGCAAACGGCTACGGTCCTCACATTCAAACACAAGCGACCGCATAACTTCGTCTCAACCGAATTTCATACCGAGGAAGGCCCCTTTACCCAGGTCCCGCTTCCCGGAAACGAGTCGAGCCTTGTTTGGGTTCAAAGACCCGAAAAGGCCGAAATCACAGCGGAAATGGAAACAGGTGAGCTTGGGCTCGCCATCGAAAAACAGATGTCCTCAATGCTGGGCGCAATCGAAGTAACGTCGGCTCCGCAGACATGGCCGCTATCGACTCAGATCGCGAATGCATTCTCCGCAACGCGGCTTTTACTTGTCGGGCACGCGGCACACGCCTTTCCTCCGATTGGCGCGCAGGGCCTCAATCTCGGTCTTCGCGACATCGTCGATCTGGGTGAGGCTCTAGCGCAAGCCGAGAGTGACGACGTTGGTAGCAAGAAAGTCACCGACTTTTACCATTCAGCACGCCGCAACGATGTGTGGTCAAGAACTGCGGCGGTAGACCTACTAAACCGGTCGCTACTGACCGATCTTCTCCCGGTTCAAGCCGTACGCGCAGGCGGGCTGTCACTCTTGAAATATATCCCGCCACTGAGAAGCTTCATGATGCGCGAAGGCATGATGCCGGGCAGTTCAGTATCTCGTGGCACAGGCTTATTTTCAAAGTTCAACCGCCGGGGAACAGATCAGGCGGCATAAGGTCGTTGGTCATCAGATACAGCAGTGCCGTGACAGTGATGACCGATAGCACAGTTGTAATGAGCACCATAGCGGAGGCTCGCTCAACCCAGACCCCGTATTGCTGGCCGATCACGTAAACGTTGGTGGCTGTTGGCAAAGCGGCAAGAAGCACGGCTGCGTAAATCCACACGGGCTGGAAATCGCCTGCCCAAGAGACGATGATATAGAGTAAAGCTGGGGCGATGATCAGTTTGAGCGGCGCAATAATCGCAGCCTCTTTTGGCATCCGATTAAGGGGACGTAACGCGAGCGTTACGCCCATGGCAAAAAGGGCACAGGGTGCCGCCGCATTGGCCAGATAATTGAGCAATGTCTGCGCCGCATCGGGCGGTCGAAAACCAACAATTGCCGCCGTCACTCCAACGACAGTTGCCAAGATAAACGGGTGCAAAGCAATTCGTTTGAAAACCAGAAATGCTACCTGAAGCGGCGGCGGTTTTTCGTCGTCGTCTTCACTCAGCGCCATCATCAAGGGCGCCATCACGAAATGCAGCACGTTGTCGAAGCAGAAGATCAGCGCAACGGGCACCACAGCCGCCTCTCCAAACGCCAGAAGCGCTAGGCCTGGACCCATATAGCCGATGTTGCCGTAAGCGGCCGCCAGACCCATGATCGTGCTTGGTGCGATCTCGCCCCGGGTGCGGACAATGGCAATCGCGAACATGACCACAAAGATGATGAAGGTCGAAAGCGTGGTCGCGACGATGAAACGAAATTCAGCAAGCTCTTCGACAGGCGTTTTCGCGACCAAGTTAAAAAACAAAGCCGGCAGCGCCACGTAAACGATGAACGTGTTCATCCATCCCAGCGCTTCAATCGGTTGGCGGGTAATCCGCGCTGTGATGAAACCAAGCGCGATCAGCCCGAAAAACGGCAGCACAAGGCCGATCACACTGCCCATCTATCCCCTCCTCTCACGGATTTTTCGGCTATGTGCCGCAGCAAGGCCGGGGTCAAGGACTTGATTTATAAAGCATCTGGCCACACGTTATGAAGATGGAACAGCGCACAAACAAAATCGTCACTGCTCAATACGGCATTGGGGAAATCGTACGTCACCGCTTCTTTGATTTTCGCGGTGTCGTATTTGATATCGATCCAGAATTTGCCAATACCGAGGAATGGTATCAGTCCATTCCCGCCGAGGTTCGTCCGCGTAAGGACCAACCCTTTTACCATCTCTTCGCGGAAAACGATGAGACCGAGTACGTCGCCTATGTGTCTGAGCAGAACCTACTTCAAGATGAAAGCGGCACTCCCGTTCGCCATCCGCAAGCCGATGAAGTGTTCACGTGGATGGATGACGCTAAACGTTACGCAGTGCGTGGCGAATTCGCAAACTAGCTCTCAGGCACTAAGCCAAGTTGTTTCCCCGAAACACGTTGATATCCAGATCGCGGATCTTTTTGCGAAGCGTGTTTCGGTTCACCCCTAAAATCTCCGCCGCCCTGACCTGATTGCCGCGCGTCGCCGCCAGCGTTGTGGTTATGAGCGGTGCTTCAAACTCCGCAAGTACCCGATGATACAGTCCCGGCGGCGGCATTCCATCACCGAAAGATGAGAAATACTCCCGCATATTGTGCTCAACGGCCTGCGAGATTGTCACATTGTCGGGAATGCCGAGTTCTGGCGCTCCGCCATCGTTCTCATCCGCTGACGTACGCAATTCGGCACTTATGATCTCGGACCCGATTTCGTCCTGCGGATAGAGCGCTGTGAGACGGCGAATGACATTTTCAAGTTCGCGAACATTTCCTGGCCACTTGTATGTCGCCATCATCTCCAATGCTTCCGGCAGAATACGCTTAGTCTCTAGGCCCTCCGCAGCAGCCATGTTGAGGAAGTGTTTCACGAGATCGCCGATATCTTCCAAGCGCTCACGCAATGGCGGGATGCGGATCGGCACCACGTTAAGGCGATAGTATAGGTCCTCCCGGAAAAGCCCCTGACGAATGAGCGCGGCGAGATCTTTGTTTGTCGCAGCAACAATCCTCACATTGGTCTTAATCGGCGTGCGACCGCCCACCGTCATGTATTCGCCTTGCTGCAAAACACGCAAAAGCCGCGTCTGTGCATCCATCGGCATGTCGCCGATCTCGTCGAGGAACAACGTCCCGTTCTCCGCCTGCTCAAACCGGCCAGAGGATCGTGTAGTGGCGCCCGTAAACGCACCTTTTTCATGACCAAACAGTTCTGACTCGATCAAGTCGCGCGGAATAGCGGCCATATTGATCGCAACAAATGGTCCCTTCTTCCGCTTGCCGTACTCATGCAGTGCGCGGGCAACCAGTTCCTTGCCCGTGCCAGACTCGCCATTGATCAAAATCGTCA
This sequence comes from Pseudomonadota bacterium, assembly GCA_038745535.1. Classification (GTDB taxonomy): domain Bacteria; phylum Pseudomonadota; class Alphaproteobacteria; order Rhizobiales; family Rhizobiaceae; genus JBCDLI01. The sequence goes on along the minus strand of JBCDLI010000001.1, from coordinate 149,327 downwards.
AGTCCGACTGCATCATCCGGGCAAGAACACGATAGATGTCCTGCATCGCTGGCGAGCGGCCAACAAGCGGCATTCGCTCGCTGTCAACGTCACCTGCACTTAGTTGACTATCCCGGTTGGGCTTCCGTCGACTTTCAGTAAGCGCTCGGCCGACAATTGTGGTCAGTTCCACTAGGTCGAAGGGCTTGGGCAGGTATTCGTACGCGCCTTGTTCCGATGCCTTAATCGCTGTCATGAATGTGTTCTGGGCACTCATCACGACGATTGGCAGTTCTGGCCTGATCTTCTTCATCCGAGGAAGAATGTCGAACAGGTTCTCGTCGGGCATAACCACATCGCTGACCACGACATCGCCATCACCTCCAGCAACCCACCGCCACAGCGTAGAAGCGTTCGACGTTACCCGGACATCATATCCGGCGCGGGAAAGCGCTTGGTTTAAGACGGTGCGAATTGCACTGTCGTCATCGGCAACCAGAACTGTTCCGTTCATGGTGTCACCTCGTCAATGTGATGATTTTTTTCAACGATGCCCGACGTTGGGCTGACCGGCTTTTCCAGTTTGGCAACCGGCATCAAAACCCGGAAAATAGTTTTTCCCGGCTGGGAATGGCATTCGATAACACCGCCATGGTCTCCGATCACCTTGGCGACGAGAGCGAGTCCAAGGCCCGTTCCATTGGTCTTGGATGTTATGAAAGGATCGAACATAAACGGCTTTAGCTCAGGCGAAACACCGGGCCCATTATCGATCACGCAAAACTCAAGCGGTAGCGCAATGCGCTCATTGGCTCCCGGCACGTAAAGACGAATACCCGGTCGGTAGGCCGTGGTGAGCGTAACCGTGGGTCGTTCCACGCCTTTGGTGGCCTCAACAGCGTTTTTCACCAAATTGAGGAATACTTGGATCAGCTGATCGCGATTGCCCAACACATCAGGCAGCGATGGATCAAAATCGTCAGCGAAGTGTACGTTTTCGCCAAACCCGCTTTCCGCAATACGACGTACCCGATCCAAAACCACGTGAATGTTTACCGTCTGACGATCAATTGGGCGCTCATCGGAGAAGACTTCCATCTTATCGACAAGCGATACGATCCGGTCCGTTTCTTCGCGAATGAGCTGAGTGAGCGCCCGGTCCTCATCGCCAACCACGGTTTCTAACAATTGAGCAGCACCTCGAATGCCTGACAGCGGGTTTTTAATTTCATGACCAAGCATTGCGGCAAGCGTGGTGACGGAACGGGCAGCGCCTCGATGGGACATCTGTTCATCAAACTTCGCAGCCATGGATTGACTGCGAAAAACAATGACCAAGTCCTTCGCGCCCTCGCCTGCGGGACTCACATAAGCGTCGACAATACGATCATCGCCGAGCCGCGGTGAGGAGATATCAAGACGATACTCGTTGACCGGCGCATCGCCGTTTCGCACCTGCTCCAGAAGCGCCAGCAGCGGGCTCGTCACCGGGACGTAATCGTTAAGGCGCTCGCCCAACAAAGCGCGCCGTGACGTTAGAAAGAATTGCTCCGCCGCCATGTTCGAATAGACGATTTTATTCTCGGCGCAGACAAGAATGACAGGATCATTGATGGCATTGAGCACTGAAGACGCGTGCTGCTTCGCACTCGCATCAACGGCGCCTTTTAACCAAGTCACCATCAGGCCGCGTCCTGATATTGTGTCGAAGCATCTGCGAACAGATGGTCAAGCTCGCGTCTGACTGCAAATGCATCTGTCATGTTGAGAAGCGGCGCGATCACATTGGATGCCACGCCATAGGTTTTCGCATACCACGCAAGGTGCTTTCGCGCATGGCGAACGCCGCGCTCCTCACCATAGTGTTCGAGCATGGCTTCGTAATGTTCTCCGACGAGAGCGTTTGGCCTGATTTCTGGCTGTTCGAACCCAGCAATGGCACCAGCCTTCCATGGTGCACCGTAGTGAGCGCGACCGACCATAACACCCGCAGCACCCGATCGATGGATTGCTTCGTCAGCATCGGCACGGGATGTAATATCGCCATTCACAATCACTGGCACGTCTACCGCCTCAGTCACGGAGCGAACCGCGTTCCAATCGGCTTGGCCCTTGTAAAATTGCTGCCGAGTGCGCCCATGCACAGTGATCATTTGCGCACCTGCATCGACCGCACTCTTAGCGATCTGCGCGGCATTTAAATTGTCGTGGTCCCAGCCGAGGCGCATCTTTACGGTTACAGCGACGCGAGAGCCTTTCACTGTCGCTTCAACCAAACGAAGAGCCAGGTCCGGTTCCCGCATCAATGCTGAACCAGACATACCGCCCGTCACCTTCTTTGCCGGACAGCCCATATTGATATCGATGATCTCTGCGCCGTCGTTAGTCGCTATCCGCGCGGCTTCTTCCATCCATTTTGGCTCTCGCCCCGCTAGCTGCATGATGCGCGGTCCGCCCGCTTCCATATCCATGGCAGCACGGCGTCGGCTTTCAGGATCAGCCTCGCAGTATTCGCGGCTCGCAACCATTTCACTGACAACTGCCCCCGCCCCATAACGCCAAACCAGACGGCGCATGGGCAAGTCGGTCACGCCAGACATGGGAGCAAGCAACACCTGATTTCGGAGAGCAACATCCGCAATCTTGATTGTGGTATCGAGCGGCGAGTCCATCTGTTTATATTTTAAGCAATCTTCGCATGCGCACAAAACTTATACAGTTCTGCGAAATTGCGCAATCAATTAACACTGGCTAATGCAAATCATATGGGCACAAATCCCACGGCAATCGAAACTGCCCAAAGGCTAGCCTCAAGCCAGCGACAAGCACTCAGGCGTGACACTGATGAACTCAATTTTTGACGAAGGCGTTTTACAGCGCGCCGAAGCGCTTGTGGACCAATTCAAAGAACTCGGCATCATGCTCGTCACCGCTGAGAGTTGCACCGCGGGCCTTATTGCCGGCGCTGTCACTGATGTTGCCGGATCATCAGCCGTGCTTGATCGCGGGTTCATCACCTACTCCAACGAAGCTAAGGTCGACATGCTCGATGTCTCCCCCACTGACATCGAACGCGCAGGCGCGGTTTCAGAGCCCGTTGCTTCCGCTATGGCCGAAGGCGCACTTGCACATTCCAATGCGGATATTGCGGTCTCTGTTACCGGTATAGCAGGCCCCGGCGGCGGCACGGATCTCAAACCCGTAGGACTCGTCTGGTTCGGGTGCGCTGTAAAGGGCCGAAGCACACTCGCCACGAGCCACAAATTCGAGGATCATGGCAGGAGCTACATCCGCCAACAAACCGTACTTTTCGCGCTGGAGCTTGCGATTGCCGCCGCTGCCGAGCTCCACGGCGACGAGTGATCCCTACGCCACTCGACCTTGCTTTTTCCCGTAGACAGCGTCTGCGCGCGCTTCGAAAGCCCCGGAAAACTTGCGAAATGCCTTGTCAAACATCGTACCAACCAAGGCCCCAAGAACCCGGCTTTTAAACGCGTAATCAATGTAAAAATGTACGTCGGAAACGCCGTCGCCAACGTCGGTGAACGTCCATTGATTATCGAGATACTTGAACGGCCCATCCAGATATGCTGCCTGAATGAACTTCTCATCAGGCTTTAAAGTTACCTGGCTGACAAAACTCTCGCGGATGGATTTGTAACCAACGGTCATGTCTGCGGCTAACAACGTGATCCCGTCACGCTCCTTGCGGGTGCGGATCGTTAAGCTCTCGCACATGGGAACAAATTCTGGATAGCGCTCCACGTCTGCCACCAGGTCAAACATCTCGCTGGCACTGTGCTGCACGCGTCTTGTCGCCTCAAACTTTGGCATAGAGCGCTACTCAGCCGCCTGCAGTTTTACCGCGCGAGCCGCTTTGAGCCGCTCAAAGTCTTTACCGGCATGGTGCGATGAACGAGTGAGCGGAGACGCTGACACCATCAAAAAGCCCTTGGTATAGGCCATTCGCTCATAGGATTTGAATTCATCGGGGGTTACGAATTTCATCACAGCGTGGTGCTTCTTCGACGGCTGTAAATACTGGCCAATCGTCAGGAAATCGACATCTGCAACGCGCAAATCATCCATGAGTTGCAGCACTTCGTTTCGCTCTTCACCAAACCCAACCATGATACCCGATTTCGTGAACATCATCGGGTCAATTTCCTTCACCCGCTGGAGCAGGCGGATGGAATGGAAGTAACGTGCACCGGGTCGCACTTTGAGATACTTGCCCGGCACCGTTTCAAGATTGTGGTTAAACACATCCGGCCGCGCCATCACGACCTTCTCCAGCGCCCGCTCCTTGCGCAAGAAATCAGGCGTGAGGATTTCAACAGTCGTCGTCGGCGAATAATCGCGAATAGCGTTGATCGTGTCCACAAAGTGCTGAGCACCACCGTCGGGCAGATCATCCCGGTCAACCGACGTAATCACCACGTGGTTGAGACCCATGGTCTTGACCGCCTTGGCAACGTTTACCGGCTCAGCCTTATCGACACCGGCTTTCGGAACACCCGTAGTCACGTTGCAAAAAGCGCAGGCACGTGTGCAAATCTCGCCAAGGATCATGAATGACGCGTGCTTCTGTTCCCAGCATTCGCCAATATTTGGACAACCCGCCTCGCCGCAGACAGTCACCAGATTGTTCTTCTGAACGATATCGTTGGTATCGTGATAGCCACGGCTGACCGGAGCCTTCACACGAATCCAGTCAGGCTTTTTCGTCTGCCCGATATTGTCAGGGCGGTGAGCCTTTTCCGGGTGCCGAAGCTTCGCCTTATTCCCAGCCTTCACATTGTTAACGAGAGTGACCAAAGCTCAGCTCATTTGTCCGTGGAACACCGAAGTCCATGTTTTGTTGTGTCGAAGATAGCCACTGCGATTTGACAGAACAATCGCGCGACCCCCGCGACAAAAGCATACCTGGGGCGCTCATCGTTCCTGCTCAATCCCATTGCTCGACAGCCAGCCAATCTGGCCCTGAAAACCAATCTCACACCAATCGTACCGGCCGCCACCGGGATCGGGACGCTGACAACGGCGCATTGTGATGCCGCCTACCTGCGCAGGTATACGAAACACAATCGGGTAATTGGTACCAGGACCGGAACGCACATTCTGATATCCTTGCGATACCGCCGCCCGAACGCGCCACGTCTGCGGTGCCCGCGGCGAGGCTATGGGCGCTGACGGTTTTGCGACCGCTGGATTTTGACCGGGTGCCGGGCCGGCAGTACGCAAAAACCGCCCGAGACCGAAACGCTCCGCCTCGTCCGGCGATACCCACTCCATCTCGCTGGGGCCCTGCGATGTCACGTATAATATGGCGCTGTTGCTCAATCCCAGTTGGGAAACATAGGCACCAACAAGAGCATTACCGGAGCCGACTTCGCGCGCCTCGCCAGCATCGTCAACGATGAATGCCGCGTGGAAACCCACTTGCGCGCCTTCGGTCAGGTAGCGGTTCACGCCACCGAGCCAAGCCAACCCACATGCGGATGCACACACTGCTCCATCGACCACAATTGTCTCGAGGTTCAAAAGCCGGATCGCTTTGCCGATCTCAATACCTGCGACCAGATTGCCGCCCGGACTATCAAACATGACCACCGGATTATCGAGCGATAGCACGGTTCGCTTGAACGCGATTTCATCTTGGTACTCAAATGGACCCGAAAGGATAACGACCGGACGGCCTTGAAACTCACCCTCTTCGATATTCAATGCCAGTGCAGCGGTGGCGCTTGCGACCAGCAATACCAGAGTACCAAAACAACGCTTCGCCAACGATAAAGTCACAACCGAACCTCCCCAGTTCCCCTTCGTCAATGCGCTAAGCATTCAACGCGCGACCATGAGAGTCCAGTACACTTTCCTTCATCATTTCGGAGAGCGTCGGGTGGGGGAAAACCGTGTGCATCAATTCTTCTTCGGTCGTTTCTAAGTTCATGGCGACGACAAAGCCCTGGATAAGCTCGGTCACTTCCGCGCCGACCATGTGAGCGCCGACGAGCTGTCCGGTATCCTTGTCGAAGATGACTTTGACCATGCCGTTATCTTCACCCAAGGCAATGGCCTTGCCGTTTGCTCCGAACTGGAAACGACCAACGCGAATGTTTCGACCTGCTTCCCTCGCTTTGGCTTCAGTCAAACCAACCGACGCAACCTGCGGGTGGCAGTACGTGCAGCCAGGGATCATCGATTTGTCCATCGGATGGACGCCCGGCACACCAGCGATTTTTTCAATGCAGATCACGCCCTCATGCTCCGCCTTATGGGCAAGCATCGGCGGACCAGCCACATCGCCAATCGCGTAGATACCCTCAATGTTGGTGCGGCCATAACCATCGGTCACAACGCACCCGCGATCTGTCTTGATGCCCAGTTCCTCAAGGCCAATGCTCTCAATGTTGCCCTGCACGCCCACCGCCGAAATCAATCGGTCAGCATCGATTGGCGTAACCTTTCCGTCCTTGCCTACCACATGTGCGACAACGGAATTGGCTTTCTTTTCAACCTTGGCGACCTTTGCCTCGGTGATGATTTTCATCCCATGCTTTTCAAGCTGCTTGCGCGCCATGGTCGAGATCTCAGTATCTTCGACAGGCATGATGTTCGGCATCAATTCAACAACCGTCACATCGCAGCCCATGGATGTGTAGAAGCTCGCAAACTCGATGCCGATCGCGCCGGACCCCATCACGACCAGCTTCTTTGGCATTTCCTTGGGCACCATTGCCTCAAAATAGGTCCAGATCAGCTTCTGATCGGGCTCAATGCCGGGCAGCGCACGCGGACGGGCGCCAGTCGCGACAATAATGTGTTTGGCGGTGTACTCGCCCTCGCCCTTAACGCCCTTCGGCGTCGGGTGCGCAGGTTCAACGACAGGCTTCGACATCTTACCGACCGTGACTTTACCTTTGCCGGCAAGCTTCGCCTCACCCCAGATCACGTCGATCTTGTTCTTCTTCATCAGGAAGCCAACGCCACCGTTTAGACGGGCAGAAATTCCGCGCGACCGCGCAATGACCGCATCCACATCGGCAGTCATTTTGCCTTCCAGCTTTAGACCATACTCCGGTGCGCGATGGGCAAATTCCATCATCTCGCCCGAACGCAGCAGCGCTTTTGTCGGTATACAACCCCAGTTGAGGCAGATGCCGCCAAGATGCTCGCGCTCAACAATGGCGACTTTCATACCAAGCTGCGACGCACGAATGGCCGTCACGTATCCACCCGGTCCCGAACCGATAATGATCACGTCGTAATTGTTGTCAGCCATTGTTCTTTCCCGTCAATTTTTTAGCTTCAAATGCGGTAGCGATTTTCCCGATGAATCTGCGGACCGACACGTCAACTTGACCAATAAGTTAACACCACGCTGCCCTCGGCACTGATTGGAAAATATTGGCTAGCATACGCCTAAATTTATCATTTCGAGGTTGATAGCTCGGCAACCTTCGCTTCCAACTCTGCTAGGCGTTCCTCCTAATCCCCAAGCATAAACTTAGACATCATGGTATCCGCTGTCAGCGCATGGCTGTAGCTCTTCTGACGGCCTTCAAGCGCATCAAGTCGTTCTTTAATGTCTGCCACGCTCTCTTTCATTTCTTCTCGAAACTCAGAATTTTCCGCCCGCATTTCGCGTAGCATAGGCACGATCATATCTTTTGGTTCAGCCATTTTGTTCTCCCTTCACCACTGATTAAATGGTGGCTCGGTCACCGTTTGTCACACCAACATTCCCATCGGGTTTTCGATATACCCTTTGAACGCTCCCAGAAGTTCCGCGCCGAGCGCGCCGTCCACGCATCGGTGATCCGTTGAGAGCGTCACGGTCATCACTTGCGCAACGGACAATTCGCCGTTCTTTACGACCGGACGCTGTTCACCTGCGCCGACTGCGAGGATGGTCGCGTGGGGTGGATTTACGACAGCGGAAAAGTTCTTCACGCCCATCATGCCCATGTTGGAGACCGCAGTCGTGCCGCCTTGGTATTCGGCTGGGGCGAGCTTCTTTTCCTTAGCGCGTTTGCCCATGTCCTTCATCTCATTGGAGATGGAAGACAGGCTCTTCATCTCCGCCTTGCGGATTATCGGGGTGATCAGTCCACCAGGAATAGAAACCGCTACGCCGACATCGGCATGTTTGTGCACGACCATATTGTCGTCGGTCCATGATACGTTTGCGTCCGGCACGTCACGCAGTGAAAGCGCAAGCGCCTTGATCACCATGTCATTGACGGAAAGTTTGTATGCAGGCTTCTCGTCCTTCACCGGTGCCGCATCATTCAACTGCTTGCGGAGCGCGAGAAGCGCGTCCAGTTCGCAATCAATCGACACATAGAAGTGCGGAATTGTCTGCTTCGCTTCGGTCAGACGCTTCGCAATCGTCTTCCGCATGCCGTCGTGCTTGACCAGTTCGTAGGACCCCTCTTCGAAATTCGCGAGAACTTGGTCGGCCGTCGGGCCTGCAGACATCGCAGCTGCTTTTGGTGCCTCGGCAGGCTTCGGCGCTTCGGCTATCGCCGCCGCTTTGGTCGCGCCCGCAGCCAGTGCTGCCTCGACATCGCGCTTCACGATACGACCCTTCGGACCGGTGCCGGAAACAGCCGTGATGTCCAAACCCTCGTTCGCCGCGATCCGTCTTGCCAGCGGCGAGGCAAATACTTTCTGCCCGCCCTTGGTCGGCACAGGCCCGGCAGAACCACCTTTATCTTGCACCGACAGCTGAGGCTTGCCGTGCGACGCGCCGGTATCTGTCGCCTCTTTCGCGGGCACACTCGCCGCATTGTCATTGGCCTCGGAAGCCGGAGCAGGAGCAGGCGCGGCAGCATCCTCGGAAGCGGCAGCCTCCGCCACATCTTCTCCATCTTCGGCGAGGATCGCGATGACCGAATTGACCTTCACGGCCTCGGTGCCCTCGTCGATCAAAATTTTCGCAATCGTGCCCTCTTCAACGGCCTCCACCTCCATGGTGGCTTTGTCAGTCTCGATTTCGGCAAGCACATCGCCGGACGCTACTGTGTCGCCTTCCTTGACCAACCACTTGGCGAGGTTGCCTTCCTCCATCGTCGGGGAAAGCGCTGGCATCGTGATGTTAACTGGCATGGCTTGTCCCCCTCAGCCCGCGTACGTGACGGCTTTCACCGCGTCGATGACCTCTTCCACATTAGGAAGCGCCAGCTTTTCAAGGTTGGCCGCATAAGGCATCGGCACGTCTTTGCCGGCAATCGTCATCACCGGTGCGTCGAGATAGTCAAACGCCTCCCTCGACACGCGATTGGCGACGTAATCGCCAACAGACGATTGCGGGAAACCTTCCTCAACCGTGACCAAACGCCCAGTCTTCTTCACTGACTGAATGACCGTCGGCAGGTCCATCGGGCGGATGGTGCGAAGGTCGATCACCTCGGCATCAATGCCCATTGCTGAAAGCTCATCTGCTGCCGTGATGGCATAGGTCATACCAATGCCAAAAGAGACGATCGTGACGTCCGTACCGGGCTTGTGAATTCGCGCTTTGCCAATCGGCAGCACGAAATCATCCAGCTTTGGCACGTCAAAGCTTTGGCCGTACAGGATCTCATTTTCGAGGAACACAACAGGGTTTGGGTCGCGGATAGCGGCTTTGAGCAGACCCTTTGCATCCGCCGCCGTGTAGGGCATCACAACCTTGAGGCCTGGAATGTTGGAATACCACGCCGCAAAACACTGGGAATGCTGAGCGCCAACGCGCGCCGCCGCACCATTTGGACCACGAAACACCATGGGCGCGCCCATCTGACCACCCGACATGTAGAGCGTCTTCGCCGCAGAATTCACAATCTGATCAATGGCTTGCATTGCAAAGTTAAACGTCATGAATTCAACGACGGGACGCAAACCAGTCATTGCCGCACCAACCCCGATGCCTGCAAAGCCATGTTCCGTGATCGGCGTATCGATCACCCGACGGTCGCCAAATTCATCCAGCAGCCCTTCGGTGACCTTGTAGGCTCCGTTATACTCGGCAACCTCCTCACCCATCACGAAAACATCATCGCTCGCGCGCATCTCTTCGGCCATCGCATCGCGTAGCGCGACACGGATCGTCGTCGGCACCATTTCGGTGCCTTCGGGAATTTCAGGATCGGCAGGCATTGGCTGGTTTTCTGCAACGGCTGCAACAACAGGGGATGGCGTAGCTTCGGCCTCCTGCATGGGCGCTTCGGCAGCAGGACCTTGCCCGGCAGGCGCAGGCGCAGCAGACGCCGACCCGATATCAGCTTCTGTCTCTCCATCTTCCAACAGCACTGCAATCGGTGTGTTCACCTTCACGGCTTCGGTGCCTTCGGCGATTAAGATCTTGCCAATCTTGCCCTCATCGACCGCTTCCACTTCCATGGTCGCCTTGTCGGTTTCAATTTCAGCAATGATATCACCGGACACGACCTCGTCGCCTTCCTGCTTCAACCACTTCGCCAGATTGCCCTCTTCCATTGTTGGAGAAAGTGCAGGCATCAAGATTTCAATTGGCATCGCATCCCCTCCTTAGGCGTCGACCAAAATATCGGTGTAGAGTTCCGACGGATCGGGCTCCGGATTATCAATTGCGAACTGTGCCGCATCGGCCACGATCGCCTTCACATCTTTGTCTATGGCCTTGAGCTCGTCCTCAGTCGCGATGCTCGCTTCCAGTACACGCGCTTTGACCTGCTCTATCGGATCGCTTTCGGAGCGCATTTTCTGCACTTCATCCTTGGTTCGGTATTTTGCTGGATCAGACATGGAGTGCCCGCGATAGCGATACGTCATCATCTCCAAAATGATCGGACCTTCATTGCGTGCGTGTTCACAGGCAATGTCCGCAGCGGCCTTCACCGCACGCACATCCATGCCATCTACGCGCATGCCGGGAATACCGAATGATATCCCACGGATTGAATAATCGCGCTGCGCGGCATGACGGGCAGTCGATGTGCCCATCGCGTAACGGTTATTCTCGATGACATACACGACGGGCAACTTCCAAAGCGCTGCCATGTTAAAGCTCTCATACACTTGGCCCTGGTTCGCAGCACCATCGCCGCAATAGGTTGCCGAGATACGACCATCGTCACGGTACCGGTTTGCGAATGCCAGACCAGTGCCGAGTGAGACTTGCGCACCAACGATGCCGTGGCCGCCATAAAAGTTCTTTTCTTTGGAGAACATGTGCATGGAACCGCCCTTGCCGCGCGAATATCCATCCTTGCGCCCCGTCAGTTCTGCCATCACACCGCGCGATTCCATTCCGCACGAAAGCATGTGGCCGTGGTCGCGATAGGCGGTGATGACTTGGTCGCCCTCCTTCATCGCCATTTGCATGCCGGTCACAACCGCTTCTTGGCCTATGTAGAGGTGACAGAAGCCTCCGATATGACCCATGCCGTAGAGCTGTCCGGCTTTTTCTTCAAACCGTCGAATAAGAAGCATGTCGCGATAGGCCGACATCTCATCTTCTTTGGCGAAGTTTGCCGGACCCGGGGCCTGCATGTGTAGTGCAGAGCTGTCAGCTTTGTCCGTGGTAGAAGTTTTGCGCTTCCGCGGTGCCATAAGGCGCTCCTCCATTATTATTTTGGAGAAGCGTATGCAAAAGCTGACATATGCACAACGTGCAAAATTTCATGCTGCAGTGCACACCAAGATATTGTTAAAGCTGAATTTTCTAGAATTAACTGGATTTCAGTTAATCAAGGCAAGCGGATGATGATTTCGTTTTCGGCTGAAAAACCAAGCATGCGACGCGCTTGCTCATCAAGCATGTCCTGCTCAATGGAGCCATTGCGGAGAAGACTTGTTCGTTTTCCGATCCGATCCGCAACATCATTAAGCTGGGCAAGCTCCGCTTCGAGTATCGCGATCCGCTCCATGTACTCAGCATTCGATTTGATGCCGTGCGTGCCGTGAAATCCGTGATACACAAAGTAACCCATAGCCAGAACGCAGAGCGTGGGCACAATTGCCTTGCGCAATTTTGATGGTTTTCTGTGACGGGTCCACATGCGGAACGCTTGCCTGCTTGAGTGCGTTCCGTGATTCTATTGAGCGCGGGTTAATGCCGTCTGAAAGATTTGAGCGAAACGCTCATCCCCGCAGGATAGAACGCCCTGCATAACGCGCCTGATTGCCAAGTTCTTCCTCGATGCGGATCAATTGATTGTATTTCGCCATCCGGTCCGAACGAGCCAGCGATCCGGTTTTAATCTGTCCGCAGTTCGTAGCGACCGCTAGATCGGCAATCGTTGCGTCTTCGGTTTCACCGGAGCGGTGAGACATAACTGCGGTGTAATTGGCTTTGTGGGCCATCTCAACAGCAGCGAGCGTCTCGGTCAGCGATCCAATCTGGTTCACCTTCACGAGGATCGAGTTCGCGACGCCTTTTTCGATCCCGGTTGAAAGGCGCTTGGTGTTTGTTACAAACAGATCGTCACCGACCAGCTGGCAATTATCGCCCGTTTTGTCGGTCACCGCTTTCCAGCCGTCCCAATCATCCTCGTCCATCCCGTCTTCAATTGAGATGATCGGATATTTGCTCACAAGCTCAGTCAGATAGTCAGCCTGTTCTTCCGGCGACCGCTTCACACCTTCACCTTCGTAATCGTACACGCCGTCCTTGAAGAATTCAGACGCAGCGCAATCGAGCGCGAGATAAACATCCTCACCTGGCTTATAGCCCGCATTCTCAATTGATGTCATGATGAAGTCGAGTGCTTCGATGGCCGAGCCAAGGTTTGGCGCGAAGCCACCTTCATCACCGACAGAAGTGTTGTGGCCCGCGCTGGAAAGGTTTTTCTTCAACGTATGAAAGACCTCGGCACCAATCCGCACCGCATCGGCCAGATTGTCAGCACCGACCGGCATGATCATGAATTCCTGAAAGTCGATCGGATTATCGGCATGCGCACCGCCATTGATGATGTTCATCATCGGCACTGGAAGAACATTTGCGTTTGCCCCGCCCACATAGCGATAAAGCGGAAGACCTGTGCTCTCGGCAGCAGCCTTTGCAGTCGCCATAGACACGCCCAGAATTGCGTTGGCGCCAAGCTTGGATTTGTTTTCGGTGCCATCGAGCGCCAGCATCGCTTCATCGATCTTATTTTGCAGGCGAGCGTCGAGACCCGAGAGCGCGTCAAAGATTGGCCCGTTTACCGCCGCAACAGCCTTCATCACGCCCTTGCCCATGTAGCGATCACCACCATCGCGCAATTCAACTGCTTCGTAAGCGCCCGTTGACGCTCCAGATGGTACGGCTGCACGGCCCATTGAGCCGTCTTCCAGCACCACGTCGACTTCCACGGTCGGATTGCCACGGCTGTCAAAAATCTGTCGCCCAATAATATCAACGATTGCAGTCATAAGTCTTTCCCCGATGTTGACCCGCTGTTGCGGCTGCTGTGGCAATTTCCGTCACTGAAGTGCCAAGGTTTCAAAATGATTTTACGAGCGCGTCCACGTCGCGCAATTGCTTCAGAAGTTGTTCTAGGTCCCGAAGCGGCACCATATTAGGCCCGTCCGACGGCGCGCTGTCCGGGTCATTGTGTGTTTCAATGAAAACGCCAGAAACACCAGTCGCAACCGCGGCACGCGCCAGATACGGCACCATGGTGCGGTCACCGCCGCTTGAGCCGCCTTGCCCGCCCGGTTGCTGCACCGAGTGCGTGGCGTCGAACACAACGGGCGCGCCGGTCTTCGCCATGATTGGCAGGGACCGCATATCCGACACGAGCGTATTGTACCCGAAGGACGCGCCACGCTCGGTCAACAGCACATTGGCATTGCCCGATCCTGTCACCTTTGCGAGAACATTTTCCATGTCCCAAGGCGCAAGAAACTGGCCTTTCTTGATGTTCACGATGCAGCCGGTTTTGGCCGCTACAACCAGCAAATCGGTCTGGCGGCACAGGAATGCCGGGATCTGCAGAATATCGACCACATCGGCAACAGCCGCACATTGCGCCTCTGTGTGAACATCGGTGATGACCGGCACGTTGAAAGTGGATTTCACCTCCTCAAACACCTTCAAAGCCGCATCTATGCCGATGCCGCGCTTGCCAGACAGTGATGTCCGGTTCGCCTTGTCGAAAGAGGACTTATATACCACGGCAACGCCCACACGCCCGGCGATGTCAGTGATCGCCTCCGCCATTTTCATCGCATGATCACGGCTTTCCATCGCGCAGGGACCAAGCATAAATGAGACTGGGCCATCAGACGCAAATGTCACGTCTCCTGCCGAGACCGACGCATTTGGTTTCAGTGGATTGCTGCTCACAACTCTTGCTCCATGAATGCGAAAAATGCGCCCGATCCGCCCATACGATCTGTCACCAGCATGCGGTTGATTGTTCTCGATTGCACACCGGCTTCATCCATCATTGCTTTAACGCTATCTACATCGCGACAGCCAAACACGATCCCCTCATACCAAATTCCGCGCTCAAGACTTTTGCGCTCGTGCCCAAAGCGCACTTTCAAACCTTCCGGCGTCAATACGTCGAGACCGCAGTTCGACGCCTCGATGGACATGCCAAACGAATGGGCGTGGGTCTCACGGTTCTGAAAAATTTCTTGCAGCGAATATTGGAAGTCGGTGGGGTTTTGCTCGCTGCCAATCACCTCAACAATACCTGTCACCCCGTTGCGATGCTTGGTCAGCGCGGAGATATCAGTGGTCGGCATCGCCACGCGCTCAACACAGAAGGCAAAACTATCGGGCGACCGAGGATCATGCGCGAAAGCAAGCTTAAACCGAGCGGTCTCACTTACGCCATCCGGCTTTTTGAATTTTCGGCTAAAGCGCAACTTGCGTCCCGCTGAAATCCCTGCGGCTACAAACGCTTTGTGATCGCTATCCGCGTCATCGGTCGCCATTGCAATCGCAGAAAACCCTTCATCACCATTCCGAAAACGAAAGGTCTGATCACGCAAGGTAAACTGATTGCCCTTCTGCGCTGTGGCCTCGCAATCTTCACGCTGCGCAATGGCGAGCGGTTCCAGATACGTTCCGTCCTCGAAAAAAACGCACGCGTTTTCGGTTCCAAACGGGTGGCGCGCATCCGCAGCTAGGGTAAAGCCAAGCGCTTCCAAATGCGTCCGGGCATCGGCAAGCTCGCGCACCGGTAACACACAATGATCAAGCGCACGCATTATCAATTTCCACCAAAGTCATTGCGCTCGCGTTTAATGCATTCGCGCTTTGGCGCAAGTTGGTCGCAGCTAATTCATTGTGCTCACGCTTGCCGTTTCACACCATACAGCTAGCTTTCGTGGTGGAGGTGTCGCTATGACCAAATTTAAATCCCTAGCACTCGCAGCGCTTTTCATGTTTTCGGCCTTGCCCGCACAAGCAGACGAGAACGCCGCCCGGCAGATCATCACGTCGCAGCTGGAGTCGTTCATCGCAGGTGACTACGAGACCGCTTACACCAACGCCTCGCCGACCATCAAAAGCATTTTCCCGACACTGGACCGCTTCATGTCGATGGTGAAGCAGGGCTACGATCCAGTTCTCCGACCTGGCAATTACAGCTTCGCACGCACCGAGAACCTGAGTGACACTCGCATTGTGCAGGAAGTGCTCATTCGCGGCCCGGACGGTACCGATTGGACCGCCATATATTTCATGCAGTTGCAGGAAGACGGCACCTGGAAAGTCGATGGCGTGAACCTCAGCAGCGGCGCTGCAGGCCTCACCTAATTGACGGGTGGCAGATCGCCAGCCTCCCATGCGGCTTCTGTTTCTTCGGCAAACGCCGCAAAGCGGTTCGCTTCGATGGCTGTTCTCATTGCGCGCATCAAATGCTGATAATACGCAATGTTGTGCCAACTCAGCAGCATCTGACCAAGCATCTCGTTAGACCGCACCAAATGGTGCAGATAGGCGCGTGAATAGTTGCGGGACGCGGGACAATCGATATTTTCATCGAGCGGTCGATTATCTTCCACGTGTCGTGCGTTGCGTAGATTCACCCGACCCCGAGTCGTAAAAGCCTGTCCATGGCGCCCAGACCGCGTTGGCATCACACAATCAAATTGATCAACGCCCCGCGCGACGCTCCGCAACAGGTCTTGAGGCGTGCCCACGCCCATCAGGTAACGAGGCTTGTTCTGTGGCAAAAGCGGGCAAACCACATCCAGCATTGCAAGCATCACCGCTTGAGGTTCACCGACAGCCAGGCCCCCGATCGAATAACCGGGCAAATCCATTGCGGTGAGCGCGCAGGCAGACGCTTCACGCAGTTTCTCGTCATCTCCGCCCTGAACGATGCCGTACATCGCTTTGCCGGGTTGTTCTCCAAACGCGGACCATGAACGTTCCGCCCAACGCAATGACAACTCCATCGCGTTTTGCATTTCATCTTGTGTGGAAGGCAGTGCAACGCATTCGTCCAATTGCATCTGAATGTCAGACCCAAGCAGTGTCTGTATTTCAATCGAACGCTCGGGCGACATAAAATATTTGTCACCATCGATGTGGCTTTTGAACGTGACGCCGTCCTCGGTCATTTTCCGTAGGCCCGCGAGCGACATGACCTGAAATCCACCGGAGTCAGTGAGAATCGGCTTTTCCCAGCCGATAAATTTGTGCAAGCCACCCAAATGATTGAGCCGCTCAGCACCCGGTCTCAGCATCAAATGGTAGGTGTTACCGAGGATAATATCCGCCCCTGCGTCACTCACCTGATCCAGATAGAGCCCTTTGACGGTGCCGACCGTTCCAACCGGCATGAATGCGGGCGTCTCAATCGCGCCCCGGCCGGTTTGGATTGTACCACGCCTCGCACCGCCGCTCACATTATTCAGCGTAAAACCAAATTCGCCGTCAGCCATCATTGGCTCGAAACAACAAGCTTGAATCGCCATATGAATAGAAGCGGTAGCCTTGCTCTATGGCATGGCGGTACGCCGCTTTCATCGGCTCAATACCTGCGAAAGCATAGACCAGCATCATCAGCGTTGACTTAGGCAAATGAAAATTCGTCATTAGCGCGTCAACACATCGGAACTTGAAGCCCGGAGTGATGAAGATATCGGTCTCTCCAGACCACGGCTTGACGAGACCGTGGGCATTGGCCGCCGTTTCCAAAAGGCGCAGCGACGTGGTGCCAACGGCGATAACCCGCCTTCCCTGCGCTTTCGCCTCGTTAATCGCGGCAGCGCTCTCTTTTGAAATGTGCCCAATTTCCGCGTGCATGCGATGGTTGTCAGTGTCTTCTGCTTTCACGGGCAAAAATGTTCCAGCACCCACATGGAGGGTCACGAATGTGGTCCGAACACCCGCATCGGCAAGTCTCGAAAGCAGCTCATCGGTAAAATGGAGACCGGCCGTTGGCGCAGCAACCGCACCGGCGTGTTTGGCATAAACAGTCTGATAGTCTTCGCGGTCCCGGCAGTCTTCTTCACGCTTTGACGCGATGTAAGGCGGCAGCGGAATTTGCCCGTATTCGGCCAAGGCACGATCCAAGTCAGCGCCGGAAAAATTGAACTGCAGGTCGACCTCACCAGCATCAGCTTTACCAAGAACGGTTGCGCAAAACCCGTGAGCGAAAACGATTTTGTCACCGGTTTTGAGCTTCTTTGCTCCCTTCACAAACGCTGCCCAAGTATCCGGCACTCGTCGAAGATGAAGCGTTGCCGAGATTTGCGCCGATGGAGCGCCATCCCGGCGGCGTTCGCCTACCAATTGCGCGGGAATAACGCGGGTATCGTTGAACACCAACAGGTCCCCGGCGGCCAACAAATCGGGTAATTCTCGCACACTTAAATCTTGGCGATCTGCCCCACGAACAACAAGCAGCCGCGCTGTGTCACGCGGGTCGGCGGGGCGCAAGGCGATGCGCTCCGGCGGCAATTCAAAATCAAAGAGGTCAACGCGCATGACGCCTCGGCATCAGGCAGCAATATCCGCTGCAACCTTCATCGACACGATTGAGTCTGGGTCTTGCACAGGCTCGCCACGCTTGATCTGGTCAACCACGTCCATTCCTTCTGTCACCTGACCCCAAACAGTGTATTGGCGATCAAGAAAAGACGCATCCTCAAAACAGATGAAAAACTGCGAATTGGCAGAGTTCGGATTTTGTGACCGCGCCATGGAGCAGGTTCCACGAGCGTGATTGGCCTCGTTGAACTCCGCACGCAGGTCAGGTTTTGACGAACCGCCCATCCCAGCGCGGCTTGGGTTGAAGTGATCACCACCTTGGCGGCCAAACTTCACGTCACCCGTTTGCGCCATGAAGCCATCGATGACCCGGTGAAAAACCACGCCATCATACTGCCCTTCACGAGCAAGCTCTTTGATGCGCGCACAATGATTTGGCGCTAAATCCGGGCGCATCTCGATTTTCACTGTTCCCTTGGTCGTCTCAACGACAAGCGTGTTTTCTGCCTCAGACATTTAATTCCCCCTAAGTATTAGCTTGCGTCCGCTGCAATGCGGACATCGATCATGCGATCGGGATCGGCCACCGAACCATTGTTGGCTTGGGTGCCTTTTTTGATGTTGTCGACGAATTCCATCCCGCTCTCAACGGTTCCGATAACGGTATATTGCCCGTCAAGAAAGCGGCCTTCGTCAAACATGATGAAAAACTGCGAGTTCGCGGAATTCGGGTTTTGCGCACGCGCCATCCCGACCACGCCGCGCAAAAACGGCTCGCTGGAAAATTCCGCCGGAAGATCAGGCCGATCAGAGCTGCCTGTGCCCGCGCGTCTTGCATTGAAGCCGTCTTCCATATCGCCGAACTCAACATCGCCGGTCTGCGCCATAAAACCCGGGATCACGCGATGAAAAGCGACATTGTCGTAGGCGTCTTCGCGCACCAACGCCTTGATTTGTTCCACATGCTGAGGAGCCAGATCAGGCCGAAGATTTACCACCACCTCCCCATCTTTTAGCGTGATAACCATGGTATTTTCGGTATCGGCATTGGCTAAGCCCAATCCGAAAACGAGAAAAGCAGCTGCCATTACAATGCGTTTGATCATTCAAAACTCCAAGGAAGTCAGCGCGTTGCCAACTTATCATTTAGTGAGAGCAATACCGGCTCAGGAACGAAGTCCGACACGTCACCGCCCATTTTTGCGATCTGCCGAACCAATGTGGCGGTAATCGTGCGGACCGCAGGACTGGCCGGCACGAACACCGTTTGGATGTCAGGCGACATCGTTTCGTTCATGCCTGCCATCTGCATTTCGTAGTCGAGGTCTGTGCCGTCGCGCAGACCACGCAAAATGATCTCTGCGCCAAGTTCTTTGGCAGCATGCACGAGCAGATTATCGAAGCTCGTAACCATTACGCGTCCAGCCGAAACATATTCTGCCAGAGTTGCTTCGATCATCGCCTTTCGCTGGTCAAACGAGAACATCGGTTGCTTGCCCGGATGAATTCCGACCGCCACGATGATGCGGTCAAAGACCCTCAAGCCAGCTGTCAGCACGTCCAGATGGCCGTTCGTCATCGGATCAAACGATCCAGCATATATGGCGGACTGGCCGCGGGCGTTTGTCATGCGGCGCGGCGTGAAAATGCGAGCCAGAGACCGCCGCCGATTAAGCACGTTCCCGAAATGCGCTCGACCAACCGAACGTTTGCCGATGTCAGCCAAGTGCCGGTTCGTCCGGCCAAGATCGCGTAAACGCTGTCAAAAACCGTCGCGACGATCATGAAGGTGCCACCCAGCAGCACCGTTTGAAACGCGAGATTGCCATCGGGATTTAAAAACTGGGGGATGAAGGAACCGAAGAAAAAGAGCGCTTTCGGGTTCGACCAGATAACCAAAAATCCCTGCCAGAAGTAGCCATTCATCGAGCGCCTTTTCACCTTCATATCGGTCGGATCGGCCAGCGAGCCATTCGACCGCCAGAGCTGGACGCCCAACCAGATCAAATACGCAGCGCCCAAAAGCTTCACATAAACAAAGACGTGGCTCATGGCCGTGACGATTGTCTCAAGTCCAAGCGCAAGCACAACAATCATGATCGCCAGACCGAACTGCGTTCCAGCGACATTGGCAAGGCCTGCCCGGCTGCCAGACTTCAGCGAGTTCGCGATGATCACTGTCACGGTCGGACCGGGGACAACGACGATTGCGGCGCATGCCAAGACGAATGAAGCAAACGCGAGCGGCTCGATCATGGTGCGTCGCTTTCGTTTGGTTCGGAAGTCTCGCCGCCATCCTCAGTCTCAGTCTCCTGAATACGTTCCACAGAGACCACCTTTTCACCGTCGCGGGTCTTGAATATCGTGACGCCCTTTGTGGCGCGGGCAGCAAAACGGATGCCGTCGACCGGCACACGAATGACCTGCCCGTTGTCGGACACGAGCATGATCTCATCCGTCGCCTCGACCGGGAAGGAGGCAATCAATGAGCCAATTTCAGAAGATTTTCCGGTATCGGTGGCCTTAATGCCTTTACCGCCACGACCCGATACTCGGAAGTCATAGGACGATACACGTTTGCCGTAGCCAAATTCAGAAACCGTGAGCACAAACTCTTCGGCGGCCCCAAGTTCGATCAATCTCTCTTGGGAAAGAACCGCATCGGCAGCGACCACTTCTTCGTCTAAAGCCTCACTACTTTCTACCTCTGCGGCGTCCGACCGGCGCACAGCCGCAGCATGTTTCAGATAGCCGACACGCTCTTCAGGCGTTGCCTCCACGTGTCGCAGGATTGCCATGGAAATCACATGATCATCTTCGGCGAGATTGATGCCTCGCACGCCGACCGAATTTCGGCCCGCGAACACGCGAATGTCCGTCACGGGAAAGCGAATACACTGACCAGCCGCACTCGTAAGCAGAACATCGTCTCCCTCGGTCGCAGTATGCACGGAAAGGATTTGGTCGCCAGACCCTTCGTCAAACTTCATCGCGATTTTGCCATTCCGGTTCACCTGAACGAAATCGGATAGCTTGTTGCGACGTACGGTACCACGCGTAGTGCAGAACATGACGTCCAATTCCGCCCAGCTGTCCTCGTCTTCGGGCAGCGGAAGAATGGACGTGATACGCTCGTCTTTTTCGAGTGGCAGCATGTTCCGTAAAAATTTGCCGCGCGACTGCGGCGTACCGATTGGCAGGCGCCACACCTTCTCTTTGTAAACGATACCCCGCGACGAGAAAAACAAAATGGGTGTGTGGGTGTTGGCGATGAAGAGCTTCGTGACGAAGTCTTCATCCTTCGTGGCCATGCCCGACCGACCTTTACCGCCCCGGCGCTGCGCGCGGTACGTATCGAGTGGCACACGCTTGATGTAACCCTGATGGGAGAAAGTGACCACCATGTCCTCACGGGCGATGAGGTCTTCATCGTCCATGTCTGGACCACCGTCGGTAATCTCGGTGCGGCGTGGCGTGCCAAATTCCTCGGCCACCGCGGTGAGCTCATCCTTCACGATCTGCTGAATGCGTTGCCGCGATGACAAAATTTCGAGGAAGTCTTTGATCTCTTCGCCGATTGACTTCAACTCGTCGCCGATTTCGTCCCGGCCAAGCGCGGTCAAACGCTGCAGACGCAGGTCCAATATCGCACGGGCTTGCTCTTCGGAGAGGTTATAGGTTCCGTCATCATTAAGCTGGTGTCGCGGATCGGCGATAAGTTCTACCAGCGGCGCAACATCCTTCGCGGGCCAACGGCGCTCCATAAGCTGCGCACGGGCGGTGGCGGGATCGGGCGCACGCCGGATGAGCGCGATCACTTCGTCGATATTTGCAACTGCAATCGCGAGCCCCACGAGCACATGGGCCCGTTCCCGCGCTTTGCGCAGCAGGTATTTGGTGCGGCGACTGACAACATCTTCGCGGAATGAGACAAACGCTCGCAGCATATCGAGCAACGTCATCTGCTCGGGCTTTCCGCCATTCAGCGCGACAACATTGGCGCCAAACGACGTCTGCAGGGGCGTAAAGCGGTACAGCTGGTTCAACACCACGTCCGCTACCGCATCCTTTTTGAGTTCAACAACAACGCGATAGCCCTGCCGGTCCGACTCATCCCGGATATCAGAGATGCCCTCGATGCGTTTGTCGCGCACCAGTTCGGCCATCTTCTCAATCATCGAGGACTTGTTGACCTGGTACGGCACTTCCGTAATCACAATTGATTCTCGGTCACCGGCACGCTGCTCGATGCCCGCGCGGCCTCGCATCACAATCGAGCCACGGCCTGTCTCATAGGCGGACTTAATGCCCGCACGACCGAGAACCAACGCGCCTGTTGGAAAGTCGGGGCCCGGAATAATCTGCATCATATCGAGGAGCGAAATCGCAGGATTTTCGATCATCGCGATACAACCGTTCACGACTTCAGTCAGATTATGCGGCGGAATATTGGTCGCCATGCCAACCGCGATGCCACCGGACCCATTCACTAAGAGGTTGGGGAAGCGCGCGGGAAGTACCTTCGGTTCTAATCGATCTGCCGCGTAATTATCCTGAAAGTCGACAGTGTCCTTGTCGATGTCATCAAGCAGCTCGTGAGCCACTTTATCGAGCCGCGATTCCGTATAGCGCATTGCCGCTGGCGGATCGCCGTCGATTGAACCGAAGTTTCCCTGGCCATCGACGAGTGGAACCCGAAGCGACCAATCCTGCGCCATGCGCACAAGTGAATCATAAATCGCACCGTCACCATGTGGGTGGAAGTTACCCATCACATCACCGACGATCTTCGACGATTTCACGTATTTGCGGTTCCAGTGATAACCGCTGTCGTACATCGCATAGAGGATGCGCCTGTGCACCGGCTTCAATCCATCACGCACATCGGGCAACGCGCGGCTCACGATAACGCTCATCGCGTAATCGAGATAAGACCGCTTCATCTCCTCTATGATGGAAATAGGTTCAATGGCGTCACCGCCGCCCGCACCACCTATCGGCGTTTCGTCACTCAAGCCTTGTAATCCACACTGTTAGATTCGCCCGCCTTGTCTAGCGCGCCTATGGCGTGAAACCAAGCCAAACCCAAGCAAACACGACAATTACGCTTCCGATCAACCGCTTTCCACGTTAGGCGGCTTCGATGTCTGCTGATCTACTCATAAACGCTTTTATCACGCTTCTTGTCACGATCGACCCGATAGGCCTCGCGCCGTTGTTTCTGGCCCTCACGACCGGCATGGATCGAAAACAAAGGCGGGAAACCGGAACACGTGCCATCTGGCTCGCGATGATCATCATGACGGTTTTCACGATTGCTGGTGCCGCCATCCTATCCGTCTTCGGTGTATCCCTCGCCGCGTTTCGTGTCGCGGGTGGCTTGCTGCTGTTCTTCATTGCATTTGAGATGATCTTTGAGCGGCGGCAACAACGTCACGCGGCCACAGCAGATATCGTGATTTCCGATGATGAAGCGCGATCCGTTTCGGTATTCCCGCTTGCAATTCCGCTGATCGCGGGACCCGGCGCAATTTCCGCAGCTATTTTGCTGTCAGGAGATTTCTCTACAATACCCGAGCGTGTAGCACTTGTCGGCATAATCGCGGCGATACTGAGCTTAACATGGCTGACATTTCTAGCAGCCGACCGCATTGATGGACTTCTCGGCGAGACGGGAAGATCAGTCCTCACACGACTGTTGGGCGTTATTCTTTCCGCGCTCGCCGTGCAATTCGTTGCCGACGGCATCAAAACGCTTATCTCGACAGCTTGAATTCAAGCGAATCTTCATTCCACCCGTGCACGCTGTCACGCGCAAAGATCAGCACATCGTCAACACTGGCCGGAATTTCTACGCCGGAGAGCGATCTCGTGAATGGCTGCTCGTTCACATGAGGATGAGCCAGTATTCGCGTGCCGAGAACATTATCCTTTGCATCACGAACTTCCCACGCATCGGCATAGTGATCCCAACCGGTGTCGCCGTGCTCAACAGTTACGGAGAAGTTCCATTTGCCCGGTGAAGTCTCAACCGCCTCTGCGTCTACGATGGTGACATCACCCGCATATGAAGCAGTCGACAACAGGGAAACACATACAGCGGTGATAATTCGGAGTAGGTGCACGAAAGCCCGCAAGCTAAAGCCACAGAACCAAGAGTGCAGTTAACGACGCAAGTGATACCAACGCAATCGTCGCCGTCTCGTAGTGGGCCGCACGATCAAAATCTTCCAGTTGAAGATCAAATCCTTCGTGCATTTTGTGTGTGCTCATTGCCCTAGCCTTCCGTAATCTGATCAAAATGGAATTTCATCATCCAAATCGCGTGAGAAATTGCTGGATGGTGAGTTGCTCGAACCCATACCGCCGGAGCTCATACCACCTGAATTCATACCACCCGCAGTCTGGCCGACAGATTGCCGACCCTGATCGCCCATGGCTTGATAGCCGCCGCGATCACCCTCGCCGCGTGAATCGAGCATCTGCAGTTCCCCGCGGAAACGCTGAATGACGATCTCAGTTGTGTACCGCTCTTGGCCGTTTTGATCGGACCATTTCCGCGTTTGTAACTGACCCTCGATGTACACTTTCGAGCCTTTTTTCAGGTAGTTCTCGGCGACTTTCGCCAGCTGATCATTGAACACGACAACGCGGTGCCATTCAGTTCGTTCCCGACGATCACCGGAGGCCTTGTCGCGCCACTGTTCACTCGTTGCGATACTCAAATTCACAACTGGATCGCCTGAATTTAGACGCCGCACGTCCGGGTCGGCACCCAAATTCCCGACCAAAATGACTTTGTTTACACTGCCTGCCATCACTTCACTCCACACTCATCGCCAGACGATATGAGGGAGTTCTGGGCAAAGCTATGGAAGCAGCCGCTATCCACAGAACAAAGCTGTGTATTATCGGCGCCTGCTTCGCGAAACGAGCGCTGCATACAGTCATGTATTGTTTTACCCACGCCAAGCACCCGCTAGTTCCTGCCTTGTTCTCATAAGTTCTATATATGTTCTATTTTGTCAAGAGTGTTTTCAGCGCTCGACAAATTTTACGACACGGCTAAATCAACATCCGAGGCCCAACAAAGGCGAACGTTACGTCGTCTTTTGGGTATTCATCGAAGCGTAAGTCAGTGGAGTGGTGATGGCAGACGCCAAAATGATAACCGTGCGCGGCGCACGCGAGCACAATTTGAAGAATGTCGACCTCGATCTCCCCCGCGATAAGCTGATCGTGATGACGGGCCTATCGGGTTCAGGGAAGTCCTCGCTGGCATTTGACACCATCTACGCCGAGGGTCAGCGCCGCTACGTGGAGAGCCTGTCTGCCTATGCACGCCAGTTTTTGGAAATGATGCAGAAGCCGGACGTTGACGCCATCGAAGGGCTATCGCCGGCAATATCGATTGAGCAAAAGACGACCAGCAAGAACCCGCGCTCCACCGTCGCCACCGTCACCGAAATCTACGACTACCTTCGTCTGCTCTATGCCCGCGTTGGGGTGCCGTATTCGCCTGCGACGGGCCTGCCGATCGAAAGCCAAACCGTGAGCCAGATGGTGGACCGCGTGCTAGCGCTGGAGGAAGGCACACGGCTTTATATCCTTGCGCCCATCGTCCGCGGCCGTAAGGGCGAGTATCGCAAAGAACTCGCAGAACTCATGAAAAAGGGTTTCCAACGCGTCAAAATAGATGGCGATTTTCATGAGATAGCCGACGCGCCAGCGCTCAATAAAAAGCTCAAACACGACATCGACGTGGTCGTCGACCGAGTGGTGGTACGCGAGGACATCAGCGCCCGTTTGGCGGATTCGCTAGAACAGTGTTTGCGGCTGGCAGACGGCCTCGCCATTGCCGAATTTGCGGATAAGGCGCGGGCCGAAAGCGACACCAAAGGCGCTAACAAATCGAAAAACGAAACGCATGAGCGAATTATCTTTTCAGAAAAATTCGCCTGCCCGGTGTCGGGTTTCACCATTCCAGAAATCGAACCGCGGCTTTTCTCATTCAACAATCCCTCCGGCGCGTGTCCGGCTTGCGATGGGTTGGGAACCCAACAGGGCGTGGACCCTAATCTAGTCGTTCCCGATCCGGGATTAACCCTGCGTGGCGGTGCTATTGCGCCTTGGTCCAAATCTTCAAACCCCTCGCCTTACTACACGCAAACGCTGGAAGCAGTCGGTCGCGCCTACGGCTTCAAAATGTCGGACGCCTGGGCAGACCTCGGCGACGAAAGCCGCGATGCCATCCTTTACGGCACGGGCAAGCAGGAGATTGAATTCCGCTACGATGACGGCCTGCGCACCTATAAAACCAAGAAGACCTTTGAAGGCGTCATCGGCAATCTGGAACGCCGCTGGCGCGAGACCGATAGCGCGTGGATGCGCGAAGACATAGAGCGCTACATGGCATCCAACGCCTGCCCCGCTTGCGGCGGCTATCGTCTGCGCCCAGAAGCGCTGGCGGTAAAAATCAACGGGCTTCACATCGGCGAAGTGACCGAAATGTCGATCCGGAAGGCTCTGGCATGGGCGACGGACCTACCCGACCACCTCACCGAAAAGCAGAACCAGATCGCGGTCCGCATCCTGAAGGAAATTCTCGACCGCCTCCGCTTCCTCAACGATGTTGGCCTCGATTACCTCACGCTATCGCGAAACTCGGGCACGCTTTCGGGCGGGGAGAGCCAGCGTATTCGCCTCGCATCGCAGATTGGTTCCGGCCTCACAGGCGTGCTCTACGTGCTTGATGAACCATCCATCGGACTGCACCAGCGCGATAATGCGCGGCTGCTGGAAACACTCCGGCATCTCCGCGATCTCGGCAACACGGTCATCGTCGTTGAGCACGATGAGGACGCGGTGCTGACCGCGGACTACGTCGTCGATATCGGGCCCGAAGCCGGCGTCCATGGCGGCAAGGTCATTGCATCGGGAACACCACCTGAAATCATGGCCAACCCCAATTCGCTGACCGGTAAATATCTTTCCGGCGAGCTGAATGTCGAAGTGCCTGCAGAGCGCAGAAAACGAAACAAGAAGCGCATGCTCACGGTCAAAGGCGCGAGCGGTAACAATCTGCAGAACGTCTCGGCTTCCATACCACTTGGCACATTCACCTGCGTCACCGGTGTTTCTGGCGGCGGCAAATCCACGTTCCTCATCGAAACGCTGTACAAAGCCGCTGCACGACGCATCAATGGCGCTCGCGAGGCACCCGCAGAACATGACCAGATCCTCGGCTTCGAACATATCGATAAAGTCATCGATATCGACCAATCGCCAATCGGGCGTACACCGCGCTCAAACCCTGCGACCTACACAGGTGCGTTTACGCCAATCCGCGAGTGGTTCGCACAATTGCCCGAAGCAAAAGCCCGCGGTTACCAGCCCGGTCGCTTTTCGTTCAACGTCAAAGGCGGGCGCTGCGAAGCCTGCCAGGGTGACGGCGTCATCAAAATCGAAATGCACTTTTTGCCAGACGTGTACGTTACTTGCGATGTGTGCGGCGGTAAGCGGTATAATCGCGAAACACTCGACGTGACCTTCAAGGGAAAGTCAATTTCCGACGTCCTGGAGATGACCGTGGAGGAAGGCGTGGAGTTTTTCGCAGCTGTGCCAGCAGTTCGCGATAAGCTGGTGACACTAAATCGCGTCGGGCTTTCCTACATCAAGATCGGCCAGCAGGCGACGACGCTTTCCGGCGGAGAAGCCCAACGCATTAAGCTTGCCAAGGAACTCTCCAAGCGCGCCACGGGCCGGACCCTCTATATTCTTGATGAGCCGACGACCGGCCTGCATTTCCATGATGTAGCTAAGCTGCTCGACGTGCTCCACGAGCTTGTTGATACCGGTAACACCGTCGCCGTGATTGAGCACAATCTGGAAGTCATCAAAACGGCTGATTGGGTGATCGATCTCGGCCCTGAGGGCGGCGATGGCGGTGGCGAAATCGTCGCCGAAGGGACGCCCGAACAAATCGCGGAAGTTGAGCGGAGTTACACGGGTCAGTTCTTGAAGGAGCTGTTAAAGCGTAGACCTGTCAGGCGTGTAGAAGCAGCGGAGTAATGTTCACCAAACCGTCTTTATCCCAAATTGGTCCATTACGGGATCTTTGGTGACGACTGCATAATCTCTTTCAAGCGCTTGTGCAGCGATCATACGATCAAAGGGGTCACGATGGTCTGACGAGAACATTGCCGCACGTAAAGCGTCGTTCGACGTCACCGCCAAACTCTCCACTCCTTGGCTTTCAATGATCTTTTCGAATTGACTGGTAATGGGTTCAATCGCTTTCCATTTCCCCAGCCGAAACTTGTATGCCATTTCATAGGCAGTTATGGCGCTTACGAATACAGCTTCTTCTGTTTCGAGCAGGCTCATCACCGTGCTGCTCAAAGCATCAGGTATAAGCAGCCACCAAGCCAAAACATGGGTATCGATTAGGAAAGCCATTAATTGGACGACGAATCGGTCGAGCCTTCCCAAGCCGCAAGTTCGGCGTCATCGGTTGGTTCAAGAAATATATTTGGAGACACTGCGCCTCGAAGGTGGCTAAACACACCGGGTTTTCGCTTTTCCACTTGCGTTCTGCGAACAGGCTGCAAGGTAGCAACAGGTTTGTCGCCTCGGGCGATTACAATCTCCTCACCGGCTTCGACCCGCGCAATTAACTTTGAGAGATTAGTCTTCGCTTCATGAATTTTGAATGTGTTCATGCCGACAAGTTAGCTAATCAATGAACTAATTACAAGCGGATCGTCGTCACATCGATCTCGCCGCGAAAATCGCTCCGGGCACCTCACCCACCAAATCTTCAGCGACCGCGCACGCCCCTGCCCTGATCCCCGCTTCGCCGTGCCACCAGACGCCCGCACAAGCTGCATCAAACGGAGGCATCTGTTGTGCGGTCAATGAACCGATGATGCCCGCGAGCACGTCGCCTGATCCCGCTGTGGCAAGATTGGGCGAAGAGTGCGTGTTGATGACGGCTTTCCCTGACGGTGATGCAATGATCGTGTCTGGTCCTTTATAGGCGACAATCGCACCAGACGCTTTCGCAGCCGCCGAAGCCTTCTGGTGTTTTCCAAGCGCACCTTCGCCTGCAATAACGGGGAAAAGCCGTCGAAACTCGCCCTCATGCGGCGTCATGATAACTGACAGTGCTCGCCCTTTGATCGCTTCGAACAAAACACCTTGCGTATCTTCAAAAGCGGTCAGCGCGTCTGCATCAAGAACAATATTGGCAAGACTTGGCGGAGGGTTTTCCAGCAGTGCCAAAACTAAATCTCGCGCCTGCTGAGGATCACTGAAGCCAGGACCGATGATCGCGGTGCTAGGCGTATTAAGTGCCGCAAGCGCGTCGCGCCCCAGACCACGCTCATAGCTTTTCAGCATAATCGACGTCACGTGATGAGCCTGCATGTCAATCGCTGACGCCGAGCCAAGGAGGGTGACCGCACCTGCGCCTGCCCGTTGCCCGGCTAACGCTGCCAAACGCGCCGCACCCGTTCCATGCCGTGGACCGGAGAACACAGTCGAATGACCGCGTGAGTATTTGTGAGCAGTCCGCCCGACCACCGGTAGCTCTTCACGCCACAAAGACGGCGAATTCTCATAAATCGCCTCGGGATTATTCTGCTCAAATACGGAAGCGACGACACCAATGTTGGCAACATGGATATCACCGCAAAGTGCTGCGCTTTCTGCCAAGCAATGCGCGGGCTTTTTTCGGTAAAACGTAACGGTTGCGGCGCAGGACACCGCATCGCCAACCACGCCCGTGTCGCCGTTAACACCGCTTGGAAGATCAACGGCGAGGACCGGGCCATTTTCTGCGGCTCCTGTCAGCGCATGTTTTGCCGTATCGGGCAAACCGCCCCGAAAACCAGCACCGAATAGAGCATCGACTGTGAGCGCACCCGACGTCGGCTGATACGCGTCAAGCGAACAGGCTTCGCCGCTCCACTGTGACGCTGCGATCTCGCTATCGGTGTTTTTCTTCGGATCACCAAGCTTCCACACGCGAACGCAAACGCCGCGTTCTCTCAACAATTTGGCGACGACGTATCCGTCGCCACCATTGTTGCCTGGCCCGCACAACACATCAACGCTCGGCGCATCCCCGTAATCGCATAGTACCACATCCACAATCGCGGCCCCGGCACGCTGCATAAGCTCAAATCCGGTGAACAAGCCCGACTGAATGGTATGCGTGTCGGCGGAAGCCATCTGCGCGCACGTCAAAAGCCGTTCCGTGGGTAGCCCCATGTCAAAGTGCCCTTTTTTTAATCGCATTGATCATAATTTCATCCATAATCCGCTGGTTGATGCGACAAAGGCGACAAGTATAAAAGCGCCGCGACCTAAATATGGGCATTTCGCATGCGTGGCATGCAACAGAACCAACAAGTATGATACTGGCATGATGCATGCATAATAGGCAGCGGTCACACGCGGAGGGAACAAAAATGAAAAAGATCGAGGCCATCATCAAGCCGTTCAAGCTAGACGAGGTCAAGGAAGCCCTCCAAGAAGTTGGACTTCAGGGTATCACAGTCACCGAAGCCAAGGGCTTTGGCCGACAGAAGGGGCACACGGAACTATACCGTGGCGCTGAATATGTGGTTGACTTTCTTCCTAAGGTGAAAATCGAAGTCGTGCTTGGCGACGATGTTGTCGAAGCAGCACTTGAAGCTATTAAAGGAGCGGCCCAAACTGGCCGCATTGGCGACGGGAAAATTTTCGTTTCCTCCATCGAAGAAGTCATCCGCATCCGCACGGGAGAAACCGGATCAGACGCGGTATAATCGACTTAAGCATTCCTATCAGTGGCGGTGGGGACCGCTACAAACACGCATCTCAACAAAAAGGGACAAACAATGAGTGCAGCAGATATTCTCAAGCAAATTAAGGACAACGACGTAAAGTTCGTCGACTTGCGCTTCTCCGACCCGCGCGGAAAAATGCAACACGTCACGATGGCGACCGAAGTCGTCGACGAAGACATGTTTGCTGACGGCGTCATGTTTGACGGTTCGTCGATCGCCGGTTGGAAGGCCATCAACGAGTCTGATATGACGCTGATGCCAGACGTCGAGACAGCGCACATGGATCCGTTCTACGCGCAATCAACAATGGCAATTTTCTGCGACATCCTCGATCCGGTGACGGGCGACGGCTATAATCGCGATCCACGCATGACAGCAAAGCGCGCAGAAGCATACGTTAAGTCCGGCGGTTTTGGTGACGCAGCTTACTTCGGCCCGGAACCGGAGTTCTTCATCTTTGACGACGTCAAGTTTGCGTCCGATCCATATAATACCGGCTTCCAACTCGACTCTATCGAACTGCCGATCAATACTGATTCCGAATACGAAGCCGGCAATATGGGCCACCGCCCACGCACAAAAGGCGGCTACTTCCCAGTTAACCCAGTTGATAGTGCTCAGGACATCCGTTCGGAAATGCTATCAGTCCTGGGGGAAATGGGCGTCGCAATCGAAAAGCACCACCACGAAGTGGCGGCTGCTCAGCACGAGCTTTCGATGCTTTTCAACACGCTGACGCGCAAAGCAGACGAAGTGCAGCTTTATAAGTACGTGGTCCACAATGTCGCGCACGCCTACGGCAAGTCAGCAACCTTCATGCCGAAGCCAGTTTATGGCGATAACGGTACCGGTATGCACGTTCACCAGTCGATTTGGAACGATGGTAAGCCACTTATGGCAGGCGACGGCTACGCCGGGCTTTCTGAAACGTGCCTCTACTACATCGGCGGCATCATCAAGCACGCTAAAGCACTAAACGCGCTTTCAAACCCATCGACCAACTCCTACAAGCGTCTGGTTCCTGGCTACGAAGCACCGGTTCTCCTCGCCTACTCTGCGCGTAACCGCTCCGCTTCTTGCCGTATCCCGTTCTCGGGCTCACCAAAAGGTAAGCGCGTTGAAGTCCGCTTCGGCGACCCAATGGCCAACCCGTACCTCATGTTCGCTGGCATGCTGATGGCTGGCCTCGACGGCGTTAAGAACAAGATCCATCCGGGCGACCCGATGGACAAAGACCTGTACGATCTGCCTGCCGAAGAGCTTGCTGGTATCCCTACCGTCTGTGGTTCGCTGCGTGAAGCTATGGAAGCCCTCGACGGCGACCGTGACTTCCTGAAGGCGGGCGGCGTATTCGACGACGATCAGATCGATGCGTATCTGGAGCTCAAGCAGGAAGAAAATGAGCGTTACGAGATGACACCACATCCGGTCGAGTTTGACCTCTACTACTCCATGTAATTTGCGAATTTGATTTCGCGAAGATCGACCCGGGCTGCCAAGCGCAGCCCGGGTTTTTTCATGCCTAATTTTGACTTTGTGTCCGTTTCATGAAACTTCTGTGACAGTTTCAGGGGCACAATTGATGCACGGCATCATCCACAATCCGAGCTATATAATTGACCTAAGCAAGCATAAACCGCTGGCAAATGGCGGATTTCGTGCCGTGTTTGAGGTGCCCGAATATCCCGACTGTCTGGTGAAAGTGATCCGTCGAAATCGCTTGGACGAACAGGGAAATTTCTCACGGAACAATTTCATCAAGAAGCTTCGACGGCACGGTCCCTACCGCATGTTTCTGTTGGAGGTTTCGGAGTACTTTCGGCTTCACCATAGCGAAGCTGCCCGCGCACATAAAACGATGCCGGTCGCTCACATCCGCGGACTATGCGAAACGACAAATGGCATTGGCCTAGTCGTTGAAAAAATCATGGACGAAAATGGCGATGCCGCACCAACGATGCGTCAGCTGATCAAAGCCAAGGCCGTTACCGGCGCTCACATTGAAGCGTTTGATCGTTTCCAGGCGCAGTGCGAAGCGTTCAATGTGGTTATCAGTGATACCAGCCCGAAAAACTATCTTTTCACTCGGTGTCGCCCCGGCGGGCCGCAATGGGTATGCGTGGATGGCTATGGCGAGAAGGTCCTCATTCCGGTCCATTCGCTATTGCCGAGGCTGAACGCTTTTAGAAATCGCGATAAGTTTGCACGTCTCCGAGAGCGTCTGCTTTCCGGCTACCAGCCATTACCAGTCGCCGCGGAATAACGCTGCAAAAGCGCTGCGGGAATCACCTCTGAAATCGGGCTTTTTTGGTGCTGCTTCATGGCCTAGCCAACGCACGTCCTCGTCTGATTGAACACGGTCATCGCAGAAAATGAACAGCACCTTCGACTTGACACGAGCAGATTTTCCACCGGACTTTCTTTTCGGCGTAGCAACGTCTGCCTATCAGATCGAGGGATCAAACTTCGGTGGCTGTGGTCAAAGTCACTGGGACACTTTCGCTGCAACCCCCGGCAATACGAAGAACGCGGAAAACGGCAGCATAGCCTGCGATCACTATCACCGCTACCAAACCGACTTTGATCTTATCGCCGACGCGAACCTCGACCACTATCGTTTCTCCGTATCATGGGCACGGGTCTTGCCTGAGCCGGGCAAAATCAACGAGGAGGGTTTGGACTTCTACGATCGCCTCACCGACGCCCTCCTTGGTCGAGAAATTAAGCCAATGCTTACGCTTCACCATTGGGAGCTGCCGTCTTGGCTCGCTGACATCGGTGGCTGGCGTAACCGCGATATAGCAAGTCATTTCGCAGAATTTACTGACACGATCACAAAGCGCATCGGCTCGCGCATGTGGGCGTCCGGCACCTTCAATGAACCGTGGTGCGTAACGTGGTTATCGCATTTTCATGGCATCCACGCGCCTGGCCTACGGGATATCCGCGCAACCGCCAGAGCGGTGCATCATGTGTTGCTGGCGCACTCCAAAAGCATCGAAGCAATGCGCTCAAACGGGATGGACAATCTTGGCGTTTATTTGAACTTCGAGCCGTCCTATCCGGCCTCAGACAGTGCCGAAGACATCGCAGCCTCAGCACGCCACAACGCGCAATATAACGAGTGTTTTCTCCATCCGCTGTTCAAGGGAAACTACCCGGACCAAGTACTCGAAGGCATCGAACGGTATCTTCCCGCAAATTGGCAGAACGACATGGCGTTAATCTCTAGCGCCACGCTCGATTGGCTCGGGATTAACAATTACACGCGGACCATAACAGCCGACGCGCCCGATCAGCCATGGCCATCGGTACGAGCCGTCGAGGGCCCGCTTCCAAAAACAGAAATGGGCTGGGAGATCGCACCGGAAAATTTCGGCGATCTGCTTCGGTGGGTTGCACGCGAATATACAGGCGACCTGCCGCTTTACGTGACAGAAAACGGCATGGCTGGACCTGAACAGATCACTGATAACGCCTGCAACGATCCCGAACGCATTGAATTTTTAAGCGCCCATATCGCGGAAATGCAGAAAGCAATGAACGATGGTGTGCCGATCAACGGTTACACGGTTTGGTCACTCCTCGATAATTTCGAATGGGAGCGCGGCTATGACAAGCGCTTCGGCCTCGTCCACGTGGATTATGAAACACTTGAACGAACACCAAAAAGCTCTTGGTACGCATTGAAAAACGCACTAGCGCGCACGAAGACAGTCCCATGACACACAAACCAATCGTCACGATTACGCTCAACCCGGCGCTCGATTTTGCGACTGACGTTGCAAAAATGCATGACGGCGAGAAACTTCGTTGTGACCGTCCATCCATGTTTCCCGGCGGCGGCGGGGTCAATGTGGCCCGCGCAATCTGGAACCTCGGCGGTCATGTCCGCGCATGCGTTGCGCTTGGTGGGCCAAACGGCAACGCGCTCGAATTGCTGCTACGGGCAGAAGGCGTAGACGTCCTTCCCGTTCGCATTGACGTGCAAACACGGCATTCGCTCTCTGTGCGCGAAGAGACGACGAACAAGCTCTACCGTTTCATGCTGCCGGGCACTGAATGGACCCAGATGATTGAGGCGAATTTTCTAGCTGAAGCCACCAAGGCAGTGGCCGACGCAGATTACTGCGTGCTCTCCGGCTCCATGCCGCCGGGCACCGACGCGACAACGATCCGGAAGCTCGCCACCATCTGCCACAACGCAAATTGCCAATTGTTCGTGGATACATCGGGGCCAACGCTGCGCGCGCTGACCCAGGTAGAACGCATGGGCGTGGATATCCTGCGCATGGATGAAGAAGAGGCGCAGGCCTCCACAGACCAGCATTTGGAAACATTGCAAGACTTCGTCAGCGCGTCGAAACGAATGCTGGACCAAGGCGCTGCCGACGTGATCGTCATGGGTCTGGGCGCGACCGGGAACTTAGCCGTGCCACGCGTTGGCGATACGATTTTCTGTCCAAACCCGAAAGTGAAAATGGTAAGTCGCGTGGGAGCCGGCGACAGTTTCGTTGGCGGCATGACACTCAGTCTCGCCCGTGGCAGTACACTGGCTGACGCCCTCCGCTACGGCACAGCGGCGGCCTCAGTTGCGGTCACAAAACCGGGCACAGAACTCTGTGCACTCGAAGAGACGGACGCGATGGCGGCTAGTCTTAACGTCGACGTGCTGCAGTGATTAACCGCCTGAAGCCGTATTGATCAGCGCCAAGTCGGGGAACTTATCCACGCTCGAAAATCTCCGCCCATCCTTTCGCGATGACCGATTTCGATTGGACAGGTGCGATTGATAAGCAGGTTCGACTAATTGGTCGGATCATCGCGTTTTTGTTCTCTGCGGTCGATGTTAACGAGGTCGAGGGTATCGTAATTCCGCGTCGGGTGCGCGATGAACTATTCGCAATCCTGCGCCCAGCCGAAAGCGCACTGCGCCGCCTGATCTTCGTCATGGCCATGCGTTTAGAAAGGCCGCCGCAGCCTATTGTGTCAGGCGTAAAATCTAAGGCGACACGACGTGCGGGAACAAAGTTAGCGAACGCTAACAAAATCAACTCTAATTCTTTTACCGTTCGTACTCGACCAACAACGCAGAGTTTCCGTCTGCGTGACCGGCGCAAAGACTTCGGCCATCTGTTTTATGATGAAGCCGATGAAGTCGCCCTCCCCGTAGTCTCAGGGACTGAGCAAATCGACAACAAGCCGGTGATCGCAACAAATCTCGTCAAGCGAATTGTTGCCATAAAGAACGCCCTTGATGATCTGCCCCGTGAGGCACGCCGGATGAGGAAATTGCTCCACGCCCGCCAACGCTGGCTGGTTGGTGACGAGAAACACACCACCGTGTCCCGACGCATCCCATTGCCGCCACTCAGGCCGGGCCTTCCACCGGGCGCGCGGCTCAGGCCACCAAAATATGGCCAGATCAGGCGACAGGAAACCGAGGCCATCTTGGAAGAGGCAGACTGGCTCGCGCGGCAAGCGCAAGCCTGAAGACGGCTGCGTTGTATCTAAATGCATGCAAGCAAAAAGCACGTAAGATCGCAGCGTCACCGCCCTTGCGCGCGCCGCATCGTGGGTTAGGTTCCGCTACCGAAAACAAGCCGCGAACGGAGCTTACAACATGGCCACACTTTCATTCTTCGGCGCGGCTGGGACAGTCACTGGCTCCTGTTCAATGGTCGACACAGGCAAAGCCAAGTTCCTTGTCGATTGCGGTATGTTTCAGGGCAACAAGACCATTCGAGCGCTCAACAATGGTCCCTTCCCTTTCGACGCGAACGCGACCGATTTTCTTATTCTCACACACGCGCATATCGACCACTCCGGCTTGCTGCCAAAACTCGTCAAACACGGTTTTGACAAGCCCATTTATGGCACCGCACCAACAATCGATCTGTTGTCCTTCATGCTGCGTGACAGTGCTAGAATTCAGGAAAGTCAGGCCGAACGCCAAAACCGCAAGCGCCTACGCAAGGGCTTGGAACCGGAAGAGCCGATCTACGGGATCGAAGATGCCGAGCGCACACTGGAACTTCTCAAACCAATTGACGGATATGACGAGTGGTTCGAGCCTGCCCCCGGCGTCCACATTCGCTATTGGAATGCAGGACACATTCTTGGTTCCGCATCAGCCGAAGTGAAATTCGCAGGAGAAGACGGACGCACCATGCGGATCCTTTTTTCAGGCGATATCGGACCGGAAGAAAAAGTCTTTCATCCAGAACCGGGTGGCGAAACCGGCTTTGACTATATCGTCTGTGAGTCCACCTACGGTGACCGCGACCGTGATGACTACACACTCGAAAAACGTCGTGAAATGCTACGATCAGAACTAGCTCGCGGCCTTTCACGGGGTGGCAATGTGGTCATTCCCGCATTCGCGGTCGAACGCAGCCAGGAATTGCTCCATGACATTGGAGTGTTGCTCGCAAATGGAGAAATCCCGAACGCGACCGTGTTTCTTGACTCGCCCCTGGCAAAAAACGTCACCGACGTGTTCATCAAACACGCGCATACGCTGGATGACGTCGCTGTTCCAAATTCAGAGCTCTTTCGCGACAAGAATTTTCGCCTCGTGGAGAATGTCGAGGAGTCTAAGGCGATCAACAACATCAAGGGCGGCGCGATCATCATCTCGGCGTCTGGCATGGCCGACGCTGGCCGTATCCAGCACCACATCAAAAACAACATCTTCCGCCGCAACGCGACAATTCTGTTCGTGGGCTACCAAGCGCCCGGCACGCTCGGCCATGTGATTACGTCCGGCGCCGATATGGTTCGCATCCACGGCAAGGAATACGTCGTACGCGCCGACATAAGGCGCTTGGGTAATTACTCCGCCCACGCAGACCAAGGCGAACTGCTCGACTGGATAACCGAGCGTGCGCCTATCGCAGGCGGTGTTTTCCTCAACCACGGCGACGATGATGCCCGCGCTGTGCTGCGTGACCTGTTGGCTGAAAAAGGCATCCCAGCGGCAAAAGTGATCCTACCGCAGTTTGATGAAAGCTTTGTGCTTGCTGCGGGAACTGCCCAATCGAAAGGCCGAGCGGAAACGTCCCGAATTCCAACAGACGAACTGCTCACCGACTGGAACAACGACTATGCGGCATTCATCGTCGCACTTACGAAAAAACTTGGCGACGCTACCGATGATGCAAAACGGCGCGAACTCATCGCCGCACTTCAAAAGGTAATTTGAAATTTGGGGGCCTATCAGTCTTCGGATGATGCTTGCCTCTTCGTGCCAAACGGTTTTGGCGGCGGAGCTTGAAACGTGGCATCTGCGCCAAACAAGTCGAGGGTCGCGCTATCACCATTTGGAGTATTCCAGCGATTCATCCAAGGCGCGGGTGCCGCGATCTCTCCCGAGCGCGACCATTCAAAGTATCCAAGTGCGCCAACTGCGGGAATTGGCTCCACTGCCTCTGGATTCTCCAAAACCAATCCCGCTTGTCCGCCGAACCACTCACTGTCGCTCTTGGTGATGACATCGACAACGTCTACCGTGCCGACAATTGCAGAACGAACCAAGGCATCAGGTCGCGGGCAACGGACGCCATGCTTTAAGAGCCGCCAGTGCCCCCATTCATATTCGTCTCGTTTCATCCCACCGTCAGCATAAATGCAAATCTTTCGACAATCCATACCGCCGGCTTTGATCGCGCCCCGCGTTCGGTTTTCGATTGTCTTGCCGCCGTGAATGATTG
The DNA here is from genome assembly GCA_038745535.1 of Pseudomonadota bacterium. Lineage (GTDB taxonomy): Bacteria > Pseudomonadota > Alphaproteobacteria > Rhizobiales > Rhizobiaceae > JBCDLI01. The sequence continues at coordinate 110,892 of JBCDLI010000001.1, read as the reverse complement.
CCCACGCCCACGGTTGACGCACAGACAAAGCCAGCGGCGGAAGATCAAAATTCATATGATGCGAAATAGCGACGCAGCACTAATCATCAAAATCACCGCTGGCTTCATCAAGACCGAGCAAATTCCAAGTTTGGACCATATGAGGCGGCAAGGGCGCAGTCTCGTCAATCCATCCCCCGCTTGGATGTGGGATGCGCAACCGCCGCGCATGCAGATGCAGTCGCTTTTGTATGCCGCCCGGAAAATCCCAATTCGGATCATCCTCAAAATATTTCGGGTCCCCAATAATCGGGTTCTGCATCGACAAACAGTGCACCCGTAGCTGGTGTGTTCGTCCGGTCTCTGGCTCCAGTTCTAGCCACGTCAAACGCTGACCCGCTGTCTCAACCACGCGGTAACGGCTTTCCGCGTGATCAGCGCCAGCGGTCCCATGCTTCACCACCCGCATGCGATCACCGTCAGGCGTTTGCTCTTTTGCCAGCCAATTCGAAATGCGGCCTTCGCGTTTGGGGGGCGTGCCTTTCACAATCGCCCAATAGGTTTTTTGGGTTGTCCGCTTTCGAAATGCCTCGGCCAGAGCCTGAGCAGCAGACCGCGTTTTTGCAACGGCCAAAACGCCCGACGTGTCTCGATCAAGCCGATGCACAAGGCGTGGCTTCTCACCTCTTTTGTTGCGCAGCGCTTCCAACATGCCATCCACATGCCGCGCCACGCCACTGCCGCCCTGCACTGCCAAACCCGCGGGCTTGTTGAGGATCATGACCCGGTCGTCTTCAAACAGTGTCATCGCACGAAGAGCATCGCTATCGCCAGCGTTTCGGATCGACCGGGCTGTTGCCGGTTCCGTGCTCGCGGTCTCACCGGTGACCTGCGGCGGAAGCCTTACGCTCTGGCCCTCAGCGACCCTAAAATCAGACTTGGCGCGTTTGCCGTCTACCCGCACTTGGCCAGTGCGCAGCAGCTTTTGCAGCGCGCCAAAACCGAGCCCGGGAAAATGCGACTTGAACCAGCGGTCCAAACGCATACCGGTTTCGTCAGCGGTGACTTGGCGCGTTTCAATCCCTGCCATAATCATTCAGCCAATTGCGCGCATGATCGAGAGACCGGCGAACAACGCCGCAATGCCCACCACAACAGTTCCAAGAACATATCCGAAAGCCGCCAACGTCTCGCCCCGTTCCCACAGGGTAACTGCGTCGAGCGAAAACGCCGAAAACGTTGTGAACCCACCAAGAACCCCAGTCGCGACGAAAACCTGTAGCTGCGGCGCGGGTTGGGTCCGGTTGGCAAGCCAGCCGATCAAAAGCCCCATCGCCAAGGAGCCAACCAAGTTGACGAAGACCGTGCCCCATGGAAACCCCGGGCCGAACAAACGCATTGCTGCAACGCCGGAAAGATAGCGGCCAGAAGCGCCCAAAGCGCCACCCATCCCAACTAAAAGAACATTTATCCACATGCGCCGCGCATACGCGAAACTGCCGAAGATGCAAAGTCAACGAGATGGTGCGATTGCGGAACAGGCCGCACGAACAGACGAACCAATCATAACGCCCTCTTTGTGGGCCTGCGCGTTAGCGTGACGAATTTCACCATTCTGAAAAGTATCAAGCGCATCGCCTATCCGAGCGCTGTCATGTCCGACAGCCACCGCCGCGATGCCGAGACCATCAAGATCGTACAGTCCGCTGATACCGGCGCCGTCTTTCCCCACGCCCGCATCGTTAAACACATAGATCAGGGCGGGAACGTCAGAAGCAAATCCAGCCGCGGATCGACCACCATGGGAGCCGGAGACTACGATCGAACCTGCGTCGTCTCGCGATATCTCCGTGATTGAGTCGACGAGAACGACCCTGACCGCCAAGTCATCTACGAGACACCGCGCCAACGCTATTTCTCACCTGCACTTCGTTCCGCGCGCAGCTTTGCCCAGTAATCCAGCCGTTTTGCCAATTCGCGCTCAAATCCGCGCTCTACCGGTACGTAGAATTCGGACCGCTGCATTTCTTCGGGAAAGTAGTTTTGACCAGAAAAAGCATCCGGCTCATCGTGGTCGTATCGGTATCCGTCGCCATAACCCTGCTCACTCATCAGGTCCGTTGGTGCATTCAAAATATGCATTGGTGGCATCAACGAACCGGTTTCGCGAGCCGCCTTTGCACCAGCTTTGTATGCCGTGTAGACCGCATTCGATTTCGGCGCAGTTGCAAGGTAGACGCAGGCTTGCGCCAGTGCGAGCTCGCCCTCTGGCGATCCAAGCATCTGAAAGGCATCGCGCGCGGCATTGGCCTGTACCAAAGCCTGCGGATCGGCGAGGCCAATATCCTCAACTGCCATACGAACAAACCGGCGGGCCAAAAACATGGGGTCTTCGCCTCCCTCCAACATACGGCAGAAGTAATAGAGCGCGGCGTTTGGATCAGAGCCACGTACCGATTTATGCAACGCGGAAATGAGGTTGTAATGACCTTCTTTATTCTTGTCGTAGACGGGTGCGCGACGTTGAAGGGTTTGGGTGATGTCTGCAGACGTCAGCGGCATATCATGTTGACGCTGTGTACTGAGCGCCAAAGCTTCAACCATCGTAAGCAACGCGCGGCCATCGCCATCTGCCAAACCGATGACCGTCTTTTCTGCCTCCGGCTCGAAACTCAAGCGTTGATCGAGGTTCCCGATTGCACGCTGCAGGAGTTTGAGAAGAGCGGCGTCATTAAGCCGTTTCAGGACCAAAACTTGCGCACGAGAGAGCAATGCGGCGTTGAGTTCAAACGATGGATTCTCTGTTGTGGCACCGACCAAGATGATCGTGCCGTCTTCCATGACAGGCAGAAAACTATCCTGTTGCGATCGATTGAAGCAATGGATTTCATCGACGAACAACACTGTCCTCTTGCCATTGGTAGCTCTCAGACGAGCTGCATCAAAAACCTTTTTCAAATCGGCGACGCCAGAAAAAATGGCGGATATCTGCTCGAAATGCAGATCAAGCCTATGCGTAATAAGCCGCGCAATCGTGGTCTTGCCCGTACCGGGCGGCCCCCAAAACACGATGCTCTGCAGCTGTCCTGCGGCAACCATCTTTGTGATCGTGCCTTGTGGTCCGGTTAGATGATCTTGCCCGATCACATCCTGCAGAACTTGCGGCCGAAGACGTTCTGCTAGCGGTGCGATGCCTTCGGTTTTGCCTTCCGCCCCTTCAACACGGTTTGACGCGAAGAGATCTGCCAACTCAAAATCTCAAAAATTGACGGATGGTGCGCCCACCTCGGTTGAGCGTGAAACGCCAAGAGCGCGTGTCAGCCTCGAGCACTCGTCGCGCCTCCCGTATATCATCCAGCGAGGACCCGTTCACATTCAAAATGATATCACCAATCCGCATGCCTGCGCGCTGCGCGGGGCTGCCGCGTTCAATGCCGACAACGACAAAACCACTTTCGACACGCGGCAAGCGCAGTCGTTGGGCCAAGCGCCGGGAATATGGGGTGACCTCTGTTCCAGCAAACGGCCCACGCCCCTCAATCCGCAAATTTCGCGGCTCAGGCTGGTCACGCGGTGATCCCAAAACAATTTCGACCACGCGCTCGCGACCACGCGACAACAACGAGAAGCGCGCTTCATTGCCAGGGCCGATCGTGGCCAAGCGATAGCCGAGTGCGTCGGGATGCTCGATCTGCTGGCCGTTCACCTCAACGACGACGTCGCCGGGTCTCAACCCTGCACTGGCCGCCGGACTTGCCTCAAAAACCTCTTCCACAAGGGCGCCCAACGGTCGCCGCATACCAAGCGCCTCGGCAATCTGAGGTGTCACTTCGGAGAACGCAGCTCCTATGTAAGGCCGAACGAAATCGTCGGACCCTTGCTCGGCTTGTCTCACCACCGCTTCAACAATGTTTGCAGGGATTGCAAAGCCAATGCCATTTGAGCCACCGGACCGGGTATAAATGGCCGTGTTGATACCAACCAGCTCGCCCTGCATGTTGACCAGCGCGCCACCGGAATTGCCCGAGTTTATCGCTGCGTCCGTTTGTATGAAGAATCCGAAATCTGAAACGCCGACACGGTTTCGGGCTACAGCTGAAACGATGCCCGACGTGATGGTTTGTCCGACCCCGAATGGGTTCCCGATTGCAAGGACGAGGTCGCCCGTGAGCAAGGCATCTGAATTTCCAAAACCGACCGTCGGAAACCGTTCGCGTCTCGCTTCCATCCGCAGCACGGCCAAATCGAGACTGCTGTCGCGCAGGAGCACTTCGCTTTCAAATTCCCGCCCGTCGGACAACACGATTCGAACAGCATCTGCACCGTCGATAACGTGTTGGTTCGTGACGACCAACCCGCGCTCGCCAACAATGACACCGGAACCGAGCGACGATTGCACACGTGGTGGTCCGGAAAATTGGTTGCCGAAAAACTGATCGAAGAACGGATCACCCGCAAATGGCGAGCGCCGCTGCCGGACTTGGCGTTCCGCATAGATGTTGACGACCGCGGGGCCGACTTCTTCGACAAGCGGCGCGAAAGACAGCTGCATTTCGCCACGAGAAAAGGGAACGCGTCGGTTCTCACGTCTCTCGTTTACACTACGGTCATCCCTATCAAACAATTCAAGGAACGAACTCTGCGCATTGGAATCGACACTACCAACCGCTGAAAAAACCAACGCCGCGAAGCAGCAAGAAAGAACACGCAAGAATCTTAACATAAAGCTTTATCCGCAATGCCGGTGGCAATGATAAGGTGCCCACCAGATGACACCGCCAAAGAGGATTTGCAAATGCGTAAGACGGCAACGATTGCAGTAGTGGCCCTGTACACAGTCGCCACGGCACCAACGGCTCTTGGCCAATCACGCGCAGCCCAATGGCTGGAAAATGAGCAGGTAAAAGCAGGCTGCTCTTCCGGAAGAGGCAAATTTTCGAGGGGCGGTATCGTTGAGCGTGATCTCACCGGCGACGGACGTGCCGATTTGATCATCGATCACAGCGAGCTAACGTGTTCAGGCAGTTTCACTCGCAGCGGTTTCTGCGGTGTCCAAGCGTGTTCTATATTATTCTACGTTCGCGAAGGCGACCTACTGAAACTCAATACCGAGACGCTTTCGATTGGGCACGAAATCGGCCCAGGCAGCCGGCCGGAAATAAAATTGGCCGCACATGGCGGCCAATCTTACTCAATGCGATGGTTTGACGGAAGCTTTCGCTAGAGCGGCTTAAGCCGCAGCTTCAACCGCCTCTTGCGCTTGTTCTTCAGCTTCAACCCGTGCGCGATCGCCCGCTCCTCGCGCATCGACATCGCGATCAACAAACTCAATGACTGCCATTGGCGCATTATCACCATGGCGGAAACCGGCCTTCATAATGCGAATATAGCCGCCATTACGGTCCGAATAACGGGGCGCGATTGTATCAAACAACTTGCGGACCTGCGCCTCGTCTTTGATGGCCGAAATAGCCTGACGACGTGCGTGCAGGTTTCCTCGCTTGCCAAGCGTAACAAGCTTCTCGACGATTGGGCGAAGCTCTTTTGCCTTGGGCAAAGTTGTAACAATCTGCTCGTGCTCAATGAGCGACGCAGACATGTTTGCAAACATCGCTTTGCGATGGCTGCTGGTGCGGTTCAGTTTACGTCCGGCTTTTGCGTGGCGCATGAGCCCTCTCCTGTCATCCTATACGGCGCGCTGAGGCGCTCAGTAGTGATCTTCGTATCGTTTTGCGAGTTCTTCGATGTTTTCCGGCGGCCAGGTGGGCACTTCCATGCCGAGGTGCAGCCCCATAGTGGCGAGCACTTCTTTGATCTCATTGAGCGACTTACGACCGAAGTTTGGTGTGCGAAGCATTTCGCCTTCGCTCTTCTGAATGAGGTCGCCAATGTAAACGATGTTATCATTCTTCAAGCAATTTGCAGAACGAACAGACAGCTCCAGCTCGTCAACTTTCTTGAGAAGTGCAGGGTTGAACGCAAGCTCCTGAACCTGCTCTTCTTGCACTTCGCGCTCTGGCTCTTCAAAGTTAACGAAGACCGACAGCTGATCCTGCAAGATGCGAGCAGCATAGGCCACGGCATCTTCACCGCTCACTGCGCCATTCGTTTCCACGTTCAAGGTGAGCTTGTCGTAGTCAAGAACCTGACCCTCGCGGGTGTTCTCCACCTTGTAAGACACCTTCCGAACCGGCGAATACAGGCTATCGACCGGGATCATGCCAATCGGCGAATCCTCGGCGCGGTTGCGATCGGCAGGCGTGTAGCCTTTGCCCGCGTCAACCGTGAACTCCATGCGGATTTCAGCGCCCTCGTCCAAGGTACAGAGTACAAGGTCAGGGTTGAGCACTTCCACATCGCCAACGGTCTGGATGTCTCCAGCTGTAACAGCACCAGGACCTTGCTTGCGCACGACCATCCGCTTTGGACCGTCGCCATCCATGCGGATCGCGATTTCCTTGATGTTCAAGACCACGTCCGTCACATCTTCGCGAACACCGGAAATGGACGAAAATTCGTGGAGCACGCCGTCAATCTGAACAGACGTTACGGCAGCACCGCGAAGCGACGAAAGCAGCACACGACGCAGAGCGTTTCCAAGCGTCAGGCCAAAGCCACGCTCAAGGGGCTCGGCAACCAAGGTGAGTTTGTTTCCAGAGCCCTTAAACTCGACCGAGTTCGGTTTGATGAGCTCTTGCCAATTTTTATGTATCACGGCGTAGTTCCTTCAGAGCATTGCCACCATCCATTCGTGACAATTTTGCTGAGCAGAGGCATCGGAGGATTGGCGCTGCCTCAGATATTCGTCAAACGCGGCGGCGCTTCGGCGGGCGACAACCATTGTGCGGAATGGGCGTCACGTCACGGATTGACGTGATAGTGAATCCAGCAGCCTGCAGCGCACGAAGAGCAGACTCACGACCGGATCCCGGACCGTTTACTTCAACTTCCAGCGTCTGCATGCCATGTTCTTGCGCTTTCTTGGCACAATCTTCGGCAGCGACCTGAGCCGCAAACGGAGTGGACTTTCGCGATCCTTTGAAGCCCTGCATTCCGGCTGACGACCAGGCAATTGCGTTGCCCTGGGCATCAGTTATGGTGATCATCGTATTGTTAAACGTCGAGTTCACATGGGCGATGCCCGAGGTGATATTTTTCTTCGCCTTACGCGCAACGCGCTTGGTATCTTTAGCCATTTTTATCCGTATGTCCTGATTTCAATCGCCGCCGTTATCCCAGCGGCTAAACCAAGGCGGTCGCAGTGAACGCAACCGCCAAATAAATTACTTCTTTTTACCTGCAATTGCCTTCGCCGGACCTTTTCTAGTACGCGCGTTTGTATGCGTGCGCTGGCCGCGAACTGGCAGGTTGCGACGATGACGAAGACCGCGGTAGCAGCCCAGATCCATCAACCGTTTTACATTCATAGAGACTTCGCGACGCAGATCACCTTCTACCTGATAGTCGCGGTCAATCGTTTCGCGAATGGCCAAGACTTCAGCGTCAGTCAGTTCATGAACGCGGCGCGTCTCAGGGACTTTCGTCTTTGAGACGATCTCATGCGCAAATTTCGGGCCAATGCCGTGAATGTACTGAAGCGCGATGATAACGCGCTTTCCGGATGGGATGTTAACCCCAGCAATACGTGCCATTTTTTCTCCATGTGGGGGCAATCAGCCCAGAATAATGACTGCGTCCGGTGGAGACCGGCCCATGCAGTCTTAACAAACAAAAGGAGGCACCCAGAAGAGTACCTCACTCGATCGGTGCGTTAGGCCGCACTCCCAACGGTGTCAATAACCAAATTAAAGGAATTTACGAATTATCGAGCACTTCTCGAAGCTGTGATGTGACCTCATCAATTGAGGCCATTCCGTCGACGGTTTTCAGCATCTTTTTCGCAAAGTAATAACCCGTCAGAGGCGCGGTCGACTTGTAATACTCACGCAACCGTTGATCAAAGACTTCGGCGTTATCATCCTTGCGCACCGGTTTGCCAGCGGCTTCGGCCTCTTCGGCTCGCTTTAAAATCCGACCAACAAGGGCTTGGTCATCGACAAGCAACTGGACAACCGCATCAAGCTCAAGACCCTTATCCGACAACATTGCGTCAACGGCATCAGCTTGCTCGAGCGTGCGCGGGTAACCGTCCAGAATGAACCCATTGGCGCAATCGTCTTGATCAATTCGCTCCGACACAATCGCGTTTACGATGTCATCGGAGACCAGCCCACCGGCATCCATAACCGACTTTGCACGAAGTCCGACTTCGGTTCCTACAGCTACAGCTGCGCGCAGCATATCGCCCGTCGAAAGCTGTACTATTCCGTATGCCTCAACAAGCCGTTCTGCCTGCGTGCCCTTTCCCGCTCCCGGCGGGCCCAAGAGTATCATTCTCATCTACGACGTTTCCCCCCGCGCAACTTGGACTTTTTAACGAGCCCTTCGTATTGATGCGCAATTAAATGGCCCTGAACTTGAGCCACCGTATCCAGCGTTACACTCACCACAATTAGCAGCGAAGTTCCGCCGAGATAAAACGGGACGCCGGTATAAGCTATGAGAAATTCGGGTAACAGACAAACGAGCACGAGATAGATCGCACCCACGACAGTGATTCTTGTTAACACGTAGTCAATGTATTCCGCGGTCCGCTGACCGGGCCGATAGCCCGGAATGAAGCCGTTTTGCTTCTTGATATTATCCGCGGTGTCCTGCGGGTTGAAAACAATCGCAGTGTAGAAGAACGCGAAAAACGCGATCATGACAGCGTAGAACACCATATAGAGCGGCTGCCCGTGGCCGAGTGCTGCAAGGATTGTCGTTGCCCAGCCTGACAGGTTCTCGTTGTTTGAAAAGCCAGCGAGAGTAGCGGGTAGCAGCAATAAAGATGACGCAAAGATCGGGGGAATCACGCCCGCAGTGTTAAGCTTCAACGGCAAGTGGGACGAGTCGCCTTGGAACATCCGATTGCCAACTTGACGCTTCGGATACTGGATAAGAAGTCGGCGCTGCGATCTTTCAACGAACACAATCACGGCGATCACGATCACTGCAATCAACAGGATCGCAATGATGAAGCCAGTTGAAATCGCATTTGTACGACCAAGTTCCAGCGTCGACGCGATCGCACCCGGCAGACCCGCGACGATGCCTGCGAAAATGATAAGCGAAACGCCGTTGCCGATGCCGCGTGCAGTGATCTGTTCACCGATCCACAACAAAAACATGGTGCCGCCGACCAGCGTGATCACGGTGGAAATACGGAAAAACCAGCCTGGGTCTTCGACAATGCCCTGCCCGCTTTCCAGACCCACGGCAATGCCGTAGGCCTGCAGGGTCGCCAGAAGAACGGTAAGGTAACGCGTGTACTGGTTAATGACCTTGCGGCCCTGCTCACCCTCTTTCTTCAGCTGTTCAAGCGTCGGAATGACCGACGTCATCAGCTGGACGGCAATAGAGGCTGAGATGTAGGGCATAATGCCAAGCGCAAAGATCGCCATGCGCTCCACCGCGCCACCGGCAAACATGTTGAAAACGCCGAGAATTCCCTGGGATTGGCGCGCAAAGGCCTGAGCAAAAGCTTCCATATCCAGACCGGGTATCGGGATGTAAGTTCCTGCCCGGTATACGATGAGCATGATCAACGCGAATAAAATGCGTTGCCGTAGCTCTTTTGCTTTCGAGAAAGTCGAGAATGACAAGTTGGAAGCAAGCTGTTCAGCAGCTGATGCCATAGGGAATCTCCGGGTCGTGCCGTAGTGGCTCGCGGTTCGACTGCAGATAAGGCCTTAATAAAATGAGCGCAACCCGGAGGCCGGACTGCGCTCAGTAGAAATCGACTTGGCTAAACAGCACTTATTCAGCCGGCGTACCGATGATCGTAACAGACCCGCCAGCTTTTTCGATCTTGGTCTTGGCCGAGGCCGAAGCACCAGCAACATGAAGATCAAACTTTGTCTTGGCTTCGCCATCTGCGAGGACACGGACGCCATCACGCACACGGCGGACGACACCTGCGTCCACAAGCGCTTCAACCGTAACAGGCTTACCTGCGTCTAGCTTCTTAGCCTCGACCGCCTGTTCCAAACGTTCGATCGAAACGATGTTGAAGTCTTTGGCAAAGATATTGGTAAAGCCGCGCTTCGGGAGGCGACGGTAGATCGGCATCTGACCGCCCTCGTAGCCATTGATTGCGACGCCCGAGCGTGACTTCTGGCCCTTTACGCCACGGCCGGCGGTCTTGCCCTTGCTTGAGCCAATACCACGACCGACACGACGGCGCGATTTCCGCGCACCTTCGTTATCGCGAATTTCATTGAGTTTCATAGCGTGATCTCCACACGAATATAAATCAGTCGGTCTCGACGATACGCACGAGGTGATCGACCTTTGAAATCATTCCACGAACGGAAGGCGTGTCTTCCAACTCGCGACGACGATGCATTTTATTCAGGCCCAAACCAATGAGCGTAGCGCGTTGATCGCCTGCACGGCGGATCGGACTTCCGATCTGCTCAACGACCAGTGTAGCGCCTTTTTTACTGTCAGCCATATTTTCATCCTTCCCCAACCGAGCACACGTGGCTCGCTGGACGAAACTATCAGTCTTCCGCGCCGATGAGGTCGCGACGACGTTCCTGGAGTGTTGAATACTTGATGCCGCGTTGGGCAGCGATATCCTTCGGGTGCATTTGACGCTTTAACGCATCAAAAGTGGCACGAACCATGTTGTAGGGGTTCGATGTGCCAAGCGACTTAGCAACCACATCCTGCACGCCGACGGTTTCGAAGACAGCACGCATTGGACCACCGGCAATTATACCTGTACCCGCAGGAGCCGAGCGTAGCACAACCTTACCGGCGCCGTGACGGCCTTCCACATCGTGATGTAGTGTACGACCGGAACGCAACGGAACAAAAATCATGTCACGCTTCGCCGATTCAGTCGCCTTGCGGATTGCCTCGGGAACTTCACGCGCCTTACCATGGCCGAAGCCAACACGACCTTTTTGATCGCCCACGACCACCAATGCGGCAAAGCCAAAGCGGCGTCCGCCTTTCACAACCTTTGCAACGCGGTTGATATGAACGAGCTTATCTACAAACTCGCTCTCGACCTCGTCGCGACCACCACGGTTTCCACCGCGGCCTCTTCTGTCATTTTGTGCCATACCTGTTCCTTTTTATTTTCCGGAAGCACTGGTTAGAATTAAAAGTTCAAGCCGCCTTCGCGAGCAGCGTCGGCAAGCGCTTTCACGCGCCCGTGGAAGATGAACGAACCACGGTCAAAGACGACGTCTTTGATACCGGCAGCCGACGCACGTTCGGCAACCAACTTGCCAACTGCCGATGCAGCATCAGTGTCAGCGCCGGTCTTTAGTGACTTGCGGAGATCCCCATCCAAGGTGGATGCGGCTGCAATTGTCCGACCCGCAGCATCGTCAATGACCTGCGCATAAATGTTCTTTGAAGAACGATATACCGAAAGACGCGGACGACCGTTTGCCACCTTCTTAATCTGGCGACGAACGCGTTGAGCACGCTTGGCAATCTGTTGCTTTGAACCAGCCATGGCCCCGTATCCTTACTTCTTCTTGCCTTCTTTGCGCACGATGCGCTCTTCTGCATACTTTACACCTTTGCCCTTGTAAGGCTCCGGCGAACGGAATGCTCGAATTTCAGCTGCCACCTGACCAAGCTTCTGCTTATCAATACCGTTCAGAACGATCTCGGTTGGCTTCGGACACGCCGCGGAAACACCCTCCGGCATTTCGTAAACAACATCATGCGAGAAACCCAACGCAAGCTGCAGGTTCTTTCCCTGCACTTGAGCACGATAGCCCACGCCATTGATTTCAAGCTTGCGCTCAAAACCAGACGTTACACCGGTAAAGATGTTCTCGATCATCGTGCGGGACATGCCCCACTTGGACCGAGCATCTTTGGAACCATCTCGTGGCTCCACAGATACGCTACCCTCTTCCATCTTCACGAGGACTTCCTCGTTTACAACGAAAAACAGCTCACCCTTAGGGCCTTTTGCCGTGATGGTCTGGCCATCCACATTTGCGGTCACCCCAGAGGGAATTGAAACCGGCTTTTTACCTATACGAGACATCGCTTCGTCCCCTATCTCTCAAATAACGCGTGATGATTAGAAAATACGGCAGAGCAATTCGCCGCCGATATTCTTCTCACGCGCCTCGTGATCAGCCATAACACCCTGTGGAGTGGAAAGGATCGAAATCCCAAGTCCATTGGATACCTGCGGTATTGACTTCACGCCGACATAAACGCGACGACCGGGTTTTGACACACGTTCAATCGTGCGGATCACCGGATTACCGTCAAAATATTTCAACTGGATATCGAACTCAGCTTTGCCGGTACCATGCTCGACAGCGGTGTAACCGCGGATGTAGCCTTCGCTTTGCAGCACATCCAGAACTCGTCCGCGCAGCTTGGAGGCAGGTGTCGAGATGTTGTCTTTCGAACGGTGGATGCCGTTGCGGATGCGTGTCAGCATATCGCCTAAAGGATCTGACATTGACATGATGCTTCTCCCTTACCAGCTCGACTTCGTAATGCCTGGCACCTTGCCGAGCGAACCAAGTTCGCGAAGCGCGATGCGCGACATGCGTAGCTTTCGATAGAAACCGCGCGGACGACCTGAGACTTCGCAACGATTGCGAATGCGGATTTTTGCGCCGTTGCGAGGCATCTCAGCCAACTTCAACGTCGCCTTAAAACGCTCATCCATCGGCTTTGCGCGGTCCATCACAACTGCCTTCAAAGCAGCGCGCTTTGCAGCGTGCTTCTTAACGAGCTCACGACGGTGATTATTCTTTTCTACTGCACTGACTTTTGCCATGCGCTGTTTGCTCCTTCTCGCTTGCCGTTAGTTTGAGCGGTACGGAAAATTGAAAGCCGTCAGTAACTGACGCGCTTCCTCATCCGTGCTCGCACTCGTACAGACGATAATGTCCATTCCCCAGATCTGATCGACCTTGTCATAGTTGATCTCTGGGAAAACGATGTGCTCTTTAAGGCCCATGGCGAAGTTGCCACGACCATCAAAACTCTTTGGGTTTAGGCCGCGAAAGTCACGGACACGCGGCAGCGCAATGTTCACGAGACGATCGATGAACTCATACATGCGATCGCCGCGAAGCGTTACCTTCGCTCCAAGAGGCATGCCTTCGCGTACTTTGAAGCCAGCGATAGAATTGCGGGCTTTTGTAACGACGGCCTTTTGACCTGTAATTGCAGCGAGATCCTCGGCTGCCCGCGCGGGCTTTTTAGAATCCTGCGTCGCCTCACCGACACCCATGTTCACAACGACTTTCGTGATGCGAGGAATTTGCATCACATTCGCGTACGAAAATGATTCTTGCATTTTCCCGCGAATGGCATCGTTGTACTGCGCCTTCAGGCGCGGCGTATAATTTGCCTCAGCCATTGATTACTTCTCCCGAACGCTTCGCGAAGCGAACCTTCTTGTCCCCGTCTACCCGGAACCCAACGCGTGTTGGCTTCCCGTCTTTCGGGTCAGCAATTGCCAGATTGGAAAGGTCAATCGGCGCTTCTTTATTGATGATTCCAGCCTCAGCGCTCTGCGTCTGTTTCTGATGGCGCTTCACCATGTTGGCACCGCCAACAACAGCCTTGCCTTCTTTCGGCATAACCTGTGTCACAAAACCCTTACGGCCTTTGTCCTTGCCAGCAAGTACGACGACTTCGTCGCCTTTACGTATCTTCTGCATCGTCGTTCCCCTAGAGCACTTCAGGTGCAAGCGATATGATCTTCATATGCCGACGTGCACGCAACTCGCGCGGCACCGGGCCAAAGATACGCGTTCCCACCGGCTCGCTGTTGTTGTTGACGATCACGGCTGCGTTACCATCGAAGCGAATAACGCTGCCATCGGGACGACGAAGGTCTTTAGCCGTGCGTACCACGACAGCCTTCATCACATCACCCTTCTTCACGCGACCACGTGGAATTGCTTCCTTGACCGACACCACGATGATGTCCCCTACAGAAGCGTATTTCCGCTTGGAGCCGCCCAGCACCTTGATGCACTGAACACGGCGAGCGCCAGAATTATCGGCGATGTCCAAGTTTGTTTGCATCTGAATCATGTCTGATTGCCTTTTTGCGTAGTAACAACCACCCCATCAGGGCGGCACGAAGTGTTGGTCGCCTAAGAGGTGACGACCGCCCACCGTTTGTCTTTCGAAATCGGTGCGGTCTCTTCGATTGAGACCTTGTCACCCACCTTGAATGCGTTTGTGGCGTCGTGCGCCTTATACTTCTTTGATCGACGCACCGTCTTCTTCAAAAGCGGATGCGAAAAGCGGCGCTCGACACGTACGACAACTGTTTTGTCATTTTTGTCGCTAACGACTGTGCCCTGCAAAATGCGTTTTGGCATGCCCTGACCCTTAAGACTTGTTGGCGGCCTGAGCCGCTATTGTTTTGATACGTGCAATATCGCGACGCACTTCGCGGACCCGCGATGTCTTTTCCAACTGACCGGTAGCGGCTTGGAAACGCAGGTTGAACTGCTCTTTCTTCAACTCAGCCACCTTATCGGCGAGCTCGTCGGCGGTCAGCGCCCTTACATCAGATGCCTTCATCTCACCCAATCCTATTCGCCAATGCGCTGAATAAAGCGCGTCTTAACAGAAAGCTTCGCAGCGCCGAGACGAAGCGCCTCACGGGCTGTATCTTCTGGCACACCGTCGATCTCAAACATCACGCGACCAGGCTTCACCTTTGCCGCCCAATAGTCGACCGAACCCTTACCTTTACCCATACGCACTTCCGTCGGCTTCGACGTAACCGGCACATCCGGGAAGATGCGTATCCATACACGGCCAGCACGCTTCATGTGACGCGTAATCGCACGACGAGCCGCCTCGATTTCACGTGCGTTCACACGGTTAGGCTCAAGAGCCTTCAAACCATAGGCACCGAAATTCAGATCAGTACCGCCCTTTGCGACACCGCGAATTTTGCCCTTAAATTGCTTTCGGAACTTCGTCCGTTTTGGTTGCAACATAGCTACCTACTCCAGTCCTCGCCGCGTCTAGCTGTTATCGCGGCGGCGTGAACTTGGGTTATCCCCTTCGTTCGCCTTACGCTCGGATGCCATCGGATCGTGCTCAAGGATTTCTCCTTTGAAGATCCAAACCTTCAAGCCAATAATTCCATACGCGGTAGAAGCTTCGGCTGTGCCGTAATCCACATCCGCACGAAGCGTGTGAAGCGGAACGCGCCCTTCGCGATACCACTCAGTACGCGCAATCTCTGCGCCGCCAAGACGACCTGCTGCGTTGATGCGAATGCCTTGCGCACCAAGACGCATCGCTGACTGGACCGAACGCTTCATCGCGCGACGGAAAGCAACGCGACGCTCCAACTGCTGTGCAATCGACTGAGCGACCAAGTTGGCATCAATCTCCGGCTTCCGCACCTCAGTGATGTTCAAATGCGTTTCGGCATCGGTGAACTGCGAAATCTTCTTACGCAGCTTTTCAATGTCAGCACCCTTCTTACCAATAATGATACCTGGACGGGCAGAGTGGATTGTAACGCGACACTTCTTGTGCGGACGCTCGATGACAACCTTTGACATCGCCGCCTGCTTCAATTCCTTCTCAAGGAAGTTCCTGATTTTCAGGTCCTCATGAAGCAGCTCGCCATACTCACCGGTGTTAGCATACCAACGTGAATCCCACGTGCGGTTGATGCCAAGGCGCAGACCGACCGGATTAATCTTTTGACCCATCAGGCGGCCTCCTCTTGCTCTTCAACTTCGCGGACGACAATCGTCAAATGCGAAAACGGCTTCAAAATACGGCTTGACCGGCCGCGCCCACGAGCCCGGAAACGCTTCATGACGATTGATTTGCCCACATACGCTTCAGCCACAATCAGTGCATCGACGTCGAGGTCATGATTGTTCTCGGCGTTTGCAATCGCGCTTTCCAGCGTCTTCTTCACCGTGCCCGAAATGCGCTTGCGCGAAAATTCGAGGTCGGCCAGCGCCGCATCGACTTTCTTGCCGCGGATCATCGCAGCAACGAGGTTCAGCTTCTGCGGGCTGACACGAATGGTGCGTGTAACCGCTCTTGCCTCATTATCCGCCAAGCGGCGGGGAGCCTTAGGCTTGCCCATTGTTACTTCCTCTTCGCCTTTTTGTCCGCACCGTGACCGTAGTAGGTGCGCGTTGGCGCGAATTCACCAAGCTTGTGACCGACCATGTCTTCGTTGATCGACACCGGAATGTGCTTTTGTCCGTTGTAGACACCAAAGGTCAGGCCAACAAACTGCGGCAAGACCGTAGAGCGACGGCTCCACGTCTTGATGACATCGTGGCGGCCGCTTTCACGGGCCTTATCCGCTTTCTTGAGCAGATAACCGTCAACAAACGGACCTTTCCAAACTGAACGCGCCATAGGGCTCTATCCTCTTATCTACTTCTTGCGCGCGTGACGCGAGCGCATGATGTATTTGTCAGTTGTCTTATTCGAACGGGTACGCTTACCCTTCGTAGGCTTACCCCACGGCGTCACCGGGTGACGGCCACCGGACGTACGACCTTCACCACCACCATGGGGGTGATCGACCGGGTTCATAACCACGCCGCGTACATGCGGACGGCGACCAAGCCAGCGCTTCCGTCCAGCCTTACCCAAATTGGTATTCGCATGATCCGAATTAGAAACCGCACCAATGGTCGCCATGCAACGCTGTGAAACCAAACGCTGCTCGCCGGAATTCAAGCGAAGAATAGCCATGCCCTGGTCACGACCCACGAGCTGAGCATAGGCACCGGCGGAACGAGCAACTTGCCCACCCTTGCCAGGCTTTAGCTCAACATTGTGAACAATCGTACCGATTGGCATACGACCAAGCTCGGTCGCATTACCAGGCTTCACATCAACGCTTTCGCCCGACACAACCTTGTCACCCGGCTGCAAACGCTGCGGCGCAAGGATGTAGGACAACTCACCGTCATCATATTTCAACAACGCGATAAATGCAGAACGGTTTGGATCATACTCAAGACGTTCAACCGTTGCAGCCACGTCGTGCTTGCGACGCTTGAAGTCAATGATCCGGTACGTCCGCTTGTGCCCGCCACCAATATGACGTGAAGTCATACGACCAACATTGTTCCGGCCGCCCGACTTCGTAAGACCCTCAGTCAAGCCCTTCACAGGCTTACCTTTATGAAGGTCTGACCGATCAACGATGACCAGCTGGCGTTGGCCGGGCGTAATCGGATTGAATTTTTTCAATGCCATTGTTCTTCTCCGACCAGCTTAAAGACCGCTCGAGACGTCGACCGACTGGCCGTCTTCCAACGTCACGATTGCCTTTTTGATATCGTTTTGCTTGCCCAGCGTGCCGCGGAACCGCTTCTGCTTGCCCTTGCGAACGAGCGTATTGACGGCCTTCACCTTAACACTGAACAGCGCCTCAACAGCCTTTTTAATCTCCGGCTTTGAAGCATCGCGAGCGACGTTAAAAATCACCTGATTGTTCTCAGACGCCATTGTCGACTTCTCGGTAATCACCGGAGAAACGATCACGTCGTAATTGCGTAAATCACTCATTTGAAGCGCTCCTCGAGAGCCTCGACCGCAGCCTTCGATAGCACAAGCTTGTTGCGGCGAAGGATGTCGTAGACATTGATGCCCTGAACTGGGAGCACGTCGATGTTCGGAATATTCGAAGCCGCGTTGGAAAAGTTCGCCTCAACAGCCGAACCGCCAATCACAAGCGCATTGTCCAACGAAAGGCCCTTGAGCGACTTGGCCAGACCGGACGTCTTTCCATCCGTTACCAGATCGTCAACGATAATTAATTCATCAGCTTGCGCTTTCGCCGATAGCGCATGTTTCAGCGCGAGAGCACGAACCTTTTTCGGCAAAACGGTCGCGTGGCTACGAGCCTGAGGACCATGTGCCTTACCACCACCGCGAAACTGCGGCGCGGATGCAGCATGGTGACGAGCATTACCGGTGCCCTTCTGCCGATACATCTTTGCACCAGTACGTGCGATATCAGAACGACCCTTAGTCTGGTGGGTGCCCTGCTGGCGCTTGGCCATCTGGTAAGCCACCATCCGAGAAAGAATATCGGCGCGTGGTTCAAGACCGAAAACAGTTTCCGACACAGTCAGCTTACCGGCGCTACCGCCATCCAATTTTTGAACTGAAAGTTCCATTATTCAGCGACCTCCGCAGCTGGCGCATCATTGGCAACCGTGGCCCGTAATGCGGCTGGACGCGGTGCATCGGCAGGAACATCGCCCTTCACGGCGTCACGAACCAAAATCCATGCGCCCTTTGAACCAGGCACGGCACCCTTGATAAGAATAAGACCGCGATCTTCGTCGGTTGAGACAACCTCAAGATTTTGCGTTGTCACACGGGTCGAACCCATGTGACCGGCCATTTTTTTGCCCTTAAACACCTTGCCCGGATCCTGACACTGGCCTGTCGAACCATGCGAACGGTGTGAAAGTGAGTTACCGTGTGTTGCACGCCCGCCACCGAAGTTATGACGCTTCATAACCCCCTGAAAGCCCTTACCCTGGCTCGTACCAGTCACGTCCACCTTCTGACCGCTAACGAAATGGTTGGCAGAAATCTCAGAACCAACATCAATCATGTTGTCGTCAGAAACACGAAACTCAGCGAGCTTACGTTTTGGCTCAACGCTGGCCTTCGCAAAATGACCGCGCAGCGCTTTTGACGTGTTTTTCGGCTTGGCAAAACCAACGCCCAACTGAACAGCGGTGTAGCCGTTCTTTTCCTGTGTGCGCTGAGCAACGACCTGACAGTTTTCCATACGGAGCACTGTCACCGGCACATGAACACCCTCATCGGTGTATATGCGGGTCATTCCCAGCTTTTGTGCAATGACGCCTGAACGCATTGGAGTTCCCTCTATCGCCTAGCTGCGATTAAAGCTTAATTTCGACGTCTACACCGGCAGCAAGGTCGAGCTTCATCAAAGCGTCAACTGTTTGTGGTGTAGGGTCTACAATGTCGAGTAGACGCTTGTACGTCCGCATCTCGAACTGCTCGCGGCTCTTCTTATCGATGTGCGGCGAACGGTTGACCGTAAACTTTTCAATGCGGGTCGGTAGCGGTACCGGACCGCGTACGCCAGCGCCTGTACGCTTTGCCGTGGAGACGATCTCACGAGCCGACGTGTCTAACACGCGGTGATCGAACGCCTTGAGGCGAATGCGAATGTTTTGGCCGTTCATCCGACTAATCCTTGTCTCAAATTAAATAGGCGCGCCGAACAGGTCGCCGCGCCCATGCTAACAGCTGTATTACTCGATGATCTTCGCAACGATGCCGGCGCCGACGGTACGTCCGCCTTCGCGAATAGCGAAACGAAGACGCTCTTCCATCGCGATCGGCGTAATAAGCTCAACATTCATTTCAGCATTATCGCCCGGCATAACCATCTCGGTGCCTTCCTTGAGCGTCACTTCGCCGGTAACGTCGGTCGTGCGGAAGTAGAACTGTGGGCGATACTTGTTGAAGAATGGCGTGTGACGACCACCCTCTTCCTTGGTCAGGATGTATGCCTCAGCCGTGAACTTCTTATGCGGTGTAACCGAACCAGGCTTACAAAGAACCTGACCACGCTCAACGGCCTCACGGTCAATACCACGAAGCAGCGCACCGATGTTGTCGCCTGCTTCACCGCGATCAAGCAGCTTGCGGAACATTTCAACGCCTGTGCAGGTCGTCTTCTGTGTGTCTTTGATGCCGATGATTTCGAGTTCGTCACCAACATTAACAACGCCACGCTCAACACGACCGGTTACCACAGTACCACGACCGGAAATCGAGAATACGTCTTCGATTGGCATCAAGAACGGCTGATCAACCGGACGCTCTGGTGTTGGAATATAAGTGTCTACCTCAGCCATCAGGGCGCGGATCGCATCTTCACCAATCTCCTTGTTGGAATCTTCCAGCGCAGCAAGAGCAGAGCCCTTGATCACAGGAATGTCGTCGCCCGGGAAGTCGTAGGATGAAAGAAGCTCACGCACTTCCATCTCAACGAGCTCAAGAAGCTCTTCATCGTCAACCTGGTCAACTTTGTTGAGGAACACCACGAGCGAAGGAACACCAACCTGGCGCGCAAGCAGAATGTGCTCACGTGTTTGTGGCATTGGGCCATCGGCAGCAGAACATACGAGAATTGCGCCATCCATCTGCGCAGCACCCGTGATCATGTTCTTCACATAGTCAGCGTGACCTGGGCAATCGACGTGTGCGTAGTGACGATTCTCGGTCTCGTACTCAACGTGAGCCGTTGAAATCGTGATACCACGTGCACGCTCTTCGGGAGCGCCATCGATTTGATCATAGGCTTTAAATTCGCCAAAAAACTTTGTGATCGCCGCCGTCAATGACGTCTTGCCGTGGTCAACGTGGCCGATAGTGCCGATGTTGACGTGTGGCTTATTGCGCTCAAACTTTTCCTTAGCCATTTCTTTTCTCCATTAAGCCGGAACCCGGCATCTGCTGTTCCCGGCTAGTCAGCCGTATTTCTTCACGATCTCTTCCGACACGGCCTGCGGAACCGGGTCATAGTGATCGAAAACCATCGAGTACTGCGCGCGGCCCTGAGACATCGAGCGCAGATTGTTCACATAGCCAAACATGTTGGCGAGCGGCACCATCGCGGAGATTACAGTGTCGATACCCCGGCTTTCAGTGCCTGCAATCTGGCCGCGACGCGAGTTCAGATCGCCGATAATGTCGCCCATATAGTCTTCCGGCGTCACCACCTCGACCTTCATGATTGGCTCGAGAAGCTGTGCACCCGCCTTCTGTGCACCCTCGCGGAAGGCAGCACGCGCTGCAATCTCAAAGGCCAGTACAGAGGAGTCCACGTCATGGTAAGCGCCATCCAAAAGCGTTGCCTTAACCGCAAGCATTGGGAAGCCAGCCACCGGACCGGAGTCCATGACAGACTGGATCCCTTTTTCCACACCCGGAATGTATTCTTTCGGCACGTTACCGCCAACAATCTTACTTTCGAATGCGAAATCTTCGCTTTCAGGATTTGGCTCAAACACGATCTTGACACGAGCAAACTGGCCAGAACCACCGGACTGTTTCTTGTGCGTGTAGTCAATTTCGGCTTCACGAGTAATCGTCTCACGGTACGACACCTGCGGCGCGCCGATGTTCGCCTCAACCTTGAACTCTCGCTTCATACGATCAACGAGGATATCGAGGTGTAATTCACCCATTCCGGAGATGATCGTCTGACCACTCTCTTCGTCAGAACGGACGCGGAACGATGGGTCTTCAGCGGCCAAGCGATTAAGCGCCAAACCCATTTTCTCTTGGTCGCCCTTTGTCTTCGGCTCAACTGCAATGGAAATAACCGGATCAGGGAATTCCATACGCTCAAGAATGACCGGCTTTAGCGGATCACAAAGCGTGTCACCCGTTGTTGTCTCTTTGAGACCCGCAATCGCAACGATGTCACCGGCAAACGCCTCTTTGATGTCCTCACGGCTGTTGGAGTGCATCTGCAACATACGGCCAATGCGCTCACGCTTTTCCTTGACCGTGTTCATTAACGACGTCCCGGTCTCAAGCTTGCCGGAATAGATACGACAGAATGTGAGCGATCCCACGAAGGGGTCGTTCATGATCTTAAAGGCGAGAAGCGAAAGTGGCTCTTCATCAGAAGACTTCCGTGCTGTCTCTTCTTCGGTCTTTGGATCGATACCCTTAATCGCCGGAACGTCTAATGGGGATGGCAGCAGATCAACAACAGCATCAAGAAGAGGCTGCACGCCTTTGTTCTTAAACGCAGAACCACAAAATACCGGGAAGAAATCAACCGAGCACGTACCCTTGCGGATCAATTCACGGATCTTATCGTTAGAAGGCTCAGTACCCTCAAGGTAAGCTTCCATTGCCTCATCGTCCATTTCGACGACGGTCTCGATGAGCTTCTCGCGATATTCAGCAGCCTTGTCGGCGAGATCGGCTGGAACATCCAACACGTCCCACTCGGCGCCAAGATTTTCAGACTTCCACTTAAGCGCCTTCATTTCGATGAGATCGACGACGCCTTCGAATTCGTTTTCCGCGCCGATAGGCAGCTGCATAACGACCGGACGCGCGCCAAGGCGCTTTTCGATCATGTCGACACATCGGAAGAAGTCTGCGCCAAGCTTGTCCATCTTATTGACGAAGATCATGCGCGGCACGTTGTACTTGTTTGCCTGACGCCAAACGGTTTCTGTTTGCGGCTCAACACCCGCGTTAGCATCGAGAAGCGCAATGGCACCGTCGAGCACACGAAGCGAACGCTCAACTTCAATTGTAAAGTCTACGTGACCTGGCGTATCGATGATGTTGAAGCGGCGCTTCTTGCCATCGCGACCTTCCCAGAACGTGGTAGTCGCAGCAGACGTGATCGTAATGCCACGCTCCTGCTCCTGCTCCATCCAGTCCATGGTCGCAGCACCATCGTGCACTTCGCCAATCTTGTGCGATTTGCCGGTGTAATAAAGAATCCGCTCAGTCGTTGTGGTTTTACCCGCATCAATGTGAGCCATGATGCCGAAGTTGCGGTAGTCTTTAAGTTCGTATTCGCGAGCCATGATACGTATCCTTGGAAGGAAAGCTTTCGGTCAGTGCTTGTATTACCAGCGGTAGTGGGAGAACGCGCGGTTGGCATCTGCCATCTTGTGCGTGTCTTCGCGCTTTTTAACAGCGGTGCCCCGGTTGTTTGCCGCGTCCATGAGTTCGCCAGACAGGCGCTCAACCATGGTTTTCTCGTTGCGCGAACGGGCAGCGTTGATCATCCAGCGAATTGCCAGTGCTTGACGACGCTCTGGACGTACATCAACCGGCACTTGGTAGGTCGCACCACCAACGCGGCGCGAACGAACCTCAACAGCAGGTGACACATTCTCAAGCGCCTGATGAAACACTTCCACAGGACCCTGCTTTGTTTTGTCTTCGATCTGGTCAAAGGCACCGTAAACAATGCGCTCAGCTACGGACTTTTTTCCGTCCAGCATGATCGCGTTCATGAACTTAGATACAATGAGATCGCCAAACTTTGGGTCTGGGTTGATCTCTCGTTTTTCAGCGCGGTGACGACGTGACATCTTTGTTTCCTTCTACCCAGTCAAATCGCTTGAAGCGCTGTCCGGGGTAAACTCCAAATAAACCAGATTACTTCGGACGCTTTGCGCCGTACTTCGAGCGACGCTGCTTACGGTTCTTTACGCCTTGGGTGTCGAGCACACCGCGAAGGATGTGATAACGCACACCAGGCAAGTCCTTTACACGACCGCCGCGGATCATAACCACCGAGTGCTCCTGAAGATTGTGGCCCTCACCGGGAATGTAGCCGATCACTTCGAAGCCGTTGGTCAAGCGAATTTTCGCGACCTTACGCAACGCGGAGTTCGGCTTTTTTGGTGTCGTCGTGTAAACACGCGTGCAGACGCCACGCTTCTGCGGATTTGCTTGCAGAGCAGGCACTTTGTTCCGCTTTACTGGCGCAGTCCGCGGCTTGCGGATCAACTGATTGACTGTAGGCATTCAACCCACCCTTAATTCCAACGCTCACGTTTATCGTAAGCAAACAAACGCGGGCAAAGCCGAATGGCCAAGCCCACTGAAGAGAGAGGAAGCCGAAGCTTCATCGTTCTAAGCAATGCAAAAGCGTCGCTGATAAAATGAACTGGTTTGCAAAGTGGTCATTAAGACGACACAACAGCTTCGCACCGCAGCCCTTTCGGCGGCTTATATGCGCGAGTCCTGAAAGCGTCAACAGCCCTCAAACAACAATTTTAGAGCTGTGACGAAGGTTTACGCACACCCGCATCCATGTCAAATCCGCGTTGGCGCAATTCACATATTGGCAGTGCAAAATGATCCGCGAAAGCGAGAAACCCGTCTTCATTATCGTTGGCCGCGTTTGGAAGGAAAAAGACGCGCCGGAGACCACCGTAAACATAATGTTGGCCGAAGCCGATGACGACGCAGCCGTGCGCGAAGCGCTAAACGCTTTGTCTGAGCGCGGCTATCATGAGGCAGAATTTGACCAGATCGGTACACTGACCGAAGAACCGATAGATGAACCGTTTCTCAGCGCGTTTCAGGGTGCCAACGAAGGTGAAATCGCTATCATCGAATTTGGCGATCAGGAGACTGCCGCCATAAATGAGCCCGAGTCGAGACGCGACGGACGCTTCGTGGATGATGATGACCCTGACTATGATCCTTTTGCTGCATTGAAGGATTGGAAGCCCGATGGTTGATCGGGTCGACCTGTCACTTTCAGCTTTCTCAATCCGTTCGGTTCTTGGAGACCAGTCTTGTCCAAACGCGGCATTTTAATTTGCGGCCACGGCAGCCGCGCGAAATCGGCAGAAGAAGAGTTCGCGCTTTTGGCGAAAGGGTTGCGCGCCCGTTATCCCGGTCTTCCTGTCGAATACGGTTTTCTCGAGTATTCTGCGCCCAACATTCACATGGCACTGGATGATCTACGCGAAGCTGGCGTCACCGAAATCGATGCGGTTCCGGGCATGCTGTTTGCAGCCACACATGCTAAAAATGACATCCCATCGGTTCTCACGACCTATGCCGAAAAACACCCCCACCTGACGATCAATTACGGACGTGAATTGGGGCTTCATCCGCAGATGATCGCGGCATTTCAGGCGCGGATTGTGGAAGCGTTGAGCGTCGATCACGTACACGCCGGTGATCTTTACGACACGATGCTTGTGGTTGTCGGTCGAGGAACATCAGATACGCTTGCAAATGCGGAAGCGGCAAAACTCACCCGCATCGTGACCGAAAATCTTGGCTTTGGCTGGGCTGAAACGGTGTATTCTGGCGTGACCTACCCCTCGGTCGGTCGCGGATTGGAAGTGGCGTTAAAACTTGGCTACCAGCGCATTGTCGTCGCGCCTTACTTCTTGTTTTCAGGCCGTCTAATTGATCGGATTTACGGATACATCGACCGCGTCGCCGAAACCGCGCCAACGGTGCAGTTTCTAAAGGCACACTACCTCGCCGACCAAGCCCACGTCATCGACACCTTCGTGGAGCGAATTGAGGAAGCGCGCACCGGCGTGATGACCGATGATCGCGACCTGATGGCCTCGTTTAAGGACCGGCTCGCCAAGGGCGAAGTTGAAGTACACCACCACCATGCAGAGTTCCGCGATCCGTTAGATGATGAGACAGGTGACGTTGATCACGACCACTCCCATGATCATTCGCACAACCACTCTCATGATCACACACACGATCATCATCACCATGAGCACAGTCACGGGGTCTATAAGCACATAGCTCATCCCCATGGCCCTAGAACGATGATCGACGAAGGCGTTTGCTGCTGTTTCATGAGCCAATTCCCCGAAGAAGTGATCGCGGAAGAACGTGCGCTTCGAAAAGCAGCTGTGAAATAGTTATGCACGCCCCGAAGCCGTCATCCCAATCCAATCACTAAAGTCCGCTACTTGATCGTTCCGGCTAGCGCCACATACCGAAAGGATGCGGGTAGGTCGCATATACATGGGGTCGACCGAGGGCGAAGCGGATGGAAAACCAAATGGGCTTCTCTGAGATCGAACTCTATTTCTTCGAGGCACTGCTGCTGATTGCGCTGTCTTGCGCAGTTGTCCCGCTCGCTCG
Source organism: Pseudomonadota bacterium (assembly GCA_038745535.1). GTDB lineage: Bacteria > Pseudomonadota > Alphaproteobacteria > Rhizobiales > Rhizobiaceae > JBCDLI01. Next base: position 85,173 of record JBCDLI010000001.1, on the reverse strand, counting down.
CCGCCTAGGGCTTGGCTCCATAATAGGCTACCTCATAGCAGGCATACTCGCGGGCTTTACGCTGGCGCAAGTCGTTTCCATCGATACCCAATCACTGCTACAGATCTCAGAATTCGGTGTCGTCCTTTTCCTATTCGTTATCGGGCTTTCCTTTCGCCCGCGCCAGCTTTGGGAGTTGCGCGGCACGATTTTCGGACGTGGTCTGATCCAGCTTCTGGCTACCGGATCAGGCTTGTCAGTCATAGCAACGCTCTATGGCTTTGGCTGGCAAACAGCCATTATCATTGGCTTCGGGCTCGGTCTTTCCTCAACACCAATCGTCATCAAAGCACTGGACGAAGCGGGGAAACGCACATCCGCTTTTGGCCAGTCGACAATAGCCGTTCTTCTTTTCGAAGACCTGTCCATTGTGCCCCTTTTGCTGCTCGTAGCGCTCATCACGCCGACCGGCGATACCGCAATGACGATGTCTGGAAATGTGACGGCGGTTCTTCAAGGCATCGCAGCCATCGCGACCTTGGTAATTGTCGCAAAGTTCGGGCTTGATCCCCTCTTCCGCGCGATTGCAAAATCTCAGACACCGGAGTTGATGACGGCGGCCGCACTGGGTGTTGTCATCTTCGCGGCGCTGATCATGGCGCTGGTCGGCTTATCCTATGCGATGGGTGCGTTCATCGCTGGCGTAATGCTTGCGGAGTCATCCTATCGGCACCAGGTGGAAGCCGATATCGAGCCGTTCCGTGGATTGTTCCTCGGCCTTTTCTTCCTCGCAATTGGCTTGTCACTGGATTTGGCGACAGTCGCTGACAACTGGCTACTCATCGCCATTGCCACCCCGGTGTTGGTCACCGTGAAGGGAACAATCGTCTACATTGTGAACAGGGCGTTCGCTGCGAGCCATGAAAATGCGAGCCGTATGGGTCTTGCACTCGCCCAGCACGGCGAATTCGGGTTTGTGCTGTTTGCAGCCGCGACGACCGCTGGGCTGATAGACCGAGAACTGGCGTCAGTCCTTTCTGCCATTGTCATTGCCTCGATGGCGCTATCATCCCAGCAGAAGTTGCTGCTGCCTCTACTCATCTCAAGAGAAAAGCGCGGGCAGCCGGAGGAGAATTTCGAAGACGCAAACGGCGATGTTCTGGTCATAGGCTTCGGTCGCTTCGGCCAAGTCGTGTCTCAAGTTCTGTTGTCAAACAGCATACCCATGACACTACTCGACGCCGACGCGGACCGCGTTGAAGAAGCTGCCCGATTTGGCAGTCGCGTGTTCTTTGGTGATGGCACCCGCCGTGATGTTTTGCTCGCCGCAGGCGCAAACAGCGCCAGCGCCGTCGTGATCGCAACTGATAAGCCGGATGATACGCTCACCATCGCCGCGCTTTTGAAACGAGACTTCCCGAACACGAAAATAATCGCGCGCGCGTACGACCGCGTTCACCTGATCCAGCTGCGCAATTTAGGCCTCAAGCATATCGTGCGCGAGACGCACGAGGCGGCATTGGCACTCGGCGTAGAAACACTTCTTTTGCTTGGTGAGAGCGAGAAGGCAGCTGACGCAGCGCGCGAAAGTGCAAAACAGCGTGATTTGGAGCGTCTCACGCGTCAGCTTGAACAAGTGCGCCAAACAAAGGATCGACAAGGTACAATTGATACCATCCGCCCCGAACCGGTGAAGGAGCCGATCAGAAGCAGTCTGGGTTTGAGAAAGCCGGATACGAAGCAGACAAAATCTCCCAAAGCGCCGATTTAACGGGCGTGGACGCACTCAAAATCCATAGTTATCTTTAAGACTGCCCCCAAAGTATCGCTTTCCGCCATGACGCTTCGCAGTCAGGCTCAAGTCCGTGGGGAATGAATAAATTTCAATTCGGAGGCCAACTTGAAATCTGCACTCTTATTGTCGGCGTCAATCATCTTGGGATTGGCAAACACTTCCCTAGCACAGACACCCTGCCCAACAGCGGGATGCGAACTCGCAGAGACGATCTTCGGCTCAATTGAGGATAATCCAGACGGAAACGTTGATCTGGGTGAATTTGTTGCCTTCGGAAAAACAGTGTTCACGTCAATGGATACCGACGAAAACGCATCTATCAGTTTTGCGGAGTATGGCGAATGGGATCCGGGTTTTGAGGTCCTTGCGGAGGAGGCCGGACGCGAAGATGAGTTTGAGACAGCAAAGAAAATCCTTTTCGCTTTCTGGGATCGAGATGGAAGCAAAACGATCAGCCAACAAGAGTTTCATCAAGCCATGACCGTGGATTTCCGCCGCGCTGACATCGATCAGAATGCATTTCTTACACGCGACGAGTTTCTGCTCGGTTACATTGTAAATGTTGCGTACCGCTCAGCGCTCACCGGGGAATAGAAAAAGGCGGCCCTAGAGCCGCCTTCCATGATCCAAGTTATCGAAACCTACTTACTCAGCAGGCTCTGTCGCACTGTCTCTCATATCCTCAAGCATTGCATCGGCTGCGGCGGCATTTGCCGCTTCCTGCTTCTGCTCAATGATAAGGTTATCACGCGAAGACGCGATCCGGCGGATCTGGTTCATCGCACCGCCGGTACCCGCAGGGATCAGACGGCCAACGATAACGTTTTCCTTGAGACCCTGCAGCGTATCGATCTTGCCCGCGATAGACGCTTCGGTTAGCACCTTCGTGGTCTCCTGGAACGATGCAGCTGAGATAAACGACGGCGTCTGCAGTGAGGCCTTCGTGATACCAAGCAGGACCGGATCACCCTTCGCAGGCTGCTTACCTTCGGCTTCAAGCCGCTCGTTCACATCTTCCAGTTCCAGACGGTCGATATTATCGCCCGCAATGTAACCGGAATCGCCTGGCTCGGTGATCTCGATCTTCTGCAGCATCTGGCGAACGATCACCTCAATGTGCTTGTCGTTGATCAAAACGCCCTGCAGTCGATAGACCTCCTGCGTTTCATTCACCAGGTAAGACGCAAGCGCTTCCACGCCCTTCACCGCCAGAATATCGTGCGGCGCAGGGTTACCGTCGAGGATGTAGTCACCCTTTTCAATCGGATCACCGTCTTGAAGGTGGAACGGACGGTTCTTCGGAATGAGATATTCCGCGCCCTCTTCACCTTCGTTGAGCGGATCGATGTGGATGCGACGCTTATTCTTGTAGTCGCGACCGTAACGGATGTTGCCATCAATCTCGGCGATAACCGCATGATCCTTCGGACGACGCGCTTCGAAGAGTTCGGCAACACGCGGCAGACCACCGGTGATGTCTTTCGTCTTCGCGCTTTCCAGCGGAATACGGGCAATCACATCACCCGGCTTCACTTTCGCGCCTGGTTCCACCGATAGGATAGCGCCAACAGACATCAGGAAGCGAGCATCACCGCCACGTGCAAGCTTGGCGACTTCTTCGCCCTTCTTGTCCATGATCGTGATCGCAGGCTTGAGGTCTGCGCCGCGCGGGTTGGTCCGCCAGTCGATGATCTCACGCTTGGTGATACCGGTGTTTTCATCGGCTGTTTCCTCAGCAGACACACCGTCGACGATATCCTCAAGCTGGGTAACGCCTTCCACTTCGGTGAGGATCGGACGGGTGTATGGATCCCACTCGGCCATGCGCTGACCGCGTTTCACCGCATCGCCTTCATCCACCATTAGGCGCGAACCGTAGGTGACCTTGTGCGTCGCACGCTCTTCACCAGACTCATCCTTAATGATGATCGACATGTTGCGGCCCATCGCGATGAGGTTGCCCTCGGAGTTTCGCGCGATGTTGCGGTTCTTCATCTCAATCGTGCCATCGAAGGACGCTTCGATGAATGACGTATCAACAACCTGCGCGGTACCGCCCATGTGGAACGTACGCATGGTGAGCTGAGTGCCCGGCTCACCGATGGACTGCGCAGCGATAACGCCGACAGCTTCACCGAGATTGACCGGAGTACCGCGAGCCAGATCTCGACCGTAGCAAACGGCACAGACGCCCGTCTGCATCTCACAGGTGAGAGCGGAGCGGATTTCAACAGCCTGAATACCAGCGCTTTCGATGCGATCAACGTCCGGCTCTTCGATCATCACGCCAGCCTTGACCAAAACCTCTTCCGTTTTTGGATCGACGACATCCTTCAACGCTGTCCGGCCAAGGACGCGCTGACCGATGGATGCAACCACCTGACCAGCGTCAACGATTGGCGTCATTGTGAGGCCCTTATCGGTGCCGCAGTCCTGACCGGTGATGATGCAGTCTTGTGCGACGTCCACCAGGCGACGTGTGAGGTAACCGGAGTTCGCTGTCTTCAACGCCGTATCGGCCAAACCCTTACGGGCACCGTGTGAGGAGTTGAAGTACTCCATCACGGTCAGACCTTCTTTGAAGTTTGAGATAATCGGTGTCTCGATGATCTCACCGGACGGCTTGGCCATAAGACCGCGCATACCAGCAAGCTGCTTCATCTGACGTGTTGAACCACGAGCACCGGACCGCGCCATCATGTAGATGGAGTTCATCTGCTTCTGGCGACCGTTTTCTTCGAACTGCACGGCCTGAATGCCCTGCATGGTTTTTTCGGTCAGCTTGTCGTCACAACGCGCCCAAGCATCAACGGCTTTATTGTACTTCTCGCCGAAGGTGATGAGACCATCATTATACTGCTGCTCATATTCCTTCACGATGCGATCTGTCTCGTCGATAATCGCTTCCTTGTCGGACGGGATAACCATGTCGTCCTTGCCGAACGAGATACCCGCCGTACACGCGTGCTTGAAGCCAAGCGCCATGATGCGGTCACAGAAAATGACCGTGTCCTTCTGACCGCAGTGGCGATAGACCGTATCAATCATCGCAGAGATATTTTTCTTGGTCATCTCCTGATTACAGATGTCGAAGGAAACCTTCGCATTCTTCGGCAACAAATCACCGATAATCATGCGACCAGGCGTCGTGTCATGAAGCTCGGAGACTTCATTTCCTTCCGCGTCGACTGTCTTGAAGCGGCCTTTGATCTTCGTGTGAAGCGTAACAACGCCGTTCTCAAGCGCGTGCTCAAGCTCACCCATATCGGCGAAGACCATGTCTTGGCCGGGTTCGTTTTCAGCCACGATTGAGAGATAGTACAGACCGAGAACCATATCCTGCGATGGCACGATGATCGGCAGTCCATTGGCCGGGTGCAGAATGTTATTCGTCGACATCATCAACACGCGTGCTTCCAGCTGTGCTTCAAGCGACAGCGGGACGTGAACAGCCATCTGGTCACCGTCAAAATCGGCGTTAAACGCAGTACAGACCAGCGGGTGCAGCTGGATTGCCTTACCTTCGATAAGTACAGGCTCAAACGCCTGAATGCCAAGACGGTGAAGCGTCGGCGCACGGTTGAGAAGAACCGGATGCTCGCGGATAACCTCATCGAGGATATCCCACACCTCTTCCTTCTGCTTCTCGACAAGCTTCTTCGCCTGCTTGACCGTGGAGGAGTAACCCTTCGCATCCAAGCGCGCGTAGATGAACGGCTTGAAGAGTTCGAGCGCCATCTTCTTCGGCAAGCCACACTGGTGGAGCTTGAGTTCCGGACCAGTCACGATGACCGAGCGGCCCGAGTAGTCGACGCGCTTTCCAAGCAGGTTCTGACGGAAGCGTCCCTGCTTACCTTTCAGCATGTCAGAAAGTGACTTCAACGGACGCTTGTTAGCTCCGGTAATCGTACGACCCCGACGTCCATTATCGAACAGCGCATCAACCGCTTCCTGCAGCATACGCTTCTCGTTACGGATAATAATGCCCGGCGCACGAAGCTCCATGAGGCGCTTCAAACGGTTATTCCGGTTGATCACACGACGATAGAGATCGTTCAGATCCGAGGTCGCAAAGCGACCGCCATCGAGCGGCACAAGCGGGCGAAGGTCTGGTGGAATGACCGGGATGACACTCATGATCATCCACTCGGGACGATTGTCAGACTCAATGAAATTTTCAACGACCTTCAAGCGCTTCAAAAGCTTCTTCGTCTTCAATTCAGAAGACGTCGCATCAAGCTCTTCACGAAGTTCAACGGCAATCTTTGGCAGGTCCATTGCGGCCAGCATTTCCTGGATCGCCTCGGCGCCAATCATGGCCGTAAACTGATCTTCGCCGAACTCATCGACGGCCAGCATGTGCTCTTCTTCGGAAAGCAACTGACCTTCACCAAGCGAGGTCAAACCAGGCTCAGTGACGATGTAGTTTTCGAAGTAAAGAACGCGTTCAACATCTTTCAAAGTCATGTCGAGAAGCGACGCGATGCGGCTTGGCAGTGACTTCAAGAACCAGATGTGCGCAACGGGAGCGGCCAATTCAATGTGGCCCATGCGCTCTCGGCGCACACGCGAAAGCGTGACCTCAACACCACATTTCTCACAGATGATGCCCTTGTACTTCATCCGCTTGTACTTGCCGCAAAGACACTCGTAGTCCTTCGTCGGGCCAAAGATACGCGCACAGAAAAGGCCGTCACGCTCTGGCTTGAACGTGCGGTAATTGATCGTTTCCGGCTTTTTGATCTCGCCAAACGACCACGAGAGAATTTTCTCTGGGCTAGCGATAGAAATCTGAATTGAGTCGAAGTTCTGGGCTGTCGCCTGAGGGTTGAATAAATTTGCAACCTCTTGGTTCATGCCTGTCTCCTTTATGGGGCCGCGCCCCGGTTTTCCGGACAACGTGTCCGATGAAATTCAAAATGGTCGCCCGCGTCACGCGCAGGCGATACAATCACTCAGCAGCATCTGGCAGCGGCACAGGTGCCTCGTCATCATTGGCAGCTTCTGCCGTCGACACGAGTTCCACATTGAGACCGAGCGAACGCATCTCTTTGACGAGAACGTTGAAGCTTTCTGGGATACCAGCTTCGAACGTGTCGTCACCGCGAACAATCGCTTCATACACCTTGGTCCGGCCGGCCACGTCATCCGACTTAACGGTCAGCATTTCTTGCAAAGTGTAAGCAGCGCCGTAAGCCTCAAGTGCCCAGACTTCCATCTCACCGAAGCGCTGGCCACCAAACTGCGCTTTACCGCCCAGTGGCTGCTGCGTAACGAGCGAGTACGGTCCAATTGAGCGCGCGTGGATTTTGTCGTCCACGAGGTGATGCAGCTTCAGCATATAGATGTAGCCAACGGTCACCTGACGGTCGAACTCTTCGCCGGTTCTGCCATCGTAGAGGGTGGACTGACCAGACTCTTTCAAGCCGGCTTGCGCCAACATCTCGTTGATTTCCCCTTCCGTCGCACCGTCAAAGACGGGCGTCGCAATCGAGACACCCCGTGTGAACTGCTCGGCAACTTTCATTACCCCATTGTCGTCCATCTGACGAACCGGCTCATTGCGGTTGTTCTCGGGGATGATCTGCTCGATCTTCGCCCGCAATGGCTTCATGTCGCCAGATTGCTTGTAGGCCTCGATCAATTCGCCGACCTGCTTTCCCATTCCGGCACACGCCCAGCCAAGGTGTGTTTCGAGAATCTGGCCGACATTCATCCGCGATGGCACGCCGAGCGGGTTCAGCACGATGTCCACGTGGGTTCCGTCTTCGAGGACCGGCATGTCCTCGTTCGGCAGAATGCGTGACACCACACCCTTGTTTCCGTGACGGCCGGCCATCTTATCGCCCGGCTGCAGCTTGCGCTTAACAGCTACGAAGACCTTCACCATCTTCATGACGCCCGGAGGCATCTCATCGCCGCGCTGGACCTTTTCAACCTTGTCCATGAACCGCTGCTCGAGCTGGTTCTTGGAATCGTCATATTGGCCACGAAGCTGCTCGAGGATGTCTTGAGCCTTCGGGTCGTCTACGGCGAACTGCCACCACTGCGAACGCGGATACTCTTTCAGCGCTTCTTCGGTGAGCTTTGTTCCCTTCTTGAAACCCTTTGGTCCCGCAATCGCTTCCTTACCGATCAGCATTTCCGCCAAACGATTGTAGGTGTTGCGATCAAGGATCGTCTGCTCGTCGTCACGGTCTTTAGAAAGCTGCTCGATTTCCTCGCGCTCGATGGCCATCGCGCGCTCGTCCTTCTCAATACCATGGCGGTTGAAGACGCGAACCTCAACGATTGTGCCGTAACCACCCGGCGGCATCCGCATAGACGTATCGCGGACGTCGGACGCCTTCTCCCCAAAGATTGCGCGAAGAAGCTTCTCTTCTGGCGTCATAGGGCTTTCACCCTTCGGCGTGATCTTTCCGACGAGAATGTCGCCCGGGCCCACTTCTGCGCCAATATAGACAATACCAGCCTCATCAAGGTTCTTCAGCGCCTCTTCGGAGACGTTTGGAATATCCCTGGTGATTTCCTCGGGACCAAGCTTGGTATCGCGCGCCATCACCTCGTATTCTTCAAGGTGGATGGAAGTGAAAACATCGTCACTCACGATCCGCTCGGAAAGCAGAATGGAATCCTCGTAGTTATAACCGTTCCAAGGCATAAACGCGACAAGCACGTTGCGGCCAAGCGCTAGATCACCAAGGTCAGTCGACGGACCATCGGCGATGATATCGCCCTTCTCCACACGGTCACCCACCTGAACCAGCGGACGCTGGTTAATGCAGGTTGACTGGTTCGAACGCTGAAACTTTTGGAAGCGATAGATATCGACACCAGCTTCACCGGGATCGAGATCTTCGGTTGCGCGGATAACCACACGGATCGCGTCCACTTGGTCAACGATACCGCCTCGCTTGGCTGCAATCGCAGCGCCGGAATCCCGTGCCACAATGGCTTCCATGCCCGTACCGACAAACGGCGCATCAGCACGCACCAATGGCACGGCCTGACGCTGCATGTTTGAACCCATGAGCGCGCGGTTGGCGTCATCGTTCTCAAGGAACGGGATCAGCGCAGCGGCAACCGAAACAAGCTGCTTCGGCGAAACGTCCATCAGATCGATGTTTTCGCGCGGCGTCATCATTACATCGCCAGCGTGACGCGAGATAATGAACTGGTTCACGAAACTGCCGGTTTCATCGATTTCCGCGTTCGCCTGAGCGACATAGTGGTTCGATTCTTCCATTGCTGAAAGATAGACGACGTCTTCGGTGACCTTGCCGTTCACCACCTTACGATAGGGGCTTTCAATAAAGCCGTATTTGTTGACCCGTGCGAACGTCGAAAGCGAATTAATCAGACCGATGTTTGGACCTTCCGGCGTTTCAATCGGACAGATACGACCGTAATGGGTCGGGTGCACGTCACGAACCTCAAAGCCCGCACGCTCACGCGTCAGACCGCCTGGCCCAAGCGCCGACAAACGACGCTTGTGCGTGATCTCCGACAGCGGGTTCGTTTGGTCCATGAACTGCGAAAGCTGCGAAGAGCCGAAGAACTCGCGCACCGCTGCCGCAGCAGGCTTCGCGTTGATCAAATCCTGCGGCATTACCGTGTCGACGTCGACCGATGACATCCGCTCTTTGATTGCGCGTTCCATACGCAAAAGACCAACACGATACTGGTTTTCCATCAGTTCCCCAACGGAGCGAACACGGCGGTTACCCAAGTTATCGATGTCATCGACTTCACCGCGACCATCGCGCAGATCAATCAGGGTGCGCACGACTTCGAGGATGTCTTCTTTGCGAAGTACACGAACCGTATCGTCCACCTTCTCGTTAAGGCGCATGTTCATCTTTGCGCGACCAACCGCAGAAAGGTCGTAGCGCTCGCTGTCAAAAAACAGCGACTTGAACATGTTCTCAGCGGTCTCCATGGTCGGCGGCTCACCCGGACGCATCACGCGATAGATGTCGAAAAGCGCATCCTGGCGTGACTCGTTCTTATCAGCAGCGAGGGTAGTGCGGATGTATGGGCCGATATTCACGTGATCCACATCCAAAATATCGAACTCGGTTTGCTCGCTTTCGAGAAGAATTTCGACATTCTTCTCGTCAAGCTCATCACCAGCTTCGAGATAAATCTCGCCGGTTTCCATGTTCACGATATCACGAGCAAGGTAACTGCCGTAGATTTCCTCATTGGTGGCGCGGATGGCTCTCACGCCCTTCTCATCCAGCTGCCGAATGGTGCGTGCCGTGATCTTCTTTCCAGCTTCCGCAATCACCTCGCCGCTATCGGCATCAATGATGTCTTCCATCGGCTTTTGGCCTTTGAGACGGTCACCGGAAAACGGAACGCGCCAGTGGTCGCCCGCATGGGTGACCGTCTGGAAATTGAAGTATGTTTCGAGAATTTCTTCGGGATCGAGACCAAGCGCCATCAGAAGCGACGTGACCGGGATCTTACGACGACGGTCAATACGCGCGTGGACGATGTCTTTCGCGTCAAATTCTATATCGAGCCAAGAACCACGATATGGGATCACGCGGGAAGCAAAGAGTAGCTTACCCGACGAGTGCGTTTTGCCCTTGTCATGGTCAAAGAAAACGCCCGGTGAGCGGTGCATCTGCGAAACGATTACGCGCTCGGTGCCGTTTACAATAAACGTACCGTTTGACGTCATCAAAGGCATGTCGCCCATGTAGACGTCTTGCTCTTTGATATCCTTAATTGACTTCGCACCGGTCTCTTCATCGACATCGAAGACGATGAGGCGGAGTGTAACTTTCAGCGGCGCTGAATAGGTCAAATCGCGCTGGCGACACTCTTCGGTATCAAATTTTGGCGCTTCGAAGTCGTAGCGCACAAATTCCAATCTCGCCGTGCCGGCAAAGTCTTCGATGGGAAATACCGACTGGAATGACGCCTCAAGTCCTTGGACTTCTCGGCCGCCTTCCGGCTCCTGCATCATCAAAAACTGATCGTAGGATGCCTTCTGCACCTCAATCAGGTTCGGCATTTCCGCTACATCGGGGATATCGCCGAAAAATTTGCGTACTCTCCTGCGACCGTTAAAGGTGGTTGCCTGAGTCATTGTCGCTCCTTGCCGTCTCGCCGTGTGGGGCTTTCTACCCCGGCGTTGCCACATGGGACCTCACGTCTGAGACCCCGCTCTGTAGCCTGCGAACCCATGCACCCGGTTCGCGAGACTTTTATAGTACAAACCTGTTGCTTAAAACTGCCAAACGCAGGCTTGAGAAAAAGGTTTTTAGTCAAATGGAGCGACCCGAAGGCCGCTCCAATGTCATTGTCTGACTTACTTCATCGACGCAGTTGCGCCGGCATCGGTAAGCTTCTTGACGACTTCCTCGGCTTCCGCCTTGGCAACGCCTTCTTTGACGGCCTTAGGTGCGCCTTCAACGAGGTCCTTTGCTTCTTTCAAGCCAAGACCCGTCAGTGCGCGGACTTCCTTGATCACGTTGATCTTAGATGAACCGGCAGCCTCAAGTATGACGTCAAACTCGTCCTTCTCAGCAGCAGCTTCACCACCGGCATCGCCACCCGCTGCAGCAGCAACTGCAACAGGAGCAGCAGCAGATACGCCCCACTTTTCTTCGAGCATCTTCGACAATTCCGCCGCTTCCATGACGGTCAGTGCAGACAAATCTTCGACGATTTTTTCCAAATCAGCCATTTTTCATGTTTCCTATATCGTAAGTTTGAACCGTAGTTCGGTGTTTGAAGTGATTTGAAGAACCCTATGCGTTCTCGTTCTCTCGGGCGTATGCACCAATCACGCGAGCCACTTGGCCCGCCGGTGCAGTGGCGATCTGTGCGATCCGTGTCGCTGGCGTGTTGACCATGCCAACCAGCTTTGCGCGCAGTTCGTCGAGCGACGGCAAAGAAGCCAAAGACTTCACGCCACCCTCGTCCAAGATCGTCGATCCAAGTGCGCCACCAAGAACGACGAGCTTGTCGTTGGACTTGGAAAACGTATTGGTGATCTTGGGAGCCGTTACGGGATCATCGGCATATGCGATGAGCGTCTGACCTTCGAAAAGGTCAGCCATTCCCTCGGACTCGGTACCCTTGAGAGCGATTTTGGCAAGGCGGTTCTTCGCAACCTTCACCTTCCCGCCCGCGTCGCGCATTTGCGATCGAAGATCGCTCATGTCGGCAACGGTCAGTCCGGTGTAGTGGGCCACAACAACAGAACCGGCGTTTTGAAACACCTCGTTCAGTTCTGTGACAAATGCGTGTTTTTCCGCTCTGTCCACTTCGTCTCTCCGTTTGACGGCATCTCTTCCGAAATACCGCAGTTTGCCTTTGCCGCCGCTTTGCTCCGAGGTTAGCCCACCGGAACGCCACGACGACGCTTCGAGGACCTGTCCCCTTGCGCTTTGCCCAAAAGGCGCGGCGAAAGGCATACGGTCAAACTTGGCAGGAAACCCCATCAAGTCTGGTTCGTCTCATGCAGGCTCTTGCGAATTAAGGCAGAGCCGCCCGCAATCTCGGACAGGATGCCGGTTTCCCGGCAAACCACCCGGCGAACCGGGTGGAAACTTTTTATCTACAACCGCTTACACGCAATTATAGAAGTAACGCATCAGGCCGATATGCCCGATACGTCGATCTTCACGCCAGCACCCATCGTCGACGAGATTGCCATGCGCTTAAGAAATGTGCCCTTAGCGCCCGTTGGCTTTGCTTTGTTGACCGCATCGGTCAAAGCGCGAACGTTTTCTTCGATCGCAGCCACATCAAATGAAGCCTTGCCGACACCCGCATGAATAATGCCCGCTTTCTCGACGCGGAACTCAACAGCGCCACCCTTGGCATCCTTTACGGCCTTCGCGACGTCAGGCGTCACAGTGCCAACCTTTGGGTTCGGCATCATGCCACGCGGGCCAAGAACCTTACCAAGGCGACCGACAAGCGGCATCATATCTGGCGTTGCAATGCAGCGATCAAAGTCGATCTCGCCTTTTTGCACTCTTTCAACGAGGTCTTCGGCTCCAACGACATCCGCACCAGCTTCGCGCGCTTCATCCGCTTTTGCATCACGTGCAAAAACACCGACCCGGACCGAGCGGCCCGTGCCATTGGGTAAGTTCACGACACCGCGCACCATCTGGTCCGCATGGCGTGGATCAACACCCAAGTTCATAGCAACTTCGATTGTCTCGTCGAATTTCGCCGTCGCACGCTCTTTTACCATGGCAACAGCTTCGCCCAGATCATAGAGCTTGTTTCGGTCGACACCTTCACGAAGGTTCCGTGTTCTCTTTCCTGAATTCGCCATGATCAGCCCTCCACCTTCAGGCCCATGGACCGTGCAGACCCTTCAATCATCAGCATCGCAGCTTCGATATCTGCAGCGTTCAGGTCCTTCATTTTCGCTTCCGCGATTTCCTTCACCTGATCGCGGGTCACCGACCCGGCAACCGACTTGCCCGGCTCTTTCGAACCTGATTTCAGCTTCGCAGCTTTTTTCAGGTAGAACGAAGCAGGAGGCGTCTTCGTCGTGAACGTGAACGACTTGTCCTGATAGTAGGTGATGATCGTCGGTATAGGCGAATTCTTTTCCATGGAATCCGTTGCGGCGTTAAACGCCTTGCAAAATTCCATGATGTTGATGCCGCGCTGACCGAGCGCCGGACCAATAGGCGGCGACGGGTTTGCTGTACCGGCGGGCACCTGCAGCTTAAGCTGCCCCGCAATCTTCTTTGCCATGATTACCTTCCAATATTAGCCCGTATCAACGAGCAGTTTTGAAGTCCGGTGGTACGATGGGGCAGGTTTGGCACCCTGCCCTTTCTCCCACCTTCTTTGCGGCAAGTGCCGCGTTGAGATCAGCCCTTTTCGACCATCCCAAATTCCAGATCCACCGGGGTTGCCCGGCCAAAAATCGATACTTCCACTTTCAAGCGTGAGCGCTCTTCGTCCACTTCCTGCACAACGCCGTTAAACGAAGCAAACGAGCCGTCTGTCACGCGGACACTGTCGCCAATCTCGAAGGAAACAGACGGCTTTGGACGATCAACGCCCTCTTGAACCTGTCCGAGGATTTCGTTGGCTTCCGCATCGCTGATCGGGATCGGCTTTTTATCGGAACCAAGAAAACCAGTCACCTTCGGTGTGTTTTTGATCAAGTGAAAAACGTCGTCAGTAAGAGTAGCCCGCACCATAACGTAGCCTGGAAAGAACTTGCGCTCTGCATCCACCTTACGACCGCGGCGTACTTCAATCACCTTCTCGACGGGGACGAGAATTTGCTCAAAGCGGTCCCAAAGACCATTAGATCGCGCCTTTTCCTCAATTGCTTCCGCAACCTTCTTCTCAAAATTGGAAAATGCGTGGACGATGTACCAGCGTGCGCTCATCAAAATCACCAAATACGAAGCTTACAGCCCAAAAACCTGATTGAAGATCAGGCTGAAAATCTGATCCACTGCGAAGAAAAACGTCGCGGCAATGACGACCATGATCAACACCATAATTGTCGAAATTACTGTCTCGCGCCGTGTCGGCCAAGTGACCTTCGACGTTTCCTGACGTACTTCTTGGATGAATTTGAACGGGTTGGCTGCCATTCGCTCCGGTCACCACTTACGCGACTGTTATCATCTGTGTGCTTCGAGAAACTGAAACACCAATTGAAAACTCACTCATTTCAGAAAACGCACCCGTTCGTTACCGAACCATACCACGCAAAGCCTCACCTATTCGTGATTCCTCAATGAATCAAGATGTCAATAGAAAAAAGCGAACATGGCAGGGGCACACAGGCTCGAACTGTGGACCTTCGGTTTTGGAGACCGACGCTCTACCAACTGAGCTATACCCCTTCACGACGCCCGCATACGGCGCGAAACACGCGGATGCAATAGAAAATCGGTATCGTTTAAATCGTCATTAAAGAGTTTGAATTTGGTCGGAGCGGCGGGATTCGAACCCACGACCCCTACACCCCCAGTGTAGTGCGCTACCGGGCTGCGCTACGCTCCGACCTCCATCGCCTATATGGGGAAAGCAAAGACGCCTCAAGGCGTTTGTGTGGTGATTTTAGCGAACTTGATCGAGCAATCTCTTGCATTCCAAAAGATCAAACAAAGCTTCTTGAAGCAGTGCGCGATTGTCTTTTGAGAGATCGGACCCGCCTGCCGCAGCCGGTTCCGCCGCATCCTTACCAAACCTGAAAAGACCTTTCGATTTGGGTTGCGGCGACCCGACAACAATATCGTCTACGTCTTGGTTTGAACGGACTGGCGCTTCCACGGGCGCATCGGCCTCAACCTGTACGGTCGCCTGAGCCTTGGTGCGCTCGGTGAGTTCGGTCAGCGCTGACAAATCGCCCGAACCAATGGCATGGGCAAACTGAACACCGTTTTCCCGCAGAAGCTTTTGAACGCCTTTGATTGTGTATCGCTCAACATACAGGAGGTGACGAATGCCTTTTAAAAGCGCAACGTCCTGTGGACGATAATACCGACGCCCCCCGCCACGCTTCATTGGCTTTATTTGGGGAAAACGTGTTTCCCAAAAGCGAAGCACATGTTGAGGCAAATCAAGGTCGTCCGCGACCTCAGAAATTGTTCGAAAAGCATCCGCTGCTTTGTCGTTCATGCCTCGCTCCAAAGTGCCTGTAATCAACGCCGCGACTTATACCCGTCCAAGACCCGCTGCTTGAGCACGTTGGACGCCTTGAACGAGATGACGCGACGCGGAGTGATCGGCACTTCGACACCTGTCTTTGGGTTTCGGCCCACGCGTTCGGCTTTAGAACGAACATTAAAAGTGGCAAATGAAGAGAGCTTCACCGTTTCTCCGCGAACGACCGCCTCGCAGATTTCGTCGATAATCATTTCGACAAGTTCCGCCGATTCCGAACGTGAAAGACCTACCTTAAGATATACTGCCTCCGCCAAATCGGCACGTGTCAGGGTTTTGCCTGCCATATCGTCTTCTCTTCTTTGTGTGAAAGTTAGTCAGCACATCACTGAAAAGCAAGGCGAATTAACGCATTCCCGGCTACCAGCGGACCAAAACCGCGCCCCAAGTAAACCCACCGCCCATCGCCTCAAGCAGTACCAGGTCACCATCTTTGAGACGGCCATCCTTACGTGCCACGTCCAAAGCCAAGGGAACGGACGCCGCAGAGGTATTGCCGTGCTGATCAACAGTGATGACCACTTTCTCGAAGGGGATCCCAAGCTTTTTCGCAGACGCTTCGATGATGCGCTTGTTGGCTTGGTGAGGAATGAACCAGTCGATTTCATGACCCTGCAGGCCAGCAGTCGCAAAGGAATCGACGATCACATCGGTGATCATTCCGACCGCGTGCTTGAAAACCTCGCGACCCTCCATCCGCAGATGCCCTATGGTGCCTGTCGTAGACGGACCGCCGTCCACAAAAAGCTTATCCTTATGAGAACCGTCCGAGCGCAGCTTGGCAGCGAGAATGCCCCGATCCGAGGTGAGCCCCTTACCATCCGAGCGCTCAACGATGACAGCCCCTGCACCATCGCCAAATAGCACGCAGGTACGACGGTCTTCCCAATCGAGGATACGTGAAAAAGTCTCCGCGCCAATGACCGCTATTCGGTTCGCATGACCTGACTGAATGTAGGCATCCGCCGTCGTCAATGCGAAAACAAAACCACTGCAAACAGCTTGGCTATCAAACGCAAAGCCGTGTTTCATACCGATGCGGTTTTGAATGTTTGTCGCCGTGGATGGGAAGGTGTTGTCGGGCGTCGACGTTGCAACGATGATTGCATCAAGGTCGTCAGGCGTGACGCCAGCGTCAGTCAACGCGGCGCGAACCGCTGCCTCACCAAGACTTGCCGTCGTTTCGCTCTCGTCTGCGATGTAACGCTGTCGAATTCCCGTTCGCTGAGCAATCCACTCATCAGATGTTTCAAGTTCAGCAGGAAAATCAGAGTTCTTCATTGCGCACTTCGGAAGCGCGCTGCCAACACCAATTATTTTAGTACGTATCATCGGATTTGGTCGGCTAGGTTGCTAAAAATCATTCGGACGCAACTGCCCTGCCCTGTCTTCCGTGGAAAGCCTTTATATCGGTGTCGATCTTATCCTTAAGGCCATTGCGAACCATGTCGAAACCCATATCGACCGCTGCGGCAAACCCCTGCTCATCGGCTCCACCGTGGCTTTTAATCACGACACCATTCAGACCCAGAAACACGCCTCCGTTCACGCGACGCGGGTCCATCTTTTCCTTGAGGCGCGTGAAAGCACCCTTCGCTAAAATGTAGCCGATCTTTGCCGTTAGCGTCCGGCGCATTCCTTGGCGCAGGTATTCGGCGATCTGCCGCGCAGTGCCCTCAGCGGCCTTCAGTGCTATGTTTCCCGAAAATCCTTCCGTTACCACCACGTCTACCGTGCCCTTGCCAAGATCGTCGCCCTCAACGAAACCCCGATAGTCGAGCGTCGGCAAATCTGCATCGCGCAGCATGCGGCCCGCTTCTTTGACTTCCTCCTGGCCTTTAATCTCCTCAACGCCCACGTTCAAAAGCCCAACTGTCGGTCTTGGATTTTCGATCAGCGCCCGCGCCATTGCAGCGCCCATAACCGAATAATCGACCAGTTGCTGTGCATCCGCACCGATATTGGCGCCAACGTCGAGCACAACGCTTTCCCCCCTCATGGTGGGCCACAACGCAGCGATCGCGGGCCGTTCAATATCTGCCATAGTCCGCAGACAGAAGCGCGACATGGCCATGAGCGCACCGGTGTTGCCAGCAGAAACGCAGACATCGGCATCCCCGGTTTTTACCGCTTCGATAGCCCGCCACATTGATGACTTGTAACGCCCCCGGCGAAGCGCTTGGCTTGGCTTATCATCCATCGCGACGGACACGTCACAATCAATGAACTCCGACGCAGCTTTCAATTTCGGATGTTTGTCCAAGAACGGCATGCACTCGGCTTCTTTGCCAAACAGCAAAAACTTGATCGATGGATGCCTTTCCAAAGAAAGCGCAGCGCCAGGAATAACGGCCTCCGGTCCCACGTCGCCGCCCATTGCATCCACTGATATGATTGTCACCGAGGGGCCGTCCTAATTATTGTTGCTTGTTCTGAGACGCGGCACGGCTAACGTGTTGCCAACCGTTATTCAATCGCCAATCCGTTTGCTGAGTTCGGCCAAAGCCGCAAATGGATTTTCCTTTTCATCGGCGTCATCGTGATCTGCCGAAGCAGCGCTCGCCGATTGTACAGCGTCGTCGGCACTGGGGTGTCGAGGCCAAGGGTCGATTGCGAGCGCGAAGAACTCCTGCACGATACCGCCGAGATCCAGCCACGGCGGCTCAAATTCTTCCGGTGGATCGTCGCCCTCTGGATCAATGATCAGTTCTTGATCACTCTCCGACAAAACCGGCCTTGAGAGCTTGCTTCCTGCCGGTACAAACAGCGCTTCAAAATTGGTGGAAAGTGATTGCGGCACTGGCTCAAGCGTCACCGTGCACTGCTGCACCAGCTCGGCTTTAATGAGCCCACGGATGCGGAAACCATATTTTTTCCACCGCAGAACTTCGATGTTCGCTCGAAAATTATCGATTGAAAGAAGCTGATTGAACGTCGCAAGCCGCTCCAACTCATCACCCGTCAACTCAATTTCGAAGGATCCACCCTTATGTGGGAGCCGATCCACATTGATCCTTTTGTCGATAGGTGAGCTGATTTCGCCCATGACTAAGCCGCCACTTTGGGCACAAACGCCGCTACCCTGCCATTGAGGTAATCGTCGTTATCGTAGTCACCCATAATCGAACGCACCTGCATCATATGAGCAGCGAGGTCCTCAGCACGCAGATTTTCGCTGTCATCAGGGCGGATGTTTCTACGCAGTGCAGCTTCAAATTCTTCAATCGAACCGCCGTCAAACGCGGTCCAGTATGGTCCCATCCGGCCATAAAACATCTTGCCGAGTTTCTTCATTCGCTTCGGCACGCCAGTATCGCCGATGCCAAGCTCGCGAATTGAGTGGTCCACATCTGTGAAAAACTCATCGACGATGTCCTGTGCCAAAGCCTCCAAATTCTCGCCGGACGACCGGGTCCGATGCAAAAACGCGATCATATGGGCAGACAGGCTTTCGTACCGTCCGAGCGGTGTGTCAGGCACGCCGTAATTGGCAAACAGCACAGGTTTGCGTGCGGTCTCGATTATGGCCTGATAAACGTTTTCGATAATCGCATCATTTGCATTTCTGGCACTTCGCCGAAACAGCGACACAATCATGACCTAGCTCCCTCCAACATGTGAAACGGTTGCGGCGTGAGACATTGAAAGTGACACCCATGTCGTTTACCGAACATCGCGACAATTTCGCGATTTGGGGACCAAGATGAAGTCGGAAGCAGGCACTTTCAAGCGCGATAAGCGCTACACAATCGCAAAAGTGGGTGCGCTCGTGGCAATATGCGGTGCAATGACCGCGTGTCAGGGGGTCCGCCCAGCAGATTTGTCTTTGTCCGAAACACTGACTCAAGGCTACGTGATTGACGAACAAACGCTCGCACTTGTACCGCCCGGCTCTAGTAAGGATCAGGTACTCCTCGCGCTCGGTAGCCCGACGACGTCTGCAGAATATTCCGGCGATGAGGTTTTCTATTATATCTCGCAGACGCGCCAGCGCCGAGCGCAGTTTTTGAAGCCACGTCTTGTCGATCAGCGTGTGCTTGCGGTGTATTTTGAAGCCGAAGACCCGGTCGTCGGACGAATTGCAAATTACGGCCTTCAAGACGGCAAGGTGTTCGATTTCATCTCAAGAACCACGCCAACAGGCGGCGTGGACCAGACATTCCTCGCCCAGCTGCTCAGCGGCACATTCGGCCGTGCACAACCAACCCTTGGTCGCTAGCGATCTAGAAACAACGAACCCGCCACAACGCGGCGGGTTTTAGTTTTTGGTTTTCAGCCGCTGTTAGTGAGCTAGGACCGCGAGTAGCAACAAGGCCACGATATTGGTGATCTTGATCGCTGGGTTCACCGCAGGCCCTGCGGTGTCCTTATACGGGTCACCAACGGTGTCCCCGGTCACTGACGCCTTATGCGCCTCGGACCCCTTCTCATGCTTGACGCCATCCTTGTCGACGAAGCCATCTTCGAAGGACTTCTTGGCGTTGTCCCAAGCGCCGCCGCCCGAAGTCATGGATATTGCCACAAAGAGGCCATTCACAATGACACCGAGCAGCATAGCGCCAACAGCAGCAAAGGCTGAGGCTTTCGACCCCGAAATCAACAGAACGCCAAAATAAACAACCAGAGGTGCGAGCACCGGAAGCAGTGATGGAATCACCATTTCCTTGATTGCGGCCTTGGTCAGCATATCGACCGCGCGCGCATAATCGGGCTTGTCCTTGCCTTCCAAAATGCCAGGCTTCTCGCGGAACTGCCTGCGGACCTCTTCCACCACCGTACCACCAGCGCGGCCGACGGCCGTCATAGCTATCCCACCAAAAAGATACGGGATAAGACCACCGAAGATAAGGCCAGCCACAACGTAAGGGTTGGACAGATCGAACGAGATTTCACCGACATCGGCAAAATAGCTGTAGGTGTCGGGGTTTGCCACGAAGAATTCCAGATCGTTGGAATAGGCGGCAAAGAGCACCAGCGCCCCAAGACCGGCTGATCCAATCGCGTAGCCCTTTGTGACCGCTTTTGTGGTGTTGCCGACAGCATCGAGTGCGTCGGTCGACTTGCGAACATCGGGATCAAGACCCGCCATCTCCGCGATGCCGCCTGCATTGTCCGTCACCGGCCCAAAGGCATCAAGAGCGACAATCATCCCCGCCAAGCCGAGCATGGTGGTTACCGCGATACCGATGCCGAAAAGCCCGCCAAGTTGGAATGTCGCGATAATACCGCCAACGATCACAATCGCAGGAAGTGCTGTCGATTCAAGTGAGACCGCCAAACCCTGAATGACATTCGTTCCGTGACCGGTCACAGACGCTTGGCTGATGGAATTCACAGGGCGCTTGTTTGTGCCCGTATAGTACTCGGTGATAATGACGATCAGGCCGGTAACCACGAGGCCGATGACACCGCAGTAAAGCAGGTTGATACCTGTCAATTCTTGCCCGTCAACGGTGCCAATCGAACCGAAACCCACGGTGAAATGCGTCGCAGCGACAAGACCCGCGATTGAGAGAACTCCCGTGGCGATCAGGCCCTTGTAGAGTGCGCCCATGATTGAGCCGTTGTCAGACAGCTTTACGAAGAACGTGCCAATGATCGAGGTAATGAGACATGCGCCGCCAATCGCAAGCGGATAAAGCATCACGTCGGCCAAAGCCTCTGCGCCTGTGAAAAAGATCGCACCGAGAACCATGGTCGCAACCACGGTTACGGCGTAGGTCTCAAACAAGTCTGCTGCCATACCTGCGCAATCGCCAACGTTGTCGCCGACATTATCGGCAATGGTTGCGGGATTTCGGGGGTCATCTTCCGGAATACCAGCTTCGACCTTTCCAACAAGGTCGCCGCCCACGTCGGCACCTTTGGTGAAGATACCACCGCCGAGGCGGGCAAAGATCGAAATCAACGATGCGCCAAATCCAAGCGCAACCAGTGCATCGATTACGACGCGGCTTTCAGGTGAAAGCCCCATCGTCTCAACCAGCACGTAGTAGTAAACGGCGACGCCAAGCAGCGCGAGCCCGGCAACCAGCATGCCCGTGATGGCGCCGGACTTAAACGCAATGTCCAAACCGCCCGAAAGCGAATGCGCTGCGGCCTGCGCGGTGCGCACATTGGCACGCACCGAGACAAACATACCGATATAACCGGCAACGCCGGAAAGCACTGCGCCGATAACAAAGCCAATAGCCGCGGTTGCGCCCAACAAGACCCATGTGACTGCGGCAACGATGACACCCACAATCGCAATCGTGGAATATTGCCTGTTCAAATAGGCTTGCGCGCCCTCCCGGATGGCGCCGGCAATCTCCTGCATGCGCGCGTTGCCCTGATCTGCGGCAAGAACCGATTGCGTCGCCCATATGGCATAGACAACCGACACCAAGCCGCAGCCGATAACTGCGAGTAAAATCATGTGAATTTTCCCTCCGCAAACGCGGCCCATGATGTATGCCGCGGTCCCGATTAAGAGGCGAAAGCTGCCCCGATTTAATTGGTGGAGGTAAGCAGAAGCGTCCTTGATCGGTCAAGCTTTGGTCGTAGACCTTTTGTAGATCGCCGCAGTGACGCTACGACACTTGAGCAGCGACGCCTGTGCGCTTGGTGCGCAGCGTGAAGAACACGAGTGCCCCCAGCGTCACGATCGCGATTGGAAGCGAGATCAGGTTGAGCCAGAACCAACCGGTTTCCGCCGACGGCCCAAACGCATTCAGCGCGCCGCCTGAAAGCAGTGATGCCACGGCGACGATTGAAAACAGCACAAAGTCGTGTGCGCCTTGGACCTTATTCTTTTCGCTTGAATTATAGGTGGTCGCGATCATCGCAGTGGCACCGATAAAGCCAAAATTCCAACCAACGCCCAGTAGAATGAGCGCAAGCCAGAATTGCCAGAGTTCTACGCCCGACATCGCGACCAAAGTGCAGGTGATGAGAATCAGCAAACCTGCGCCAACGATGTTCTCGACCCCAAAACGCTTGATCAGGTGTCCCGTGACGAAGCTTGGTCCAAACATCGCCATCACGTGCAATGAAATGCCGAGTGTCGACTGGTCGGTTGAAAATCCACAGAGCACCATCGCCAACGGCGCCCCAGTCATTACAAAAGTCATTAAACCATAGGCGGTTACCGCACACATAAACGCAACGAGGAACCGCGGCGTCGTGATAATCTGAAGTAGCGGCCGTTGTGGAGCACGGTCGCTGGCGTCATTTTCAGGCGTGTCTTCAGGTATCCTCAGAAACGAAAGAACGCCTGCGCCAATGATGCCGAGAACAATGAGCGCTGCGAAAGCGCCCGCAAACTGCACCGGCAAAAACAGGTCCTTTGTCCAAATCACGGTTTGCGGACCGAGAATAGCAGCGAAGACTCCGCCTCCCAGTACCCACGAAATCGCCTTTGGCTTAAACTCGACAGGCGAAACATCTGCAGCTGCAAAGCGGTATTGTTGTACAAATCCGCCACCGATCCCAATCAACGCGAGCGCGGCAACAAAAAGAGCAAACGAGCCCTGCAACACCGAAAGACAGGCAATACCGCCCCCAATGGCCGTGACAATTGCACCCGCCACAAAGCCATTTCGACGCCCAAACGCCTTCATGAGCATCGCAGCCGGAATTGCTCCAAGCGCTATGCCGAGCGTGAAACCTGTTACTGGTGAGGTGGCGAGTGTTTTATCGGGACCAAGAAGGTAATGGCCTGTGATGCCGCCGAGCGATATCGCAATTGGAGCAGCGGACCCGATGATCGCTTGAGCGCCTGCAATCGTGATGACCGCCCGCTTGGCTTGGGAAAGGTCTATGGCATCACTGACGGCCGCGCTCATGCTATCGAAATCCCTTAGCCAGGTTTGCGTAAAAGACGCGCGACGCGGTCCAAAATGGCATTGACCATCTTCGGCTCGTCGCCGTCGTCATAAAACGCCTTGGCAATTTCCACATACTCATTGACGACCACAGGTATCGCAACATCACGCTTGGCTTTCAATTCCCAAACACCAGCTCTCAATATAGCCCGCATAGTGTTGTCGAGCCGCGAGAGGGACCATCCGTCCATCAGACTGTCACGGATGGAGATATCAAGCTCGCTCTGGTCTTGTACTACGCCGGACAGGATGCCGCGAAACCACGCCGGGTCAGCGTCACGATACTGTTCGCCGTCAATCTCCTTGCCCAACCGATGGGCCTCAAACTCCGCGACCGTTTCCAGCACACCTGCGCCTGAAAGCTCCATCTGGTAAAGGGCTTGTACAGCATGCAGGCGAGCCGCCCCACGTTTGTTTGCAGGCTTCGGCGTAAAGCGAGAAGATTTCTGATCAGTCATCGGCGGCAAAGCGCTCTTTTAAGGCGACCATGGTCAGTGCCGCCTCAGCGGCTCCCCCGCCCTTGTCTTTGCGCGATTTGTCGGCACGCTCCCAAGCTTGGTCCATGTCTTCCACAGTCAGTATCCCGTTACCAATCGCCAGACCCTCTTCAACGGTCAAATCCATGATTGCACGCGACGATTCGTTGGCAACGATTTCGAAGTGGTAGGTTTCCCCACGAATGACTGAGCCCAGCGCAACAAAGCCATCATACTCGTCTGCCTCTGCAGCAAAACCAATCGCCGCGGGTATCTCGAGGGCACCGGGAACAGTCACAACATCGTAAGTCGCACTGCCTTCCAAAGTGCTCTTAGCTCCAGCGAGCAGAGCGTCAGCAAGGTCGTCATAAAATCGTGCTTCCACGATCAAAATATGTGGTTTGCGGTGGGCCATAAAGCGTTCCTATTTCGCGCGGCTCTAGGCAGGATTTCTTGTCTGCGCAAGACGATCAACGTAGCGTTCGACTAAGCGTGCAATCTGATCGATTTCGATATTGACTCGGTCCCCCACTTTGCGGTCCGCCCACGTGGTTACGCTTAAAGAGTGGCGAATAAGCAGAACGTCAAAATGCGTGTCGTCAACGCCGTTCACCGTGAGCGATGTTCCATCAAGTGCAACCGAACCCTTTGGCGCGATGTACTTCGCCAATTCATCGGGCACCTCAAAAACAAAACGTCGCGCATCACCTTCGTCTCGCACATCTACGATCTTGGCCTGACCATCCACATGGCCCGAAACCATATGCCCACCATACTCGTCACCGGCTTTCATGGCGCGTTCGAGATTGACGCGAGAATCGGGCGTCCAAGCTCCGATAGTCGTGAGCCGCAGCGCCTCCTCCCATGCTTCTACTTCAAACCAGTTTGCGCCCTCTGTCGTACCTCGCTCAACAACGGTCAGGCATGTACCTGAACACGAGATTGAAGCTCCGATGTCGATTGTCTCGGGATCATAGGCTGTTTTGATCCGCAGCCGCTTTCCTTCCGGCAGCGCGCTTACTTCTGAAACCGTGCCAATATCGGTCACTATTCCGGTGAACATTTATCATTTCCGTTCGTAACTGAAGAGCATGTCTGACCCATATTGTATCTTCTCTCGCAGTTTGAAGCGCGACGAAACGTTTTCCGGCACGCTTGGCGAGCCGACCCCCTCTACGCCGATCACTTTATCGGAGCGGAACAACTGCAATTGATCAACCAGATCCTCTTCCAGAAACGACCGGGCAAGCTTCGCTCCGCCTTCCAGAAACACCGACTGAATGCCGGTCGAGCCCAAATCTTCCAGCAGTTCTGGCAAAGCGACCTCGCCCTCATATTCGGCGCAAGCGATGATGTTCACGCCAGCAGCGGTGAGCTTTTTAGCACGATCGCCGGTAGGTTCGCAGGAGGCAACCGAAGTTTGAATGGTATGAGCTGACGACACGATACGGGAACCCAGAGGCAGGCGAGCAGTCCGGTCGACGATAACGCGATGGGGTGAGCGGTGCTCTATGGCATCAATGCGCACATCAAGCATGGGATCATCGGCCAAGACCGTGCCGATACCGACCATGATCACATCGTGTTCGGCGCGAAATTGGTGAACGGCTTTGCGCGTTTCTTCACCTGTGATCGGTACACTACCGTGCCCGCTGATCCCGAGCATACCGTCCGCGCTAACCGCAAGCTTAAGCGTCACCCCCGATCGCTTGTGCTCCGACCGAACGAGATAGGCCCAAAGCACGGTGCGCGCATAGTCAGCCTCAATATCGGTGATGACCTCAATCCCCGCATGGCGGAGGATTTGAAAACCCCTACCCGCGACCCGATCGTCTGGGTCAGAAAGAGCGCATACAACGCGCGATATTCCCGCCTTCGCTAGAGCTACCGCGCATGGAGGAGTTCTCCCGTGATGCGCGCATGGCTCTAGCGTTACGTAGGCTGTGGCGCCTCGCGCAGCGTCCCCCGCCTCTGCGAGGGCCTGCGCCTCAGCATGGGGCCTGCCGCCGATAGCTGTCACCCCACGGCCAACCACCAGGCCTTCCCGAACGATGACCGTGCCGACCGAAGGATTTGACCCCGTCTGCCCCAAATTTTGCCGCGAGAAATCCACCGCCTCGCGCATCAAGGCGCGATCAATTTCGGTCACTTCAGTCATCAAAATCGGATTTGCCGTTTACCATCGACAATTCGCCGAGCAAATTGTGAAAATCGCCAGGTTTTGAGAAATCCATATAGACCGACGCAAAGCGAACGTAAGCGACGTCGTCCATACCCTTTAAGGCCTCCAGCACGAGATTTCCCACATCGTCAGCCTGAATATCCTGCTCGCCCGACGCCTCAAGCTGCCGCACGATGCCAGAAACCGCACGCTCAACGCGGTCCTGCTCGATAGGCCTTTTTCGCAAGGCCACTTCGAAAGATCGCGCGAGCTTATCGCGGTCGAATGGAACTTTTCGCCCATTACGCTTAATCACGTTGAGTTCGCGCAACTGCACGCGTTCGAATGTTGTAAAGCGGCCGCCGCAGTCTGGGCAGACGCGGCGGCGGCGAATGGCATTATTGTCTTCCGCAGGTCTTGAGTCTTTGACCTGCGTGTTCTCACTGGAACAGTATGGGCAGCGCATTAACCGAGATGGTCATAGATCGGGAAACGATCTGTAAGCGCGATGACCTTCGCCTTCACCGCTGCTTCCACGTCCGCATTGCCCTCTTCGCCATTTTCTTTCAGACCGTCGAGCACTTCGGTGATCAGTTCACCAACCTGCTTGAACTCGGCAACACCGAAGCCACGCGTTGTGCCAGCGGGCGTTCCAAGGCGGATACCCGAGGTGACAAAAGGCTTTTCAGGATCAAACGGCACACCGTTCTTATTGCAGGTGATGTTCGCGCGACCGAGAGCTTCTTCTGCGGCCTTACCCGTTAAGCCCTTTGGACGAAGATCAACCAGCATCAAGTGATTATCGGTTCCACCCGATACGATATCGCAGCCGCCCTCCTTAAGTGTCGCCGCTAGAACCTTCGCGTTTTCGGCGACTGACGCCATGTACGACTTGAACTCCGGCTGCAACGCTTCGGCGAAAGCCACCGCCTTACCAGCGATCACATGCATCAGCGGACCACCCTGAATACCGGGGAAAATCGCCGAATTGAACTTCTTTGCGAGATCAGCATCGTTGGTCAAAATGATACCACCGCGCGGTCCGCGCAGTGTCTTGTGCGTTGTGGACGTCGCCACATGCGCGTGTGGGAACGGGCTCGGGTGAACACCTGCTGCCACAAGACCAGAAAAATGCGCCATATCCACAAGAAAGAACGCGCCAACCTCGTCTGCGATCTCGCGAAACGCTTTAAAATCCCAAATGCGGCTGTAGGCAGAGCCACCCGCGATGATCAGCTGCGGCTTGTGCTCAATGGCCAGTGCTCGCACCTGATCCATGTCGATGAGACCGTCTTCTTCACGGACACCGTACTGGATCGCGTTGAACCACTTGCCCGATTGGTTTGGCTTCGCACCGTGAGTCAGGTGACCGCCGGCATCCAAACTCATACCCAGAATGGTGTCACCGGGCTTAATGAGCGCTTGAAACACGCCCTGATTGGCCTGCGAGCCGGAGTTGGGCTGAACATTTGCGAACTCGCAGCCGAACAATTTCGTTACGCGCTCGATCGCCAGCACTTCGGCTTTGTCAACGAATTCGCAGCCACCATAGTAGCGCCGACCGGGGTAGCCTTCGGCATACTTGTTCGTCATTACCGAGCCTTGGGCTTCCATCACAGCGCGGGATGCGATGTTTTCAGATGCGATAAGCTCAATCTCGTGGCGCTGCCGACCAAGTTCTTCACCGATTGCGCCGAAAATCTCCGGGTCGCGCTCGCTCAATGGCGATGTGAAGAAATCGTCGTACTGCGAAACGCGCAGTGTGCTGTCTGTTGACATAGCGGTTACCTCTCAAAGGTGCACGGTAATAGTTTGGTCGGCCTGTAAAACAAAATGCCCCACATGTCATGCGACATACAGGGCAAACTTAGACATGTTTTCAAAACAGCACAGCTTATTTGCCGCGCTTGCTGGCTGTTACAGCGACGTTGTCTCTAATGACAACGACTCAACACCGTCCCGCTTGTAGACGTCGTCACGGAATTGCACGACACCGTCGTCGGTAGACCACGCCGAGATGTAGACGAAGTAAATCGGCACCGGTTCACTCATCGCAATTGGTGTCATTTCACGGGAAGCCACGACGCGTTCCTGCTGCGCGCGCGGCCAACCAGGCGTGTCCCGCAAAAGCCATGTGGTTAGTTCGCGAATATTGTGCACGCGAATGCAGCCCGACGATTCAAACCGCAGAAACTGACCGAACAACGTCTGTTGGGGTGTGTCATGGAGGTAGACGGCGTGCGGATTGTGGAAGTTGATCTTCGTCGACGACATCGCGTTGATCTTGCCGGGCTCCTGACGGAACCGCAGTGCCACCGCCTCTTCCGTTGACCAATCTACGAATTCAGGCGGCACTTCATTGCCCTGATCGTCAAACAAGCGGATTTTGTTTCGCGTCAGGTATGTCGGATCTTCACGCATCAATGGAATGATGTCTTTGCGGATGATCGATTTCGGCGCTGTCCAATAGGGATTGAGTATGACCTCATGGATTTTCGACGACAGGATTGGCGTCTGACGGTCGAGTTTACCCACGATTGCCTTGTGACGAAGTGAAACCCGGTCACCTTCAACTGCCTCAATTTCCGCGGCAGGAATGTTGACCATCACATAGCGATCACCGAGGTAGCCGCTCATTGCCCGCAATCGCACAAGGTTGGTCTCTAGTTGACCCAAGCGTTCGCCAGCCGAGACATTCAGCGCTTGCAAAGTGTAATTGCCGACCACTCCGTCGGCCGTCATCCCATGGCGCTGCTGGAACCGCTTTACGCCCGCATCCAAGAAACTGTCGAATGTTTGGCTGTCCCCGGAGTTGCGTGGCATGTCGCCGGCGATGATCAAAAGCTGACGCAGTGCACGAACCGAAGGCTCATTGACACCGACACGAAGCCGTTGAGATGGATTTACCCTTGACCAACCGCCGCGAGCGACGATCCCTCGATACTTATCAATAGCCTGTTGAACGTATTGGACAGTCGCCGGGCTGAGTATGGGCTGCCGCGTACTTATTGTCGGCTTTCGCGCACCGGGCGCATCGAACTGATCATCCCACGCGCCGCGATCAGGTGCACGTAGAATGTCCATAATGGTCGTTGCCTGAGCGCCAGCCGATTTCGTTGCCAACGCAGTTGCACCCCCTGCGGCCAGTCCGCCCAGCAGTTTCCGTCGTGTCGATTTCAAAAATCCAGTCATGCCCTACCCACGTATCCGCTCCAAACCACAACACCTACGTCTTGCCGCAAGCAGCTTAACAAAGCGGTAACCAAAGAAACACGGCGAGACGCAAGAGAGGATTTATGGACCCAGCACTCTTCACGAGCCTCATCGTGACCATCACTGCTTTCATCGGAATATGGCTAATACATGTTTTGAAGGAAGATGCGGGCGTAATTGATTTCTACTGGGGCCCAGGCTTTGTGGTTATCGGCGCGGTCACTTGGGCCTTTCATGGCTTTCAAACATCGTGGCACCTCGCATTTATGGGTGCGATCACGCTTTGGGCAACCCGCCTGACATGGCATCTCGGTCGGCGGCACATGTCAGCCGAAACGGAAGACGCTCGCTATCTGAAAATGCGGGAGAATGGTGGGCCAAACTATTGGTGGATAAGCCTTTTCAAGGTTTTCATCCTGCAGGCGTTCATTCTTTGGGCAGTGGCTGCCCCTGTCCACGTCGCGATGCATGAGCCTGTCAGCGAAAATTTCAATGTCGCGTTGTTCGCGCTCGGCATGACCCTGTTTGTGATCGGATTCGTGGTCGAGACAATCGCCGATTACCAAATCGAGGCCGAAAAAATGGCGCGTCAACACACCACAAGCACGCCGAAGTTGGTTGGCTCCGGCTTGTGGTCACGATCGCGTCATCCGAATTATTTTGGCGAACTCGTGCTCTGGTGGGGCCTTGGCCTCTCCTCCTTTGCAATGTCGGCTTCGTGGGTGGCATTTGCCGGCCCCGGCTTGTTGACGCTCGTTATGATCGGCATTTCAATCCCCCTTACCGAGCAGTGGATGGAGAGAAGTCGCCCCGGCTACAAGCAGTACAAAGCCGTCACACCCATGCTTATCCCGGCTTTTGTAAAGCCCCGCGGTCCGGCAAAACAGCCTGTAACCTGAGACATTTGATACTCAATGTAAAAAGCCGCGATCAGATCGATCGCGGCTCGTTATTTCAGACTTAGCGGCGATCAAAGCCGATAGAGAATCGTATCGTTCCAAAAACGGTCCATGCGCTGCATGGCTTTGTTCATCGTTTCAAACTCGCCAGGGTTCATGCCCCCCACCGCCTCGATTGACTTCACATGACGCTGGTAAAGACCGTCCACGATGCTAGCGACTTCGCGACCCGCGTCAGTCAAGCTGACGCGTACGGCCCGGCGATCCGTCTTTGAACGCTTGTGGTCGATGAAGCCGAGATCAACGAGCTTTTTTAAATTATATGACACATTGGAGCCGAGGTAATAACCACGCGACCGCAACTCACCCGCGGTCAACTCGCTATCGCCAATATTGAAAAGAAGCAGAGCCTGGACCGCGTTCACATCTGTTCGCCGCTGACGCTCCAACTCGTCTTTTACAACATCGAGAAGACGTCGGTGGAGGCGCTCAACCAATTGCAAGGTCTCCAGATACATTTCGCCTAGATCAGCCGGCTTGTCAGCCATCGCCGTCCTATCAAAGCTCGCCACATTATGCATTGTCACACTCTCTCTGCTTAAACCGACAGCGTTTTGTTTTTTATCCTGCCGTTGTGGGCAATGTATCCAATGCGGATAAAATTCGAATTAAAGCTGAGCGTTAATTAAGCGTTAGCGGCGTGGAGCAGTCTGTGTCTTTTTCGGACAATCTCAAAAGCCCTGCAGATACCGTTTCCGTGTCTCGAGGAACGAGAGTGTCATCAAAACAGCGATGATGAGCAAAATTGCGACAATCAGCGCGACGCCAATTGGCCGCTCGCCAAATACGTCCGACCACACCGTGTACATTGCGATCTGAAGAATTGAGCAGGCAAGCCAAAGCACGATGCCCCAGCTGGACACAAACCATAGTCCAAGCGAGGCGAAAGCCAGCGTAAACGCGAGCACGCTATGCGCTGCGCGGACTTCCAAAGATAGGAGATCGAAGCGACCGATGCCGTTTTCGGTCATGCCCGACAGATGTGCCCAATAAACAAGACAAAGTGTAATCGCTGCGACTGCCAGAGCACGCAGAAAATACAGCTGCACAACACCGATAAGCTGGTTTTGCGCGTCAAACGCCTTTGGAGTGCCTGAGGCAAAGATCATCCGCAATCGACCTCTGAGTGACTGTTCACAATCATAGATGTATGCGACAGCCGCTTCCACTGAGCAAGGATGAGATCGAATGACCCATATCGTCGATACCGTGACAAATCACACTCGCCTTCGCCGAAATCGGAAGGCGGATTGGTCGCGGCGGCTGGTGCGCGAAAACACGGTCACACCCGACGATCTGATTTGGACTTTCTTTCTCATTGAGGGCGAGAACGCGACAGAGCCGGTCGGCTCTATGCCCGGTGTCGTCCGCTACACCGTCGACCGGGCAATCGAAGCGGTAAAAGAGGCCTACGATCTGGGAATTCCCGCCGTCGCGCCATTTGCAAATCCGCCCATTGAGAAACGCAATGAGACCGGCTCTCATATTCTGGACGCCGACAATGTGGTGAACCGCTTTATTCGCGAAATGAAAAGCGTACTCCCCGACGTTGGAGTGATCACCGATGTCGCGCTCGATCCATTTACCGACCACGGACACGACGGCATTTTGCGCGATGGCAAAATCATCAATGACGAAACGGTGAATGTTTTGATGAAGGCGGCAGTGGCGCAAGCCGACTGTGGCACCGATGTCATTGCACCATCCGATATGATGGACGGGCGCATTGGAGCGATCCGACGGGCACTGGACGATGCGGGACACCAGGATGTCTCGATCATGTCGTACACGGCAAAATTTGCGAGCGCATTCTATGGCCCCTATCGAGAAGCGATCAACACGGCAGGGCTGCTCAAGGGCGACAAAAAAACCTACTATGTCGATCCCGCAAACCGACATGATGCTATCCGCGAAGCCGAGCGCGACGTTGCCGAAGGTGCTGACATGCTGATGGTCAAGCCTGGCCTTCCCTATCTCGACGTCTGCCGCGATCTCAAAGACCGGTTTCAAATGCCCACGTTCGCTTACCAAGTGTCCGGAGAATTCGCGATGATACAGGCCGCAGCACAAAACGGCTGGATCGATGGCGGCCGTATAATTCAAGAGACAATGATGTGCTTTAAACGAGCGGGATGCGACGGGATTCTGACATACTTTGCGCCGGAAATCGCCAAAGCGCTGACCGTTCAATGAGTTGAAATTTCGGCATTTGGTGCCCACCTCACCCGTATGAACACTGCAGTTGAAGCCACACAGCCGTCCACCAATCGTTTTTCATTTGCGCATTTCGAAAGCGTGCGAACGAAGCGTGTTATAGCATTTGCGATCGACTATCTGATTGTTCTTGCGTTGATTTTTCCCGTCGGAATTATCGTTTTTTTCCTCGGCATAGCGACCTTTGGCGCTGGCTGGTTGCTTTATGGAATTTTGGGACCAGCGCTCGCTCTTACCTACATCGGTTGGACACTCGGCAGCCCAGCGCAAGCCACTGTCGGCATGCGCATGTGCTCGATAAAACTTGCGCGCTACGATGGCGCGCCCATCGACGTCATTACCGCAATCGTTCATGCCGTTCTCTTTTGGGCTGCCAATGTGCTGCTCACACCCTTTATCGCGCTCGTTGCCCTTTTCATGCGCGACAAGCGAATGCTTCACGATCTATTTCTCGGAACCGTTGTTGTTCGATCAGACGTGACGAATTGAGCACGCGTCTCTGGAGTCTTTGGACTTGACGGAATTCCGGTCGCTGTCACATTCCTTAAGACAGAAAATGCAGCGACCATGGCGAAACACGACCCGAAAGCACCACAGTTTTTCCTAACCGCGCCAACACCGTGCCCCTATTTATCCGGGCAGTTTGAGCGCAAGGTTTTTACACATCTTGTTGGTGAAAAAGCGCCAGAACTTAATGACCTTCTGACTCAAGGCGGTTTTCGCCGTTCGCAAAACATCGCATACCGCCCTGCCTGCGAGGGCTGCCGGGCGTGTATATCGGTCCGCATTGTTGCCGATGAGTTCGCGCCCAGCAAAAACATGAAGCGCCTGATCGCAAAAAACAAAGACCTGATTGGCGAAATTAAATCAGCGGAACCAACATCGGAGCAGTATTCACTGTTTCGAGCATATCTGGACGCACGCCACGCACGCGGCGGCATGGCCGATATGACTGTGTTGGATTATGCCATGATGGTAGAAGACAGCCATGTAAAAACGCGCGTCATTGAGTACCGCAAACGCGGGCCCGACAGCTTTATCACCGGCCGTGGTGTCGGCGATCTGATCGCAGTGGCACTGTCTGACGAGATGGAAGATGGCTACTCCATGGTCTACTCGTTCTTCGAACCGACCGAGATGAGACGGTCACTTGGGTCATGGATGATCCTTGACCACATTCAGCGTGCCAACCTTGCCGGACTTCCCCATGTCTATCTCGGCTATTGGGTCGAGGGATCGCAGAAGATGGAATACAAAACGCGATTTCAGCCTCAAGAACATCTCACCGGGAACGGCTGGACGCGCTACGCAGCCGACGATAACAGCGTTTGACTGATTACGCCAAAGGCCTGCTGATCACCTTCATCGGCGGCATGATCCTAACAATCGATATTCCATTGATCATCGCGGCCGATGGCGAGATTTGGTCAGTCCTTTTCGTGCGTTCCGGTTTATCCGCAGTTGCGGCTGCTACGTGTTGGTTTATCTGGAAAACCATCCGTTCAAAAGCGCCGCCGCTGCTGCCGGGCGGAATGGGCGTTTTGATCGCCGCCATTTATGGAACTTCCGCGATATTTTTTACCAGTGCGATCTTTTTCACGTCTGCGGCCAACGTGGTTTTCATCCTCGCTTTCAACACGATGTTTGCTGCCCTTCTCGGGTGGGGCATTCTGGGCGAGAAACCGGCACGCGTGACCCTGATCACCATGGCAATCGTACTCGCAGCGGTTGCGATAATCGTATCGGGAAGCTTCGCAGACGGCACCTTTGTCGGCGTCATTTTTGCGATGTTTGCATCCTTTGGCTTAGCGCTTGCTCTGACGCTGACACGAAAAAGCGGAAGAGACATGGGCTTTGCTCCGATGATCGGCGGCATAATTCCGGTTATCGTAGCCGGGGTTGTTTCACTCTATCGAGACACCGGCATTCAAATCGAGGGGCCAGTTTGGCTCGCAATAAACGGGCTGATTGTGCTCCCGGCGGCATTCTGGTGCCTCGCCACCGGACCCAAATACATCACGGGGCCAGAGGTCGCCATGTTCTTCCTTTTGGAGACCGTTTTGACCCCTGTTTGGGTCTGGTTAATCTTCAACGAGGCGATGACACCGAGCACA
The DNA here is from genome assembly GCA_038745535.1 of Pseudomonadota bacterium. Lineage (GTDB taxonomy): Bacteria > Pseudomonadota > Alphaproteobacteria > Rhizobiales > Rhizobiaceae > JBCDLI01. Next base: position 50,720 of record JBCDLI010000001.1, on the reverse strand, counting down.
TTATTAGGTGGGACGATAATCGTCATCGCGCTGGCTGTGCATTCGGCGATCCGGCTCGGCGAAGCAAGACGGTTGAAGAAGAACCGATTGAACCTCAGTCAGCAGCCCGCGTGAATTTCCCACGCAAATAAACCATCGGCTCTGCATCATTGGACTGGAACGAAAGGACCCGTGCGATCAAGATGTCATGATCGCCAGCGTGGACCACCTGATCAAGAGCGCAGTCGAACCAGGCAACCGCATCATCGAGAACAAGACGACCGCTGTCGAGGCGGGTTGCGGCAATATCATCGTAGCGTGTTTCGAGTGGATCGACAGCGAACTTCATCGCCGTGGCTTCCGCATCAGCACCCAGAACCGAAACGGTATATCCGTTGCCATTGCGAAACGCATCGCGGGACGCACTTTCCTGGCGGATCGACCAGAGCACCATCGGTGGATCAAGCGACACCGTGTTGAAAGAATTGCAGGTCATCGCGTGATCCATCTCGCCGTCATGTGTAGAAACGACGGTCACGCCAGTTGCAAACGTGCCCATGGCACCTTTCAACCGATCAATATCTTCTGCACTCAAGGTAATTTTTGCTTCCGCATTCATTTTGTCACTCCGGCGGGACGCCGATAACCTGCTTTCTCACGAACTGCTAGGCTGCGGGATGCAATTTTCGGCAAACGTCGCGGTAAAGCCAAGCGCGGCTATTTCCTGACACCAACCCCAAGCGGCGTGGCGGGCGTCGTGTTCGACACCCGGCCATAGATCTGCGGCAATGAACAAGTCTCCAACTGTGGCAACACCTTCTCGCCAAATATCTGACACTCGTCCAAATGAGGATAACCGGAGAAAATGAAGGCACGAATTCCCATCGCACGATAGCGCTCAAGTTTTTCCATTACCTGTTCAACAGATCCGACGAGCGCTGCTCCGCAGCCAGAACGAGCCCGACCGACGCCAGTCCACACATTTGGCTCCACATAGCCCTCATCATCGGACCTATCGCGGTTAGCGGCCTGCAGAGACACCCCATAGTTTTTGGCGTCGAGCGCGCGACCGCGGATTTCACCGCCCTTTTCATCATCAAGCTTGGACACCAGCTCACGCGCACATTCCCGCGCTTCCGCTTCGGTGTCGCGAACAATCATGTGCACACGCAAACCATAATCCAGTGTGCGCCCATAGGCATCAGCGCGTGCGTGCACGTCCCGCATCCGCTGCTTTAAAAGTTCTTCGGGTTCCGGCCACATCAAATAAACATCGCATTGGGCTCCGCACAGTTCGAGCGCATCCGGCGAATAGCCGCCAAAATAAAGAAGCGGGCCACCATTTTGCTGGTAGGGCCGTACCGGGTCGGTTGTCAGACCTTTTAACTGATAGATGTCGCCTTCGTAGTTTATCTCATCGCGCGACCACGCCTGCCGCAAAATTTCGACCACTTCATGGGACCGGCGGTAACGATATTCGCTGGACGCTTCCTCACCCGGAAATGACGACGAGATGATATTTAGCGTTAGCCGCCCTCTCATCATGTGATCGACGGTCGCGATCGCTCGCGCAAGCATGACCGGATGCACTTCACCGCAACGGATTGCCGCCAGCATGTTGATCTGCTCAGTCTGAGGCCCGAGCGCAGAGACGAACGACCACGTATCCTGCCCGACTTGATAGGAGGATGGGCAAAGTATGTTGCGGTATCCAAGCCTATCGGCAGTTTTCACGATCTCCGAGGTGTTCTCCCACGACGATCGCAAGTCACCTTCCGGCACACCCAGATGGCGATAATCATCGGAGCAAATCGGTGCGAACCATGACACCTCAGCTGCAGATAAGTCTGGCGATGTAATTGGCACGATTGTCATGCAGCCCTCCCGAAGCGCTTAATACCGATATGCTTAACCGGGCATCAGAGTCACCAATCGAGGCGATTGAAAACTGGCAAACGTCAACCGCACTGGGCTCGCTTTACATCACGCGTTGCGACAGCCAGCGCTTCCAGCTTTCTTCGGTCCCGTTGAACACGTTCAGATCGATTTGCGTGCTCACACCTTTGGATAGACCAGTCCCTGAATACTGCCAAAAAGCGAAATCGCGATTGGGATATCGACCCTTTGGATGCTGTGCAACCGACCGCAGCCAGAACGAATATTCCTTGAACTGGCCTTTCAGATTATCCTCGTAAAAGTCTGGCGTTACATAGATAACTGGCTTTACGCCATAGTGCCTCTCGACGATATCCATCCAGACCTGCATCTTCTTTAGAACAGTCTTTCTGGGAAGTTTGCCCGGGCACGTGCGCTTGTTCCCGTTCCATTCAACGTCAAGCACGGGAGGCAGCGAGCCCTTCTCTTTCGGCACGTTGCGAATGAACCATTCGGCCTGCTCTTTTGCGTGTCGACACCAATACATGAAATGATATGCACCGGTTGGAATGCCAGCGGCTTTCGCATTCTTCCAATTGGTTTTGAACAGTCGGTCGGCGTGTTTACCGCCTTCGGTCGCTTTGATGAACGCGAAGTTTGCGCCTTGCGTGCGCAATTTCTTCCAATCGATGTCACCCTGCCAATGCGATACATCCACCCCGTGAACCTCGAACGGACGCGGCGACGCGCGACCGAAATCAACCGGCTTCGCATCACGAAAGCGCTGTCGATACACCGTCAAATCAGAGAACGCATTGCGGCTTCCCGAAAAGAGCCCGGCTTTTCGAACTCGTGGTTTTGGTGCCGAGATTTCTGGCTTTGCGATCGGAGCAGTCGCTACGCGTATTGGGTCCGGGGCCTGTGCAGAAGGTAGCACCGCATTGAGCGCCGCAAGCCCACTGGGAGCTGAACCCGCCTCTAGTTCATTGTCGCCCAAAGGAACCGAGGGCTTTGGAATAGATGCCGTCGTCTCCATCGAAGGTGGAAGGTCCATCACAGAATCAACACCTGTGGAAGAGGTACACCCAAAAAGGGCCAAGGAACCGGCAAGCCCGATCCAAACTGAATTACGCATTTTACCTGCACTCAACAAAATGTGCCCGTGCCCCCACGCGCCAAGAGGACAGGATTAACGAGCAGTTATTGAGATTGCGAAAATTGTATTGGTTAATCGAAAGATAATCGTGAGATGAGCGTCGAAAGCGACACTCACCGGTGTCTACTCCGCCGCTTCTGAGAAGACCTGACGTTCTTTGGATGTCTTACCAATGCCAGGATTGAACGTGTTCGTTGGGTCAAGGTCTGCGTAGAATTTACGGAGCGCTGGTTTCGCCTCGTAGAGATGCCCGACATTGTGCTCGGCCGGATACTCTGCGCCCCGCTTATCTAGAAGCGCGAGCATCTTCTTTTTAACCACCTTGGGGTCAGCGCCTTTTCGAACCACATAGTCTTGGTGGAACACGTGACAGAAAAAGTGCCCATAGTAGAGCTTGAGCGCAATGTCGTCCTCGATTTCCGGCGTTAACTTTTCAAACCAATCGAGATCATCGCGCCGCAAAGCAATATCGAGCGCCAGTATGTCCTCCACCTCTGCCGGATGACAGATACCATAGCGCGCTGCTGCTCCCGCAGCCGCAAAGCGATGCAAACTCGCCTTCTTCGCCTCGTTGGCGTCGCACAGGAACCATGCATCCGAGCCGACCGTATCATTGAGTGCTTCTTCGGTTTGCTGGGCTGCGCTGCCGCTGACTTTCAGAATCAGATGATGTTCATAGCGATCACGCCACGTGAGAAGACGCTTCGGCAACGCCTCCGGCATAATCTGCGTCAGCGCTTGGATGGTTCTGTCGACAAGATTCTTCGGCAGAAACGGCACTCGCCCAAGCACGCCATCGGCTTTGGTCTTCCATTTGAAAATCGCTGGTAACCAGTCAGTCCCAAGCCAGTGGATCAGCAGGAGCGTGTCTTTCCCGTATTTGTGGGCGACATCAAAAAGCGGGCGATGAACATATTCGCCGCAAATTGGTAGCTCTTCGTGTTCGGTCAAAATGCGTCGGCGCAACACCGTGAAATGGGCCGGATCGTTGGTCCCCACATAGTATACGCGCTCGCCCTCAATGGCCGGATACGTGTCCAAGCGAACTGCAAACACGATCAGCTTGCCAGCAGAGCCGGACGTTTCGAATAGACGATCGGGGTCGGCATTGTACCGCGAAGGTGTTGACGCCGTGACATCGCGAACCTTCTCCATATAGCCCTCGTCCGATGCCCGCCCGATGCCGTCCTGAATATCGGCGTCGGTGAAGTCCTCGTTTTGGAGACGGGTCAGGATCTCTTCCGGCGTCTCACCCAGATCAATGCCAAGGTGATTGACCAATCGTAGCTCGCCATCGGCGCCAACCTGCGCGTAAAGGGCAAGCTCGGTATAAGCCGGACCACGCTGGGTGAGCGCACCGCCAGAATTGTTACATACACCGCCGATAATGGACGCGCCTATATTCGTGGAACCAATCACGGAGTGTGGTTCGCGCCCGAGCGGCTTTAGCAAGCGTTCCAACTTGAACAACTTTCCACCTGGATGGCTGATGATCTGATGGCCGTCACGGAGAACTTGGATTTTATCCAACCGCATCGTGTTGATCACGATCACCGGGCGATCATAGGTGTCCTTGGGCGTCGAGCCTTCCGTTAGGCCTGTATTCGCCGCCTGGGTGATGATAATGCGTCCCGCTGAAACCGCCGCTTTCACCACCTGCCATAGTTCCAGTAGAGTTCCGGGCTCCACGGCAGCCTCTGCCTCGCCGCCACCGGAACGCCAGCCCTTGCAAAAGCGCGCGAGCGCCACCTCGCCCGTATGCACATGGCGCGTGCCGACAATGGTCTGCAGTTTTATTACTAAATCGCTCTCATTCATACCGACCATCCCGCAGACCGTTGACGCCGGCCTGTCCTGTAAGTTTTTGGCACTTATACAGGATTTGGGTGTCGGTGGCGATGCACCTTCGAGTACGCTATCGCAACTGTGCTATGCGAAAACGCTGACGCGTTTAAAGCCCTTTGTCCATCAGCTCTCGGATTTGGGCCGTCCCAGTACCAGCAACAATGCGCCCAAGCTCACGGTCACCCTTAAGCACGAGCAGCGTTGAGCGACGCGGAATATTTCGGCTCGTTGTGACGGGTTTCCTTGCGTAGTCATCCCAGTTGACACGAACAAAGGTCATCGCCCGATCATATGCTGGGTCATCGCCACGCAACTGTTCTATCCGACGCTCCTGCGCTCGGCAGGTGCTGCACCACGATGCCCAATAGTCCACAAACACCGTTTTACCCGACGCAAGCGCATTCTCGATCACACCCTCGCGATACTCCACCCAGCCGCTTGCCGCTGCCGGTAACGAAAGAGCGAAGAAAGCTGCGGTTGCACCCAGAATAACGCCACGACGTTTCATCATTGGTTTTTCCTTTTGATCAGAATCGAACGGATAAATCTTGAAGCCAGAAAGGCATGATATCGAGCAGCACCGTCTCAAGCACATGGTGCATCTGGAAGAAAATAAAGAGACCGACGCAGACGAAGACGACACCCAAAATTGGTTTGGATTTGTCGGCAATCGCGGCAAATCTCTGCTGGCGCTTCGCGATTGCTTCGCGCGCGCCATACCCGAGTGCCAATATGATCGAAGCGACCCCAAGCGAGAACGCGAACATGATCACGCCCGGCCAGACGAGGCCTTGCCCTTGAGCAGCGAGAGAAATCGCGCCACCGAGCGTTGGCCCAATGCACGGCGACCATACGACGGCCAGTAACATCCCGCCAAGGAAAAGCCCCGTGGGACGGGACTGATCTAAGCCATTAATCGCCATGTCTGCTTTGCCCGCAAAACCCGCCGTTGCGGTCGAGAATCGCTCGCCCACACGTGGAAGCAGCAAAACCGCTCCAAAGCCAATCATGATCAATGCCCCGGCTCGGCTGATCACGTCTTCGGTCAACCCAATCGCGGGTCCAACAGAAGCAACAAACAAACCGACAATTGTGAAAGAGCTGACGAGCCCGGCAGCAAGAAACACAGGTCCGTGGCGATTTCCAGCAACCGACGCCGCTAAAACTATTGGAAGAACAGGCAGGACGCATGGGTTGATGAGCGTCAGCAATCCAGCGAGATAAGCAAAGAGCAGTTCCATTCTGCCCGCCTAACCAAACCCGCAAACACATCCCACGCACAAAAGCGTTATCGACCGCGGTCGCAATCACAACGCGGATATCTAGCCGGAAAACTTGCCATTCCGCGGAAAGCCCTTCGGCACCATGCGGCCCGCACCGGCGCGTACACCCATATATTCTGCCAATTCATCGGCGCCGCGAACAAAGGTTCTACCTGACGAGTCTGTCCAAGTCAGACCGGCCTCCATGTTGAAAAGCTGCGCGTCTTTGATCCCACCGTCTTTGAATTTTTGCAGCCGGACGCCTTTTCCGCGCGCCATCTCTGGCACCTGATTAAGCGGAAACACCAAAAGCTTTCGATTTTCACCAACGGTTGCAACATGCGTCGGTGAATTATCACCGTCGGCCCTGAACGGGATACACAGAAGCGCCTCATCCGGACTTTTCACGTTCATCGACTGTTTGCCCTTGCGCGTGTTTGCGACCACATCACGCTCGTTCACGACGAAACCGTTCCCCACAGCGCTCGACAGAAAAAGCTTGCCGTCTGGCTGATAGGTTCTGACCGATACGAGCTCCTGATCATTGTCCAAATCGACCATGATACGGATTGGTTCACCATGCCCTCGCCCTCCCGGCAGCCGGTCCACACCAATCGTAAAAAACTTGCCTCCGGTGGTGAACACGAGCAGCTTGTCGGTCGTGACCGCGTGAAACGCGAATTTGAGCGCGTCGCCTTCCTTGAACGACAATCCTTCAAAGTCCGGCAGGTGCCCCTTGAGCGCCCGCGCCCATCCTTTCTCAGAAATGACAACTGTGACAGGCTCTTTTTCGATCATGGCCTGTTGAACGGCTTCCAGATCAATTTCCATTGCTGTGCCGAAATCTGTTCGACGCCTGCCAATGTCGGTCTCCTGACCGAACTGCTTTTTGACCTCACCGACTTCCCAGCTAATCGTCTTCCACTGGATTGCTTCGTCGCCAAGTAGCTTTTCGATCTCAGCCTTTTCCTCGGCCAGACCGTCGTATTCCTTGCGGATTTCCAGTTCCTGCAGCTTGTTCAGCGCCCGCAGACGAAGGTTGAGGATGGCATCAGCCTGAACTTCTGTGAGCTCGAAAGTCGCCATCAGCTTTTGCTTGGGGTGGTCTTCAAACCGGATAATGCGGATCACCTCGTCGATATTGAGATAAGCGATCAGATAACCGTCGAGCACCTCAAGACGCTTTTCGATGATCCGCAGCCGATTCGTAGAACGCCGGATGAGTACGTCGCGGCGATGGTCCAACCACTCGCGCAGAACCTCACGCAGGTTCATCACTTTCGGGACGATACCGCCCGAAAGCACGTTCATATTAAGCGGTGAGCGCGTCTCAAGGTCGGTCAGCTTGAAGAGCGACTCCATCAGCAAATCGGCGTCAACAGATCTCGATTTGGGCTCAAGCACAATCCGCACATCTTCTGCGCTTTCATCGCGAACGTCTTCGAGCAGCGGAATTTTCTTCGCAATCAGTAACTCGGCGATCTTCTCGATGAGCCGGGATTTTTGAACCTGATAGGGAATCTCGGTGATGATGATTTGATAGGTACCGCGGCCCGCCTCTTCCTTTTCCCAGCGTGCTCGCAACCGGAAACCACCGCGCCCGGTCTTGTAGGCTTCGAGGATGTTGGCGGGGTCTTCAACGAGAATGCCACCAGTTGGAAAATCAGGTCCCGGTACATACTCAACGAGCTTCTCGATTGAAGCATTCGGATGCTTGATGAGATGAAGGGCAGCATCACAAAGCTCGGCCGCATTGTGGGGCGGTATCGCTGTTGCCATGCCAACGGCAATGCCGGATGAGCCATTTGCCAGCAGGTTCGGAAAAGCGCCCGGAAGAACGACCGGCTCTTCATCTTCCTCATTGTAGTTGGGTCTAAAATCAACAGCGTCTTCTGTAATGCCCTCAAGCAACAAAGTGCTTACATCCGTCATGCGCGCTTCTGTATAACGGTAGGCGGCGGCGTTATCGCCGTCGATATTGCCAAAATTTCCCTGCCCGTCGACCAGCGGATAACGCACCGAAAACGACTGCGCCAAACGCACAAGCGCATCATAAATCGCCTGATCACCGTGGGGGTGAAAATTGCCCATCACGTCGCCGACGATCTTCGCACACTTTTTATAGGCTGATCCCGGATTGAGCTTTAACTCGCGCATCGCGTACAAGATACGCCGGTGAACTGGCTTCATGCCATCGCGTGCATCCGGCAGTGCCCGATGCATGATTGTGGAAAGCGCGTAGGCCAGATAGCGCTCTTCGAGAGCAGATTTCAGGTCGACGGGTTTGATATCCGAACCGGAACTATCATCTCCGTCACCGCCCGCACCGGCAGGTGGGTCAACATTTTTTGTCATGGCGAACGTTTAAGTTTCGCGATGATTCGAAACAAGTTTGGCGAGTGACGCAGGCCGCGCTTACTCCTCACGAAAGGCAAGCCGGAACGAGTCGGTGACCGGCCTAGCGATGTACTCGAAAAATGTGCGCTCAGATGTGGAAATCAGCGCGGACACCGGCATGCCCGGGAAAATATCTTCGTCACGCACTTCCGGCGGCAATTCCGTTGGTCGCAGACGCACCGCGTAATAAGGAATTCCCGTGGCCTCATCGTTTATGGCATCGGGCGAAATGAAGATGACTTCGGCCGGAACCTCGGGCGTGACGCGCTGATTGAGTGCGATGAATTGCAAATTCGCGCTTTGACCTTCGGTGACAAGATCGATGTCAGCGACCGACATCTGGCCGTCGATGATCAGATCCTTTTGCGCCGGTAGAATAGTGGCAAGAAGATCACCAGGTCGAATAACCGTTCCTGAAATACGCACGGCCAATTGGATGATCCGCCCGTCGGCCTGCGCACGTACCCGCGTCCGCGTCAGTGTATCGCGCGCCACTTCCGTTTGCTCGTCAACATCTTGCAGCTGACGCCTGATCTCATTGATCCGTACAGATGCCGTTTCAATTAAATTGCGTTCCAGACGGATGATCTCTTCTTCGGACTGAAGCAGCTGGGTGCGTGTCGATTCAATCTGTGCAGCCAACGCACCTTGTTGACCAACAAGCTCTGCACGCGCCCGAAGCAGTTCAGTGTACTCCGAGCGATTGGTTAGCCCGTCTTCAAGCAATCCAAGCTTCCGATCAATTTCATCGCCGATGATCTCCACCTGTTCGCCAAGTGCAGTCATTCTACTCTCAAAACCGGCAACTGCCTCAGCCTGAGCTGCCAGTCGTTTTTCAAGAATATTTTTCTCGCTTGAAACACGACGCGAGCGCGCCGTAAATTCGCTGATCTGCTCTTCAAAAACGTCTGCTGCGCCAATCGCGGTCGCCTCTTCCAGCAATTCAGGCGGAAAGGATACATTCTCGTCGCGATCACGCTCGGCGATCAGTCGATTAAGTTCAGCATTCAGACCCACAGCCTGCTTTCTAAGGCGTCGAAGCAGCGCACGTGCAGATGTGTCGTCAATCACCATAATCGTTTGTCCGGCGGCGACACGTTCCCCTTCTTTCACCAACACCTCTTCGATAATGCCGCCTTCAAGATGCTGGATGGGTAGATTTCGACCCGAAGCAACGACTTGGCCATCCACGATCACGGCACCAGCCAGTGGCGCCGTGGATGCCCACACGCCAAAACCGCCCAACAACAACACCAACGATGTGAACCCGACAAGGCGCGCCCATTTTGCGCTGAGGAGAGAAGAAACGCCGTCGCCCGCGATAGCGTTCTGTTTAGAGATTGCGGTTTGCTTTGCCATCATCGACGCCTCTTGGCCTACTTGGGAAGCCCGGTTTCAGGTCCACTTTTAGGTTTTGCCACCGATATTGGTTTTAGTCCGGGGCCAAACTCTGCGAACGGCGATACCTGTTCACCGGAAGGATTTTTGGCCGCCCTTGTCGACTGTACAACCGACTGAGGCATAGCCTGCCCACGCATTCGGTAGTAGATCCCCAAAAGGTTCGGTTTTTTCTCCTTCAACCACGCAAGCGTGTCGACCGGTTGTTGCGCCCGGCCGTTCATCATGATGAGCAAGCGATCTGAAGCAGGTATGATCTCGTCTCGCTGCGACACCATCACAACCGTCGTGCCCTCAGCGCGCATCTTCATCAGACTGTCCAAGAGAAAGTTATTGCCGTCTGGATCGAGGTTGGCATTCGGCTCATCAAGAAACACGAAACGCGGGCTTCCGTAGAGCGCCCGGGCCAAACCAATTCGCTGCAACATTCCGCCTGACGGCATGTAGGCGAGCGGGCCGATTTTAGTTTGGTACCGGTTGGGCAACTCGTTGATCGCAGCGTCAATGTTTGCGCGTTGCGCAGCAGCCTCAACCTCGTCCGGCGACGCTTCTGGATCAAAACGGGAAATATTTTCGAAGAGCGTTCCTGGCAATAATTCAATCTGTTGCCCCAGATAACCAACGCGTTTGCCCAAATCGTCAGGGTCGAAACTCCGTATGTCAGACCCGTCAAAGCGGACAAAACCGAAGTTGGGCGTCAATGCACCTGCCAACAATCGTAGCAATGTAGACTTGCCGGCGCCATTTGGCCCTAAAATACAGATGCTCTCGCCGGGCTTAATGGAAACGTTTATCTGCTCGATAATCGCCGGCGAATTGGGCGGTGCTTGCGGCAGTCGGAAGACGAGGTTCTCTGTTGAAACCGCACCCTTGAAGTCCGGTACACGGTCGAACTCAACGCTGTCGTCGATGGACGCCAATGATCTGTCGAGACGCGCTTTGGTTGCAAGTGTGTCGAGGATTTGCGGCCATGAGGAAATCAGCTGGTCGAGCGGTTGTAATCCACGGCTTGAGACAATCGAGGCGGCAAAGATCATGCCTGCGGTCATTTGGTTCTGGAGTACAAGCCAAGCACCCACCCCCAAAATTGCGATTTGCAGCGTCATGCGAACCGTCTTCGAAAAGCCGCCAAACATCGCCGTACGTCTGTTCACGCCATCATCATGGTTCATGTATTCGACGTAGGAACTCGACCACCGATTGATGATGGAAGACGACATCCCGAGCGACTTCACGCTGTCGGCGTTGCGCGTGATGATCTGCGCGTTCGCCATGTAGCCAATTTGCTGTGTGGCCGCTTTTGCAGAACCCGCCTTCACCGCCAAACGCGAAGCGACAGCGATCAAAATCATCAACGCGGCTCCACCTGCTGTTATCCAGAACAAGACCGGATGGATGAGGTACATCACACCGATAAAGAGCGGCGCGAACGGTGTGTCGAAGAATATGAAGGCGGCCTTGGAGGCCATGAACCTGCGAAGGGCAGACAAGTCGCGAAGAGGCTGAATATCTCCATTTGCGGCAGTCAAGCCTGCGATGGATGCTGCAAAGGCGGATTTCGCGTTGTGGATATCAAGCCGGTTGGCGACCCGCGCAGCGTAGGCAGACCGAACTGTTTCGAAGAGCCCCATGCAAGCCATCGAAACAACTGCGATGACCGAAATATAAAAAAGCGTTTCGTACCGGCTCGATGTCAAAACCCGATCATAAATCTGCAAGAGATAGATCGGCATGACCAGCATGAGCATGTTGATCGCGAATGAAAATATGCCGAGCTCAACAATCGCTCGTTTAAATGCTGGTATCTTTAACGTCATCGGAGCCCGCGTGAACAATGCAGGGGTGACGCGCCAATCCCCGTACGCCCTACCCCCATCTTGCCTAGCTATAGCTCCGTTGGGTTACTTCTTCAACAGATCACGTATTTCGCCCAGAAGCACGATATCAGCAGGCGGAGCTTCTGGCTCTGCAGGCTTTTCTTCTTCGGCACGCTTCATCTTGTTCACCGCACGAACCATCAAAAAGATGACAAACGCGAGGATAAGAAAGTTCAGCACCGCGGTGATAAAGCTGCCATAGGCTAGCACAGCGCCCTGCTCGCGCGCTGCTTCAAGTGAAGCGGCGGTAACATCGGAACTGAGCGGCAAGAAGTAGTTCGAGAAATCAAACCCACCGAAGATCGCGCCCACGATCGGCATAATGAGATCTGCTGTGAGCGATCCCACGATCGTCGCAAACGCACCACCAATGATGACCCCGACGGCGAGGTCCATCACATTTCCCTTATTAATAAACTCTTTGAACTCATTCAGCATCGTTTGCCCCCTCACGATTGTTCCGGAAAATTGAGTTTTTCTTTCCACTTCGACCACCTAGGCCGATATTGGTTTCCGTCCACACCTCAAACGGCAACCACCTTCACCCCTTTACGCTCGTCGACGCTGTCGACTTTAGCACCATGACTGAATAGCGTTTGCATTGGTTTTCGGGAGCCAAAAATGCAAACTTGGCTGATTTTTGCAGTCTCATTGACTTACATTGCGGTGCTGTTTGGGCTCGCTGCCTACGGCGATAGGTCAGCTTCGCCTATTAAGAGATCGCTGCACCGCCCAATCATTTATTCGCTCAGCATAGCGGTATACTGCACGTCGTGGACCTATTACGGGTCGGTGGGGCTCGCATCGACATCCGGCTTTGAATACCTCACCGTATCCTTGGGACCGCTCTTGGTATTTACCTTTGGCATGCCGCTGCTGCGCCGCATGGTAAAGCTTTCGAAAACCGAACATATCACCTCGGTCGCCGATTTTATCGCTTCTCGGTATGGAAAGAATGGGCGGGTCGCAGCGCTCGCGGCGTTAATCGCGGTGATCGGGACAATTCCCTATATCGCACTGCAGCTAAAAGCGATTTCAAACTCCGTCCTGACACTGGCAAACCATTATTCGCCGTCGCAAATTGCCAGCGCTGGGTTCGAACTGCAGGCAGCAGTGTTCATCACGATCATGCTTTCCGCTTTCGCGATATTGTTCGGTACCCGCCATGCGGACGCAACCGAACACCAAGATGGATTAATCTTGTCGGTGGCGATTGAGAGTTTTGTGAAGCTCGCGGTCTTTATCTTCGCAGCGCTTATGATCATTTTCTTTCTCTACGGCGGACTGGCGCCAATTGAAGAGGCGATCGCGACCGATCAACGGGTGATTTCTGCCATAGAACGAGGGTCCAACGGGGCCAATTGGCTGGTTCTGACATTTCTGAGCGCCAGTGCCGTATTGGTGCTGCCAAGGCAGTTTCACGTCACGTTTGTGGAGAACCGGTCCGAGGATGAACTTCGAACAGCCGGGTGGTTGTTTCCACTCTACCTGGTCGCGATCAATCTGCTTGTTTTTCCCATCGCTATCTCGGGTTTGATAAATCTCGGCGATACCGTCAGTCCCGACGTCTATCTTTTAGCGCTGCCGTTACAGGCCGGACACGATTTCCTCGCGATGATCGTATTCATCGGCGGCCTATCGGCGGCAACAGCGATGGTGATTGTCGCGTCGGTCGCCTTGGCGGTGATGATCTCGAACGATTGGGTCATTCCCATACTCATCATGCGCCGGAGCAGTCGTATTCATTCTGCAACCGGTGATTGGTCGGATATTATCTTGAACGTCCGCCGCTGCGCGATCATCGCGATCATGTTTTTCGCATTTGCTTATTTCTCCATATCCGAGCGTGACGTCGGATTGGCGTCCATCGGTCTGATATCGTTCGCAGCCGTTGCCCAGCTTACACCCGCACTATTGATCGGGCTCCTCTGGCGGGGCGCAAACGCTCGTGGCGCAATTCTTGGGATGACCGGCGGTATGCTCGTATGGGGATATTGTCTGCTCCTGCCAACCATTTTGAGCGAGACCCATTCAGTTGTCGTCAATGGCCCGCTTGGCATCGAGTTTTTAAGACCAGAGCAGCTTTTCAGCTTCGACGTTGATCCGCTTACAAACGGTGTCTTCTGGAGTTTCCTCACCAACATCATACTATTGATCCTGGGCTCCCGTAGCCGGGAAGCCACCTCGCTTGAACGGATTCAATCCATCGCGTTCATTCCGCGCGATCTTCAGGCAGGCATCGAGCTTCGTCGTTTCAATACAACCGTTACGAATTCCGATATCAAATCTACCCTTTCACGTTATCTCGGCGTGGAACGCATGGAGCGCGCTTTTTGGTCTTTTGAAGCCCGAGAAGGCAGAATGCTCTACGATAAGGATGCCACCGATCCATCTGTCGTGCGATACGCAGAGCAAGCACTGGCGAGTGCTATTGGCGCGTCTTCGGCAAGGCTGGTCCTGTCGCTCGTTTTGGAAAAGGGCGGCGGAAACTCAAACAATGAAACCGTTCGGCTGCTCGACAGTGCATCAGAAGCCATCCAGCAGAACCGCGATATTCTCCAGACCGCGCTCGATCAACTTGATCAAGGCATTTCAGTATTCGATCCCGACCTCAAGCTTACGAACTGGAATGGCCAGTTCCGACAACTTTTGGACCTGCCACCGGCGATGGGGCAATTTGGAATACCGTTGAAGAGTATTCTTGATCAGCTTTTGGACGACAAACAGATATCGGAGGCGATCCATCGAAGAGCCTTGGACGCAATCCCCGCCCTCACCCCCGCATGGCGCATGCCGTTGGCAAACTCGGGAAGGATTATTGAGGTTCGTTCAAACGCGATGCCTGACGGCGGTACCGTCGTAACATTTGCTGATATCACGACGATTGTTGAAGCTGAGGAGGCCCTGAAGCGGTCCAAACAGAGCCTTGAAGCACGCGTCCAAGAGCGAACAGCAGAATTGATGAAAGTAAACGACCAGCTCGCAGGCGCGCGGCAAACGGCCGAACAGGCCAACATCTCAAAAACACGGTTCCTCGCCGCAGCCGGTCACGACATTACGCAACCGCTTAATGCGGCGCGTATTTACGCCAGTTCAATGCTCGAACGGATGCAGCGTAACGACCGCGAGGACGTCGATATTGCGCGCAAGATCGATACAGCTTTGGAATCCGTTGAGACAATCATCGGTGCTGTTTTGGACATCTCACGGCTTGATGCCGGAGCCCTGACCCCATCGCACACGGTCTTTCCGCTGCAGGAAATGTTCGACCAGCTTCGCAACGATTTTCAGCCTATTGCCAACTCACGCGGCATCAATCTGCGGTTTAAAAAGACCTCCGTAATGGTGAAGACAGACCGCAATTTACTGCGTCGCTTGCTGCAAAACCTCGTTTCAAACGCGATCAAATACACCGAGTCCGGTCGTGTGCTTGTCGGCGTTCGTCGAAACGGGAAAGCAAACATCCGCCTCCACGTCATAGATACCGGTATCGGGATTGACCCCCGCAAGGCAACTTCGGTTTTCAAAGAGTTCGAAAGACTTCAGGAAGGCGCAAAAATATCAAGCGGCCTCGGTCTCGGGCTCTCTATCGTCGACCGTATCTCGCGGGTGTTGGAACTGCCAATTTCGCTTTCGTCGACACCCGGTAAGGGCTCAAACTTCTCAATCGAGATGCAGATCTCCAACGAATTGGCAAACGCTCCTGAGAAAACTGACGTGGTCGTCGCACACTCTCGTTTGGCTCTTGCAAACATGACGATTGGCTGCGTCGATAACGAGAGCTCTATCATTGAGGGCATGCAGGTTCTGCTTGAAGGATGGGGCGCCAACGTAATGGTGGCCACCGATCTCGAAGGGCTGGTCGAGCAAGTTGAGGCGGCCGCCCAAAAACCGGATGTCCTCCTCGTCGACTTCCACCTCGACAATGATGCGACAGGGCTAGAGTTGATTGAAGCCATGCGCGCCAGGTACGCTCATCACTTCGATGCTGTTTTGATTACCGCCGACCGCTCCGCGGACATGCGAGAAAAAGCGCGGTCGATGGACGTGACCGTCCTCGCAAAACCACTAAAGCCCGCTCAATTGCGGGCTTTGTTGTCAAACTTTAAAACACATGTGCGCGAAGCAGCGGAGTAAAATTCGCTGCACGAATATGAGAAGGTTATGAAGCCGCAGCCACGTTTTGCTCTTCTTCGCCTTCACGCAGCATGTCTGCTCCGATCTTGGACAAGCGGATAACAGCTTGGGTGCGGCTATCAACGTTTAGCTTCTGTAAGACTGCAGAGACGTGAGCCTTAATCGTCGCCTCGGATACGCTAAGCTCGTATGCAATCTGTTTGTTGAGCAAGCCCTCAGACAGCATGCCGAGAACGCGCGCTTGCTGTGGTGTAAGCGTGCGCACGCGATTAATCAGATCTTCAACTTCCGGATCGTGTTCACGTCCCAAGTCGATCCCTTCCGGCGTCGAGATTTCTCCGGCCAGTACGTTGGTCACCGCTTGGCGTATTGCATCTGTTCCCGACTGCTTCGAGATGAAGCCCGAAGCGCCCAGATCAATAGACCGGCGAATAGTTGACGGGTCGTCCGTGCCCGAAACAATCACGACGGGAAGCGCTGGATAGGCTGCCCGTACGGCGACTAGCGCCGAGAGCCCGCTGGTGCCGGGCATCGACAGATCAAGAAGCAGCAGATCGATATCGGGTTCGCTCTCAAGGGTCTTCGATGCCTCCTCGAAATCACCCACCTCCATCATGATCGTTGGGCCATTCGCCCCGTTAATGTGGCCTTCCAACGCTGATTTAATTGCATCTCTAAACAGCGGATGATCATCTGCGATAAGAATTTTGGTTGTCATTGGCTCTCTCCCGACCGTTAGGCTTAGCCCTTTGGTCCCATAAGATCGCGATGCGACGGACTGTCAAGAAAACAAGCAAAGAGCCACTTGTTCCATCAACGGCTTTTTAGCCGCGCCCGAAGCATTGGTAGGCGATAGATAAACCAAACCACTACCCAAACATTCCCAAGGAACGGGACAGGCAAAATCCAAAGGATCGCAGCGGTTGGCTTCTCAAAAAACGCGATAACAACGGCAGACAGCAGAAAGCCGAAGTACAGATCAGCGAGCGAGACGATGCCCCAAGGATTGGTGGTTAGCCACGATCCTTCGCTCCAAAAATCACCGACGATCACGGCCCAAACGATGAGTGCACCAAACGCGATACCGATCACCGCTAAACTTAGTCGAAGGAAAGCCATGCCAAATCTCCACACAAAATCTTAAGTGGGGAATTGGTTCAAGAAACAGATATTTCAACGTGATTTCAGTTATTTAATCCCAAAAAACTTCGGAACATTTCGTCAATTCAGCAGTTTCAAAAGGCTGTACAAGGTCTCGATTGTTGCAGCATCTGCAACGCCATCAACGCGTTTGGAACGGAAATGGCGCTGAAAAGCTTCGACGACAATGCGCGTCTGAGCGCAAAATTGACCGCTGATCGGCAGTTTGTATCCATAAAGGGATAGCATGCTTTGCAAGGCCTCGACGGGCTGCCCCGCATCGCCTTCCTGAAAAAAGCGACCACCTTCGGTTTGCGATGCGGGTACGAAGTGTCCAACGCCATTTTCAAACAAGATATCCCACGGAAAGTGCTCGCCGGGGTCAACTTTACGGCCCGGGGCCACATCGCTGTGACCCAAAACAGCCTCGGGTTTAATGGAATGCCGCCCGCAGATTTCCTTGGATAGGTCACAAACCGCTTCGATTTGGCGTCGTGAGTATGCGGGAAGTCCCCCTTCGTGACCGGAGTTCACGATTTCGATTCCCACCGAAACCGAATTGATATCCTCAACGCCTTTCCAACTGGCCTTTCCCGCGTGCCATGCGCGATGCGCTTCGCGCACCAGCTGAACAACCTGCCCATTCTCATGCACCACGTAGTGCGAAGAGACTTCGCTTGCCGGATCACAGAGCCAATTCTCCGCGTCCTCGCCAGTAGACATGCCGGTATAGTGCAGGATCAGAAGTTCGATGCCACGGCTGCCGCGCCGTTCCCCAAAGTTTTCTGACGGTCTGAAAATCGCGTTTTCATAATCCGTTTTCGCCGTGTCAGAGTGCATCGACGTCAAGGGCTCTTTTGAATCTTCGACCAAGCATCGTTGATCGCGACCATCCGTTGCTCCGCTACCGCCAAAAACTCGTCTGGCATGCCTCGCGCCTTGGCCGCGTCGGGATGAAACTGACGGACCAATTCACGGTGACGCGCTTTGGCCTTGTCGACAGAGACCGGATTGGCAAATCCAAGCACTCGCCAAGGATCTCGATCACCAAGGTCCACGTGACGCGCGAGAATCGCATCAAATTGCTGCTCGCTGAGTTGGAACGCAGACGCAACGCGCTGCAGGAATTCATTTTCTCTCTCGTGGAGAACGCCGTCGGCCTTCGCGATGTGAAAAAGCGCGTCCATAATATCTGAAAGCACCATTTCGTCGCCGTCGGGGGCCCGGCATAAAGCCGACATCTGCCGCGCATAGGTCTCAAATCCAGCCGTATCCCGCTTGGCCAGATTGTAGAGGGCGCTTACCTCGGCAGCATTGTCTTCATCGAACTGAAAAACTTCGCGGAACGCAGTGACTTCATCGGGCGTCACGACGCCGTCAGCTTTCGCCATCTTCGCCGACAGAGCAATAAACGCGACAGAAAAAGCGACCTCCGCCCGTGTTGCGGGGTCGCCCTCGAAGATCGTCCTGATTTGTTCAACGATTGTGCTGAACGCCGTGCCAGCGGCATCAAGGATCAAATCGGAGATGTGGGCCCAAAAACTCATGCAAGCCCGTTATGTGGTTCGGCGGCGCGAGGCAAATAAAAGAAAGTTCACCTCGCGCACGGTCGTGTCTCCGGTCCTACTCGGTCGCGGGAGCGTTCGTTTCTTCCAGCTTTTCGATCGCTTCTTCTAAAGCTTCGGCAGCCTCATCGGTCGCATCACCGACAGCGTCGGTCGCGTCGTCAACCGCCTCGTCTACCGTATCGGCAGCGTCGGTCGAAGCGTCATCGACGGCGTCAGTTGTTTCTTCAACTGCCTCGTTTGTTGAATCGACCGCTTCATCAGCACCTTCAGCGACATCTTCAACTGTCTCGTCGACAGTCTCAGCCGTATCATCAGCAAGCTCCTCGGCGGAATCAGCTGCCTCGGTTGCGGCATCCTCTGTTGCTTCGACTGCATCTTCCGCTGCTTCTTCGGTAGCCTCAGCTGCATCGTCGGCCACTTCTGCGCCTTCTTCCACAGCGTCTTCGGCGGCTTCTTCAGCCGATTCCGTGGCGACGCCCAGCGACTCCGCAGCAGAGTCCACTGCATTTCCAACAGCTTCATTCGCAGAATCCGCAATACCGTCCACGGTTTCCCGTGCACTATCGGCTACGCCTTCAACCAAGGCACCCGCACCCGGAGCAATTTCTTCAACGGCTTCCGTTGCCGCATCAACCGCGCCTGATGCCGCCTCACTTGCCGCATCTACAGCGCTACCAGCGGCATCTTTTACCGTGTCGACGAGGCCAGTTGCTGCTTCACCCGCGCTCTCGGCGGCGTCACCGGCAGCATCTTGCACCGCGTCAACGGCTTGTTCCACCGCTGATGGCGCGGCCTCACCTGCATCAGTTGCTGCCTCTTCTTCCTCACTGCATGCGGCAAGCGCAAGCAACGAAACAGAAGCTACGGCTGCAAGTGAAAATTTTCTAATCATGGTCTTCCCCGTTCATAAATTGTCGCACACCAGTGGTGGCCAAATGCGGCGACATTGTGCAGTGCAGCAAATGTGTCGTAAATTGCGGGGAGCACGTCAAGGTTGAACCAATATAGCCGTTTTGCGGACATCCGACGTTAACGTCCAAATTTTTGGTTAGACTGGACCAGCTATCCGATTATGTGATGCCTGGCATGGATTGCGCGGCTGAAATCGACCGAAGCCCAATTGAGAAAAGACAATGCTTAGTGCTGCTTTTATTTTCGAGTCCGGTGATCTCGATGATGAATTTTGGAGATTAGACGGCCTTATTGAACAGGCTGCGGCAGATAACGCTGGATTTATCGGCAAAGATGTCTGGGTGTCCGAAGATGGGCGTCGTCGTAACTCAACCTATTACTGGAAAGACAAACAGGCTCTCGGGGAATTCGCTCGACACCCGCTCCATTTAGAAGCCAAAGCGCAATATGAGCGATGGTACATGGGTTTCCACGTTGTGATTTCTGAGGTTACGAAAACTTACGGCGACGGCGGCATTCAACATGTGACACCTGATGCACGAGCGAGATCGCGGGCGCGCAAAAGAGCGAAGCAATAGGTAGCGCTGCACCGTTTTATTATGCAGAGAGCCTCAAATTATCGACGATCACACCCTAAGCCGCTTTCTCTGGGAGTGCTTTTGTGTGGTTACGATCCGTTGTCAAAGCCGAAAACAGGTTTGCTTGGGTATCACTACAGTATCGGATATCATATTTTGCTACGACGCGACGAAGTTCCTTCATCCGCGTCCGGCGTTCATCTTCGCCGATTTCTAGAGCGTGCGTAATCGCCTGATCCATAGATTTATGAGAAAACGGATTGGTGATAACGGCTGAGCCCAGCTCGACGGCTGCGCCAGCGAACTCTGAAAGCACCAGCACGCCGCTATTATCGAGCCGTGAAGCGATAAATTCCTTGCATACCAGGTTCATGCCGTCTGCGAGCGGCGTGATCCACGCAACATCGGCAGCGCGGTAATAATGCACCAGATCATCGAAGGGAATTGCACGTGAAATCAGCGCCACGGGCTGAGACTCAAGCGTCCCGAATGCCCCGTTGATCCGCCCGACCGTTTGTTCAATTTCATTTTGAATCTCTTCGTAAGCGGTCATGTTTCGGTTTGCACTCACCGAGACATGCATCAACCTGACTTTCCCGCGTAGGTGCGGATTGTCAGTCAACAAGCGCTCAAAACACTCCAATTGAGCCACGCCGCCTTTCGTGTAGTCCGTGCGCCCAACCGATAGAATGAGCTGTGAATCGTCTAAATCGGCCCGAATGGAAGCCGCTCCATCAAGCGTGCTCGGAGAATTCGCAATCGTTTCGATATAGTCGACGTCAACGCCGACGCCGCAAACGCTAAGCTCGACTTCGTGCCCCTCATAGGAAATACGCTCGACATTTGTCCGCTCAGTCAGTGCAGAAACTTCGATTGTAAAATCGGGATTGACTGGAGCACGTTTCAAAACATCGACATCAAACAAGCTGCGGGCAACCGACAAAAAGTTAGCCGCGTAGCGCGGAATGTGAAAGCCGATGACGTCGCACGCCAGCAGGCTTTCCACGATCTCTTTGCGCCATGGAAGCACATTAAACATATCGGCAGATGGAAACGGCGTGTGATGGTAGAATGCAATTTTCACATCAGGCCGTAGCTGGCGAATATACCCGGGCACAAGCCAAAGATTGTAGTCATGCACCCATACGGTCGCTCCCTCGGCAGCCTCTTCGGCAACCGCTTCAGCAAACGCCCAATTGACCTCGCGAAACACGGGCCAATCCACCGGATCGTAATTGTAGCGCTCTTTGAAACCGTGGAGGATCGGCCAGAATGCCTCCTTCGACGTGACGTGATAAAAGCTCGAAACCTGATCAGGAGTTAGCGGCAAGCGGCAAACCGAATAGGTGCCAAAGTCATCTTTGATCTCAATCGTGCGCTCAAAGGACGGGTCGCTTGGATCTTCGGCGAGTTTCCATGCAATCCATGCCCCGTGATCGGCGTTGCCAAAGAAACTCTTCAACGTGGGAACGATACCATTCGGGCTTTTATTCTCGCGGAATTCAATTTTGCCGTCTTTTTCGACCTCCTCGTATGGTTGACGATGATATACGATGACCAGATCGGACGGCATGGAGCTTTTCCTTTTACACGGGATGTAAATCGAGCGCAGATACGGCCTCCATAATCCCCGCTGCGCCATGGTCGACCGCTTGCAAAACGCGCCCATCGCCATCTAGTTCCGCTAAAAGAGCTTTTTCGCTGTTTCCGACCGCGACTGCTGGCACCCCACAGGTGAGCATGGACAAATCATTGAGCGTATCACCCGCTGCCAGCACGCGTTCCGTAGACATGCCGAGGTGAGCCAAGAGCCGTAAAAGCGAAGGTCCTTTGCTGACCCCGCGTGGTAAAACGTCAAAAAAGCGATCATCGGACAAAAGCACGTCGTAGCCCAGCGCCTCCACTCGCTGAACAGCGCCGCGATCAACCGTATCCACATCGATGTGGTAGCTTAGTCGATATCGAAACTCGGTCTCTTGAGGTGTTAGGCCCGATGCGTCAGCAAGCGCCATTGTAATCCGCTCGGCGCCATCGCTCCATAGGTGCTTTATCTCCGCCTCCAGAGCAGCAATCGGTTTGATCTCGCGGTCCGTGGTGACATCGGCGATTGTGGTTTCCACGTCCCCGATAACAAACTCCGGCCAAGGCACGCCATCTTCGGCGCATAGCGTCTTTATAAATGCAGGATCGCGGCCTGTGACAAAGATAAGACCAACCGTTCTACGGTTGCTTTCTATCCAGTCGTAAAGCCTACGCCGCGCGGTTTCATCGCCTCCCAAAAAGGTTCCATCCAAATCGGTAGCCAGAGTAAAAGGCTTCGATGCGATTGGATGTGTCGGGGTTGAGGTTTCGTATGCATGTTCAGAAGTAGCTGTCATGCTCCTCAACGCTAAGGCGTCACTGGAAAAATGTAACCCCTCACGAGCTTGAAAAAGGCTTAGTGCATGAACGCACCGCGCCTACGGCTCAGTTCAGGTTATTTCACGCCGGGCTAGCTCCATTTAATCGAACACCCCATGCTTGGCGTCTGCTCGCCAGGCCCCTCGCCGGTTTCGGCGATCATGCGCATGGCGTTTAGCAGTTCCGGTGTTCGACCGGACGCATTTGCACCCATGCCCACATCATCCAGCCGTCCACGATACTGCAGCTCACTTTTTGCGTTCAATCCGAAGAAGTCCGGCGTGCACACGGCACCGTAGTTTTTGCCGACGCGCTGATCGTCATCCACAAGATAAGGAAAGTTGAAGCCGTGCTTTGCGGCAAACTCCAGCATTTTTGGCGGCGCATCTTCGGGGTAATCCGAATAGTCATTGGACATCACAGCGACCACGCCGACCCCTTCGCCTAAGAGTATTTCAGTGTCCGCAGCAAGCCGGTCCGCAATCGCTTTTACATAGGGACAATGATTGCAGATGAATGCAATCAACATGCCCTTCGTGCCAAGATTGTCTTGCATGTTGAAACTTACGCCAGCTGGGTCGTTCAATGTAAAATCAGGCGCTTGCCAGCCAAAATCGCAGACCGGAGTATCAAGTAGTGCCATTCCATTCTCCAGTATCGTTCGTATACCAAAGTGGCGAAAGCCGCTGACAGATCAACACCGGCGCGAACAAAATCTGCCTCCTAACCATGCTCCTTCTTAGATCCATTTCATATGTCATGGCGTTGAGGTAGAGCTGACACGAATTCTAGTATCGCCCCGTGAGACTTAATGTGAGACCATTCGTATTTATCGCCCTGGCTTTGGCACTTGTCGCATGCACCTCGTCGCAGGTTTCCATTGATCAGGTTTTGACAACGCGCGCGACTGCAGAAACAGGCCGACTGCCCTATGGAGACAGTGATCCGGTCGATGAATGGGAAGGCGGCGGTCCGTTTGGTTTTGCAGTTCACGGAGTAGACGTCGCGAAGTGGCAGCGAGACGTTAATTGGCAGGCGTTAGCGCGCCAAAACATACGATTTGCTTTTATCAAAGCAACCGAAGGCGGTGATCTGTTAGATGATCGGTTCTCGCAAAACTGGCGCGGAGCGGCGCAAGCGGGCATTCCGCGCGGTGCTTACCACTTCTATTATTTTTGTACCTCAGCCGCGGTCCAAGCGCGCTGGTTTATTCAAAACGTGCCGAAGCAAAGCGGAGCACTCCCTCCCGTTCTGGATATGGAATGGAACTCAAAATCACCGACCTGTCGGCTTCGACCTCCGCCTGCAACAGTTCGCAGTGAAATGCGCATTTGGCTCGACATGGTAAAACGCCATTACGGAAAGCAGCCACTCATCTACACGACCGTTGACTTCCACCGGGAGAATTTAGCCGGTCACTTTCCAAACGAAGTATTTTGGCTGCGCTCTGTGAAAGCTCATCCGCGCGTGACTTATCCCGGGCGCCCGTGGACGTTTTGGCAATATACAGGAACGGGACGAATTGAGGGTCAAGCGGGAGATATCGACATAAACGTATTTGGCGGCAATGAGCGGAAATGGCGTGATTGGTTGCAAACTGCCCTACGCTAGCCAACGCGCTCGACATAGATGCGAATTTGCCCACCGCACGTGAGGCCCGATTTCCAAGCCGTTTCATTGGAAACGCCAAATGTCAGCGTCTTCGGCTCGCCGGATTGAATCACATACATTGCTTCGGCAATGACATCGGCCTCAACACAACCGCCCGAGACCGATCCTTCAAAGCGTCCGTCCTCGGCGATAACGAGCTGGCTTCCGGTCTGACGTGGCGACGACCCCCAAGTTTCGATGACAGTTGCTACTGCGACCTCCGTTCCAGCTTTCATCCACTCTTCAGCTTTCTGGAGCGGTTCAGCAGGTAGAGCTACTGCGTGGTCATTTGCATTTGACATGTTTCAAAACCTTGCTGGCGTTGCGATTAGAGTATGCCTATCAACGACCTATGGCAAAGGCACGAAACATCGCATTAGCATCGGGGTTGGTTTGGGTTCTCGCGAGTTCACCGCTGTCCGCCGATGACAGCATTACGGTCGCGATGCCATTTTCGGGCACTTATTCGCTTATTGGTGAGCAGTTCATGGACGGTCTGGAGCTATCTCCAGCGGCAGATGACTTTTTGTTCGAGCGAGTAGACACCGCATGTCGGCCTGAAGAAGGTGCTTCTGGTTCCGAGCAAATCCCGGAAACTGCCGATGTCGTCGTCGGCTTTATCTGTGTCGATGCCCTCGACGCTGCGCTGCAAACAAAATCGTTACAAGACAAAACCCTGTTGATCCCATTCACGCCCCCGCTCTCTTTTGCGCCGACAGTGGACCAAAGCGCTCATCCACAAATGATCCATCTGGCATCGCCGACAGGTTCTGCCGCCCTGGCCCTTGCCGAATACTTGGTAGACAACGAACCAGAAACACCTATCGCGATCATCGACGACGGAACTCTGATTGGCCGGGCATTTGCCGCTGAGGTTGAAATTCAACTGCGCGATCGCAACGTCGAACCCGTCTACACTACGAACTACCGTCCACAGCTCAATAATCAGGTCGCTCTTGCGCGACTGCTTGCCCGCTCTGGTGCGCAGATCACCGTGGTTGGCGGCGATGCTTTCGATGTATCACGGATTGACGCTGCGATAGATGTTATTGACGCCGACATGGTGTTTGCGGGCGGACCTTTGCTGCAGCCGACTATGGACGAATTTTTGCTCCCGGAAGGGACGTTGGTCAGCGCTCTGCCGAACGCCGCCGAAATCGAATACGGAGAACACGTTTTTAGCGATGCGGAGGAAGCCCTAGTTCCCGTTGAAGGGTTCTTTCACTGGGGATTTTTAACCGGAGAGATGCTGACGCATTTGCGCAATCGGACGCTGTCCGCTGGGCTATATCAAACAAGTTTCGGCTCGCTTATGTTTGATGATGGCGGTCGGCTGAGTACAAATCTTTATCGTGTATCGACGGTGGAGAATGTCGATCCGGCATCTGATTTGGAGGCCGAACCGGAATGAAAAGCACCCGCTCGGGCAATCGCAATCTGATCACCGACGTCGAAGGTCTCCGTGTGGGAAACGCTGAGGATGGCAAGATCAAAACCGGCGTCACTGCGGTCATCTTCGACGAACCGGCCACCGCGTCGGTTCAAGTTCTTGGTGGCGCTCCGGGAACGCGGGAAACCGACCTTCTGGAACCAGATAAGTTAGTACCGGGAGTGGACGCGTTGGTGCTCTCTGGCGGGTCAGCGTTTGGGCTAGATGCTGCGTCTGGTGTGCAAGAGGTGTTAAAAGCTCAACGCCGCGGTTTCGCGGTCGGCGCACATACAATTCCGATTGTTCCCGCAGCCATTCTCTTCGACCTCCTTAATGGCGGTGACAAAAATTGGACCGCAAATCCTTACTCGGCTTTGGGCGCGAAAGCTGCCTCGTCAGCCACCCTTGATTTCGAAATCGGTTCGGTTGGGGCTGGTAAAGGAGCGCTTACCGCAACCCTGAAAGGCGGTCTCGGATCGGCTTCCACCGTGATGGAAAAATACGGGGTCACCATTGGCGCGATCGTCGCGGTGAATGCGCTTGGAGCAACCAATATCGGTGAAACAAAGCACTTTTGGGCTGCACCATTTGAGGTGGACGCCGAGTTTGGTGGGCTTGGCATGCCGCAGCCTTTTCCGGAAAACGCGAGTGATCTACGGATCAAAATGCGAGACCAGCAAAATACCACAATCGCGATCCTTGCCACCAACGCGACCCTAACCAAAGCCCAATGCAAGCGCTTAGCCGTCGCCGCACACGGCGGATTTGCTCGCGCAATCTGGCCATCACATACACCGCTCGATGGCGATCTGATATTTGCTGCTTCGACCAACAAAAGATCGGCCGTAGATGAAGTGGACTTTGCAATTGATTTGTCTGCAGTCGCCGCATCAACCATGGCCAGGGCGATTGCCCGCGGTGTCTATTCTGCAACGGCCGAAACCGGGGACACTGTGCCCGTTTGGTCTGGCAACCGTTGACAGTCCTTCCTTTGCCAACGCATCAGGCGCCCAATCAAGCTTAGCCGGACAAAACGATGAGAGACATTCTGATAGCGCCATCCATTCTCGCGAGCAATTACGCGCGGCTTGGCGATGAGGTGAGCGACGTTGTAGAGGCGGGAGCCGACTGGATACATTTGGATGTCATGGACGGCCATTTCGTGCCAAACATCTCGTTTGGACCAGACGTCATAGGCAAATTGCGCCCACATACTGATGTGTTTTTTGATTGCCATTTGATGATTTCGCCGGTTGATCAATTCATCCCAAACTTTGTCGATGCAGGCTGTGATCTGATCTCCGTGCACGCAGAGGCCGGTCCGCACCTGCACCGGACGCTGCAACTCATCAAAACTACAGGTAAAAAGTGCGGCGTCGTCCTCAATCCGGCAACGCCCGCCAGTGTCGTCGGACCTGTCATTGATGATGTCGATCTCATCTTGGTCATGAGCGTTAATCCCGGGTTCGGCGGACAGAAATTCATTTCCAGCGTCGTTCCAAAAATTGCCGAGCTTAAACAAATGGTTGGTGACCGGAATATCGATATCGAAGTGGATGGCGGCGTCACGCCAGACACTGTCGGCGCATGCGCGGCAGCGGGCGCTAATGCTTTTGTTGCCGGTTCCGCAGTGTTTAAAGGCGATGGAGTTGACGCCTATCGACAAAACATCGCTGCGATCCGCGAAGCCGCAATGTCAGCGAGATGATGATCGATCGAAAGCGCATGCCGAGCGGTTCTATCGATGGGTGAAGCGATCCGCGCTCAATTTGCTGCTGCCAAGTTACCCTGGCAATTTTCCGCAATTGGAAGTGTAATCTGGGCGTTCTTGATCGGCGCAACGACATACATCGACGCCCGATATTTCTCCGGTTATGCGTTGCAGCGGCAACTGGAACTCATCGCCTTATTCTTCGCGCTAGGCGCTGCGATTAGCTTTCCGCTGGCCCTTTTCATCGCGCGGTTTCTGCGAAAGACGCCGGGTAAACTTCGCTTCATTATTATCGCCTCGTCTATCGCGGTGTGCACGCTTCTCGCGACCGCTATCGTGCTAGCATTAGAATTTCGCGGTTACTTCGTGCAATGGCACGCACCGTTTGGCACCAGACTTTGGCTTTGGCAGCAATTCTTTACCACTGCTGGAGCGGTTTATCAGTACCTTGTCATCGGAATACGATTGTATTTCCCGCTCGGTCTTATCGCACTTTTTGTCGTCAGCCTGTGGGCGAACCGATTGGATAATTGAAGCAAATAAACACCCCTGCTAGGCGACCGCCAAATCTCCTGAACAATAAGCCTCCTAATCAACAAGCCTCCTGAACAATAGGAACTGCCCATGATACCGCGTTACGCGCGAAAAGAGATGACCGATATCTGGTCGCCCGAAACCAAGTTTCGGATTTGGTTTGAAATCGAGGCGCATGCCTGTACCGCGCTCGCAAAAATCGGCGTCATTCCCGAAGAAGCTGCAAAGAATATCTGGGAAAAAGGAAACGCTGCCGAGTTCAACGTCGACCGTATCGACGAGATCGAGCGCGAAACGAAGCACGATGTCATCGCATTCCTGACCCATCTGGCCGAGTTCATTGGGCCAGATTCCCGTTTCGTGCACCAAGGCATGACATCGTCCGACGTGCTAGACACCTGTTTCAATGTGCAGCTCGCGCGCGCCAGCGACATCCTTCTGGCTCAGATGGATAAGCTTCTGGCTGCTCTAAAAAGCCGCGCGATGGAGTACAAAGATACGCCTACCATTGGACGCTCCCACGGTATTCATGCCGAACCGACAACTTTTGGGGTTAAGCTCGCGCAGGCCTATGCCGAATTTGATCGCTGCCGGACGCGGCTGGTCAACGCCCGCGAGGAAATCGCAACCGTCGCCATTTCTGGTGCAGTTGGTACATTCGCAAACATTGAGCCGAGCGTCGAAGAATACGTGGCCGATGCAATGGGACTGCAGGCCGAACCCGTGTCCACGCAAGTCATTCCCCGCGACCGTCACGCAATGTTTTTCGCGACGCTCGGCGTCATCGCTTCGTCGGTGGAGCGCGTAGCGGTTGAAATCCGGCATTTGCAGCGCACGGAAGTCCTTGAGGCCGAAGAGTTCTTCTCCAAAGGTCAAAAGGGTTCGTCGGCGATGCCGCATAAGCGTAACCCAGTGCTTACAGAAAATCTGACCGGCCTTGCGCGCATGGTCCGCGCATACGCGATGCCAGCCATGGAAAATGTGGCGCTGTGGCACGAGCGTGATATCTCGCACTCCTCCGTTGAGCGCATGATTGGTCCAGACGCGACGATCACCCTCGACTTTGCCTTGGCACGATTGACCAGCGTCATCGAAAAGCTTGTTGTGTACCCGGAGCGCATGCAGGCCAACATGGATCGTCTGGGCGGTCTGGTGCATTCGCAGCGCATCCTGCTCGCCCTCACTCAAGCCGGCGTCAGCCGCGAGGATGCGTACCGACTTGTACAGCGAAACGCGATGAAGGTTTGGGAGAGCTACCAATTGTCCGGCGCGGCCACAGTCGACTTTCTCCAGCAACTGCTCGCCGATAACGATGTCCGCGCCGCACTGTCGGAGGATGAAATCCGCGACCGGTTCGACCTCGGTTATCATTTGAAGCACGCCAACACGATCTTCAAACGGGTCTTCGGTTGACGCGTCCCATAATGAACATTCGCGCCCATGAAAATCGCTGACGCCGACATTCTCATAATACCGGGGTATAAAGACTCCGGCTCCGGCCACTGGCAAACACGGTGGGAAGCGAAGATGAAAAACGCACGTCGCGTTCAGCAGGCGGAATGGTCAAAGCCGGTTCGCGAGGATTGGGTCAAAGAAATACAAAACGCGATTACAAGCACAACGAAGCCGGTCGTTTTGGTCGCCCACTCCCTTGGCGTTGCCGCCGCGGTTCACGCGACTGTCGATACTAGTTTCGAAGATCGTCACCGTGTTGCGGGTGCTTTCTTTGTTGCACCACCCGATGTCGCTAATCCGAAAATCAGACCAAAACATCTGATGACGTTCGGCCCCTACCCCACCGAGCCGCTTCCCTATCCGAGCTTTGTGGTTGCCAGTCGCGATGATCCGTTCGGAAGCTACGAAAGCGCAGTCACAGCCGCGTCAGCGTGGGGAAGCTTCATGGTCGACGCAGGCGAGCGCGGGCACATCAACGAAGAAACTGGCCATGGCCCGTGGCCCGAAGGCATGATGAGTTTTGCGAAACTGATGCACCGCCTCGGCTAAAACCGTGAGCTAGGAACCGTTCGCGGCCGAGAGAACCGCCCTCGCCCCGGCTGCGACAACGGCTGTATCGAACCCGATGGCTATCAAGCCGTACCCCATCGCATGGAACTTGGGAGCATCCGACGGCACTACAGCGAAAATCCCAGCGTATTTGCCAACGGCGGTGGCACGTTGAGCTATCTCAGCAATCGTATCCATCATATCGTCGCGACGTGGGTCGACACTTTCGCCATTTGACCACGCAATTGAAAAATCAGCCGGTCCGACAAAAACGCCGTCGATGCCATCCACTGCCAAAATGTCATCCAGCGCCGTCATCGCTTCCCGGGTTTCAATCATTGCGAAAGAGACTGTGGCGCGATTTGCATTGTGTAGGTGAGCGTCGCCGCCTTCGAGACCACGAATAGAGAGTGCCCTGCTTGGACCCCATGACCGGCCACCGACTGGCGGATATTTAACCGCTGCTGCAAACGCCTTTGCATCGTCGACAGAATTCACCATCGGCGCAATCACAGCGTCAGCGCCAAAGTCGAGCGCACGCGATGCCATGTCGAAGCGGCCAACCGGAATACGAACGACGCAGGATTTATGGAGCGCTACAACCGCGTCGACGCCATCATAGACAGATCGCTCGTCATGGCCACCATGTTGCATATCAAGCGTGACGCAATCGAACGGCTGACGTGCAACCGTAGAAACAAAGCCCGTATCCGGCACCGAAGACCACGCCGTGAGCACGGGCTTCGTGCTTTCCAGCGCATCACGAAGAACATATGGATGGGCGATGCCCACCGGGGTCAACTCGCCTGAATTTCACTCACAGCCTTCGCCATCAACTCTTCCATCGTGCGACGGATCTGATGATCGGACTGGTCAATGCCAGC
This sequence comes from Pseudomonadota bacterium, assembly GCA_038745535.1. Lineage (GTDB taxonomy): Bacteria > Pseudomonadota > Alphaproteobacteria > Rhizobiales > Rhizobiaceae > JBCDLI01. The sequence continues at coordinate 19,984 of JBCDLI010000001.1, read as the reverse complement.
GGCATCGAAATCACCACGCACCTTGCGGAACACGTCCTCATCACCCGGCTCTTCGAAGTCGGAAAGGATCACTTCCTTTGCATACGCTTCGGCATCATCGCCGCTCTTTCCAAGCTTTTCAGCTGCCCAGAGGCCCAGCAACTTATTACGGCGCGCTTCGGCCTTGAATTTTAATTCAGCGTCGTGCGCGAACTTGTTTTCAAACGCATCTTCCCGACCTTTAATGCTCACAGCTTTTCTCCCGATCTTTCGCAATCTGCAGGCGTCCAACGCCCGTTGCTCAAGAGGTATTTGTCTCTTCGCGTGATTGCAACTGATCTGACGCAAATTCGAAACCTTGCGGTGGGAAAGCTGAAAAAATCATGCGCGACGGTTTGTGCCTGTCTTCCGAATGGATTACATGAGCGCACACCACGTGACTGGCGGGCTAGCCGCTGTTGGAATTTTCATGAAACAAAGACGACGGATTTACGAGGGCAAGGCCAAAATTCTCTATGAAGGGCCTGAACCCGGCACTTTGGTGCAGTTTTTCAAGGATGATGCCACTGCATTTAATGCCGAAAAACATGACATCATTGAGGGCAAAGGCGTTCTAAACAATCGCATCTCGGAGCACATTTTCAATCATCTGAACAAGATCGGCGTGCCGACGCATTTCATGCGCCGCTTGAACATGCGAGAGCAGCTGATCCGCGAAGTCGAAATTATCCCGATTGAACTGGTTGTGCGCAATGTTGCCGCTGGTTCGTTGTCGAAACGCCTGGGCATTCAGGAAGGAACGGTCCTGCCGCGCTCAATCATCGAGTTTTACTATAAAAACGATGAACTCGGCGACCCGCTCGTTTCTGAAGAGCACGTGACGGCATTCGGCTGGGCAGCTCCACCGGAAATCGACGACATGATGGCGATGTCCATCCGCGTGAACGATTTCCTCACCGGTCTTTTCGCCGGCATCGGCATTCAGCTCGTTGACTTCAAAATGGAGTTTGGACGGCTGTTTGAAAACGACACCATGCGTATTGTTCTGGCCGATGAAATCTCGCCCGACTCGTGCCGTCTGTGGGATGTGAATACCAAAGAAAAGCTCGACAAAGACCGTTTCCGTAGGGACATGGGCGGGCTTGTGGAAGCCTACACCGAAGTCGCGCGGCGCTTAGGTATTCTCCATGAAAACGAGCGACCACCCAAAAGCGGTCCGGTGCTCGTGTCCGACAGCGGCAACGCGAAACGATGATGGGGTAAAGGACATGCTGCGTAAAACAATGGGCTTTGTTGCCTTGTGCATGTTGGCGGGTTGCACGACGACCGCGCCGATCGCCGGGTCGCAGACAATCGGATATCGAAATATTGATTCCCGTGACGGCGCCCAAGTTTATGTCTGCCAAACAGGGTCCTGCGGAGACTTGTCAGTTGGGGTTCACAAAACTGAGACTCTAACGGCAACGCAAGCGGCTGAGTTCACGACCGGCATTAACTCAACGACCGCACAGCGGTTGGCGAAAATTGCTATCGAGCAAGAAGGCGCAGCACGCGGCCAAAACGTTCGCGTCTCTCGCGTGCGCGATGCTAAAATTGGTGCATTCGATGGCGCGCAGATCGACTTAATTCTGCGAGCACGCGATGGAGATCGCGTGAACGCTGGCATGGTCATCCTTCAAAACGACCGCAAAGCAGAAGTGTTTGTGGTCATTGCAGACAGCAGCCAACGGGCTCGTAGTCAGGCGCGTCGCTTGGCAACAGTTTGGAGTAACTCCCAATGAACTTGCGTGCACGCGTAATGGTGACGCTTAAAAACGGCGTGTTAGACCCCCAAGGGAAAGCTATCGGCGGAGCGATTAGTTCGCTTGGGTTTTCGGGCGTGGGTTCGGTCCGTCAGGGCAAGGTGTTCGATATCGAGTTTGACCACGAGGATCATAAGCGCGCCGAAACTGAGTTAAGTGCGATGTGCGAAAAACTGCTGGCCAACACCGTCATCGAAGATTTCTCGTTCGAGCTTGTGTGAGCGATGAAATCCGCAGTCGTCCTCCTTCCCGGCCTAAATCGTGACCGCGATATGATCTCGGCGCTCACCCAGATTTCCGGTCACGCTCCTGAGACCGTTTGGCAAACTGATACAACCATCCCCGATGTTGACCTGATCGTCATACCGGGCGGATTTTCCTATGGCGACTATTTGCGATGCGGCGCGATTGGCGCGCGCATGCCTGTCATGAAGGCTCTTGCAGAAAAAGCAGCAAAAGGCGTTCGTGTTCTCGGCGTGTGCAACGGTTTCCAGATACTGCTTGAAGCGGGACTGTTGCCCGGCGCTTTGATGCGAAACGCATCGCTCAACTTCGTGTGCAAACAAGTACGTCTCGAAGTCACAAACGCCGATACGAGCTTCACGAGCGGCTACACCAAGGGGCAAATCATCGATTGTCCAGTCGCTCATCATGATGGCAATTACTTCGCTGATGAACAAACACTCGTATCGCTTCGAGACAAAGAACGCATCGTCTTCAAATATGCGGAAGGCACCAATCCCAACGGGTCAGCGGACGACATTGCCGGGATTATAAATGAACAGGGCAACGTGCTCGGAATGATGCCCCATCCCGAAAATTTGATCGAAGCCGCCCATGGTGGCACCGATGGCCGTGCAATTTTCGAAAGCGCGCTCGACCTAGTTGCCTGAGACTTCTTGCAGGTCGCCGGGCGTTTGACGGGCAACCTCAATTTGTGCCGCAACGCCGTTGCATGAAAAGATCAGATTTGCCGATTGTGATTGCAGCTTCACGCGAAACGTGGCCGCCGTATCATGTGTGATCTGCACAAAAGCACTGTTTGCATTCAGCTGTGTGAGCATGTTGCTGATAGTACGTTCACACTCCTCAAACGGCAGCGTTTTGCGGAGAATGACCTCCGTTTCGTCGGCTACCGCAAGACTGGCTGTTGCGCTAATGACTGCTGTCGGCAACAATAAAAAAGCCGCGAGAGTTTTCGCTCCGCGGCAACGGAAGTAAACTTGCATCAGATCCCCCGATCAAAAATGACACCTATGAACTACTCCAAAATACAGTTTGGCCCCGCTTCTCTGGCAGGGTCCGCACCCGAACATTCCAAAACGGTACCGCGAACTTGTTAATTGACGAAACGACATCGACGATAAGGCAAGCTGCCATTGTAACCCTCTGGGGTGCCGTCGCTCTTCTCACCGCTTGCCAATCGAGCGAGCCACCGGGAGGCCCATTGATCGCAGAAGTCGACGCGAGCAGTTCGGTAAGTGCGCTTCAAACAATCAATGAACGCGGACTTCGCTGTTGGATCAGGTCATCCGACAGCGATTTTCGCCGGCTTGCGCTGGTACCTGAATTGGATACGCGCTCCGGCGATCCGCGCATCTTGGTCGTCGAACGCGGGAATAGCCAAGGGCTGCCCGTGCTCGTGATTTCGGCATCCGGTGACCCTGTCACAATAGAGACCTTTGGCCCGCTAGCGAGCGAACCGCTATCGAACCGCATCAACGCCGATATTGGGGCTTGGATGGCCGGACGAACGAGTTGTGCGTAACGCTTTGCGCCTAGTTTCTTGTGCTCTTTTGTGCCGGTGCTTGTGCAGTCGCAGAACACTAGGCTAAGCGCGCGCTATGAAGCCTCAGAACGATATCCTGATCACCCCGGAACTCATCAAAGCACACGGGCTAAAGCCCGACGAGTACGACCGCATTCTCGAACTTATCGGCCGCGAGCCGACATTCACCGAGCTCGGCATATTTTCCGCCATGTGGAACGAGCACTGTTCGTACAAGTCATCTAAGAAATGGCTTCGCACGCTGCCGACGAGCGGACCACAGGTGATCCACGGCCCCGGTGAGAACGCTGGCGTGGTCGATATCGGAGACGGCGACTGCGTAATTTTCAAGATGGAGAGCCACAACCACCCCTCGTACATCGAGCCCTATCAGGGCGCGGCAACGGGCGTTGGTGGCATCCTGCGCGATGTGTTCACCATGGGTGCGCGACCCATTGCGGCAATGAACGCTCTCCGCTTTGGCGAGCCTGAGCATGAAAAAACGCGCCACCTCGTATCCGGCGTTGTTGCTGGCGTTGGCGGCTACGGAAACTCATTCGGCGTACCAACCGTCGGTGGGGAAGTAGAGTTTGACCCGGCATACAACGGCAATTGCCTCGTAAACGCTTTCGCGGCGGGGCTTGCAAAGACAGACGCTATCTTTCTTTCCGAAGCAAAGGGCGTTGGTCTTCCCATTGTCTATCTCGGTGCGAAAACCGGACGCGATGGCGTCGGCGGCGCAACGATGGCCTCGGCCGAGTTTGATGAAAGCATTGAAGAGAAGCGTCCCACCGTTCAAGTGGGCGATCCCTTTACCGAGAAATGCCTGCTCGAAGCCTGCCTGGAGCTGATGAAAACCGGCGCCGTTATCGCGATACAGGACATGGGGGCGGCCGGTCTTACCTGTTCAGCGGTGGAAATGGGCGCGAAAGGCGACCTTGGCGTCGAACTAAACCTCAATGACGTTCCAGTCCGCGAAGATGCGATGACAGCATACGAGATGATGCTTTCTGAAAGTCAGGAACGCATGCTCATGGTGCTCGATCCTGCAAGAGAGAAAGAAGCTGAGGCAATCTTCATCAAGTGGGGGCTCGACTTCGCAATCGTTGGTAAAACGACCAACGATCTGCGCTTTCGCGTGCTGCACCACGGCGAAGAAGTCGCCAACCTGCCGATCAAGGAGCTCGGCGACGAAGCACCCGAATACGATCGTCCATGGATTGAGCCCGGAACCTATCAGGATTGGACCGCAGACGACATCCCGGAGCCCGATGACTACACCAAAGCAATTCTGATGCTGCTCGCATCGCCAAATGGCTCATCACGACGGTGGGTCTGGGAGCAGTACGATACACTCATCCAAGGTAATTCGTTGCAAATACCGGGTGGGGATGCGGGCGTCGTTCGCGTTGACGGGGGTGATGCCAAGGCACTCGCGTTTTCGTCTGACGTGACGCCACGATACGTGCAAGCCGATCCCTATGAGGGCGGCAAACAGGCTGTCGCCGAATGCTGGCGCAACATTACCGCGACGGGTGCCCTTCCCCTTGCTTCCACGGATAATCTCAACTTCGGGAACCCGGAAAAACCTGAAATCATGGGCCAGTTCGTGAAAGCGATTGAAGGCATTGGCGAAGCTTGCAAAGCACTCGATTTCCCAATCGTTTCCGGCAACGTGTCGCTCTATAATGAAACCAATGGCGAGGCGATTTTGCCGGCACCAACAATCGCGGGGGTCGGTTTGCTTGCCGATTGGCGGCAGATGGGGCGCATCGGGTCTTACGACGAAGGTGAAGCGGTCTTCCTACTTGGCGGCGATGGCTCTCACCTCGGTCAAGCGGCCTATCTGCGCGATGTGCACGGTCGAACCGATGGCCCACCCCCGAGCGTCGACCTAAACGCAGAACGACGCAACGGCGACTTCATTCGCTCCGCTATCCTAAACGAGCAAATCACCGCTTGTCACGATGTCTCAAGCGGCGGTGCAATCATTACCATAGCGGAGATGTGCATCGCTTCCGGCATCGGTATGGAGCTTGATTTCGGCGATACCAGCCGCAGCGACGCGCTTCTTTTTGGGGAGGATCAAGCCCGTTACATCGCGACGGTTCCGCAAGGAATGGCTGGGTTCTTTGCGGCGTCGGCGGAAGGTGCTGGAGTGCCATTCCGTCAACTTGGGTCCACAGGCGGAAACGCACTCACCTTGATTGCACCAATCAAGTTTTCCATATCTAATGACGATCTGAGGGAAGCGCATGAAAGCTGGTTCCCGCGATTTATGAGCGGACAGCAGCTGGCCGCGGAATAGGAACAGTCCCATGCCAATGAACGCCGCTGACATTGAAAAGATGATCAAAGACGCCCTGCCCGACGCGCAGGTGACAATTCGTGATCTTGCCGGTGACGGCGATCACTATGCCGCAGAAATCGTCTCAGCAGAGTTTAAAGGCAAGTCCCGCGTTCAGCAGCACCAAATGGTCTACAACGCGCTGCAGGGAAACATGGGCGGTGTTCTCCACGCCCTCGCCTTGCAGACCAGCGCGCCGGAGTGATATTCATTTTGCATGAACGATGACAGCGAAAATGCTCAAACCCCGGAACAGGTAGCGAGCCACACGCTTGCGCTCCTCCGTCGTTTCGAAAAACAACAAACCATGATGATGGAAGTGCTCGGTCGCCATGATGAGAGGCTGTCTCGCATTGAGCGGAACCTCATTGAGATCAAACGTGATGTTGGCGAAGCAAAAAGCGATCTGATTTTGATGGAAAACCAGATGCTGAATAGAATGAACGAGATTTTAGATCTTACTCGCAAGATCGACGAAACCAGAGAGTTGATAAAATGAGCGCCCAGGAATTCATCGACAATGAAGTGAAGAACAATGACGTGGTGCTTTTCATGAAAGTCACGCCGGATTTCCCGCAGTGCGGTTTTTCCGGTCAGGTCATCCAGATTTTGAACTATGTCGGCGTAGACTTTGTTGGCCACAATGTTTTGGAGAGCGACGAACTTCGCCAAGGCATCAAGGACTATTCCAACTGGCCAACCATCCCGCAGCTCTACGTCAAAGGTGAATTCGTTGGCGGCTGCGATATCATTCGCGAGATGTTCCAAGCTGGTGAATTGCAAGAGCATTTCACGTCAAACGGAATTGCCGTGGAGCGCGCCAGCGCACCTGCCTGATGGCAAAAGTGCCAGCTTAGAAGAAGATCGTTCTCGGCGACCTCTTTTTTCCAAGAATGACACACCGTACGTGGCCGACCTCATATCCAAACGCTATGTACAGGCGCGACAACGGAGAGCAGAGGCGGCTTCATGACTTGGAACGTATATTTATCCGGTGAAATTCATACCGATTGGCGCGACGAGATTGAGCGCGGTGCAAACGCGTCTGGGTTGGATATAAAATTCAGTTCTCCCGTAACGCACCACGAGGCATCCGATGATTGCGGTGTCGCAATACTAGGCGGCGAACCCAATAAGTTTTGGCACGATCACAAGGGCGCGCAAATGAATGCCATTCGCACGCGAACATTGCTCGAAAAGGCAGACATCGTGGTCGTTCGCTTTGGCGAAAAGTACAAGCAGTGGAACGCCGCATTCGATGCGGGCTATGCGGCCGCGCTTGGCAAGCCGCTCATCATCATGCACCAAGATGAGCACGCCCACGCGCTGAAAGAGGTTGATGCGGCTGCGCTCGCGGTCACGAAAACACCGCAGCAGGTGGTCGATATTCTTCGCTATGTGATCGACGGCGATTTAGACAGCTACACCGATCACGCCGAAGCCGCGCAATGACCCACGCGGTCGAATTTCACGGTTTTCCCGACAAAGCCCTGCCTTTTTTGCAGGCTCTTGGCTTTCATCAAAACCGCGAGTGGTTTCACGAAAACAAAAAACTCTACGAACAAAACTGCAAGACACCGCTTGGCGATCTTGTCGAAACGCTTTCGGCCCGCTTTGAGGCCGCGAAAATCCCACTACGCGGTACGCGCAAAACATCTCTCTATCGCGTGAATCGCGATGTGCGTTTCTCTAAAAACAAAGACCCCTACAACACTCACATGAGCGCGCTTCTCACGCGATCCGGTACCAAAAAGGATCAGGGGTTCGTTTACATGCACTTCGCCAATGATCGCTCATTCATTGCGTCCGGCTTTTATGGATTAGAAAGCGCAGAGCTTCGGGCGTTCCGTGAATTGATCATGCGTGAACCCGACACGATGCGCAAACTCACAGCGGAGATGTCGAAGCACGGGATCGAATTGGACGCGTCGGGCTCTCTAAAGCGCTTGCCACGCGGCTTTGAGACCGATGAGGAAGACATTGCGCACTGGCTGAGACTAAGGCAGTTCGCGTTCACTGAAGAAATCGACAACGCAGTAATCAAGACACCGGAGATTGCAGATCGTCTGTTTGAGCTTGGAGTTCGTTCCATGCCATTCATTGAATTTGGTCTTCGCGCAGTCGACAGCGTGCGCGAGCCTGAACCAGCGTAGGAAAAGACAAAATGGCCGCGGTAAGCCCGGAAGACTTAGACAACGCAAATGGGCTTCCCTCCGGAATTCGCCTGCGCGAGTTCATCGTGTTGGTGGCATTGCTCACGTCGCTGGTTGCGTTTTCCATCGACGCCATGCTTCCCGCATTGCCGGTCATTGGAAGTGAGTATGCGCTCGCTAGCCTGAATGACCAGCAATGGGTAATCATCGCATTCGTGCTCGCGTTTGGACCGTCGCAACTGGTCTTTGGTCCAGTATCGGACGCCTATGGGCGGCGCGTTGTGGTGATTTTGGGCGGTATTCTGTTCACAATTGCTTCGTTTGTTGCAGCAAACGCAAACAGCTTTGAGCTGCTGATTACCGCGCGCATATTTCAAGGATTTGGCGCGGGCGCGGTCCGTGTTGCCACAAATGCGATTGTTCGCGATTGTTTTGCTGGCCGCGAAATGGCGCGGGTCATGTCTTTCGTGTTCACCGTCTTCATCTTAATTCCCATCATCGCGCCCGCTATTGGCGAACTGATGATGTTCATTTCAAGCTGGCATCTGATTTTTGTGGTGCTTGGAGCGACCGGGGCCGCACTTTCGATTTGGTACTGGTTCAGGCTCGGTGAAACGCTTCCACTCACGGAGCGCCGTCCGCTCCGCATGAAGCCTCTATGGGAAGCAACACGGGAAATTCTGACAAACCGCATCGCACTCGGTTACACGCTCGCGGTCACGCTTTTCTTCGGCGGGCTGTTTGCGTTTATCATATCGATCCAGCAAATCGTGGCCGTGACCTATGATTTGGCCGATTGGTTTGCAGGGATTTTTGCAATCACGGCGACAGCGATCGGCATTGCGAGCCTCACTAACGCAGGTCTGGTTCGAAAATACGGGATGCGCCGCATTTCGCACATTGCACTCATCTCGTTTGCCGTTTTCGGTATAGTCCTCACGCTGATCGCGCTCCTGACGACGCCCCCATTTTGGCTGACGATGGTGTTTCTCGCGATCATTATGGGATCGTTTGGCTTGGTCGCCGGTAATTTCAACGCGCTCGCCATGGAACCGCTTGGCCATATCGCCGGTGCGGCTTCGTCGGTTCTAGGGACAATTTCATTTACCGGCGGTGCCATGCTTGGAACACTGTCAGGGCAATTGTTTAATGGCACAATTTTGCCGCTCGCAGCGTCCTACGCGATCTATGGCTCGGTCGCGCTTTTACTGGTTTTCTGGACCGAGCGCGGTAAGCTCTTCTCAACCGCGCAATAAAAAAGCGGGCCGGAGCCCGCTTTGAAGACAATGATGATAGCTGATCAGCGCGAATAGAATTCGACGACCAGATTAGGTTCCATTTGAACCGGGTACGGCACGTCAGACAGCGATGGAATACGCGCGTAGCTGACCGTCATTTTTGAATGGTCAACATCCAGATAGTCAGGAACATCGCGCTCAGCGGACTGCGTTGCTTCAAGAACGATTGCCAGCTGCTTGGAACGCTCCCGGATCTCGATCACGTCGCCGGGCTTACAGCGGTACGATGGAACGTTTGTACGAACACCATTCACGGTCACATGGCCGTGGTTCACAAACTGGCGCGCAGAGAAGATCGTGGGCACAAACTTGGAGCGATAAACAACTGCATCCAAACGGCTCTCGAGCAGACCGATCAAGAGATCAGGCGTATCACCCTTGCGGCGTGATGCTTCATCATAGGTACGACGAAATTGCTTCTCAGAGATGTCGCCGTAGTAGCCTTTCAATTTTTGTTTTGCGCGAAGCTGAATACCAAAGTCCGAAAGCTTACCTTTACGACGCTGGCCATGCTGGCCCGGGCCATACTCACGACGTTTTACCGGAGACTTTGGACGCCCCCAAACGTTTTCGCCCATACGGCGATCAAGCTTATATTTTGCAGATGTGCGCTTGCTCATCGCATTTCCTTTCAACACGTTATCCGCAACACTTCATGTGTCGCTCGAAGGAAACGCGCCCTCCTTTGCGCTCTATTGAACGCTGACAGGCCTGTTCACGCACGCTCTGCGAAACCAAACCACGGGACACGTAAAAAGGGCCGCCGAGGCGACCACGGTGCCTGCTACGGTGTGGCCCTAAGTGTGTCAAGCAGTCTTGCAGCCTAGGCGGGTGAAAGACCAAAACCCTGCACCAAACGTAACATCTTCTCCCCGGGATTGCGGGATGTAAAAATTGCTACGTCAGGAGCAGCGTCAGCTCGCACAAACTCCATCCTATCCACCAAAGTGAGACTTCGCCTCGCGATTGCCTCGGATGTGTCAAGCCAGTCCACCGGCCAAGGGGCAACTTTGCGCATGCGATTGACCAGAAACGGATAATGGGTACAGGCCAGCACGACGATGTCCGTTCGCTGATCATCCTGCTCCAAAAAGCAGGGCTTCACCTCGTCAAAAACGGCTTCCTCGCTCACGAAACCACTCTGCATGTAGTCTTCCGCCAACTGCGCAAGACTTTCGGTGCCGACCAACCGCACGTGGCACTTTGTTGCAAAACGCGAGATCAAATCACGCGTATATTGCCGCTTCACTGTACCCGGCGTCGCCAGAACGGATACGAGCCCCGATCGCGTGCGCTCTGCTGCTGGCTTAATTGCTGGTACTGTGCCAACAAATGTCTGGTCGGGAAAAGCATCCCGCAATGGTTGGATGCCTATGGTCGATGCTGTGTTGCAGCCAATGACGATGAGACCTGGCGCATATTCATCGATCAGATTGTCGAAGAGTGCAATCAGACGCTGTACCAACAAGCCCTCTTCCCACGCTCCGTAGGGAAAGGCAGCATCGTCAGCGACATAAATATAGCGGAAGTCCGGCATGATGATCCGAGCTTCTTTCAGAACAGAAAGGCCGCCCACCCCGCTGTCAAAAACTAAAATCGAACGGTTCGGTTCAAGCTCAGTCATTGTCCGGCTTTCCTGCACGGCGTGGCTCATGCTTCGGCGCACCCTCACCCCGCGGTCGATCCCGCGTAAACCTATCCAGTGACGAAACAATGCCGCGAAGCACGCGGATTTCGGCAATCGAAAAACCGGGGCGCGATAGAACCGAACGAATACTCTCTTTTTGAGCTGCCATCCGTTCTATTGGCCGAAAATAGCCCCGTGCCTCCAACGCTTCTTCCAGCTGACCAAATAAGCCGGTGAGCTCCCCCTTCGGCGCAATATCAAATTGCGGTCCAGAAAACGGAAGCCCGCCCGTGTCGCCCGTTCCCGCCTTGAAGTACTCATACGACATCAACAACACCGCCTGTGCGAGATTGAGCGAAGCATAAGCCGGATTGACCGGGAACGTTACTATTTCGTCGGCAAGCGATACTTCCTCATTGGTCAGTCCGCTTTTCTCCCGCCCGAAAATCATACCACAATTCTGATTTTCAGTCTGGAGAGCGCGAATGTTTGACACAGATTCCTCTGGTCCCAACACCCGTTTGAAGCCGTCACGCATCCGGGCCGTTGTCGCGACGGTGTATGTGAGATCGCCAATTGCTTCAGCTAGGCTTTCAAAAACCTTCGCGCTCTCGACCACATGCACGGCGCCCGCTGATGCGGACATCGCTTTGTCGCTGGGCCACCCATCGCGTGGAGAAACCAAACGCAAATCATCGAGCCCGAAATTGGCCATCGCTCTCGCGACCATGCCGATGTTCTCACCCAATTGCGGGTGCACCAAAACGACAGCAGGGCCGGCCGAAATGAGGGGTTTAGTGTGATCTGTGCCAGCCATTTGTATGACGCGATGCCTGTTTTGATTGAGTCGCGGTCTAGCATTCAAATTTGGGAAATCCACCACCGTCATTTTTGGCACAAAACGGGCGCAAACCATGACTTTAGCAGTGTTTGCGGGTGCTTACCCCTTTGCTATAGCCGCCCTAACGAGCAGCCACGGTCGGGAGCCAGTGGCTTTTCAAAACGAAAATTGATCGAGGGACCTATGGCCAAAATCAAGGTGGAAAACCCCGTCGTCGAACTCGACGGCGATGAGATGACCCGCATTATCTGGCAATTTATCAAAGAAAAACTCATCCACCCGTATATTGATGTTGACCTGAAATATTATGACCTCGGAGTGGAGGCCCGCGACGCCACCGACGACCAAATAACCGTCGATGCCGCCAACGCGATTAAAGAGTATGGCGTCGGCGTCAAATGCGCCACAATCACGCCGGACGAAGGCCGCGTGGAAGAGTTTGGCCTCAAGAAAATGTGGCGCTCACCGAACGGCACAATCCGCAATATTCTCGGCGGCGTTATTTTCCGCGAGCCAATCATCTGTCAAAACGTTCCGCGTCTTGTGCCAGGCTGGACCAAGCCGGTAATCGTCGGTCGTCATGCCTTCGGCGACCAGTACCGTGCGACAGATTTCAAATTTCCGAGCAAGGGCAAACTTTACATGAAGTTTGTTGGCGATGACGGCAACGAGATCGAACACGAGATTTATGATGCGCCCGATGCCGGTATTGCCATGGGCATGTACAACCTCGACCAATCAATCGTCGACTTCGCGCGTGCGTCTCTGAACTACGGCCTTCAGCGCAAAGTTCCAGTTTACCTCTCGACGAAGAATACGATCCTAAAAGTCTACGACGGCCGGTTTATGCAGATCTTCCAAGAGATCTACGACGCTGAATTCAAGGACAAATTTGAAGAAGCAAAGATCTGGTATGAGCACCGCTTGATCGACGACATGGTTGCTTCGAACCTTAAATGGTCTGGCGGATATGTGTGGGCCTGTAAAAACTACGATGGCGATGTGCAGTCAGACACCGTTGCCCAGGGCTTTGGCTCACTTGGTCTGATGACATCCGTTTTGATGACACCCGATGGTCAAACTGTTGAAGCAGAAGCTGCCCACGGAACCGTGACACGCCACTATCGCCAACACCAAAAAGGCGAAGAAACATCAACCAATTCCATCGCGTCGATCTTCGCTTGGACACGAGGCTTGGCTCACCGCGCGAAACTCGATGACAACGATGATCTCAAAACGTTTGCAGATCAGCTGGAGCAGGTCTGTATCAACACCGTCGAAAGCGGTTTCATGACCAAGGATTTGGCGCTGCTGATCGGTCCCGATCAACCTTGGCTCTCAACGACAGGCTTCCTCGACAAAATTGACGAAAACCTGCAAACGGCAATGGCCAAACACTAAGCAGGTACGATGTCTGCTCCGACAGACAATCACAACAACGGGCTTTCGAGGCTTTGGCGTCGAAAGCCCGTTTTACTTATTGGCTTTGCGACAGCCGCAACTCTCGCATTGTTCTTCGGTTTGAACGCGCTTCGCGACCTCCATGATCTGCACCAACGCGAACAGCAATTCCGCGTACAACCGTGGATGACCCCGTCGTTTCTGGCATCCAATTATAATATTCCAATTGAAGACGTTTTGGGTGCGCTGGAAATCGACGACAGTGCAAAACTTCGGCGGACACCCATTGGGATGATCGCACGGCGAAATGCGAAAAGCCGATCTGAGGCGATCGATGCACTGAATAAAATCCTGGAGACGCAAAGAGAGGAAACGCGCTGAGCATGGCTGAAATCCTGCTCACGTGGTTCTCAATCTACGGCCTTCCACTGCTGGTCACCGCCTTGATTTTCGGGCAAATGGGCGTACCGGTACCAACATCAATTTTGCTGCTGACCGTCGGCGCAATGCTGAAAGAGAGCGTTTACTCAGCACCCATTGTCTTTATCGCCGGGCTGGTCGGAGCCACCATTGGCGATCAGGCAAGCTATTGGATCGGCCGCAAAGGCGGCCCCGCGATAATAGAGCGGCTTCGCACCACGCGTTATGATCACGTCATCGAGCGAGCTGAACAATTTTCCGCGCACCGAGGCGCAATCAGCGTTTTCTTCAGCCGATGGCTGGTTCCACCGGTTGGGCCCTATTTGAACTACGTCGTTGGCGCGACCCGGCTCGAATGGTCAAAATTCACAATTATGGCGGTGATCGGCGAAGCTGTTTGGATCACAATCTTTGTTTCCATCGGCTTTGTGTTTCGCCATTCGATAGCCGAAACAAATGATGCGATAGCCAACACAATTTGGTTCCTAGGCGCGCTGATCGCGACGATCATCATCGGAAAACACGTGCGTCGTGCGCTACAAAAAATGAAAACAAGACGTAGTCAAAAGATCACCTAGCTTCGCCTTACTTAAACTGCAGCAGCGACCGCCTTTCGAACCGCTTCAATGGCCGCGCCGACTGCGGCACCATCTGGTCCGCCGGCTTGGGCCATATCTGGACGGCCACCGCCGCCTTTGCCGCCAACCGCAGCAGATGCCGCGCGCACCAAGTCGACAGCGCTCAATCGGTCTTTCAGCTCGTCGGATACCGATACAACAATACTCGCTTTTCCATCGTCGCTTGCCGCGGCGAGAACAATAACCCCATTACTTATCGAAGCCTTGGCCTCGTCAGCCATCGGCTTCAAATCGCGGGGCGAAACGCCTGAAAGCGTACGCCCCATAAAGGTAATTCCACCGATGTTTTCTGTTGCATCAGCATCACCGTTGGAAGCCGGACCAGCCATCGCCAGCGCTTTCTTGGCCTCGGTGAGTTCTTTTTCCAGTTGGCGACGTTCGTCGAAAAGCGAACGCACCCGGTCAGTCACCTCATCGGGGGATGTACGCAGGAAACCAGCAATCTCGCGCACCCGGTCGTCCTGCTTTGCCAAATACGCGCGCGCCGCATCCCCCGTGAGCGCTTCAATCCGGCGAACACCTGCCGACACCGCGCTTTCAGCTACGATCTGTGCAAGACCTATCTGGCCCGTGGCGGAGACATGGGTGCCGCCGCAGAGTTCTAGTGAATATGTTTTTCCAGCCTTCTCGCCGCGGGTCGCCTCGCCCATTGATACGACACGAACCTCATCGCCATATTTTTCGCCAAACAGGGCCATTGCGCCCGCTTCGATGGCGTCGTCCACGGCCATGATACGCGTCGTCACCGGACTGTTTTGGAGCACAATTTCGTTTGCAATTTCCGAGACCTTAACAAGCTCATCTGCGGTGATCGGCTTCTGGTGCGAAAAATCGAAACGCAAACGGTCCGGCGCAACAAGCGACCCCTTTTGTGCCACGTGAGAACCGAGAACTTCCCGAAGCGCTTCGTGCAGCAGGTGCGTTGCGGAATGGTTCGCTCTCAGTTTTGCTCGTCTTGCACGGTCGACCTGCATGATCACAGGATCACCTGTTCGCAGTGTGCCAGCAGAAACCCGCCCGTGATGAACGAAAAGTCCGTCGGCGAATCTACGCGTGTCCGTGATTTCGACACTGAAAGCGTCACTTGAGATCGTGCCGGTGTCGCCTTTTTGACCACCACTTTCTGCGTAGAAAGGTGTTTGGTTACAGACGATTGAGATTGAGGTCCCTTCATGGGCCTCATCAACCGCAGTTCCGTCAATTAGCAGCGCAGAGATAATGCCTTCGGCACGCTCGTTGTCGTAGCCGAGAAATTCGGTAGCACCGAACTCTTCGCGCAGTTCAAACCAAACCTTGCTCTCTGCCGCATCGCCAGACCCCGACCAATTGGCTCGCGCCGCCTCGCGCTGTTTCTCCATGGCCTGATCGAAGCCAATCTTATCCACCCCGATGCCCCGTCGACGCAACGCGTCCTCGGTGAGGTCAAACGGAAAACCGTATGTGTCGTAGAGTTTGAAAGCAGTTTCACCGTCAAGTTCATCACCATCCTCCAAACCAGCGGATGCATCTGACAGGAGACCGAGACCGCGTTCCAGCGTTCGACGAAACCGTGTTTCCTCCAGCAAAAGCGTCTCTGTGATGAGTTCGCGAGCACGACCAAGCTCGGGAAAGGCTTGCCCCATTTGCGTTTGGAGCGTTGGGAACAAACGATGCATCAACGGTTCGCCCGAACCCAACAAATGGGCATGACGCATAGCGCGACGCATGATGCGACGAAGCACGTAACCCCTGCCCTCATTGGACGGCAAAACACCATCGGCAATCAAGAAACTGCAGGACCGCAAGTGGTCCGCGATAACACGATGGCTGGCCTCCCGTTCGCCGACAGCTTGGGTATCAGTCAATTCCTCAGACTTAGCGATCAGTGCTTTAAACAGATCGATGTCATAATTATCGTGCTGACCTTGAAGGACAGCAGCAATGCGCTCGAGACCCATACCCGTATCGATGGACGGGCGCGGCAAATCGATACGCTCTTCTTTGGACACCTGCTCATATTGCATGAATACGAGGTTCCAAATCTCGATGAAGCGATCACCATCTTCGTCCGGCGAACCGGGAGGCCCACCGGGGATGTGATCTCCATGGTCATAAAAAATTTCCGAACACGGGCCGCAAGGACCCGTATCACCCATCGCCCAGAAATTGTCTGATGTGGGGATACGAATGATCCGCTCGTCGTGTAGTCCTGCCACCTTCTTCCAAATGTTAAAAGCATCGTCGTCGGTATGGTAGACCGTGACGAGAAGGCGGTTGGCGTCGATACCATACTCCTTCGTGATCAGCTTCCAAGCAAACTCAATCGCGTCTTCTTTGAAGTAGTCGCCAAACGAAAAATTGCCGAGCATCTCAAAGAAAGTGTGATGCCGCGCTGTGTAACCAACATTGTCAAGATCGTTGTGCTTTCCGCCTGCACGGACACATTTTTGCGATGTCGTAGCACGCGAATAATCGCGCTTTTCGAGACCCGTGAATACGTTCTTGAACTGGACCATACCGGCATTCGTGAACATAAGCGTTGGGTCGTTGTTCGGGACCAATGCGCTCGACGACACGGCCTGGTGACCATTTGTCTTGAAAAAATCCAGGAACGTGGACCTGATGTCGTTAACGCTCGCCATATTCAATGCCTGACTACATTTGATTGGAAAACGGGCTTGAAGGCCCGACCGCGTGATTAGTCAACGGGGTATGGGCTGTCCAGCGCAATCGCAGACCAACAAAAAAGCCCGGCGCATCTGCCGGGCTCCAAAACTCATTCACTTTGTGAATTAGCTCGCTTTTGTGTCCCCCGCATCATCGGACGCAGGCATCTCGGGATCATCGAGCATTTGTTCGGCAATCAAGCCCGCATTTTGACGAATGGCGCTTTCAATGCGGAATGCAGTCTCTGGATGATCACGAAGGAACTGTTTTGCATTCTCACGACCCTGGCCCAGACGCTCACTATCATGCGAAAACCATGAACCGGACTTTTCCACAATGCCAGACTTCACGCCGAGATCGATGAGTTCGCCCATTTTCGATATGCCTTCACCGTAGATGATATCGAAAAGCACCTCTTTGAAAGGCGGCGCGAGCTTGTTCTTCACGACTTTCACTCGGGTCTGATTGCCCACGACCTCATCGCGATCCTTCACCGCACCGATACGACGGATGTCCAAACGAACAGACGCATAAAACTTGAGCGCATTGCCACCCGTGGTCGTCTCCGGCGAACCGAACATTACGCCAATTTTCATACGGATTTGGTTGATGAAAATGACCATCGTATTCGAGCGCGAAATTGACGCTGTCAGCTTACGAAGTGCCTGGCTCATTAAACGCGCCTGCAAGCCTGGCAGTGAGTCGCCCATCTCCCCCTCGATTTCAGCACGCGGTGTCAAAGCAGCAACAGAATCAATCACGAGGACGTCGCATGCACCCGAGCGGACAAGCGTGTCTGCAATCTCCAAGGCCTGCTCACCGGTATCTGGCTGTGAAATCAGCAGATCCTCTAATGAGACGCCAAGCTTCCGTGCGTAAACTGGGTCAAGCGCATGTTCAGCGTCAACAAATGCACAAATACCGCCGTTCTTCTGCGCTTCGGCAACTGTATGCAGTGCAAGCGTCGTCTTACCCGAACTCTCGGGCCCGAAAATCTCTATAATACGGCCTTTTGGCAGGCCACCCACGCCTAGACCGATATCTAGACCGAGTGAGCCCGTTGGCACTGTTTCAATTTCGACGACCTGCTCGTTTGCGCCAAGACGCATGATCGAGCCCTTGCCGAAAGCGCGCTCAATCTGGGACAACGCCGCATCGAGCGCCTTTGATTTGTCCACTGACTTTCCTTCCACGAGGCGTAAATTATTCTGTGGCATTTCTATCCCCTAAACGACACTATCGCTACGATCGACGTAGCTATTCACGAAAAAGATGTACCACTTTTGTTCTCATATTTCAACGCCGATTAGTGATTGAAATTGTTCATTAAAATGATTTTGTTCTATAAAAGTTCCAAAGCACTCAGCGGGAACCAACCCATATGGCCAACAATCGCGAGGCAAAATCTTGGGAAAATCCGGTGAGCGAGCGATTCTCAATTGTGGGCATAGGCGGAGCGCATACGGACAGGATTTCGACGCTCAAAGACACGTTCAGGCCCGGCACCTCCGCCCCCGGCAACACGGTCGACACGGTTGGCGGCGTGATGTTCAATTGTCTGCGCGTTGCTCATCTTCGGTGTGAGGCAAAGACCGCGATTATCAGCGCACGCGGCGGTGACCCGACCTCGACAGCTATCGAGCACGAAATCGAACTAAGCGGCATAACAGATCTCTCTGGTGTATTTTTAAATCGCCAATCGGCGACCTACACCGCGATCCACGAGCCAAACGGCGATGTTATCGCCGCCGTTGCTGATATGGACATCTATCAAACTGCGCTGCCTCGTCATGTGCAACGAAAACCTGTACTCACGGCGATCAAGAACGCTCAAACCGTGATCCTTGACGCTAATATGCCGACAGAAACTATTGCCGCATTAGCGAATGGAGTCGGTGGCAAGCTCGTCCTTTTAGGCACGTCGCAGTCGAAAATACCGCGGATACTGTCCGCTGCGCACAAGGCCGATTTGGTGTTCATGAATGAGAGAGAAGCAACCGCGCTGAGCACAGCAGCAAATGCGGAATTGCAAGCGATCTTTCCTCGCGCGGCTCTCGTTATAACAAATGGAGCAAAGGCCGTCCGGGTGATCGATCAGCGAGCGGATGCAATTGAAATTCAAATTCCGAAGGCCGAGAACATTTTAGATGTCACCGGCGCGGGAGATGCGTTAGCGGGAGGCACCATCGCGGCAGTTTCGCGCGAGGACTGCAGCATCCAAAGAGCAGTGATGGAAGGTATCGCTGCAGCTCTCTGTGCTTTGGAAAAACGCGGTGCCATAAGTGCACAAAGCGATCTCAATCATTTCGAATTTCACCTCGCAAAAACCCGACACGTGAATCAATAGGTCACAGAACTAAATAATGGCATCGAATATGAACATCAAAACCACCAGTGAAGTTGCCGATGCACTAGAAGCAGGCGCAGCAGTTGTCGCGCTTGAATCAACAATCATTACCCATGGAATGCCCTACCCCGATAACCTGACGATGGCCAAAGACGTCGAGCAAGTCGTACGAAGTGAAGGGGCAATTCCGGCAACAATTGCAGTCATTGATGGCGCATTACAAATCGGTTTGATCGAAGAACAGCTTGAAAAGCTGGCACAAACAAACGGGGTAATGAAACTCTCCCGCGCCGACCTCGCCTATGCAATGGCGACCGGAAGGACGGGCGGAACGACAGTCGCTGCAACGATGATGGCGGCACACCTCGCAGGCATTGAACTGTTTGCAACGGGCGGAATCGGAGGCGTGCACCGCGGAGCCGAGACAACATTCGACATTTCAGCTGACCTTGAAGAACTGGGGCAAACGCCGGTGACAGTTGTTAGCGCAGGCCCAAAGGCAATTTTAGATATCCCGAAAACGATTGAGTTCTTAGAGACCAAGGGCGTCCCGATCGTCGCCTTTGGCCAAGACGAACTGCCAGCATTCTGGTCTCAGAAGGTTGGAATAGTAGCACCTCTGCGCTTGGACACGCCTGAACAGATGGCGGATTTGATCGCGATGAGACGTGACCTCAAAGCACTGCACCATGGCGGCATACTGATCGCAAATCCAAT